>NZ_JBAZRC010000112.1:0-16239 GCF_041663085.1 Mucilaginibacter sp.
ATGCTTTGCCATTAACTCTTTTGGAGAAATGAAACGCTGACCACCCGGGTAACCGGTGTAAGAAACATACTGCTTTTCGCTGAATTTGTTTCCGGTCAGTCTAACCTTGTCTGCATTGATAACAATTACATTATCGCCGCAGTCTACGTGTGGGGTGAACCCTGGCTTGTGTTTACCTCTGATCATCATCGCGATCTTAGTACACAAGCGCCCCAAAATCTCATTGTTTGCATCAACAACAACCCATTCTTTATTAACGGTTTTCTTGTTGGCTGAGACAGTTTTGTAACTTAACGTATTCACTTGCTTTTAATTAAATTTATTAAACGTATACTTTACCCCGTAATTACGGGACTGCAAAGATAGGCTTAATTGTTTAATTTACAAATGGTTTTTAAGGAATTATTGGGGAGATTATTGAGTGGTGAGATTTAGCAGAATAAGTGGGTGATTGAGCTTGTTTATTATGGGCAGTTATATTGTACTAATAATGGCCAATGTGTGGAGAATGATTAGTATTGATTAGTTGGATATTGTTAATTGGCATACAGGAACCATTCACCACTTAACTCAATCAACCATTCACCATAATGGCGTTGCCTGCGGCCCGGGCTATTCGTTACAACTCCTCATTCCAGGCTGCCGATAGAAGCAACCTTTCATTCCGGGGTTTCCACTGCTATCCCTAACGCACTCTTCTAATGCAAAGAGACGCGAAGTATCGCGTCTCTACAGCCCAATCGTCAATTGCGAGCGTAGCGTGGCAATCTTCGATAGAAAAGTCGGCGACTTACATGCCGAAGATTGCCGCGTTGCTATCGCCCCCTCTTCTCTACCCTATCATAAAACCCGCCGAACGAATTAACTTTCACAGCTTCTTCATTAAAAAAATCGCCGGGGAAGCCCAATTCTATTTTACTGGCATCATCAAGTTTTTGGATGTGAGATGGACTTAACACTACATCTACTGTTTTAAGGTTATCATTTAATTGGTCGATCTTGGTAGCACCCACAATAGGGATACAGCTAAACCCTTTGCTCATGGTCCATTGCAGGGCAACGTGGCTTTCAGATACCCCGAGCTCCTGCGCAATCTCCATTACCACTTTTGTAATGCCTTCGGCGCGGGCATCCAGGCGTTTGCTGTCGGCTTTTATACGGCCTTTGTCGCCTTTTAAATATTTACCGGTTAATGCGCCGCCCGCCAGTGGCGCCCAGGGGGTAACCGTCATCCCAAAATGTTTGGCCATCGGGATCAGCTCGCGCTCGGCGGTGCGGGCAAGCAGGCTGTATTCAACCTGTAAAGCGATGAACTGGCTCCAGCCCATTAGTTCGGCCAAAGTATTGCCTTTGGCTACCACCCAGGCGGGCGTATCGCTAATGGCGGCGTAGGTTACTTTGCCTTGTTTTATCAGGTCGTCCAGTCCGCGAAGTACTTCATCTATCGGGGTAATATCATCCCAAATGTGCAGGTATAGTACATCTATAAAATCAGTCTTTAAACGCTTCAGGCTTTCCTCAACGCTGCGCATCATATTTTTACGGCTGTTGCCGCTGGCATTGGGGTTGGTGGTATTATCCTTTAAAGTGTATTTGGTAGCCAGTACAAAGTAATCACGGTCCTGTGTTGAAAGGTAATCGCCTATGATCTTCTCGCTGGTGCCCAGTTTGTATATATTGGCCGTATCCAGGAAGTTGCCGCCCGCATTGGCGTAAGCATCCATTATCTCGAAGCTGGTGGCAGCATCTGCCCCCCAGCCGCCTTCGGTGCCAAAACCCATAGTGCCTAAACAAAGTTCGGATACTTTAAGGCCCGACCGGCCCAGTAATTTATATTTCATAACGGTAGTTTTTAATAGAACGTTGCAAGCAAAACTCCTGTTTTAAAAGCTTAAATAAAAATGCATTGTAAACAATACGGGTAAGCCAATTGTAAATATATCAAACACACAAGCCATGAAGATCATCACCCTGCATAAACCGGTTAACATTAGCGAGCTTTATAATCACTTGCAAAAAAGGCTGAACCCCATTTTCCAGGAGCAAAGGCAAAGCAATATCAGCTTTAATATAGCCAATACGCCAACCGGTATAGAGATAAGCTACCCGCAATTATATGAAGGTGTTTTGTTTACTATTACTGTACAGGACGATGAACTATGGATTACCCGCAACGAGCATTATGTAGATGATGTAAACTCCATCACGGTTGAATCGATACTGAACAGCTTGTTTGATGATATCTCAAACGGGCAGGGGACAGATTTGGTGCAGGAAGGATAATCTTTTACTATTTATACTTAAATATAATATTTAGCTTTAGCATAAAAACCTGCTATGCCTAAATTTTATGTGCTATTTATATGCCTTTGTATAGCCCTTAACCCGGTTAAAGCGCAAAAGCCTGTAACTGCAACAGGGTACCCGGTTATTATTAATAAGGATACCCTTTTTACATTTTACACAAGCCAGGGGCTTTTTACACCAGCCGAACGGGCACAGGTGGTAACCAAACGGATAAACGGGTTGATAAGCCGGCTTGATTTTGTAGCCGATTCGCTGAAGCTAACACATGACAGCACACTATCCGTTGTAACCTATAAAGCCGAAATTGTTTTTGCTGTAAATGAGCAGGACAGCAAATTCAGCGAACTAAGCCGCAAAGCCCTTGCCGATAACTACTATGCCCTTTTAAAACAACGCCTTAAAACCGCTACCGAAAGCTACAACTTTAAAGAGCTGGCTATACAGGTAGGTGAAGCTATATTGGTATTTGCCCTGCTTATACTTTTAATATGGTTGGTTAACCGTGCGTTTGGCTGGTTGGGTAAGCGTATCATTGGCAGCTGGAACCAGCGGGTGGAAGCGCTTGCACAAAAAGGCGCACCGGCAAATTATGTAAACAGGCTGTTGCCTTTTGTAAATACGCTGTTGCGGGTAGTAAAATTTGCTGTTATTATACTGCTGGTATACCTTGCCCTGCCGGTATTGTTTTACATATTCCCGTGGACAAAGCCCATTGCCACGCAGCTATTGGGCTACATTACAAACCCGTTAAAAAGTATTGCGCTCGCGTTTTTACGATACATCCCCAACCTGCTAACGGTATTGGTTATTTATATGGTAACCAGGTATATTGTAAAACTAATCGGTTTTATTGCCGCCGAAATAAAGAACGGCGCGTTCACCATCAAAAACTTTTACCCCGATTGGGCAATGCCCACCTATAATATAATAAGGGTGATACTTTACGCTTTTATGTTTGTGGTGATATTCCCCTATTTGCCCGGGTCTGATTCTAAGATATTTCAGGGTGTTACCGTATTTTTAGGGATCCTGTTTTCGTTTGGTTCGTCATCTGCCATATCTAATATGGTATCGGGCCTGGTACTTACTTATATGCGGCCCTTTAAACTTGGTGATGTGGTTAAGGTTGGTGACATAATGGGTACAGTTATAGAAAAAAATATACTGGTTACCCGTTTGCGCACCATTAAAAACGAGGATATTACCATCCCTAACGCAACAATTTTAGGTGGGCATACTATTAACTATTCATCAACTGCTAAAACCGCGGGGCTGATATTAAATACAACTATAACTATAGGATACGACGCCCCCTGGCAACAAATACAACAGTTATTAATAAGCGCGGCCGAAGCTACCGAAGGTATTTTACCCGAGCCCAAACCTTTTGTATTACAAACCGCGCTGAACGATTTTAATGTGAGTTACCAGGTAAATGCGTATACCAATAACCCGGGCATTATGGCTATTACCTATTCTGCATTAAACCGTAATATTCAGGATAAATTTAACGAGGCCGGGGTAGAGATCATGTCGCCGCACTTTACTTCGCTGCGCGATGGTAATAGCATACAAATACCGGGCGCCTATAAGCCGGATGATTATAAAACGCCGGGGTTTAATATTAACAAGGCGGAGTAAAACTCCGTAGTTATAATATTGTTACGCCCTTGTTGGTGTTGTCACCAACAAGCCGCCATGCTTGTTTACTACCTGCCTAAAAGTTGTTGGTGACAACACCAACAAGGGCAAAATATTAGTTTGGCGGCCGGAGGCCTTATAATAATCATCACCCGGCTGGAGCCGAGCGATTGCGGAGTTACTCAACCCGGGTTATTGCAGAACTTTTTTCAACCACAAAGGACACAGAGAAATATTGGATGTGTTCCCTATAATCTAAATCTTCTTTGTGTCCTCTGTGTTTTTCTCTCCGTGCCCTTTGTGGTTAATTCGCCACTAAAACAAAAAACCACAAAGATCATCTCCTTGTGGTTTCATTAATATTATCAAACTTGCTTATCCGTATATCCAGCTGAACTTATACTCCAGCATTGGGTTTTTCATACGTTCGGCAACGCGGATTAAACGGTTTGGCAGGTTCATGATATAATCACGTGCTTTTTCGCCGTCTTCTTTCAGGTCTACCACGCTTGCAATATGCCAGTCTTCTATCAGTTCTTTTAATATATCAACATAGTCTATAGCGGTATAAATGCCCAGGCGCTCTGCCGCATCAGTAAAGTGACCAAAGGTTTGGCCAATCTTTAAACCAATTTCGCGCAGGAAATGCGCCGGCATTACAATCTTTTTGCGCATCATATCTTCAAAAGCCAGCATCGCCTCATTAGGGTCAACCTCAAATATTTTTTCGATAAAGTATTTGTATGCCTTTGCGTGGCGGGCCTCATCACCGGCAATAACGCCGCACATTTTTGACAGCAGCGTATCGCCATCCTTTTTAGCTTGCGAAGCCACACGGCGGTGAGATACATTGGTAGCCAGCTCCTGGAACGATGTGTAGATAAAGTTACGGTACGGATCGTGGCCGGTACCTATGTCAAAACCATCGGCAATTAAGTATTGGGTAGATACCTCCATGGCGCGCATGTTAACACGGCCGCTCAGGTACAGGTATTTATTTAGCAGATCGCCGTGGCGGTTCTCTTCGGCTGTCCAGTGGCGGGTCCATTTCATCCAGCCGCCTTCTTCGTTATCAGATACACCTTCAACCATGGTTAACCATGATTCATAGGTAGGCAGAGCTTCTTCGGTAATGGTATCACCTATCAGTACAGCAACAAGGTCATATGATAAGCCTTTAGCGCTTTCCTGCATTTCTTTAATTTCGCTGAAAAACGTATCTCTCGACGCATCCGGCAAAAAGTCTGACGGTTGCCAAATAGTATCAATAGGCTTTAGATACTCGCTCATCTTTTCAAGCATGAACTTCTCTATATGCCCCATTACTTCCTTACGTTTTTCCTCAAAAAATTTCATAGCACTATCTTAGGTGGGCAAAGTTAATCATTTAAAACTACAATATTATTTTGAACCCGTGTAATCAATTGCCTGTTTCATACAGTCGCTTAAATTATTTATATCCGGCGCCCCTTTAAATATCGAAAAATTGGTGTTATAATCCCATAATATCCCCGGCATATTCATCGCCTTTAGGTTTTTGCGTACAGCCTTAATATATCTGCAACGGCTATCGGCATCGGTATACTTATTAAATACACCATACTCTCCGCACAACACCGGTACGCCATATTTGTTGCTCCAGTTTTTAACTATTTGCAATTTGTCATGCACAGACTGCTCGTTGCCATCATTTTTATACTGATAATAGTTATTCTCACCCCAGGTGCCTATTACCTTAGGGTTAATTGGCGGATAGGTTTTGGCGTTGTAAGGGAAAGGCACACCCGTGGTTGCTACCTGGTCGCCCACCCAATCGGCCCCCTGGTGGGTAAAAAAGAACGGCTCATAAAAGTGAAAAGTGTAAATAATATTTTCATCAGCCAGCCTTTCCATGCGGCTCAATTCATAAATACTATTAAAATTTGATGCCCCTACTATCAATGTTCTCTTCTTGTCTGCCCCCCTTATAGCGGTAACTATATTATACACGGCGTCTTTCCACACTTTGGGGTTCATGTGGGGCGGTTCATTATAAAGTTCAAAAAATAGGTTGTCCGGGCTTTCATTACCGTACCTTTTAGTTAATTTTAACCATAGCGCAATTGCTTTTTGGGTTTCGGTTAAATAATTACTATCATTTAATTTACCATAATGGTAATCTATTATGAGCTTAATCTCGTATAACTTACATTGTTTCAAAACTTCATCAATTTGTGCAAATACTTTCTCAGGCGGGATACCTGCATCAGTAAAGTATTCGAACGCTACAGGGAGGCGGAGGCTTTTGAAACCAAGTTTTTTGAAAAGCTTAAAATCTGTAGTTGTAAGGGGCTTTTGGCTTAAAACATTCTTATTCCAGGTCTGTTCGAACCAGGAAACGCTAACGCCGTTGTTTAAGCTTTGCGCGCGCTTAAAGGCAGTTTGCCTTACAATTAGCGGGGTTGGAGTACTTTTTGCATAACAACACTGCATAATTATAATTAATATTATAATGAGCAGATTTATTGGCAGTTTTGGGAACGTGTTTTTTAAAGCTGTTTTTTTCAATATCTTAATATTTATTAAGAACTGGTCTTATTTATATTAATAATTAAGGATACAAATGTTTGTTCAAATTTCAAAAGAGGAATACAAAAAAGAGATATCAAAGAAAGCCTGGTATCAAACAAATAATATAATCTGGACAATTATATTTTTATATCCCATATTTAGTATTGTTGATTTTATTTACGCCAATAATATATGGCTACAATTTTTTATTGTACGCATCATTACAGTACTTATTATATACGGCTTGTATAGCTTTTTCCAGGCACGCAAATACAATTACCGAACGCTGCTCCACATTTGTTTCTTCCTGTTATCTACCACATCGGCCATTTTATGTAATGTAGTAAATATACAGCAGCAAACAACCTACTACTTAATTTTTGCCACCATTATCCTGTTCTTTAACCTGCAGGTTTTTTGGGAGCCTATAAATTCTATTGTACAAACCTTAGTAGCGTTATTGCTGCTTGCCGTATTCTATAACCTTTTAAGTGATTACACTTTAGACCTTGTAATAAGCAACGGTGGCTCAATGTTCTTCATCGTAGCTTTTATATCATGCCTTATCCCTAATGCGCGGTATAAGGTAATTGCACGCGAGGTACGCTCACAGATACTGATCGAAAAAAGCAACGAGCAGCTTAAAGAACAAAACCACGATATTAACGAAAAGAACAACATTATTGACCGCCAGTACGAGCAACTGCGCAAACTTGACGATCAAAAGAACAGCTTCATCAATATTGCCGGCCACGATCTTAAAAACCTTATTGGTTCAATTGTAATGAGCAATAACATGCTTAAGGAAGAAGATTACCGCCTAAGCGCCGACCAGAAAGAATACACCCACTATATATCAGAATCGGCAGAGAAAATGCAATATATGCTTAACAAGCTGATGGATGTTAAAGAGATAGAATCGCCTGAGATGAAATTCAACATGGAGATATTTGATATTAACGCCGAGGTGGTGCACGTATATAAAGGCCTGATTGAAACCGCCCAGATGAAGAACATCCATTTGGTTGATAATATATTGAAACTACCCCTGAATGTTAAACTTGATAAGGTTTTTGTTGGGCAGGTTTTTCAAAACTTGCTCTCAAACGCTATCAAGTTTTCGCAAACAAACAACAATATTAAAGTGGTTACCAGCCTGCAACGCCAAAAATTTGTTTTCGAAATTATTGACGAAGGGGTTGCTATTGGCCAGCAAGAACTGGATATGATGTTCAATAAGCTAAAAACGCTTAATGATGCATCGGGCACCATTGAGAGCAGGCTTGGCCTGGGCCTTTCAATAGCCCTGTTAATGACAAAAGAACTTGGCGGTGAGCTTGTTTACCGCAGTGACGATAACGGAAATTATTTTAGAGTAGAATTTTACGTAATAAACTAACGCTTATATCTGATGAAGAGATTTTTTACATTCCTGGCTTTAATAGTACTTAGTACAGCTTCGTTTGCCCAGTCCATTATTTCATTCAAGGCAATGGGCCATAATGATGATGAGCCTATATTTGGCATGAGCGGCGCAACTTCATTTTATTTTAAAATTACCCCGCAGTACGAAATAAACGGAAGCAAACTGGTTATTTTCTTTGAACCATCGCAGGCATTGATCCGCGACAGGTCTTATATTAACTTGTTTGTGGGCACTAAGCCGGTTTATAGCGGCCGTTTAACAAAAGATTCTATCCAGCACATTACTATTGCGCTTACAAAAGCCGATGTATCTTCTGATAATTTCTTAAAGATACAGGTTAAAACCCTGCTAACCATTACCGACGACCAGTGCCGCGACCTTGATAACCCCGCCATGTGGGTGAAGATCAAAAACTACTCCTACCTCTCGTTGATAAAAAGCAATAAAAACTTCTTTAATAATATCAACATCAGTAACTGTTTCGATTCAAAAACAGCTATTGTGTATAACAGCAACCCGTCCCTGCATGACCTTAAGGCTGTTGCCTGGGCATACGCGAGATTAAAAAAGACCCAAACAAGAAATATAGGCGTATTTGAGATAAGCAAACTACCTGATAGTGTGCGTAACTATATTATGGTTGGAAGCATGCCAACACTGCGCGATGATAAACGCGCGTTGGTAAAAGTTACACCGCAAACCAACCAGGGTTTATTATACCTGCATAAAGCGGTAACTACAGTAACAGATACCATAACCCGCATGGTTGAAAACCATGGCAGGTTTACACCGGTTAAATCCGTATCACTGGAGGCTGTACCTACCGAAATATTGTTTGTTACCGGTGGCGATGATGCCGGTTACGAAAAAAGCATAACTGCTTTAGGTAATATGAACGTGTTAAACTCAACCTTTGGCGACTACCTTTTAGTTAATAAAGCGCAAAACACCTTCTTTAAAACTATTGATGAGAACCGCTCAAAATTATCATTAAAGCAAATTGGCGGCGTAAGCGATTTCTTATCGGGTATTGGTTCGTTAAAAAGCGCATTCAATTTTAAAAACTCCGATTTTAGCTTTACCCCCAAAGAAGTTGAGATACGTATTGTTGCAAACTACAGCAGCTTAAACCCGGGCGATCGCGGCTTCTTTAACATCTACCTTAACGGTTTATTATTAAGCAGCGAAAAACTGGATGCATCCGGTAAACTAAATACATCTGTAACTATTAACAGGTACCAGCACCATAAATATAATACGCTGGAGGCTGAGTTTAGGTTTTACCCTAACAGCGGTAACTGTAAAAACAGCTTTACCAATTTCTTCTCAGAGATAGATGTAGATAAATCGTACCTCGAATCAAAAAACCCGTTCATAACAAGCGATTTGAGCTTTTATCAATACCCGGAAGCATTTAACAGCGGCACAACCCGCGTAGTGGTATCAAAACCATATGCAAAATATGCAGCCGGCGCAATGGGCGAGATCATTTACGAGTTGAATAATAACATCAACGCCAATAACTTCCCCGAGTTTATGTACTCTGATGATGTGTTAGCTAACCCATCTGAGCTTAAGAAAAACAATATTATTGCCCTGCTTGCCAAAGATGACAAGCTGTTGAATGAGTTTCCGGATGCGCCTGTTAAGTTTAACCGCAATTTCAGGCTTTATAATACCGACAACAATACAGTGGTTTACTCCCTGTCGGATACCACCTCGAACGGGTTGGCCCAGATATTTTACGGCCGAAGCAATAATGCCACGCTTGTGTTAACCGCCACAGGTAAGCACCTGTCTGAAGCGTTCCTGGCTGCATCAAAATCAATAACCGAGCAGCTTTCAACACTAAGCAGTAACGTTTGTATATCCGATGTTAACAACAACAAGTACCTGTTTAATATAAATAAATCAAGCGAGAACCTGGAGTATATCGACACCAAGAGCGCGCTAACCCGTTTCTGGGATAGTTATAACCTGTATATTTTATTAGGTATACTGGTGCTCATTCTGTTATCATTCCTTTACATACGTTCAAAGGTTCAAAAATCGCAGGAACTGTTTAACGACTAATGTTTCCTGTGTATTTAAGGGCGCAAGATTTTAATTATATAGTATTTTTTTCATGAGTATATCAATTCCTGAATTGTTAACTAATGATGGGTTTATCACAGCAGGTGACCGCGAGGCAATTGAGCAACACTCAGCTGCCTCGGGTTTATCCTACATCAAGATAGCCCTCACTTCGGGATACATCTCACGTAAAAATTACGACAGATCTATACAAAACGCGGGGTACCACATCCATGAGCACCCGCGCGATGAGGCGTACGACCAGGATGTACTGGATAAGATAGACCTTACTTTTGCGCACGACCGCCTGGCTATGCCCCTGCGCATAGAAAATGGCAAGGTGGTGGTTTTGATGGCTTCGCCGGATGACGACCTGTTTGTAGATTTTATCCGTTTCACTTATGATATGGAACCCGAGATCATCCTCGCTTCCGATTTGGATATTACCTGGTTAAGTAACAAACTACTTGGCGATAAGTATACCAAATCGGCAGTATTTGAGCTCATGAAACGCGACCCGGATAGCTCAGCCGTGGTTACCTTCTCTACCGCGCAGCTTATTGTCATCTTCGTTATCATAGCGCTGGTTACCATAGGGCTGGTGCTCAGTTTCAAAAACACCTCCATCATCATTAACGTTATCATCAGTTCGTTCTTTTTGGTGGCCATCATCTTTAAGCTTTTCCTGGCGCTTGTAGGCTCCCGGTTCGAGCTGCACCAGGCCGTTACCAAAGAAGAGCTTAAGCTGGTTGTTGATGACGAGTTACCTATATACACCATATTACTACCTGTATATAAGGAAGATAAGCTGATAAAAAAGCTGATATGGAACCTGCAATCAATAGATTATCCGCGCCACAAGCTTGATATAAAACTACTGATAGAGGAAGACGACGATAAAACATTTAACGCGGTAAAAAATCTTGATTTCCCTGCCATATTTGAGGTGATAGTAGTACCTTTTCATATGCCTAAAACCAAGCCCAAAGCTTGTAACTATGGCCTGCACTTTGCCCGTGGCAAGTACCTCACCATTTACGATGCCGAAGATATCCCCGATACCGATCAGCTAAAGAAAGTGGTATCGCTTTTCGGCAAACTGCCTTCAGAATATATTTGCATACAAAGTGCCTTAAATTACTTTAACCGTAACGAGAACTTCCTTACCCGTATGTTTACGCTTGAGTATTCGTATTGGTTTGATTATATGCTGCCCGGTTTAGATACACTGGATATCCCCATCCCACTGGGTGGTACCAGTAACCATTTTAAGCTTGATGAGCTGGTTGACCTTGGCGCATGGGATCCGTTTAATGTAACCGAAGATGCCGACCTTGGTGTACGTGCTTATGCTAAGGGTTATAAAATTGCCATCATCAACTCCACCACTTACGAAGAAGCCAACAACGAACCGTTTAACTGGATCCGCCAGCGCTCGCGCTGGATAAAGGGGTATATGCAAACTTACCTGGTACACATGCGCGACCCGGTGGCCCTTTGGAAAGAAATTGGCTGGAAGGGTTTCCTGGGCTTTAACTTCTTTATCGGCGCTACGCCAATAACTTTTTTAGTTTACCCGCTGCTGTTAACCTTTTTTATCTGCTACGTAGTTTTCGATTTGTCTACCATCCGTACGCTCTTCCCGGATTGGGTGTTGTTCATGTCGATATTTAACCTGATGGTGGGTAACATACTGATGATATACATTAACATGATAGCGGTATTTAAACGCCGTTATTACGAGCTGATATTGTTTGCCATAGCCAACCCTATTTACTGGTTAATGCACTCCATATCGGCATATAAAGGCTTATACCAGTTAATTGTAAAACCTTTCTACTGGGAAAAAACAAATCACGGCTTAAGTAAAGTTAACAGCCCAACAAACGTTGTAAAATAATGAAGCTAACCAGTGGCATATATTTATCTATACTTACCCTTATACTGGTAATATACTACCTGGTGTGTGGTATTTACCTAAATAACCTGGGCTATTACAACCACGAGTCGCTGTTTTATATAGAAAAGGCTAAGATTGTTTTTGAAGGCACGGGCAATCGCCTAAAAGTAATGGGGCTAACCGCCCCTTTGATCCCTTTTTATGTAACGTTTATATTTACGGGCTTTAACGCAACACTGGCGCCGGTACTGGCATCGGCAGTAGGTACGGCAGTATTGTTTTATGTAATAGCAAGCACTATTACCAAACGCCTTAATGATGATGGTTACATCTGGTTACTGCTTATTATCTTCCTGTTTCACCCGGGCATTATCTATACGGCAGCATCGGGTAAAAGCATCTACCTTATACTCATTTTCTTTTTTTTATTTTTCCTTAACCTGTTTAAGTTTTACCGGTCAAACACTACCTTCCATGTATCTATTGCCAGCCTGTGTTTGGTTATCCTTATATTTTGCGATTATAAGTTTATCTGGCTTACGCTTTTCTTTTTGCCGCTGGTATTATCCATCACCATACACAGTTTAAACCTGGGCGAGCAGGAGTCTATCTTCAGGCTGTTCTTAAGCTTCAACAGCCCGTCGTTAAGGCGTAAACTGGTTAATAAAACCTTTGCGCTTTATATTATACTGTTTAGTTTGCCATTGGCCGCGGTACTTTGTTATAAGCTGCTAAACCTTACCCACGCCAGCGATCTTAACTACTTTGCCGAAAGCCCCTATGCCACCTGGAACGTGCTGATAGATAAGCTGAGTTTTGACCAGATATCCACCAACTCTAAATATCAGATCCCTGAAACATCCATCCTGCTATCGGCCCGTGTGGTGCTTTTTGCCCCCATGATACTGATTGCCATGTACCTGTTTAGGGAAAGTACTTACCAGGTACTAACCATACTGATACCTTTTGCATTCATCGAGTTTTTGCATATTAAGTATGATAAGGTATTTTTAGCCTACCAGTATTACATGATATTTTTGATACTGGCGTACCTGTGCGTAATATTCAAAGCGCATACTGTAAAAAATCACAAAAGCTTTAAACTATTGCTGGCTGTAACCATACTATTTCAGCTTTATTTTGGGTGGGACTACTTAAAAAACTCACTCATACCCGAAGAGCGCAACTTTGTAAAAGTATTAACTGAAAATAAGGAAGATACAGTACAACAGGATAATATAGACGTTGCCAATTACCTGAACAGCTTACCCGGAGATGCGCACGTATTGGCAGACGATGCCATTGCTTATGGCATAATAGCCTTTACCACCGATATTAAACCTGTGATAATGCCTTACCAGGGTAATTTTTTAAGTGCGCTGGAGTCGCCTGATAAGTATGTGGATTACGTGGTGGTGGCAACTGCCAAAAACATAGTATCGGGCTACACACAGCTCAACAACAAATACATTATCAGTATCCGCCACACCATCCCCGATGTTAACTTCCGCAAGGTATATGAAACCAACGACTGGACTGTTTACCGCGTAATAACCAACGCTACCGAGGGTAGTTTTGATAGCAGGCTGATCAGAAAATAGTAATGCCCCGCATGGGAGGTAAGTCTCCGGATGTTTATTTCAGGTATTGATGTAACTTATTTTTCATGCCAACGTCCTAAGGTCATAACTATCATAAATGGCTTTAGTAATTACCAACCTTACCAAGCAATACAATAAACACCAAACCGGCTTAGCCGATTACTCCATCACCATAAATAAGGGTATACTGGGATTATTGGGGCCAAATGGCGCCGGCAAATCTACCCTGATGAAGATCATTGCAACCATCAGCAAGCCTACACAGGGTACCGTTTTTTTAGATGGCGAGGATATTGTAGCCAACCCCGACCGCATCCGTAAAGTATTAGGCTATTTACCCCAGGATTTTGGCGTTTACCCCAATCTTAACGCGTATGAATTTTTAACTTACATAGCCGCGCTAAAAGGTTTGGGTGGCAATAACCTGCGTAAGCGAATAGATATGCTTTTGGAAGGCGTTAATTTAACCGCCGATGCCAAACGCCCGATAGGCACTTACTCCGGCGGGATGAAACAGCGGATAGGCATAGCCCAGGCATTACTTAATGATCCTAAAATATTAATATTTGATGAGCCCACCGTTGGGCTTGATCCCGAAGAGCGGGTACGTTTCAGGCAATTGGTATCAGACCTGGCCGATGATTGCATCATCATCCTTTCCTCGCACATTGTATCAGATATTGAAACTATTGCCGATGAAGTGGCCATTATGCAAAACGGCCGGCTGCTGGCCAAAGCCATACAACCCGATATTATAAAAAATGTAGAAGGCCGCGTTTTCGAAACGCTGATAGATAGCAGCCACCTGGCCGATTTTAAAACAAAAAACCTGGTTATAGATACCAACCGGCAAAAGGATAAAACAAGGGTGCGTTATATTACCACAACACCGCTTGCAGGTTCAACAGCACTTACTGCCACGCTGGAAGACGCTTACCTATTTTTAACCCATAGCAACGCCTAACCTTGAAATACATCTACAGCATCATTAAGGCCGATTATCTGCAACGCACGCGCAGCTATGCATTTCTGATAACCATGGCTATCACCATTTATGCGGCTTATTCTTTTGTACCACCGCCAAGCGCACATTACACTACCTTAAATATTGTGGGTTTTAAAGGGGTATATAATTCCGCGTGGGTAGGCCATCTGTCGGCCATGATGACTACTGTTATGTTATCGCTGTATGGTTTTTTTTTGGTTACCGGTGGCATCAAAAAAGACGTTGATACCGAAGTGGGTTTAATTATAGCAACAACCCCTATCAGCAATTTTGGTTACCTGCTTAGTAAAATGTTAAGCAACTTTTTGGTTTTGCTGACCATTGCAGGCACCACCTTTGTAGTAAGCCTTGCCATGTTTTTTTTGCGCAGCAGCGGCTACCCATTTGTTATAAGTAATTTTATTATCCCATTTTTATTACTTGCTTTACCGGCATTGCTGTTCATATCTGCAATAGCGGTGGTTGGCGAAGTTTTTTTAGGCAAGCGCGCTATATTACAATATATTGGTTTTGTGTTTCTTTTTGGTGCAATTATGGGGCATACCCAGGGCGAATTGAACGATACCATAGCTGTAATTACAGACCCATTTGGTTTACGCACCATGACCATGAGCATCCAAAACCAGGTAAATAACGAGTTCCATACCCATATAGACGGCGTATCAATGGGTTTCACTTTTCATAAAAAAGAGAATGCCTTCCGTACTTTTACCTGGAACGGGATTACCTGGACGCCTGTATTTATGCTTAGCCGATTTTTATGGATAATACTTTCATTTAGCCTGGTATATATTTCCTCTTTCTTTTTCCATCGTTTCGATTTTAAGCAGATAGCCCACAAAAAGAAAAAAGCAACCCGATATGCTGATACCACACCACTTGTACCACCGGCCATCACCGCAATCAGTATGTCGGCTTTGCCACCTATCCTAAAAAACTACAGCATTATCCCGCTTATTAAAACCGAGATAATGCTGCTTGTCAGGAAGGGATCTAAATGGTTTTGGCTGGTTAATGCCGGTTTATGTGCAAGCATGCTGTTTGCACCACTTAGCATATCGCATACTTATCTTTTACCTGTGCTATGGTTTTTACAGGTAACACGCCTGAGTGAACTGGCTACAAAAGAGAAAACCAACCGCTTGCATTACTTTACATGGTCGTCATACAAACCACTGCAACGCATGTTGCCTGCCCAGATCCTTGCAGGTGTAATCCTGATGGTAACACTTGCCCTGCCTTTAATAATACGCTATTTGTTGGTATTAAATGGCTTTGCTGTAGTTAACATTTTATTGGGTGCTGTTTTTATTGTGCTACTGGCCGTGTGTATGGGCATAGTTAGCGGCGGCAAAAAACTTTACGAGATCGTATTTTTCCTCATAACATATCTGGTTACCCAAAAACTACCGTTGGTAGACTACCTTGGCGCCATTGCTCATAACAGCCAAGTACTTTACACTGTGCTAATCCTAAACATTGCCTTGTGCTGTATCAGCTTTTGGGCAAGAAACTACCAGGCAAGGCATTTATAAAAATGCCTCTAAATTATACTGCTGCTTAGTGATGAATAACGTTCGCCAGTTCGCTTACATCAGTTTTTAACTTTTTAGCACCCTTGCCTTTTTCTTTAAGGTAATCCTGCGCATGCTCTTTAAGTTCAGCGGCTGCAGCATCAATATCTGCCTTGCGTTTAATGTACAGGTATACAATTGCACCTGCAAAAGCTGCCCCA
>NZ_JBAZRC010000113.1:0-16089 GCF_041663085.1 Mucilaginibacter sp.
ACCTTATAACAAAACCTGTTATAATTGAGTTATATAGCATCTGCTTTTATATGATGAAATTTAAGTTGTCCGTTTTTATCGGTTTTATTGGTTTTATAGTTATTGCATCCTGCAAAAAAGGGAATGATGCCGCACCTGCAACGCCTTTAAAAACCAGTATTAACTTTGTAAATGCCAGTGCAGATACCATTAACTTTTATGTTAACGGCAGCCGGCTAAACACAACTGCAGCTTCCTATCCATTGGCATCAACTGGGTATCTGACCACCCCACTGGGCGAACAAAACTATGAGGTGAAGAAAGACCGTAACCCAAACATTTTATTTAATTTGGTACTGCCTGTAGATACCGGAAAAGTATATTCTTTTTTCGTGACTGATAATACGTCTGCAAATACCTTTACCGTAGTTGATACCTTACCAAAGGTTGATACTACCATGATACGTTTTGTGCATACATCGCCTAATATGGGTGATGTGGAAATTTTAATGAATGATACAGTAGCATTTGCAAATGCGAAATTTAAATCGGTTTCCGATTATCTTCCTGTCACGCCCGGTTTAAAACAAATAAAAGTTGTTGATGTGGCAACAGGCAACGTGCTTATAAACGAACCGCGTGTACTGCAGTTAAACCGTGCTTATACACTTTTTACAAAAGGTGCGTTAATGGCTACAGATGCACCTGCAATATCGGGTACAGGTTTAATAATTAATAGATAATAGTAAATGACTAATAACAATAAAAGCCGCCTGTTACTTTATTTGTGGGTATTTATTATAGGTATAATGGTTATACCCATGCTTGTTTCGTGCGGTAAAAGCGGGGTAAGTGCTGGCAGTAATTCAAACGCCCGCATGCAAATAGTAAATTTGAGCCCGGATATACAGCCATTTAATTTGTATGCTTTTTATATAAAACAAGGCACAAATGCTTACTCTTACCCGCTGGCTTCGGGATATTTCCTCATAAACGCCATTGATACGCCGTATCAGATCAGGACGGCGCAAACAACAAATGGTGTAAACCCCACAAACCTGCTAACCTTACAGGGAAAAATACAACCAAAAGTGCCTTATACATGGTTTGTTGCCGGTTTGCGCAACGATAGCTCCTTAACCTCCATATTAACTGTTGATACCGGCAGCTTGCCTGCTAATGGCAGGGGGAAAATAAGATTTGTAAATGCATCGCCCGGCACAATTGGCCTGGACTTAACAGCTAACGCAAGCATTGCCTTTAAGGATGTAAAATACAAACAAGTAACCGACTATCTTGAGCTAACAGCAGGTAGTTATAACCTTAATGTTGCAGCTACAAATGCACCGACTACGGTTTTATCGGGTTTACCCAACTTTACTGTGCTCGATGGCAAATTGTATACCATGTATTTTTATGGCCTGGCCAGCAAAACAGATACCGCCGCCTACGGCGCAAACATCATTTTAAACTCTTTACCACCCGGTACAACATATTAATGGTTGGGTATGTGTTTTATCTTTATATTTTTGCTAAAATTTAAAAGCCTTGGAATTCATACACAGCATCATCGATTTTATTTTACATATTGATAAACACTTGGTACAAATAACCAGCGAATACCAGGGGTGGACCTACCTGATATTGTTCATCATCATATTTGCCGAGACCGGTTTTGTAGTAACCCCCTTCCTGCCCGGCGATTCATTGCTGTTTGCTGCGGGTGCGCTAATTGCAGGCGGCAAATCGGGCCTGGATATTTATTTGCTTACGGTTATCCTCATCATAGCTGCCATTAGCGGCAATACGGTAAATTACCTGTTAGGTAAGTTTTTGGGTGCAAGGGTATTTAAAGAAGAAAACAAGATACTTAAACTAAGCTACTACCTGCAAACCAAGGCTTTTTTTGATAAGCATGGTGGCAAGGCCGTTATATTTAGCCGCTATGTGCCTATTATACGTACTGTTGCGCCTTTTGTGGCAGGGGTAGGGCATATGCCATTTGCCCGTTACAGCCTGTATAATGTTATTGGCGGGGTAACATGGATCTTTATCTTCCTGTTTTGTGGCTTTTGGTTTGGTAAGGTGCCTTTTATTGAGAAAAACTTCTCGCTGGTAGCTATCATCATCATATTGGTATCGGTTTTACCGCCGGTGTTTGCCATTGTAAAAAGTAAGATGACTAAAAAAAGCCAGCCTACTCAGTAGTATTACCGGTTGATATACAGTTTGCCGGCTTTATACAAAGCTTCTTCTTTATCTATCTGTTGCTTTTCGGCTTTGGTTAAGGGCTTTGCTATCAGCTTGTCCAAATTGGGCTGCCCGGCATCAACCCATGCCGAAAACCAAAAGCTGCCCACGCTGAAGATAGATGCCCGCATTTGCCTTTGCACCATACCCCGCAGCAGTTTGTGGTAAGCCCTGCTATATGCTACCGAATATACTTTTACCTTGCGGTTGCCCCGCTGCTCCATAGCGTATTTGTTTGCCGCCGGGAAGGTTTTGTTCAATGCGCGTTCAACCCTTAATACGGTATCAACACTTTTAAATGAGCTGCTGCATATTTTAAAAGCCTCTGCCAGCGGGTTGCTGATGTATTTAGCCTTGCCCACATTATAATTGTAACTGTTGCTAAAAAGCTCGGGCAGGCGGCTTTCCCAAAGGGAATGGATGCCCTGTTGATTGGTTAGCTGCCCATCGTAGTTTTGGGTAAGATGCAGTGGCGTGTGGGCATCAGACAGGTAATGCGCAAGGTTGGCCGATGTGATCAGTATGCTCGTGGTATCGTGCGCCTTAAAGGCCTTTACCAGCCAGTAATAGTTTGATGTAATGGCCCAGGGTACGGTGCCATATTTATTTAGGGTATCTGTTGAGTATTTAGCTGCCGCATCAACCCAATGCTGCGGCATATCCCTGAATGGTTGCTTGCCGTAATGGTCGGCGTCGAAAAAATGGTGAGGGGCTTCGGTGCTGTCTACGTAGCGCTTTTTATCGGCGCTCACGGCGTGTTCTGTAATAAAGTTGATATTGGCCCTGTAAAAACCTGCCATGCCCTTAGGGAGCGTAAAAACCGCCAGCCTGTTGATGCGATAATGCGCAAAGAACCCCCACGACGAACAAAGCGTAAGCACAACTATCCCCGATAAAACCAAAGTAACAAGGCGTTTCATGGGGTAAATATGCTTATATAAAAGCTAAAAGCACAATGCGTAAAGCTTAAAGTCAAATGTTAGCAGGCTCCATATAATATTCAGGAATTTATGCAGGCTTTACCATGCCGGTGTACACATTGGTATCGTATTGAATGGTGATTGCTCCGTTTTGCTGGTATTTATCGAATAATGCCTGCAAGTCAGTTATCATGGCTTCATAACCTTCCTCATCTTTTGTTGGCATGTATGAAGAAGAAGATAAGCGCCCTTTAAGGCCATCCAAATCAAATACCTGTTCGTTATAAAAGGTTTTAAGCTGATAAGGTTGCGGGTTAAAAAACGCGCCGATATGTTCGGCGTCGATATTACGATGATCTACCTGTACGTAATCTTTACCGTGTTTGATGATCAGCTCGTCGTATTCCTTCTCAAAGGCCGAGCCTGTACGGCGTTCGTTCCACATCAGGGCTATCAACCCGTTTGGTTTCAGGATACGCTCAAATTCTGTTCTTGTTTTCCCGGCATCAAACCAATGGAAGGCCTGCCCGGCAATAACGGCGTCTATGCTTTCGGTAGCCAGGCCCGTATCTTCGGCTGTGCCGTTTTGGGCTTTAAAACCGGGCCAGTTGCCCAGCAGTTCAATGGCTTTATCGCGCATGGGCTGGTTGGGTTCAATGGCAATTACACGATAGCCTGCTTCTAAAAATAATTGGGTAGAAATACCGGTACCTGCGCCAATATCGGCTATCAGCTTATCGGTTGTAAGGTTGTATTGCTGTTGCAGATGGTTGATGATCTGGGCAGGGTAGCCTGGGCGGTATTTTACGTAATCGTTTACGCGGTTGCTGAAACGGGTGGTGCTGTTGGTAGTCATATAATTTAAACGTTGGTTTGGGGGAGATGTTTTGTATGTTATCTTAACCAACACGCCATTGAGAGGTACGAAGCAATCTCCCGATATATATCCCTCATGCTCAGTACACCACTATAAACATCCGCCGCTCATTGCCGCGGAGGCTACTTCTTTCTCTTGATAGAAAGAAGCAAAGATCAAGACTGAAAAAAGCTTCCGGGCACAGGCCTTTACCTTTTGGCCCGCTTTTCTGTCAGGCCACCGCTCGTTCATTACAGTCCTAAATCAAGGTAATGAGGGAAATCCCACGAATCATGGTTCAGAAACTGCGTTAGGGATAGCAGCGGATACCGGCCCGCGCCTAAGGCCTGTGCAGTATGAGCGGATAGCCCGGGCCGAAGGCAACGCCATTGTTAGATTCAAGATGTTAGACATAAGAATCAAGATCATAGAAAAACTCATCCCCACCAACGCACAAACCAATAATCGCCACCCACCAATAATGAACCAATGAACACAAGCCCTGTCCGTCCGTTTTACACCCCGACACTATGCAATAAATCCGGACAAAAAACCAATGAACTAATGAACCAGTGAACTAATGAACATTAACCAATTTATTAACAATTCAAAAAATAACATAAACACTATTGCAAATTAAAATTTATCAGCCTATATTTGCATCCTCTAAAAATAAAGAAAAGAATAACAAGCTTAAGATGGCAAATCATAAATCATCCATAAAAAGAATCAGGTCAAACGCTGCGAAGCGTCTGCGTAACAGGTATCAGGCAAAAACCACCAGAAACGCTATCAAGAAATTAAGAGGTACCACCACTAAAGCTGATGCTACTCCTTTATTATCTAAAGTGATCTCTATGTTAGATCGTTTGGCTAAAAAGAACGTTATTCACAAAAACAAAGCTTCGAACAACAAATCAAAGCTTACCAAATTTGTTAATACTTTAAGCTAATAGCTTAATCCATAATATTAAAAAGGGATAGTGCATTGCGCGTTATCCCTTTTTTGTTGTTTTATATTTTTTGGCTGGCGGCGAGTCAACTCACCCCGACTGCGCTTCGCTGGTCGACCCTCTCTGCTTGCGCAAAGAGGGTGAAGAGGAAAGGTAGTTTAACCCTCTTTCCGCCGCAGGCGAAGAGAGGGTCGCGCACGTAGTGCCGCGGGGTGAGAAAATGTGCGCTTTATTAGTTAACTCACCCCGACATCGCTGCGCTCGTCGACCCTCTCTGCTTACGCAAAGAGGGTAATAGAAACACAATAAAAAGGTCCCCCTCTTTGCGAAGCAGAGAGGGGGCAGGGGGTGAGTTAAATTCGCCGCCTTTTTTATCACCTAATTTTCCTATTTTAGGTGCTATAAACCTGCATCCCGTGGAAGATTATCCCAATAAAATAAGTATTAAAAGCTGGGCCGAGGAAGACCGCCCCCGCGAAAAACTAAGCGGGCAGGGCCGCCGTGCCTTAACAGATGCCGAACTGATTGCCATACTGATAGGCAGCGGCAGTCGCGATGAAAGCGCTGTGGAACTGAGCAAGCGTATCCTTCATCATTACGATAACGACCTGAACAAACTGGGGAAGGCTGGTATAAGCGAATTAAGCAAGTTTAAGGGCATTGGCGAGGCCAAGGCGATATCTATTATTGCCGCCCTTGAAATAGGCCGCAGAAGGGGCGATACAGAGGTTAAAGTGCTGGATGAGGTGAAGAGCAGCCGCGATGGGTACAACATAATGCGCCGCCATTTGATGGACCTGAACCACGAGGAATTCTGGATAATGCTGATAGGCCGGTCAAGCAAAGTGCTGGCTAAAGAGCTGGTAAGCAAGGGCGGCCTGAGCGGTACAGTTGCCGACCCCAAGATCATCTTCCACATGGCTTTGCAACACCAGGCAAGCGCACTGATTATGGTGCACAATCACCCGTCAGGCAACCTTAAACCAAGTCGCGAAGACCTGGTGCTCACCAAAAAGATCGCCGATGCAGGGCGGATGCTGGATATTAATGTGCTTGATCACCTCATCATTACTGATAGCGGATATTTTAGCTTCGGGGATGAAGGGTTGTTATGATTTTAGATTTACGAATTACGATTTTAGATTTGTTTTTGTGAAACATGTATATTTAAACCATTGAAAACAACGCCGCTTTAATAGCGTTCTATCTACACAAAACTAAAAACTACAAACCATGATAACCCCACCAGAAAACCAGGACGACCAACTACAGCAAGATGACCAGTTGGAACAAACCGAGAACGAAGACCAGATGAGTCAGCAGGATGTACATGGCAACGGCTTCGACGAAACCAATGAAGATATTGGCGAAACTGATGAAAGCAGCCAGGCCCAACGTGCCTATGATGCCGCCGAACCGTCATACACCCTTAATCTGGATGATGACACAAGCGATGATGAATAATATTTAGAGCCGCCGGCTCTTACATCCGCGCGTCATTGCGAGGTACGAAGCAATCTCAGAACTGTGCATCGCCGCTGTTCTATCGGGAGATTGCTCCGTACCGCGCAATGACGCTTTTTTTGTTTTAAAACCTTTTACCTTTCAGCTTTCTCCTTTCTGCCTAAATCGTATCTTTGCGGATTATCATTCTCCTATAATGAAGATATCGTACAACTGGCTTAAAGAATTTATTGATACAGATAAAACCCCTGCGGAATTATCTACCATACTTACAGGTACCGGCTTAGAGGTGGAGAGCCTTGAGAAGGTACAGGCCATCCCCGGCGGTTTAGAAGGCCTGGTGATTGGGTATGTTAAAGAATGCATTGATCACGCCAACTCCGATCACCTGCACGTTACCAAGGTAGATGTAGGCGCCGGCGAAGACCTGCAAATTGTTTGCGGCGCCCATAACGTTGCCGCAGGGCAAAAGGTAGTGGTGGCAACCGTGGGTACAACCATTTACCCAACCGTTGGCGAGCCGTTCAGTATCAAAAAATCAAAAATCAGGGGCGAGATATCTGAAGGGATGATCTGCGCCGAAGACGAGATAGGCCTTGGCCATGACCATGCCGGTATTATGGTACTTGATGCAGATACCCCTGTAGGTACGCTGGCTAAAGACCACTTTAAGCTGAACGACGATTACATGTACGAGATTGGCCTTACACCAAACCGTGCCGATGCGGCTTCGCACCTGGGTACGGCAAGGGATATAGCCGCTTTCCTGAAACTGGCAATCAAAAAGCCGGATGTAAGCGCATTTAAGGTTGATAGCAACACCAGCCCTATACAGATTGTTGTTGAGAACGAAGCTGCTGCGCCAAGGTATAGCGGCTTAACCATCTCGGGCATAAAGGTTGGCGAGTCGCCCGCATGGTTAAAAGAGCGTTTGGCCGTAATAGGCGTGCGCAGCATTAACAACGTGGTTGATGTAACCAATTATGTATTGCACGAGCTTGGGCAGCCCCTGCACGCCTTTGATGCCGCTGCTATAACAGGCAACAAGGTTATTGTTAAAAACGTAGCCGAAGGCACCATATTTAAAACGCTGGATGATGTGGATAGGAAACTATCTGCCGATGACCTGATGATATGCAATGCCGATGAGGCCATGTGTATTGCCGGTGTATTTGGCGGTGCAAAAAGCGGCGTGAGCGAAAGCACTACCGGGATCTTCCTGGAGAGCGCTTACTTTAATTCGGTAGCAGTACGTAAAACATCAAAAAGGTTTGGTTTAAAAACGGATGCATCATTCCGTTTTGAGCGTGGCACCGACCCGGATATGACCGTGTTTGCCCTTAAACGCGCGGCCTTGCTGATACAACAGGTAGCAGGCGGTGAGGTTACATCAGATATATTTGATCATTATCCTGCGCCGGTAGCGCCATTTGCTGTCGAGATCACTTATAATACTATCGACAGGCTGATAGGCAAAGCCATCGGTAACGATACCATCAAAAGTATCATCACCGCTCTGGATATCAAAATAGAGAACGAGACCGCCGAAGGCTTATCCCTTAAAGTGCCCCCGTACCGTGTGGATGTAACCCGCGATGTGGATGTGGTAGAAGAGATACTGCGTATTTACGGCTACAACAATATCGAGATCCCTACACAGATCAGGGCATCGCTGAACAACTCGGTTCGCCCCGAGAAAGATACCGTGCAAAATGTAATTGCCGACCTGCTTAGCGCGAACGGCTTTAACGAAATGCTGGCCAACTCGCTTACCAAGCTGGCTTACTCGGATAACCCCGATGCAGCCGTAAAGATATTGAACCCGCTAAGCAGCGATCTGGATGCTATGCGCCAAACCCTGTTATACTCGGGGTTAGAAGCCATTGCCTATAACCAGAACCGCCGCAGTGCCGATTTGAAGTTTTACGAATTTGGCAAGGTGTACAGCACCAAAGAGGGCAAGTACATCGAAACGCAGCGTTTCAGCGTGTTCATTACCGGTGCTAATACTACCGAGCAGTGGAACCAAAAGCAAAAGCCGGTAACCTTCTATAATTTAAAAGCTATTGTTGATGGCATATTGCAGCGCCTTAAAATAACCGATGTGGTTACCGAGGATGCTACCTGCAGTAAGCTGGCTTTTGGCTTACAGTACACACTTAACGGCAAGCAACTGGTTAAATTTGGGCAGGTGAACGCTACGGCATTAAAGAAAGTTGATGTAGATAAAGATGTTTTCTACGCCGATTTTAACTTTGATTTGGTGCTGAACGCTGTGCGTAAGAACGTGATTGTTTACCAGGAAGTGTCAAAATTCCCGGCGGTGCGCAGGGATCTGAGCATGCTGGTAGATACAGCCGTTACCTTTGGGCAGTTAAAACAGATCGCAACCCGTACGGACAAAAAACTGCTGAAAGAAGTGAACGTGTTTGATGTTTACCAGGGCGATAAGCTGCCTGCGGGTAAAAAATCGTACGCGCTGAGCTTTGTTCTGCAGGATACCGAAAAAACTTTAACCGATAAAGCGGTTGATGCCGTGATGCAGAAATTAATTTATAATTTAGGCAAAGAAGCAGGAGCGGAGATAAGAAAGTAAATTCTAAACGCTAAAGTTCTAAATTCTAAAATTAGCGTAATGGCTTTTTTTAGAATTCAAGAATTTAGTGCTTCTTTAGAATTTAGAAATTAGAATTTAGAGTTTAACCCAACAAATGGCCTCAGTAGCAGAACAATTAAATAAAGTTGTAGAAAAAACCGAAAGGTTAATTGAGCTTTGTGCTGCGTTGCAGGAAGAGAATGATCTGCTGAAACTGGAAAGTGAAGCATTAAACGTGGCCTTAAAAGCCAGTACAAACAAAACAAAAGACCTCGAAGAAAAGCTTCGTGTGTTAAAGCTGGCAAAGTCGTTTTCAGAAACAAATGAAAAAAGTGTTGACATTAAGCAAAAAATTAACGACTTTGTGCAGGAAATAGATAAGTGTATTGTATTGCTTAAAAAGTAGTACAGAAAGTGAAAAGCTCAAATGGGAGAAATCTCAATAAAAATAAATATTGCTGACAGAGTTTACCCCTTAAAGGTAAACATGGAAGAAGAGGAAATAATAAGAAGGGCAGCCAAGCTGATCAATGACCGTATAAAGGAATACCAGGAAAATTACGCGGTTAGGGATAAACAGGATTTGCTTTCGATGTGTGTGCTGCATTATGCAACATCGTCATTAAAGGCGGATAAGAAAGTTACTACGGATGATACCGAAGTGGCCGAGAAGGTTTATCAACTGGATCATTTGCTGACTGATTTTTTTTCGAAACAATAACGTTCTTACACATATACAGAGCATATTAAGATTTAACCGCAGTTAAATTTTAAGTTTCACTATTAAAAACTTAACGCTTCAATATCTTCGGATTACAAAGAGGCATGCGTTGATCGTGTTTAACGGAAACCCGTGATCCACTCCATCCGACAAGAAGTTTTAACAATACATGACACTTAGAAGTTTAGTTGCGGTTTTTTTATTTTATATAACCTAAATAACCAATGAATAGTATATTATATGTAATTATCGGGCTCCTTGCAGGGGTCCCGACAGGAATAGTCATAGGGCGTTTCCTGTTGCGCAAACTCTTTAAAGACCAGGAGGTAGGCGCACAGAACAAAGTGAAAAAGATCCTGAAGGATGCTGAAAATAATGCTGAGATCTTAAAAAAGAACCGTCTTTTGGAAGCAAAAGAGAAGTTCTTACAAATGAAGGCCGAGCATGAGCAGGAAGTAAACTCAAAAAACAACGTATTAAACCAGCGCGAGAACGGCATCAAACAAAAAGAGCAATCTTTTAACCAGAAGCTGGAGAACATGAACCGTAAGGAAACGGAGCTTGATAACGCACGCAAAAAACTGGAAACCCAAACCGACATCCTTGTTAAAAAACAGGAAGAAGTTGAGCATCTTAAAAATCAGCACGTTTCACAGTTGGAAACCATTGCAGGCTTATCTGCAGAGGATGCAAAGAACCAATTGGTAGATAACCTGCGCGAAGAGGCACGCAGCAAGGCTATGGCACAGATAAAAGATATTGTTGACGAAGCCAAGCTAACCGCTACCAAAGAGGCCAAGAAAATAGTTATCCAAACCATACAGCGTACCGCTACCGAAAGCGCTATCGAGAACACGGTATCTATCTTCAACATCGAGAATGATGAGATAAAGGGCCGTATCATCGGCAGGGAAGGCCGTAACATCCGCGCGCTGGAAGCAGCAACCGGTATCGAGATCATTGTTGATGATACACCGGAAGCTATTATCCTTTCAGGTTTCGACCCGGTTCGTAGGGAAATTGCCCGTTTGGCTATGCACCGTTTGGTAACCGACGGACGCATCCACCCGGCACGTATCGAAGAGGTTGTTGCCAAAACCAAAAAGCAGATTGAAGAAGAAATTGTTGAGATAGGCGAGCGTACCGTTATCGACCTTGGCATCACCGGCCTTCACCCTGAACTGATCAGGATGGTAGGGCGTATGCGTTACCGCTCATCATACGGGCAAAACCTGTTGCAGCACTCGCGCGAGGTAGCTAACTTCTGTGCTACCATGGCGGCAGAGCTGGGCTTAAATGTGAAACTGGCAAAACGCGCAGGTTTACTGCACGATATTGGTAAAGTGCCTGATGATAACCCCGAACTGCCACACGCTATTTTGGGTATGCAGCTTGCCGAAAAATATAAAGAACACCCGGAAGTGTGCAACGCCATTGGCGCCCACCACGACGAGGTAGAAATGACATCGATGCTATCGCCGATCATACAGGTTTGTGACGCTATTTCAGGCGCAAGGCCGGGCGCACGCCGTGAAGTAGTAGAAAGTTACATCAAGCGCTTAAAAGAGCTTGAGGAGCTTGCTTTATCATACCCGGGTGTCGAAAAAACATTCGCTATACAGGCAGGCCGCGAATTGCGTGTTGTAGTAGAGAGCGAAAAGATATCTGACGCGCAATCAGAAGTATTAGCGGCAGATATATCAAACCGTATCCAAACAGAAATGACCTATCCGGGTCAGATAAAAGTTACCGTTATCAGGGAAACCCGTTCGGTAGCGTTTGCAAAATAATTTATAGCTTTGCACAAGCCCTCTCTTTAAACGGAGGGGGCTTTTTTGTTTTATAGCAAATCCACAATGGGAAAACAACATCCGCAACCTAAAACCCAACCCGCTAAACCGGGCGATAAACGTAAGATCGAAGTTTATTTCGACCGTTTAGATGCCAGTCACCAAAACCCAACCAACCAGTTGTTGCATTACTTTTTTGTGCCGATGATGGTATTTGGCATATTAGGTATGGCATGGGCTATCCCGTTCCCGCATATCGCCTTTATAGGCAAGTATAACGGTTACTTTAACTGGGCATCGTTCATTATTGCCTTTGCTATTTATTACTACCTGAAAATGTCGCCGTTGTTATCCTATTTCGCGCTGTTCCTGTTCTTTGGCCTTAGCTACGGCATTATGCAGCTGGAGCTTTATGAAAAAGCCGGAGGTGTGGAACTGAGCGTTATCAGCGTAGCTATCCTGCTGGTATCCCTTGCAGGCCAGTACATAGGTGGCAAAATAGAAGGCAAGGAAGCATCATTTAATGACGATACCAAACTGGCAGCCATTACCCCGCTATGGGTAATGTATAAGCTTACGCAAAGGTTTGGGTTGAGGTATTAAGGGTTTAAAAGTTTGATTTCATTGCCGTCTGCTTTAGCTGACGGAATGTAAGATAGAAAAGATGGCTTTAGCCAAACTCACCTGCTATTTAGGCTAAAGCCAATTGAATTTGCTGGTTATCCGTTGGCTGAAGCCAACGGCAATGATGATTCGTTGGATTTCCGGATTACCCTGATTCTTGCAGCTCCGCGTCAGTTAAAACAGCTTCGGACGAAAGCGGGCAGAACAATGGTGGCCTGCGGGTGGCTGGGGCATAGGAACTTTTGCAGAAGCAAAGGGCAGGAGCGGGCACAGCAGGGCAAAAGATTCCAGCCCGTGGTTCTGCCCGGTTTGCAGGGAAGGCCAATGTGCGGCAAAGAAGCCTTTTTGCTGACTTGATTTTTGGTTACTTTGTACCAAGACAAAGTAACAGCCATCCCGCGGCAATTGAGCGGGCCAATGTTTATAGTGGTCTACTTACCATGAGAAATGCTGAACTCAATTAGGCAGATGTGCATTTCATTACCTGCCTAAAGAGATTGCTTCGTACCTCGAAATGACGCGCGGGAGTACGTTTACAGGTTCTTCCCCAACTTCTCCAATATATCCTGAGGTACTTTCTCCAGATCCAGCACCAGGAAACCATCCAGGCAATCGGCAAACTTAGGGTCGATGTTAAAGCTGATGATATGGGCGTTAAGGGCAAGGTACTGGCGAAGCAATACAGGCACCTTCATGTTATGCGTTTCCACTTCCGATATCAGGTTATCCAGCCCTTTAAAGCTATCGCCGGCTGATAAAAGCAGGTCGGTATCAATGTTCTCAAAATTCACCTTGAATTTTTTACGCGGCTTTACATACTGCGCCATCTCATGGTCGAAGTGGTTACGGTTGATGTAATCAACAATAAGCGATTTGCTGAACTGCGAGAACGAGTTACTGATACTTACCGGGCCAATCAGGTAACGGTAACGCGGGTTATCTATCACAAATTTCAGGATACCCTTCCAAAGCAGGAACAGGGGCAGGGGTTTGGTCTGGTACTCCTTACGGATCCATGATCGGCCAAGCTCAAGGCTTTTCTTAAGTACCGGGGTAAATTGTTCTTTAAGCTTAAACAGCTCGTTTATGTAGAACCCTTTTTTACCAACGCCGTAAAATATCTCGTCGCCAAGGCCAATACGGTAGGCGCCTACTATCCGTTTAGCTTCGGTATCCCAGATGAACAGGTGATGGTAGTAAATATCATACTCGTCAAGGTCGGTAGCTTTATTGGTGCCTTCACCAACCTCGCGGAAGGTGATCTCCCGTAAACGGCCGATCTCGCGGATAATACACGGTATTTGCGATGTTGGGGTGATATACACCTCATAGTTCTTTTCTGTCCAAACCTTATAATCGTTGCGCAACTTGTCAACCTCTACTTCCAGTTTATCGGCAGCAGTTTCTGGTACAATAGCCTCGGGCAGTTTTTTTATTTTGAACAGGTTGCGTGGGTTAAAAAGTTTTTTCTCTTCATCCAAACCCGCACCAAGGGCGTAGGTTTTGGCACGCAGAAAGTTCAGCAGTTTGGCGCTGTTGTTATTATCGGGGATATCTTCTACCTTAATAGGTTTGCCAATGCGCAGCTTAATGGTTTGGCCTTGCTTGTTAAACAACTCCGACGGTAGCTTGGCCGTGCGCAAAGCAGGGTGTATAATGCTCAGCAGATTAAACAGCAGGCCGTTATTACCGTGGAAGTATATAGGCACCACCGGTACCTTTGCCTTGGCAATTATCTTGCCTACAACAGGGTGCCAAAGGCGGTCTGTGATCTCTTGTTTATCCAGCTTAAAGGTTGATACCTCGCCGGCAGGGAAAATGCCTATTGGGGTGCCGTTATTCAGTAATTCGAGGGTGTTTTTTAACCCGCTGATGCTGGATGAATGCTCCACATTCTCGAATGGGTTTACAGCTATAAAATAATCGCTCAGGTTAGGGATCTTTTTCAGCAGGAAGTTGGCCATCAGCTTGGCATCAGGCCTTGCCATGGTCAGTATTTTTAACAATATCAATCCCTCAATACCACCATAAGGGTGATTGGCAATGGCTATAAAGGCACCATCTTTGGGGATATGCCTTAACTCGCGTTCGTCAAATTCTATCTCAATACCACAGCCTTTTAAAATAGCATCAACAAACTCGGGGCCTTGTTTGGGCTGGGCCTGGGCAAACAGGTCGTTCACCTGGTTTATCTTCATCAGTTCCATCAGGAAAGATGCCAGTCCCGGCAATTTCAGGGTATCCAGTTTAGTGGCTTTGGCAAACTCTTCGGTGGTTATTATTTTCATGCTGTTATTAACGCAATAATAGTTAGGGGAAATTACTAATTTAACGGCTCAATACCCGTTGATAAATGAAAGCGCAGATCAAAAACTACCTGTCCCTTACCAAAAAAGAATGGAACGGTATGGTTGTGCTTCTAATATTGATAGCACTGGTGTTAATTGCCCCTTACGTTTATCAATGGTTACGCAAAGATAATACAATAAACGTTACAGCGTTTAACACGGCTGCAGCAGCGCTTAATAAGGCCAATCCGCAGCCCTTAAACGGCACCGGATCAGCAAAAAACGCCCTGTTTAAGTTCGACCCGAATACCACATCGACATACGACTGGCAAAAGCTGGGCATCACGGCAAAACAAGCTGCCATTATTAAAAACTACACAGCAAAGGGCGGCAGGTTTCGCAAGGCCGAGGACCTGCAAAAGATATATGGCCTTACCAAAGTTGATTACGCCAGACTGGCGCCCTTCATCATCATCCCGAAAGGGAAAGCAAAAACGAATGTTGTAGTAGAATTAAATGCTGCGGATTCAGCAAGGTTAACATCCATTGATGGGATAGGGGGCGCATTTGCTAAGCGCATTATCTATTACCGCGATCGGCTTGGTGGTTTTATAACCAAAGAACAGTTGAAAGAAGTTTACGGAATTGATGAACTGAAGTACGATGAGATAAAAGACCAGGTTAAGGTTGACGCAGGCCGCATCCGTAAGATCAATATAAACACTATAACCTTCGATAAATTACGGTTGATGCCCTACCTGGATTATAAACAGGTAAACGCCATTATTGAGTACCGTAAACAGCATGGCGATTATGCAGCCATAAACGATTTGAAAAATATTGCCATTATAGATGAAGGAATTTTGCGTAAAATTGAGCCTTATTTAGTTTTTAAATGATCGAGCAGCAAATAAAGAGCGCTATCCGCGATATTCACGATTTCCCGAAGCCGGGCATTATCTTTAAGGATATCACCCCGATATTGAAGGACCCCGAACTTTGCACCAAAATAAATGATGCCTTTTTAGAAAAAATTAAGGGTATGCAGATAGATGCCGTAGCAGGGGTAGAGAGCCGCGGCTTTCTGTTCGGGTTATCATTAGCTACCAAACTGGGCGTGCCATTTATACCGGTGCGTAAGGCGGGCAAACTACCGCATACAGTTAACCAAAAGGTTTACGAACTGGAATACGGAACAGCCACCATAGAGATCCACACCGATGCCTTTAACCCGGGTGACAGGATACTGATACACGACGATTTGCTGGCAACCGGGGGCACTGTAACCGCCACCAGCGAACTGATCCAGGAGATGGGCGGCATTGTTGCCGGCTTTAGTTTTGTGGTTGGTTTAAGCTTTTTAAACGGGATAGAAAAAATAGCCCCAATAAGCAATAACATTATTGTACTGGCCGATTATTGATTTTTGTAGTTTATACGCATTAATATTCCACCCTATATTTTTGGTGTCTTAAAACATTAAAAACCCGCTAATTTTAATAATTAGCGGGTTTTTGCTTTATAAAAAAATCAGCTCGATTGATATTGTATACGCCATGCCATAAATCTGTTCTAATTTCAGCAAATAATCGGCGGCAGTATGCCAATAGGCTGCCGGTGTTAAACAGCCCTTAAACTGTTTAATAAA
>NZ_JBAZRC010000114.1:0-15810 GCF_041663085.1 Mucilaginibacter sp.
TTTAGACGAATTGCCGGAATTTGACCGCAATGTACTGGAAGTATTACGGCAGCCGTTAGAGGAACGGTCCATTACCGTTTCTCGCGCCAATTACAACAACACCTATCCCGCTGCATTTCTGTTCGTCGCGGCCATGAACCCCTGCCCCTGCGGATTCTATCTCAATACAGTTCGAAAATGCACGTGCACAAGAACCATGTTACAAAAATACGCCCGCCGTCTTTCAGGCCCATTGCTTGACCGGATCGACCTGCATGTCAATGTCGCACAGGTAGCATACGCGGACCTTTCATCAACCTCTAAAACAAGTTCCAGTGAAATCATAAAAAGCCGCGTGATCAAAGCACGGGACATCCAGACACGGCGCTCAGGCGGAATAATTAACGCAAAGTTGACGCCTGAACAAACCAAAACTCACTGTTCCTTAGGAGTGCTTGAACAGGAATTGCTCATACAGGCCATGGAAAGACAAAAACTCTCCGCCCGCTCCTACGACCGGATCTTAAAAGTAGCACGTACCATAGCTGACCTTGACGACACGAAAGATATCGGCCTGGTACACCTTGCTGAAGCAATAGCACTACGATGCTTTGATGGCGATTACTTTAATATTTAATCAACTTCCCGCTCCCGCAAAACGACGATCACCCAACCGTTTTCATCATCCTCGAAATACCCATATTCAAAACAAAAATGATAGACCCTGCCCGAAGTAGTAGGTTCAGCAACACTGGTCAGAAATTTCTTATTAAACCCCTTACCCAATAAGTCGCGCAGCCTTACCCGACTCGGTTTCTCCGGGTTACAAAGCCCCTCCAAAATCCGCCGGTTGTTCAACAAAATTTCCTGTATCCTGGTAATGTAATCAGGAACGCTCAATTGTTGCGCCGACGGCAAAACGATCAATCCGGTCTGCCCCTCACCTGCTTTTCTGATTTCCCTTTTTTTCCGATTGTTAAAATTCGTCTTGCAAGCTTCGTCACAATACATACGGTCATCCCGACCGGCCCCAAGCGGAGTTCCGCAGTCTTTACAAGTCCGTTCAGCGACGGTTAAAGTTTCTGTTTCCATATCCTTTTATTTTACCACCCAATATAAAAGCCGAATACATTTTTAGTGGTAGATAGTAAACGATTATAAACGTTTCTATCCGGGTTTATCCGGCAATAAGCCATTAACACCAAGCAACTTTGCCAACACAAACGCAATACAATGGAAAATAGAAAAAACCTATTTCGAAATGTGCTGGACTCAGAAATGTTCGGCGACGAAAACAAGCAGTATTATTTCGACATCAAAAAAGGAAAAAACGATGCCGTATTTCTTCAGATCACCAACCGGAACCTGACGGTTGCCGACGCGTACAAACGGACGCATATCATTCTATTCGAAGACGACCTTGCCTTTTTCGTAGAGGCCCTGACCATGTTGCTCGGCAGGCATGCAACCGGAAATTTAGGCGCAAGTTGTTAAAGCATGGAAACCGGATTAACAAACATCAAAGACCTGTCAGTAGCTGACCGTCCAAGAGAAAAACTGATCAAACTCGGGCCTGCAGGACTAAGCAACGCAGAACTCCTCGCCATCATCCTCCGTTCAGGAACGCGAACTTCACCCCTGGCTAATATCTGCAATTCGATAATTGAAGCCATTGCCGATGATGTCTTCAAACTTTCAAAAATAGATTTTGAGCAACTTGCAAAAATCCAGGGTGTCGGAGAAGTAAAAGCGATAACCTTGCAGGCCGCGATAGAATTAGGTAAACGAAGTGTCAAGTCGAGCCAGCCACTAACCCTTAAAGATGATAAATCCATCGAGAATTTTATCAGGGCTTACTACCACGCAGAAAACGTGGTGCAGTATCACCTCGTCATGCTAAATAACAGAAGTGAGTTGTTGGCAACAAGCGAAATGGTAACCGGCCCTGGGCCGTTTCCAGATATCAAAAGCATCCTCAAATTATCATTAGCAGCCGGCGCCTTTGAGATCGTTTTATGCAGAAACAAAATCAAGTTACCCAAAAAGATAGCTGACGAAGAAAAGGCATACACTATTCAGTTGGATGCGGCCGCCAGTATGCTCAGGATAAAAATGCGGGGCCTCATGGTTATCAATCAATTAAAAACATAACACCAAACAACACCATTTAGCGGTTGCCAAAAGGCCCGGGCTTTACGCTGTATCTGCTGCGCAGGATGCCACTACAATCCCTAACCGGAATAACACTACAGAACCGGGAAACACGCAGGCGCGCTCCGCGTACCCGCAAGTTTTCCGGCGAAACGTAAGATCGTCCCGCCCTTACAAAACAGGACGGCCGGAAGCCGTTCGCCGCGCCCGGTTCCATAACCGGGAAAGCTCCGCTTCCAACCTGTACGGAGATGAGATCCGGGATCATCCCCCCCTTTTAAATATGCTTAGGGAGATTTCGATCCATCATTTGACCTTTGTAGCAGGCAAATTTATACCTCCCCGGCAGTCAAGGCCATGCACAGTGCCGCTAAAAAATCTCCACCCCTTCGGGTAGTATTTTTTGCGTCAGCCTTGCCCGCCCGCCCCACGCGCAAATGTTTTGCCTTTACAAAGGCCAATGAAGGGTTTAGCCGAATTGGACTGGCGTAAAGATTTATACATTTTAAAATTCAATTTATGTTATTCACAGGAAGATTGACCGCTAACGCAGAGGTCAGAAATGTCAAAGGCGACAAAAAAGTAACTGGCTTTACAGTTGCAATCAACGACCGTTTTAAAACCAAAGACGGCGAAAAAAAGGAAATTACCACCTATGTGGAATGTTCCTATTGGGTAAATCCCGGTTTGGCGGAATACCTCAAAAAAGGCACAATCGTGGAAGTTTTCGGGCGTATAGAAGCAAAGTCATGGAAAAAGCAGGATGGTGAAGCAATGGCGAACCTAACCTGTAATGTCGGGACTATCAAACTGCTCGGCAAATCAGCTACTAACCAACTGGAAAGGCAGGACACCAAATCCACGGTAAAAACATCAGGCGGTGATGAGGATGATTTGCCATTTTAATTGAGTATCTATAATTAAACGGTCAAAAACATTTTAGGAAAATGGAAGCAACGCATAAACACAAACATATCGACGCATCCTTTCAGCTATTGAAAGTTTGCGAAAATGGGTCATGGAAAGGCCTAATCATGGATAAAACATCAAGCAATAAAAAGCCGAAAGATTATACCGTTCAAAATGGATATAAAGACCAATGGCAAAGGATAATTACCTAGCTATAACTGCAACAGGTTGACGGAAAAGTTGACCTGTTGCAGTTTGTCGCTTGGGTTAATTTAAAAACAAAAAGATAATAGCAATTAATATGACAACGAACTTTTTTAAAAATATAACCGGCTTAAACGTGTCGGGCAACTGGAAGTTTACCATCAACGGTGACGATAAAGGCATACTTACCGTTTCAGCATTGTTTACGCCAGTTGAAAACGGCGATAATGCTTCAAAATTAGTACCGCCACTTTTATTGCGTGGAACGGCAGATGAACTGGATGCGGGTTTTTTCGAGACAATTCAACAACCTGTGCAGGAAGCATCGGGCTTGTTCCATAACATGGATAAGTATGTTAAGGGCTTAGAAGAAGCTAAAAAGCAATCCAAAATGGAACAGGACAAGAAATCGCAGGAAATTAAAGCGAAGGCATTGACTAAAACAGGCGCATCTATTGACGGCATAGAGATTTCAAGCGAACCAAAAGTGAGTAAGGAGGAAAAGCGTAAAGCCTACGAGGATGCGATGAAAAAGATAGGTGACTTAAATGATTCCTGCAAGTACGAGGAAGCTTTGACCCTATTGCCATCGGCTACAGATTATCCCGAAAGGCAATCCGAACTGGAGAGGAAGAAAGCAGACCTTGAACGCAAGCAAAAACAATATGCCCAAGCCCTACAATTGTTTCACCAAGATTAAACGACCATGCTATTAGCCGAAATATTACCACGTGTATTTGTACACAAGGAAAACGGGCAGGAAGTCCGTTTGACCGACCCCGATAATAAACTTAGTCCCGAAGAAGTATGCAATTTTTATGCAGGACTATACGCCATCCTGACCACGGCAAAAATTGTCGGGCCCGAAATAAAAAAGGATGCCATTGAATACCAATTCGTATCCACCATTGGCACAAAAGGATAATGAAAAAAGATAAGACAACAGGACAGATACCGCCATTAAATCAACAGCAATGCAAACTTTATCAGCAAATCGCTCATTTCGCAAACGACCTCAACAGGCTTCCCGATGCAAGGGAGGCGAGGTCGAACAAGCTGCGCCCAGCCCCGCAGCAATTGTTGCCAATGGTTTTTTAAAACAAAGGTTTTTACCAAGATACCATGCTTCAGATTTAATCCCGCAACAGGCAATCGTGGAGACGGCATATCTCAAATCGAGCGAAAACCTAATGGATTATTACGGCATACAAACGATAGACGTAAGCCCGTTCGCCTACCCTTATAATATATTATTATCGCAATGGGACGTATCGAGGAAACTACGTTTAAAAAGCCGATATAGGGAACTTCAATTACATGAAACCGAGGAGCAAAACGTTGAACTCTCCATAAAGGAAACCATTAACACAGGTTCGACGCTTTACTATATTCCACTTGCTCCACTTTACAAGGCTTTACAGGACGAAGAAAATGAGTGCGCCAAATTGTTGCTCGGCGTCTGTGTGTATCTGCACAGGAAAGCGGGCGTGTGCCACTACAGGGACAGCGAAAGCTATGTATGCTACCTCTATGATATAATGGATTACTGGATTGAGGATGATAAAGACAGCATGGATGAAGGTGATTACGAAGAACAGCGGGCTACGCTCGATGAAATGTTCCATATAGGTGATAAAATGACCAGCATCTTAGCCGACGAAAACCATCTGTTAAGGCTACGTTCAATAATCGATGGCTACACTCCTTTTAGCAGATATGAACACCTTTGCATCAAACTGGCCAACCAAACCCTTGCAGTTTGGAACGAATATCCGCAGGCCAACCTCTATCAGCACATCGTTCCAATCGACGAGGATGATGAAGATAATTATTATGGCAACGGCAAAATTCAGGTCACAGATTACATCTCTTTTATTGGCGAAACATCAAGTAACGTCTACGATACGATGATGAACATGACCAACGATGATTTCAATGAGCGTTCGGGTGTACAGGATTTCGAGGCGACAGTGTCATTTAATGAACCTTGCGGGAAGTATAAAGATGGTTTGGATTATGAAGAGCAGGTAATTGCCATCATTGATGAATTATGTAACCTAATCACAGAAATGCCATGAACAATATAATCGACAACTTAGGCACACTATATCACCCCGTTAAAGCTTTGCTACTTTACCAGCGCAAAGACGGCCAAAACCAAGCGACCAGTTATGTCGAAAGCTACGACATGGATAAGGATGGCTATCCAATCAACGGGCATCCCCTTTCGATTAAGGAAGCTAATGCCTTAGCCAAAACTTTACTTATCGCAGAAAAGAAACAACGTAACTTTTTAAACCCAAAAGGTTTGCTTACTTCTAATGTCGTTTTTTTGAAGACAGGCAATGATGGCTTTGCCATATGGAAATCGCCGCAGCAGCGAATAAAATTACTGTTTACCGACAGCCTTGCCATCCCCTGCGGTGAGGCAAGCGTACCTGCCTTATTGTGGAGGGCAGGTAAGAACAGCCTGTCCATATTCGCCATGATGGACGAGCATGTGAGCGGCGATACATCGCTGTATCATGCGCCATTTTTTAATGTTTATGCGGACGGCAAGGTGTGCATGGGCAATGTACCTGTGAAAATCCCACACGATTGTAGCCTTGAAGATTTCATGCAGTTATGGCAAGAGTATTTCTTTAAAAGTTACTTCAGCCACTTATTCAGTGGGCACATGCCAGTTAAAGGCAATATCGTCCAACTATGGCAAAAACTGATCAAGAACGGCAAAACCTTTCCTTCCGATAAATTGATAGCCAATAACATACCATTAAAAAAATTAATACCATGAAACCAGCAGTGCATATAGCCGATAATTGTCTAATCAACCCGACCAATCCTGTTACTGTAAATGTCATTGGCGCAGGAGGAACAGGTAGCCAAATGCTTACCGCATTAGCCCGTATCAATCATGCGCTTTTGAGCCTTAACCATCCCGGCCTCATGGTAAACGCATTTGACGATGACCGTATCAGCGAAGCCAACCTCGGCAGGCAACTGTTTTCCGAAAGCGAAATAGGCATGTACAAATCAGTCGCTTTGATCAACCGCCTCAACCGTTTTTTTGGCACGAACTGGAAAGCCCGCACCCATCGTTTTGCCGATGACTTTTACAATACCGACGCTTATAAAGCGAACCTTTTTATAACCTGCGTTGATACTGCGAAATCAAGGTTTGAAGTAAGCGAATTGCTTTATGAACTCAATATTCACCGAAGCCTTGATAGGGAACGTCCCATTTACTGGATGGATTTGGGCAACAGCCGTGATACAGGACAGGTTGTATTATCGACCATAGGTAAAATAAAGCAGCCCGAATCAGAAAAATATAGGGCGGTAGCCGAATTGCCATTCATAACCGAAATGTTCAAAGACCAACTGGAAAAGGCTGACCAATTTGACGAGACACCAAGTTGTTCATTAGCCGAAGCCTTGACCAAACAGGATTTGTTCATCAACACTTCGGTAGCTACAATTGGCGCTTCCTTACTATGGCAACTCTTTCAGCAGGGCATGATATTCAACCGTGGCGCATTTGTAAACCTAAAAACTTTTATTACCCAACCACTCAAATTGGAATAATATGCTCGTCTCCCAATCAGGAAATATTATGGATAGCGAACGTTATGCGCTGGTTAACACGGTAAATACAGTTGGCGTAATGGGCAAAGGCGTTGCACTCCAGTTTAAAAATGAATTTCCGCATAATTACAGCATTTATCGTAATGCCTGTCTTGCCCGCACTTTTAAAATAGGTGAAATATTATTAGTAAAGGATACGAGCCTACTCATGGGCGAACGCTTAATTATCAATTTTCCAACTAAAACGCATTGGCGGTTACCGTCAGAATATCGTTTTGTCGAGCAGGGACTGGAGGTGCTAGCTGAGACAATCGCAACACATCAAATTGCCACGCTTGCTATACCTGCATTGGGTTGCGGAAACGGAGGACTGAACTGGAAAGTTGTAAAACATCTCATAATTGAAGCATTAACCCCCAGTGATGCGCTCTTAGAAATATATGAACCATTCCAATGATCAGCGCGCCGCGCGCCGTTCAACCACTTTTTCCGTTTTCACTTCAAAACAGGTTGCCCGGTAACCATTCTTTGACTTACAAGCGACCTTGTAAGACAAGCCTTTAAAAAAAAGGAGGTTGCCACCCTCTTGGCAACCAATCCGTAAACACAACACGATATATCTTTGAAGCCCCTAAAAAACGGGCTGACAATGGAATCATTTGGTTTTGAGAAACTCCCGGATGCGGTAAAATTACTTCTAGAAAAGGTGGAGCGTCTTGAAACTCTGCTTCTCAAGTTACAGCCTAAAGATGATGAGAGGAAAACCATGCTCAATGTCCAGGAAGCCGCTGAATTTTTAAATATGACTGTCGCAGCGCTTTACACATTGGTAAGCCGCAAAGACATTCCGGTCAATAAGCCTGGCAAACGTCTTTATTTTGACCGGGAAGAACTTATGGAATGGATCAGGACGGGTAAAAAGAAAACTACAGCGGAAATTGAGCAGGAAGCAATAAATAGAACATCAACCTATCGTCGGCGTTTCAATCCATAGCTTCCTGGTGCCAACGCATATCCAGTTTGATCTTGTTGGCTGCTTCAAACTTCTTCTTGTCCTTTACTTTAGCATAGATCTGTGTTGTCTTAATGCTGCGGTGGCCTAGCATCTTGGATACGGTATAAAGTTCTGTTCCAAACTCTAGCTGTAGCGTAGCATAAGTGTGCCGGAAACTATGAAATGTAATATTCTTGGTAATACCTGCATCTTTAAGCCAGACCTTGAAACACGCCCGCATCTGATTATATTTTAATCCCTTAAAAACTCTGGCCTCCGGTTCACCACGCTCCCCAAGAATTTCTACTGCCTGGTCCGAAATCGGCAATATCTCCACACCTTCCGTTTTCTCTTGCGTGAACTGCAATGTGTACTTACCTGCCATGCCCCTAACCTCTGACCACTTCAGCGTTCGCACATCTGAAAATCGCAGGCCGGTTAAGCCGGCAAAGATGGCAGCTCTTTTGATGAGCGTTTCCTTTACGGGTGTATTAGCTAACAATTGAAATTCCTCAATCTCTAATTGTTCCCTATAGGTTTCTTTGGGACTGATGGCATCCACCAGGCTAAAAAGATCATCAGTGATAAGTTTCTGCTTATAGGCGCGCTGTAAACAAGTTCGCAATTTAGCAAAATAGCTGACTGCCGTATTCTTTGATATGGGAGTGCCACGCCTGCTTATACCAGGGCCGCTGAGCAAAAAATTCCGGTAATCCGTTATTAAATATTCATCGGTTTCATAGAACGTAACGTCATGACCAATGAACGCAACGAAATACCGGTAAGCCATCGCCATATTATCTGAAAGTGTCTTCTGCTTGCTGCGGGTATACGCTTTAAAATATTCCACAAAATTTCCACTTCTGTCCCTATCTGATTTAAACCCGTATTTGCGGTTTTGTATATCCAGCTGCCGTTGGGCACGGATATTTTCAGCAAGATTATTCGTTTCAGAATTATGCTTACGCTCCAATCGCGATGCAGGGTTTTCATAGGTATATAAATCTAAAAATTCAAATCGCTGCGGTTTCCCATTTTTCGGATTTTTCAAAGGAGGAGCATAGTCCAGCATGATCGATTCTTTGCCATCTTTCAGCGGACGTTTACGTATAGTTACTTTTGGCATGATACTATATTTAAGTTAAATATTCCATCCAGTGCTTTTTTAGCCACATAGGTAAACTTCCCGGACTGGAACTTTTTTATATTATTTCTTTTGATAATATCATAAAGCGCTTTCTCAGAGATATTGAAAATTTCCTGGGCTTGAGCCATATGATAGCATTCGTCAATGCCCGGATCTTTCTCGGGCGCGGGTGTACGCTCGGGCAAAGTAAACAGCTTATCAATGTCTTGGCGGTAGATAGTGGTTTTTCGTTGAGATAAATTAGCAGACCTGATCTTCCCCGTTTTAACCAAGCCGTGAACGATGCGTTCGGATACGCCCAAAAGTTTAGCTGTCTGCTTAACACTCAAAAATTCCCGTGAAGGCAGATCCTGTTGATGATGGCTGACCATCTTCTCGATTAATTGCTCGACCGGCGCGATTTTTTCGGCCCTGGCTTTTTGCTTGGCGTGACGTTTATTGCAGAGCTTACTACAATACTTCGTCACCGTGGTCTTAGCCTGGAATACGTTACCACAACATTCGCATATCCTATTTACTGTTATATTGGAGCTCATTGGAAAACCTCAAATTTTACATCAAATCTGTTTCAATAATTTCTTCGGCATAAAAAACTCACAATCAGCGAATTAGCGCACAATGGCGAAATTACCGGGGAGATAACCACTGATATTGTTGTCAGTAGTTATCTCCCCACTTCCAAGGTCATTTAAGCTTCATTAAGGGTATTTAAGCGTCAATAAGCGCTTTTAAGCGACATAATTTCCCCTAAATTTTCTCTTGCTCAAAAAATTGATTTGGAGTTACAGAATAGTAACAAATTTAAGAAAAACGGTGCAAAATAATGGCAAATAACGACCATTGCCATATCCATAAGTTACTAACAATGAGGAAGTTAATTGTCGTTACTGGTCGTTTTTAGGCGATGTTTGGAGGGTCTACTTGCCGATACAGAACTTACTAAATATATTCTCCAGCAAATCATCCGTAGTAACAACACCAGTTATTTCACCTAAGTAATGCAAGGCTTGTTTGATATCCATCGACAAAAAATCAGATGTGACTGTATCTATCCCATCCAAAACCCTTATTAACGCTTCTTCGGTTTTTTGCAGGGCTTCCAAGTGGCGAATGTTGGTTACCAGCGTTTCGTGGCCACTTAACTGCTCTTTTATGGCAGCAGCGTATATCTTATTTTTCAGTTCATCAATATACTGCTTTTCTTTGGCCGATACGATGATTGCTTTATCTGTATGCGGCAAGGCTAATAACTGTTCCTGATTTAAAAGATCGGCTTTGTTTGCCACTAATAACATGGTAATACCAGGTTTTTGCAGGCTTTCTATATCGCTATTCAGGTCGGCAAGTGTTATTTGATCGGCATCGTAAACATAAATTAATAAAGCGCTCTGGCTTATTTTCTCCATAGTACGCTGTACCCCTATTTGCTCAATAGTATCGGTCGCTTCGCGGATGCCTGCAGTATCTATCAGGCGGAAGTTGATACCCTGAATATTGAGCACCTCCTCAATAGTATCACGCGTGGTGCCGGGAATATGGCTCACAATAGCACGCTCCTCGTTCAAAAGTGCATTCAGCAAGGTAGACTTCCCTGCATTAGGGCGACCTGCTATTACAGTATTTACGCCATTTTTTATAGCATTCCCCAATTCAAAAGATTGTATCAGGCTACCAATAACCCGGGTGATCTCATGGGTTAGTTTTTTTAACTGATCGCGGTTGGCAAACTCCACATCTTCTTCGGCAAAATCAAGTTCAAGCTCTATTAACGAGGCAAATTGTACCAATTGCTCTCGTAATTGCGCAAGCTGATTACTAAAGCCACCGCGTAACTGCTGCAGGGCTATTTGTTGCGAAGCTTTAGAGTTAGAGGCTATCAGGTCGGCAACGGCTTCGGCCTGCGAAAGGTCGAGCTGGCCGTTTAGGAATGCCCTTAGGGTAAACTCGCCCGCTTTAGCAGCACGTGCGCCGTTTTTGATCAGCAATTTAATAATGGACTCGATGATATAATTAGAGCCGTGACAGGAGATCTCCACCACATTCTCACGGGTGTATGACCTTGGTGCTACAAATAAAGATGCAACCACTTCATCCAGTTCCATATCGCCGTCAACAATACGCCCAAAATGCAGCGTATGCGAGGCCTGTTTGGTAAGGTCCTTACCTTTCCAAACCCGTTGCGCAATAGTTATAGCATCAGGGCCCGATAAGCGGATAACCCCTATTGCACCTATTCCGTTCGGTGTAGCAAGCGCTACTATGGTTTCTTCTTTATTATCAGCCATCAGTCCTTAAATCATTAGTCGTTGGTTGCATTTGCCAACTTACTGCAAAAGTAAAACAAATTACCGTTGAACAGTTAAACCTAAACCTTGTACTACTTTACAATGACTATTGACCGATGACAAATGACTTAAAAAAATTATCTTCGCCACACTATGGTAACTTTTTTTGAAGCCTCGCTCGATACTATTTCTGTACACCATGTTGGCAACCAATCTGTAGGTGAAATGTACGCCCTGTCTGCGCAGCCGCTGGCACTAAAGGACGAAATTATCCCAAACCTGCTGATGCAATATTTTTTAAAACCACTTGAAAAAGCGAACGAGGTTTACCACCTGATGCACAGCAGTGGCGACCTTGCCCTTAACGAACTGCATAATTTTACTACAAAGGTGTTTGAGGATAAAGAGCGGTTTCACGAAATGTCTGAACAGATTGCCAAACACCTGTATAAAGTTAGCACACACCCCAATATAAAAGGCGGCGAACTATATGTTGTTTATTTTAACAACGTACAGATTGAAGGCAACCCACTGGATGCTATCGGTATTTTTAAATCTGAAAATAAAGAGACCTACCTGAAGGTATACCCGGACCAGGGCGGTTTCGCGGTTGACTATGAGCAGGACGCCATCAATATTAACAAGCTGGATAAAGGTGTATTGATCTTCAACATCGAAAAAGAGAACGGCTACAAGGTGGTTGTGGTTGATAAGGTGAGCGGCGGGCAGGATGCCGCGGTTTATTGGAAAGATGAGTTTTTACAATTAAAGATCCGCAACGATAGCTTTAACCAAACCAGTAATGCGCTGGGTGTGTACAAAAACTTTGTAACCCAAAAGCTCGACGATGAGTTTGAAATGAGCAAGGCCGATAAGATAGACCTGCTGAACCGCTCAATGAAATACTTTAAGGAAAAAGAAACTTTTGACCTGGATGAGTTTAGCGAAGAAGTGATCAGCAATCCCGAAGCCATTGCATCCTTTAAAACATTTAAAAGCCAGTACGAAGAGGAATTTGATACCCCTATCGGTGATAGCTTCGAGATCTCGGGCAACGCTGTTAAAAAACAGGCACGCATCTATAAAAGCGTTTTAAAGCTTGATAAGAATTTCCACATCTATATTCATGGCGATAATAAACTCATTGAAAAGGGTTTTGATGATGATAAGGCGATGAACTATTATAAGGTTTATTTTAAGGAAGAAGCGTAGATTTTATATTAATTATCGCCATAAGTTGTAACTAACGGTACTGCTCAGAAAATCCGACCAGGCAACCTTTACGTATCTGCATTAACAATCTACCCATTGTTAACTTTACGTGATAATTGCATTTTTTAACCGGTACACCTTTTTGCGCGTTTTTATGGGCACGCTTTTGATCCTTTTTTTAGGGTGCAAAATTGCTACACCTATATTTTCGCAAGGTAAATTATCAGGCAAGGAAATTTCAATAGGTACCGAAGAGAATGATGGCGAAAAAAAATCCACCCCTAACTCCCTGGAAAAGGAAAAAGATTTTGCCAGTATCTATTCTAACAGCCCTGTACATGTTATATGTTATACAAATATTGTACACTTAACAGTATACAGCAACAATTACAATTTATCTTACTACCAAACTATAATTATCCCCCCACCCGATAGGTCTTAATTTACGCCCTTTTAAAGCCATTACCGGCATACACAAATTGTAAATTATTAACACCTATCAAACATGAAAACATTTAACTTTTCTATAAAAAAGCTGGCCGTATTATGCGCAACAGCTATTGTACTTATATCTGCATCTTGCAAAAAAGACAAGGTGATTGTAACCCCACCCGAAAACGATCAAAGCATTACAGGGCCTGACATAGCAGTTTTTGCCATAACCCTGGATAACCAGTTGGTTAGTGTAAATGCAAAAAACGCGGCATCTATAACCAAACAAACCCCAATAACTGGTTTACAAGCCGGCGAAACTATTTTAGGTATTGATTTTAGGCCGGCAACAGGCCAGCTTTATGGTATTGGCAGCAGCAGCCGTATTTATGTTATAAATACCGAAACTGCCGTAGCACGCGCCATAGGTAATAACGCATTTACCCCCGCTATTACGGGCACTACGGTAGGTTTTGATTTTAATCCAACTGTAGACAGGATACGCCTGGTAACTGTATCTGGTCAGAACCTGCGTTTAAACCCGGAAACCGGCACTGTTGCCGCAGTTGACGGGGTTATAAATGGTGCTGCCGGTGCTACAGTAACTGCTGCTGCATACACGCAAAATAAGGCTGGTGCAAGTGCAACAGTTTTATATGTTATTGATGTTGCTAACGATAAACTTTATAAACAAGACCCTCCAAATGATGGCAAACTGGTTGAAGTTGGCTCACTTGGCTTTGACGCCCAAATTGCCGGTGGCTTTGACATAAGCCCTGATGGTACAACTGCATTAGCCGTTTTAACCGCAGGCAATAAATCAAGCTTTTACAGTATTAACCTGGAAACAGGTAAAGCAACCAAAATTAAAAATGATTTTACAGGTATAATTACCTCACTTGCTATACCCACACAGCCGGTAGCCTATGCGGTTAGCGCAGCTAACGAATTGATGATTTTTAACCCCACAAACCCTGCACCCGTAATAAAAGCTATTACCGGTATTGCAGCAGGCGAAAATATCCTGGGGATAGATTTTCGCCCGGTTAACGGCCAGCTTTATGCATTAGGCAGCACCAGTCGGTTGTATACTGTTAACGCGGCATCGGGCGCAGCTTTGGCTGTTGGTACCACCCCTTTTACAACGCCGCTTTCGGGCACCGATTTTGGGTTTGATTTTAACCCAACGGTTGATAGGGTACGTATAGTAAGTAACACCGGCCAAAACCTTAGGGCAAACCCTAATGATGGACTTATTGCATTTGTTGATGGCGCATTATCGCCGGGTACACCATCTATTACAGCTGCTGCTTATACCAATAACTTTGCCGGTGCAACGGCAACTGTGCTATTTGATATTGATACCCAAACCAATATGCTATACAAACAAGACCCGCCTAATAACGGCACATTAACTGCCATTGGTGCCTTAGGCGTAACTACTACCGCTACTAATGGATTTGATATTGGTGGCACCAGCGGGACAGCCTACGCTTTATTAACTGTTGGCGGGGTAACCAAGGTTTATACCATTAATCTTACAACAGGTGCGGCAACCGCAGGCGCTACGTTTACAGGTAATGTTAAAGCATTTACCCTTGGCTTAGGTTTTTAATCATTAACTAATATTTTCAAATGGATAGTCCTGCATGCAATTTGCAGGACTATTTTTTTGCATTTTAGAAGGTGTAACCTGCTATCCTATACCGTAGTCTTATGCCATCATGAGCCTTACACAGCCTTTATATCTGCGGTTAACTTTTAAAAGCCTGCTGATCTTCCAGTTCTTCTTTTTTTTGATGCACGAGTTGCACGAGCTTGTCCATATCATAACGGGGCGAATACTATGCGGCGCCTGGGGTACCCGCGATTTTAATGTATGGCGGCTTTGCGAAACCTGCAATGTAAGCTATCCGCAGATAGCCACCTTTGCCGGGCCTGTATTTACGTTTATAATGCTTTGGCTGGGCCGATACTGGCTTAAACATGGTGCATCAACCTCAATAAGATCATTAGGGCTTGTATTTATTTTAGGCAATATGCCCTTCGGGCGCATCTATATGGCGGCAACCGGTTCGGGCGATGAAGTTTACGGGCTACGTTCGCTATTGATGAATGCCAGTCATTCAAATTTGATATGGATAAAATTACTGGGGTTTGTTATTGTTGCGCTGATTTGTGTGCCGCCGCTTGTAACAGCTTATCGTGCCATAGCCAATAAACGTAAGCTTACCATATTTATAGCTTTACTTATTTTGCCGTTAGTATTAGATACCATTATCCTGCTGATGCTACTGAACGGACTGTTGATGAAAGGTTTTTTAAACCAGGTATATATAATGGGTACGCCTTTACTTGTAACACTTTGGTTTTTAAGCTGTTTAATAATCGTAGCTGCTGGGTATAAGTCCTTAACACATTTCGCGGTTAAACGAGGTTAATGCGCGCCGCTATATAAAATGATAAAACAAATTATGTGATGCAGCCTTAATATGTAAGCTAAGGGTAAAATGAGCGGTTTGCGACGTCGGATTATTGACATTTGACTATTTGTAACCTATCTTAGTTTATAATTAGAATAAAGCGATATGAGTACTGAAAAAGCTATTTTGGCCGGCGGTTGTTTTTGGGGAGTAGAAGAATTGATCAGGCATTATCCGGGTGTTATTTCTACCGTTGTAGGTTACACAGGTGGCAATGTACCTAATGCAACCTATCGTAACCATGGCACGCATGCTGAAGCGATAGCTGTTGAGTTTGATCCCTCGGTTTTATCTTATCGTAAACTGCTGGAATACTTTTTCCAGATCCATGATCCTACAACACGGAACAGGCAAGGCAATGACGTAGGTACTTCCTACCGTTCTGCCATTTTTTACAGCAACGAAAGTCAACGCGATATAGCAAATGCA
>NZ_JBAZRC010000115.1:0-15790 GCF_041663085.1 Mucilaginibacter sp.
GCCCCGGCGCAAGTGTTGCCCCGGCACCCAACGCCACCAATAACGGGAAATAAAGTAAAACAACCAATGGCTCGGTTACCCAGTTCCATTTTGTAAAGGGCATTAAAAAGGCCAGCATAAGCAATATGGCTATCCCCATAAAGCCGAGCTTGTTTTTGATGATCCAGCGGCGGCGATAAACAAGCAGCCCCGCTAAAAACGAATAACTGATGCGCGCGCAGCCATCCCAAAAGTTACCCTTGCCCCAGCCGCCCATAATATTGCCTGCATGGTAGGTAACAAAACAAAGTACCACAGCTGCAATTATGGTTAATAAAAAAAGCCAGCTGCGTTTTAAGCGGAACAATATAAAAGCGTAAAAAATATTAGCCACATACTCCCAAAACAACGACCACGCCGGGGCATTTAAACCAAACTGGTTAAAAACCCGCTCTGGCATTACCGGGAAGGGGATAAGGAATATGGAACATACAAAGATCAACACGGTTTTACCCAAGCCGTATCCTACCGGACCAACAAACGGATCAAACAAAAAAGCCAATAAACCCAATACCGACCCGAAAATAACCAATGGGTGCAGCCTGATGATCCTCGATTTAAAAAACTCTATAACGCCCATTTTGCCAATCCGGTCATCATAAGCATAGCCTATAACAAAGCCTGATAAACAGAAAAAGAAATCTACCGCCAGGAAGCCATGCGCTATAAAGTTTTGGCTGTAATCTGAATAAGCCACTTCCATAAAATGGAAGGCAACAACAGACAAGGCGGCAACGCCCCTTAAACCGTCCAGGATCTCGAAGTGCTGTTTGGTTTTTAGAATTTCGGGGCTTACCTTTTCGTCGGTCATTGGCTCTTTAGGTGTTATAACTTCAAGAATAACAAATAATACCGATTTACCCATACGCTTTTCGATAAGATTAAGCCCGCCCGGATAAACTGTCGGCTATTACACCTAATGTTTTTTATCTTATATTGCAGTAAACATATAAAGCCGTTTTTAATGCACGAAATATTGCTGGTATGCCTGGGGCTTATTCTCAGCGTTTCTTTCCTGGTTGTGGTGGCAAATAAGTTAAAAATAGCATACCCTATATTTTTAGTGATAGCTGGTTTAGCCTGCAGCTTTATACCCGGCATACCCAATATTCATATCGACCCCAATCTTGTTTTCCTGGTGATACTGCCCCCGATATTGTACGATGCCGCTCAAAACACGTCATGGAAAGCCCTTTGGAAATGGCGCCGCATTATTACCGTTATGGCCTTGGGTTATGTTTTACTCACGGCAACGGCCGTGGCTATAGTAAGCCATTTGCTTATCCCCGGTTTTTCGTTGGCGCAGGGCTTTTTGCTTGGCGCTATTATTTCCCCGCCCGATGCTGCGGCGGCAACGTCAGTGTTACGTTTTATAAAAATGCCCAAGGGGATAGTAGCCATTTTAGAAGGCGAAAGCCTGCTGAACGATGCAAGCAGTTTAACCATATTCAGGTTTGCACTGGCAGCTATCATCAGCAGTAATTTTGCCTGGTACAATGCCGCAGGTGGCTTTTTAATGGTTACGTTTTCGGGGATCGCCATCGGGCTGGTTTTGGGGTTGATATTTTATGCTATTTACCGCTGGCTGCCCACCAATTCAAACCTCGATATCGCGTTTTCGCTGGTGCTGCCATATATCATCTATATCATTGCAGAAGAACTGCATTCATCGGGTGTGCTGGCTGTGGTAAGTGGTGGCCTGTTTATATCATACAGAAACCATTTTGTTTTAACCCATAGCAGCCGGCTAAAATCAAACGCAGTTTGGCCATCTCTTGTGTTTATTATTAACGCCGTTATCTTTTTCCTGATAGGCCTGCAGGTTACCGAAATTGTTGCCGGGTTAAAAGACGTATCATTAGCCAACGCCCTTAAAATAGCGCTCATCATCACGGCGGTTGTTATTATAATAAGGTTGTTCGCGGGTTTATTTTCTGCATGGTTTACACGTTTTATCAGCCAATATATTACGGTGGCGCAAAGCAGGCCCGGGTGGCGCAACCCGCTTATAGTAAGCTGGACAGGCATGCGCGGCGTTGTTTCACTGGCATCAGCCCTATCTATCCCTTTGCTGCTAAACAATCAGCCTTTTCCACATCGCAACCTTATACTGTTTATAACCTTTGTTGTCATAATAGTTACCCTGGTTGGCCAGGGCCTTACTTTACCGATGATAGTGCGCTGGTTAAAGCCCGAACCGCTTTCTGAGGATAAAACTGATGATCAGCAGGTATTGGAAATTGAGATAGCCCTTTTAGAGCGGGCTGTTGAAGAGTTAGGTGAAAACTACCCGCTCGATCTTAAAAACAACCCGCTGTTGCAAAACAAGCTCGACCTGCTCAAAAATAAATTGAAATTATATTCAGAATCGTGTTATAATGAGCCTCAAAAAAAGGTTGTTAAAAAAATGATAACACGTTTCCGAAGCATCGTATCCGCCATTATTGAGCAGCAGCGTGCAGAACTGCACCAGTTTCGCACCAAAGATAAATTTGATGACGATATAATACGCCAGGTAGAAAACCGCCTTGACCTGGAAGAAGAGGGCCTGCAAGGAGAGTTGGATTAGAAAACCTAAAAATCTGCCAGCTCTACCCACACCGGGCCATGGTCGCTGGTTTTTTCCCAGCCGCGCACGTTGCGGTCAACCCCGGCGGCTAAAAGTCGTTTATCCACATCTGGGCTTAATAAAAAGTGATCTATCCGCAAACCGGCATCACGGCCGTAAGCGTTGCGGAAGTAGTCCCAAAAGGTATAGATAACCTTATCGGGGCTAAGCTTGCGGATGGCATCCGTCCAACCCTGATCCTGATGATCAGCAGGTATTGGAAATTGAGATAGCCCTTTTAGAGCGGGCTGTTGAAGAGTTAGGTGAAAACTACCCGCTCGATCTTAAAAGCAACCCGCTGCTGCAAAACAAGCTCGACCTGCTAAAAAACAAATTGAAATTATATTCAGAATCGTGTTACAATGAGCCTCAAAAAAAGATAGTCAAAAAAATGATAACACGTTTCCGAAGTATCGTATCAGCCATTATTGAGCAGCAGCGGGCAGAGCTGCACCAGTTTCGTACCAAAGATAAATTTGATGACGATATAATACGCCAGGTAGAAAACCGCCTTGACCTGGAAGAAGAGGGCCTGCAAGGAGAGTTGGATTAAAAAACCTAAAAATCTGCCAGCTCTACCCACACCGGGCCATGGTCGCTGGTTTTTTCCCAGCCGCGCACGTTGCGGTCAACCCCGGCGGCTAAAAGTAGTTTATCCAAATCTGGGCTTAATAAAAAGTGATCTATCCGCAAACCGGCATCACGGCCATATGCGTTGCGGAAGTAGTCCCAAAAGGTATAAATAACCTTATCGGGGTTAAGCTTGCGTATGGCATCCGTCCAACCCTGATCAACCAGTGCTTTAAAGGCCACCCGTGTTTCCGGGCGAAAGAGGGCGTCTTCTACCCAGCGTTCGGCTTTATAGGCATCCAGTTCGGTAGGTATAGCGTTATAATCACCGGTTAACACAACCGGTTTGCCCGATGCAAGTAATTTGGCGGCATGTTCGGTAAAACGTTCAAACCAGCGCAGCTTATATTCAAACTTGGGGCCGGGGGCCGGGTTGCCATTTGGCAGGTACAGGCAACCAATGGTAATACCGTTTACTTCAGCTTCAATGTAGCGGCTATGAGTATCGTCCGGGTCACCCGGGAGGCCGCGTTGGGTTTCTTTGATCTCTAAATTTTTGGCAAGTATAGCTACACCATTCCAGCTTTTTTGCCCGTGCCATATCGCATTATAACCGGCATCCTTAATGGCATGTTCGGGGAATTTTTCATCGGGTGCTTTCAGCTCCTGCAGGCAGGCAACATCGGGCGCAGTTTCTTCCAGCCAGCGCAGCAGCACCGGCAGGCGGCCGTTTATACCATTAACATTATAGGTAGCTATTTTCATCTTACAGTACGTTTATTTTAATGCTTTTGCAATGGCCTCGTCTGTTACTTTGGCCATTATTTTATACCCGGCGGCATTGGGGTGCACGCCATCAATGGTGAGGTCGGCGCGCGTCCCTTTTTTATCATCCACCAAGGGGCTGTAATAGTCAAGTAAAATCAACTTGTTTTGGGCGGCATAGGCTGTTATTACTTTATTCAGGCTTATTATTCTTTCTGCAGCCGGGAACCCTTTACGCCACGGATATTCATTGATGGGTACGTAGGCACATAGTATAGGTATAATTTTATGTACACGGCATAATTCTACCATCGATTTAATATTATCCAAAATACGCTCGTTGGTTACATGCCCCGTTGTGCTTGCAATATCATTACTCCCGGCCAGTATAATTACCGCTTTTGGCTTCAGGGCTATAACATCCTGCTGAAACCGGAGCAGTAGCTGGGGTGCTATCTGCCCGCCAATACCCCTGTCGATGTAGTTTTTATGCGCTTCAAAATACCCGGGCAGGCGTGTTTTCCAGAATTCGAAGATCGAGCTCCCTAAAAACACTACGCGCTTTTCCCCGGGTGCGGGAACAGGCAACAATTTATTCTCTGCTTCGTAATGGCGCAGGTCGGCCCAATCATCACTAAAATTTTCTTTTACAATAGCGGCTGCTGCTTTAGTGGCGGTATCTGTTTGCGCATGTACCGATGCTGTTAGTAATAATGCAGGTAAAAAAAGTGCAAATTTCATTTTGGGCGTATTGGTTGATGATTTTCAAATGTACATGCTCCGTTTAAAAAAGCAAGCAAAAGCATTAAATATAGTAGCCTATAAATTAACAAGTACTTACCGGTTAATTATATTTTATTCACCTTTTCGATAAAAAAGATACTAAAACGATTGCAGACGAACCCGCTTGTTCAACAATCATAAGTTGCAATTACGGCATAAATACCACACAACAGCAATGTTTTTTTTCAAAATATTAAGATATTTATTCTATTTTAATATAAATTTTGCATCAATTAATCATTATTTTTCATAATTTACCAAGAAAACAAGCAAACGCAATCAAAAACTATTTACAAAAAACATATTGAGTGGCAAATAGTTGTTTTTTTACTGATTTAAGGAGGTTTTTATGTACAAATCGCAGCATTTTGAAAAATACAATCTAATAAATGGCGTATGGGACGAGATGTACAACGAAAAAAGCATCGTGCGCGACCATTATCAGAAAGTAATTGAATACCTGGCCAAAGAATCGCCCGAGGATCTGAATAAAAAAGAAGAACTGGCTAAGCGCTTGTTCATGACCCAGGGTATAACTTTTACTGTTTACAACAGCGGCGAAGGAATAGAGAAGATATTTCCGTTTGATATCATCCCCCGGGTGATAACCGCCGCCGAATGGGATTTTGTAGAAAAGGGTATCAAACAACGACTTACCGCGCTTAATCTTTTCCTGAAAGATATTTACCATAACCAGTTCATCGTAAAGGATGGTATTGTGCCCATTGATATCGTATACTCGTGCCCGCACTTTTTGCGCGAAATGTACCAGTTGAACGTACCCTATGATGTTTACGTACACATCGCAGGTATCGACCTGATACGCGACCACGACGGCACGTTTTATGTGTTGGAAGACAACCTGCGTACCCCATCGGGCGTAAGCTACATGCTGGAGAACCGCGAAATAACCAAACGGCTTTTCCCCGATCTGCTACCCAACTGCGGCGTACGCAGTGTTACCGAGTATCCATCCATATTATATAAAAACCTGCTTTCCCTTTCGCCGAGGCAGATCAGTAACCCTACCATAGTTTTGCTGAGCCCGGGTATTTATAACTCGGCTTATTTTGAGCATACCACCCTTGCCCGTTTAATGGGAGTTGAACTGGTGGAAGGCCGCGACCTGGTGGTGAACAACCATAAGGTGTATATGAAAACAACCATCGGCCTGCAACAGGTTGATGTAATATACCGCCGGGTGGATGATGACTTTTTAGACCCGCTGGTATTTAACCCTAACAGCGTTTTAGGTGTAGCCGGGCTGATGGGCGCTTACCGTAAAGGCAACGTAGCCATTGTTAATGCCATAGGCAATGGCGTTGCCGATGATAAGGCCACGTACATCTACGTTCCTGACATGATCCGGTATTACCTGAACGAGGAGCCATTGCTCAAAAATGTACCTACCCATCGCCTGAGTAATGACGACGAACGCGAATACGTTTTTAAGAACATTAACAGCATGGTAGTGAAAAAAACCAACGAAAGCGGCGGTTATGGTATGCTGATGGGCCACGCATCCAGCGAAGAAGAAATAGAAAAGTATAAAAAAGAGATCCTGAAGGACCCGCGCAACTTCATCGCGCAGCCAACCATCAGCCTGTCGGCAGCGCCGTGTTATATTGGCGGAGTGCTGCAACCAAGGCGTATAGACCTTAGGCCATACGCCCTTTGCGGGCCGGACGGCATTGAGATAGTACCCGGCGGCCTAACCCGTGTAGCCTTAACTGAGGGCTCACTGGTGGTAAACAGTTCGCAGGGTGGCGGGAGTAAGGATACGTGGGTGCTTTGTTAAGAGAGTTGATAGAGTCAGGAAATTAGAAACAAGAGAATGATCAATCGGACAAACAAATCCGAATTGAAAATTCGAAATCCGAAATAGGCAAATATGTTAAGCAGGGTAGCAGCAAGTTTTTATTGGTTAAGCCGTTATATCGAACGGAGCGATGGTATCCTGAGGATGCTGAAGACTAATTACGCCTCGTCGCAGGATTCGGTTGCGGGGTTTACGTGGGAGCCGGTTATCCGTATTTTTTCGGGCTCGGATGAAGAACTGATCGAAAAATTAGGGGACGACAGTCGCGCAGTTTTAAAGTATATGGTGATAGATAAGGAAAACCCCAACTCTATTGTCAACCTCATCACGCTTGCCCGCGAAAACGCCCGCAGCGTACAGGAGCATATCCCAAAAGACCTTTGGCAATGCCTGAACGAGTATTACCACACCGCTAAAGAACCCCGCATCGTCGCCGGCCTGAAAAAGGACGACCCCATTGGCGTTTTAGATGTATTGATAAAAGAGGTTATGCTGTACTACGGCACCGCCGAAATTACCATGGAACGCGGGCAGGCACGCAGCTTTATGAATATTGGCAAATACCTGGAGCGCGCCATTCAGTCGATAGATATCCTCGATGTAAAGTTCGGGCCTATCAATAACAATCCCGACCTGCTACTGGATATCACTTATTGGAAACACTTGCTGCTTTCTATTGGCGGGTATGAGCTTTACCAAAAAACCTATCGCGACGGCCTGGAAGCGCATAACGTGATTGAGCAGGTGATCCTGAATAATGATTTCCCGCGCTCGGTTATCTATTCGGTTAACAACATACAGCGGTATTTCGACAGGCTGAAGAACAATAGCAACGTTAACGATTACCGCGAGATATCATTTCAAATAGGGAAGCTGCAAAGCAATATCAAATATAGTTCGGTTAAAAGCATCCGCCAGATGGGCCTGCACGAATATTTAACCAGCCTGCGCGAAGACTTGTACCGCATAGGCAACTCGCTGAACGAATATTACTTTGCAAATTCCTGATAAATAGAATTTATTATGCCCGAATTTAAAATACAACATACCACCAAATACGCCTACGATGGCTTTGTACGCGATAGCGCCAACAAGATCATCCTGTATCCCATTGTTGACATTTACCAGGATGTTTTAAAACACGACCTGCAAATAAGCGGCCACCCGCAGGTAGATACCTATGTTGATTATTACGGTAACGAAGTGGGCAGCTTTACTTACACCGAGCCGCATAACCTGATGGTGATCAACTCGCAGTTATCTATCATTACACACCCAAGGCCTTTGCCGCTGGATAATATCTTTTCGGCCGAGCAATGGAACGAGTTATTTAACCTGCGTTACATTGTACCTTATATAGATTTTTTAAAGCAGGAATACTTTGAAGGCCTGAGCGAATTGCGCCCGGTAGTAGAGGCCGAGCGTAAAGCAGAAGACACACCCTACCATACCGCGTTAAAATTCTGCAAATATGTTTACAAAAACTTCGATTATATAAAAGGGGTAACCACCGTGGAGACCACGCTTGACGAGATCTGGAAAATAAAGGCGGGCGTTTGCCAGGATTTTGCCCACCTGCTAATGGTGATGCTACGTTTGGTTGGCATCCCTGCCCGATACGTAAGCGGCTACATTTGCCCAAACAAAGACGGTATGCGCGGCGAGGGAGCAACCCACGCCTGGGCCGAAGCCTACCTGCCCGGTTACGGCTGGCTGGGAATAGACCCGACTAACAACTGCGTGGCTAATGAGAACCATGTACGCCTTGCTGTTGGACGTAACTTTAGCGACTGCTCGCCGGTTAAAGGTGTTTACAAGGGCGCAGCGGGCCATACGCTGGAGGTATCCGTGTCTGTAGGCTACCAGGACGGGCAGGTTCACGAAGAAAAAGATATATTTACCGTTTCAACCGCTCCAAAAAATGCAACGGCCATTGCCCGCAACAGCTACGCAAAATATATGGAGATGATTGAGCAGCAGCAACAACAACAGCAGCAGCAATAGGTAAATATAAAAACGTCATGACTTACTGTTTAGGGATCAAAGTTAAAGAAGGCTTAATAGCCATTGCCGATACACGCATTACTTCGGGTACAGATACCACCATCAAAAAAAAGATAACCCTGGTACAAAAAGATGGCGGCGCACTGTTTATCATGACCAGCGGTTTGCGGTCGGTACGGGATAAGGCCGTTGTTTATTTTAACGAATTGGTAGAGACCGAAACTTACGATAAGCTTTACCAGGCGGTTAACGCATTTGGCCAGCAGGTGCGCCGCGTTGCCGAAGAGGACAGGGCGTACCTGGAAAAAGCCGGTTTTAAATTCGACCTGAACACTATTATTGGGGGGCAGCTAAAGGATGATGAAGAGCATAAATTATTTATGCTTTACCCCGAAGGGAACTGGGTTGAGCTTGGCCTTGGCGCGCCCTTTGTAGTAATAGGCAACTCGGGCCATGGCAAGGCGATATTGAACCGCACGCTGGATGAAGATTCGGACATGCGGCAGGCTTTAAAGGCCGGCTTTTTATCGTTTGATTCCACCCGGGTAAGCAGTAATAATGTTGATTTCCCGATAGATGTGATACTGTACAAAAAAGGCACATTTAAACTGGTAGAACAGCGTTATACACAAAAGGATATGGCCAGTATATCGGCGCAGTGGGATGATGAATTAAAAAGCGCCCTGCAAAATATCCCGGGAGATTGGATGGATAAGGCGTTTGCAAAATTACCACAGGTAAAAGATGAAGTTTAAAGTTTCGGCCGAGTTAGGATATGAGGTTAAGGCGCCCAGCACTTTAATATTAAATGTACACGCGCTGCGCACAGCGCACCAAACCATATTAGACGAAAAACTAAGCATCGCCCCCTACATTAAAGCCGAAGAGTTACCATCAACCAATGGCGAAAACCGCTTTGTACGGCTGGATATCACCGATACCGGCACCGTCAATATAAAATATGAGGCCACTGTTGATAATTACTACGAGATAAAAGATTACCGCAATTTTCAGGAAGTACCGGTAAGCAAGTTTGACCCGGCGGTACTAACTTATTTAAACCCCAGCAGGTATTGCCAGTCGGACAAGCTGTACCGCTTAGCCAACAACACCTTCGGGCAAATTGATAATACCTACCGGCAGGTGGTGGCCATAACCGATTGGATTCATAAAAATGTAGAATACCTGAGCGGGTTCAGCAATTCAGAAACCTCCGCTTATGATACCGTTACCCAGCAGGCCGGTGTTTGCCGCGATTTTGCACATCTGGGTATCGCACTTTGTCGCGCTTTGACCATCCCGGCACGGTACTTTACGGGGTATGCCTATAACCTTGTCCCGGCCGATTTTCATGCCTGTTTTGAAGCCTACATCGGCGGCGACTGGATCCTGTTCGACGCAACCAAACTCGCTCCGTTAAACGGCCTGGTTAAAATAGCCACCGGCAGAGACGCTGCCGATGCCGCTATTGCCAGCATATTTGGCGATGTATTTTGCACCAATGTTAAGGCTGATTGCCAGATGCTGAATGATGAAGCTTTTGAGCCAATATATTATACCAAATCGGTTTTTGACGGGGTTACGTATTTGTAGACGAACAGGTTAAATATAAATAGTCGAGTAAACCGTTCTCGTTATATCAATATTTAATCCTTCAAATTTATCCATCGCATTATCAAAACCATTTAATACAGATGTAAGGATTATCTTCTTGCCGTCCTTGGTAAAAATTTCTGCATGATAATATCGTTCTGCTGTTTGAAATGGAATACTCCCTTTTTCCATTCCTGCAGATTTAAATAGCTTAATAATTTCTATTTGATCGAATGTGTAATGTAACGCCCCCCCGTTCCTATATTTCACATTTATGTAATCGTCTCCTATCTCCGTCACCAAGCCGTTAGTCGCAACAAAATATTCTATTAAAAGATAGATTGTGGGCAATACAGGTATGCAAATAATAATAAGTAATCCTGGCAAAAGTGCAGGGTCATATCCTCCGGCGTAAGAAAAACAAACAACAAATAATACACCTACAATTATAATTAACCTGATAAGGGGTTGGAGTAACTTACTGATACTTAGCTTTAAAATCACTTGTTTAAGTTGTTTAAATTTACAATCAGCTTTTTATCATTAAAATATCCCGACACCGTAACGCTATCCGCAAACTTTAGTGAATCCATTTTGGTTAATCCAAACTTCGGCAAAATTGAATTTTCATCGGTCAATCTAATCCTTTTTACTAACTGATAATTGCCCCCCTCTTCACCTATCGAAATTTTTTCGGCATATAGTGAAATGTTTTCTTCCTCTGGGATTTCAAGAATCCTGTAAAACACATCCGCATGGTTCTTATCCTCATAAACGGGGCCTGATGATATTTTATCTATCCTAAAATAAACCTGCTGTTCAAAGCTTTTAGATGTATCCACTTTAGCAATAGTTTGCTTTGAAACCGTATCTGAGAGGGCCGGTGTTTTGTTAGCAGATGTACATGAGCTTAGAAGGATATAAATACTTATTGTGATAATGATATTATTCCGCATAATTATGGTTCAGGAGGATGAAGTAAATATACTATTTATAGCCTATCTGTAGGTAAACTGCCACATTTTACATCAACCTTTTGGCTTACGGTTAATAGGGTTATCTTTGCTGCGCGATGTCAGATAAAAAAGTAAGAGTCCGTTTTGCGCCAAGCCCTACAGGTGGTTTACACCTGGGTGGTGTGCGTACCGTTTTGTTTAATTACCTGTTTGCCAAAAAGCACAAAGGCGATTTTGTTTTACGTATAGAAGATACCGACCAAACCCGCTACGTGGATGGCGCCGAGCAATACATTTTAGATTGCCTTAAATGGTGTGGCATAACGCCGGACGAAAGCCCGGTTGTTGGTGGCCAATACGCCCCATATCGCCAAAGCGAGCGCAAACCCATTTACCGCGAATATGCCGAAAAACTAGTAGCACAGGGCCACGCGTATTACGCTTTTGATACCGCCGAAGAGCTGGATGCAAAGCGTAAGGAAGTGCCGAACTTTCAGTACGGCCTTGCCACGCGTAACGGTCTGCGCAATTCGCTGAACCTGCCTTTGCAGGAAACCGAAAAGCTATTACAGGCGGGCACCCCGCATGTTATCCGCATAAAAATGCCGGAAGGAGAAACGGTGAGTTTTACAGATATGATACGCGGCCACGTTAGTTTTGAAACCAACCAGGTTGATGATAAAGTTTTATTAAAAGCCGACGGTATGCCAACCTACCATTTAGCCGTGGTGGTTGATGATTACCTGATGAAAATAACACATGCTTTCCGTGGCGAGGAATGGTTGCCATCTGCACCGGTGCATATCCTGCTTTGGGAGTACCTGGGCTGGAAAGCCGATATGCCGCAATGGGCACATTTACCGTTGATATTAAAACCCGATGGCCATGGTAAACTAAGCAAGCGCGATGGCGCACGCCTTGGTTTCCCGGTTTATGCCATGAACTGGTTTGATGCTAAAAGCAATGAACTAACCCCGGGTTTCCGCGAATTAGGCTTTTTGCCCGAAGCTTTTTTAAACCTGCTGGCCATGCTTGGCTGGAACGATGGTACCGATCAGGAAATTTTTACGCTGGATGAATTGATCGAAAAATTCTCTATCGAGCGCATCAGTAAAGCCGGTGCAAAGTTCGATTTTGAGAAAGCCAAATGGTACAATGCCGAGTGGATAAAACGCGCAGATGCCAAAACCCTGAAAGTAAAAGTTTGGGAGATATTAAAAGCTAAAGGCGTTATTGTAAAAGATGAGACCTACCTGCTAAAAATTATCGATACTGTTAAAGACCGTTGTGTTTTATTACCCGATTTTTATCAGCAATCAGCATACTTTTTCCAGCAACCTGCGGAGTACGACCTGAACGCAGTTAAACCAAAATGGACAGATGTTAAAACCGATTTCTTTACCGCGTTTATCGCTGTATTAAGCTCTCCCGATACATTTGATGCCGCCGAACTGGAAACCAAATTCAAAGCCCTTGCCGAAGAAAAAGGCTTGAAGCCGGGTGATGTGATGCTGCCTTTCCGCATTATGCTGGTAGGCGGCAAATTTGGCCCGCATGTGTTTGATATAGCCAAACTACTCGGCGAAAGCGAAACAATCATCAGGATAGAAAAAGCGATAGAGGCCTTTACGGCGTAACGCTTCTATAACAACATTTAAAGGCGGATTGCACAGTGCAATCCGCCTTTTTTGTACCCACACGTCATTGCGAGCGGGGAATAATACTTTGCTGTCACGAGTTTAGCGCAGCGCAACTCGTGATGTAGCACAATGTAAGCTTTCAAGCTTACGGCAGCTGAAAGCTGCAGCCCTGCCGTGTCACGGGCTGAAAGCCCGCGACAGCAATAAGGGTAAAGCCCTCTTACATATTCCTTGCAACCCTAAACCCAAGGTCATCAATTTTGAATGATGTGGGATGGCTGCGTCTGCGGTTGGTAGCCATACAGCCCCTTTCCTCATCGCTCCAGCCGCCGCCTCTGATGATGCGGTAGGAGCCGTAAACGGTTTCGTCATAAATATCAGAACACCATTCCCAAACATTGCCCAGCATATCGTAAAGCCCCCAGGCATTGGGTTCTTTCAATCCTACCTCATGGCTGGTTTTTTCTGAGTTAGCTTTATACCAGGCAATCAAATCTAATTCGCCGTACCTGATGCCGGCTGTACCTGCTTTACAGGCGTATTCCCATTCGGCTTCTGTTGGCAACCTAAATCCGTTTGCCTTTGAGTCAAATATGATATCTTCTGCCTGGCCAACGGAATAACAAGGGTTTAACCCGGCCTTTGCCGATAATAAATTACAAAAGGTAACCGCGTCTTTCCAGCTTACGGTTTCAACAGGCAGTCTATCGCCTTTAAACGTACCTGGTGATGAATCGTTAACCTCAAAATATTGTTGTTGCGTTACCGGGAATTGAGCAAGTAAAAAAGGGGCGATCTCAACCGTCCATTTTTGTTTTGTACGGTCGTCACGCAGTTCAATTTTTCCTTGCGGGATCTCTACCATTGGAATTGAGGGAATATTGCTTGGGTTGTATATATCGGGAATCATGTTTGTGTGGGTAGGTAATTAAAAAGCTTGTCAGCTTACGGCGGCTGAAAGCTGCAGCCATGAAATATCACAAGTTGAAAACTCGCGACAGCTTGGACGCCGAAATAAATTCAGCATGACGGCCTTACTGTCAGTCTGAGCTTGTCGAAGACTTCGCCGCTTTACTAATGGTTCGACAGGCTCACCATGACATATTCTATAAAGTCTTCCGCATCACAAAATCATTCATCCAGTATGGGCCAATCGGGATATCTTCCTCATAAACTACCTCAAAGCCCATTTTCTTGTAAAAGCTTTTGGCGTTGTTATAGCGGTTCACATTAAGGTCTAATGTGCTTTTACCGGCCTCTCTTGTTTTATCGGCAACCACATTGATCAGTATTTTCCCATAACCTTTGCCCTGGGTAGCAGGTAGACAATAAAGTTTATGCAGTTTATAGATCTCCGCATCTTCCTCGCGTGGCGAGTAGGCAGCGAAGGCCACGGGTTGTCCATCTTCTACAAGTATTAAAAAGGTTTGTTGCTTTTCGGCAATCTGCTTAGTGATTTTTTCGGCTGTGTATAGTTCGCCCAGCATGTAGGCCACCTGTTCTTTACCCAGTAAAGGCTCGTACGTAGGCCACCAGGTTTGGTGTGCTATTTGCAAAATTGCTTCAACATCGGCAGTTGTAGCCTCTCTTATCAAATACATAAAACGGTATTAGTGATTTTCTTCTTTATCAATTTCTACATTATAAGCGGCAGTACTTTGCCCAACGCCAAAGTATTCTTCCAATTCGGATAAGGTAGATGAACTTGTGGCAATATCTTTGATCACCACGCCTTTTTCCATCAGCAGGATGCGGTCGCAAACATCGGTTACGTGGTTCAGGTCATGGCTAGATACAATAGTGGTAACGCCGTGGTTCTTGTTCTGGTCCTTCAGGATATTCTTCAACCTGAACTGCGTGCTCGGGTCAATATTAGCGAAAGGCTCATCCAGCATCAATAGCTCGGGCTGTTGCAACAGGCAAGCGCCAACACCAACCTTGCATTGGTTACCCTTAGACAGATCGCGGATGTATTTGCCTTTGTTGATGATCTCGCCGTTAAAAAACTCGGCTAAACCAGCCAGTTTTTCATCAACCTGTGCCTTGTTTTGCTGGTGCAGGCCACCAATGAAATACAGGTACTCTTCGGGGGTTAAATAATCTATCAGGAACCCTTCGTCCAGGTATGATGCGGTGTAGTTTTTCCAGGCTTCAGCACCGGCAACATTTTCGCCCTTTAATAACACCTCGCCTTTATCGGCACGGATCAGATCCAATATCATGCGGAACAGGGTGGTTTTACCCGCGCCGTTATTACCTACAAGGCCAATGCTTTCGCCTTTGTTTATTTGTACATTCGGTACGTTTACTACAGTTACGCCGTTGTAAACTTTTTTCAGGTCTTTAATCTCAATCATGTTATTTATTTCTGAAGCCTTCGGCTATTTTATATCTTTTTGTGTAAAAATCTGCTTCCAGCTTTTTGATCCAGAAGTCGCGGGTAATGATAAATGCTACGCCTATTATTGCCAGTACCGCCAGGCCTACGTTGGTATAGCCCATAAACTTAAACGGCAAATAAATTACGTAAGGGAATAGTATCAGCGGGAACGACAGCAACAGCTGACTTGCACCTACGCCTTCCCAGTTAAAAGAAGCGCCTTTGCTCAGGTCGATACGTTTATAGTTGCGGTTGGCAAAGTATAGTACAATGGTGGTATTGATACCCAAATTCCACAGGTACATTACAAAGTGAATAAGCACTGTGCGCCAGCCAAAGTAAGCGTAAGGCGTGGTGAGTATAAACGCTACTGTTGATACAATAGTGAACAGCAGGTATTTTGCTTTTAAAAAATCGGTGAATTTAACCTTGCTCACCAGTATGCCATCAAAATGCGAGGCCTGCCAGCTAAACATAAACTGACCGTAGTTGATGATGAAGATCCCTGTCATAAACATACCCACAAAAATTTTAAAGCTTTCGCCCAGTTTGGGGTTCGTGTAAAATATCAGCCCGTAAAACATAAAGAACAAGCCCATAATGAGGGCCGAGCGCGGCCGTTTGTTACGCAGT
>NZ_JBAZRC010000116.1:0-15785 GCF_041663085.1 Mucilaginibacter sp.
ATGCGCCTTTATGTCTTTTTCTTAAATTCATTTGCTTGGCTCTTCTAACAGGTCAATAAATTCAATGGCATCGGTTTCCAGTTTCAGTATCACTTTATCAACCATCATATTTAAAATATGGTAGCATACATAGGCAATGATACCTACAAACAAACCTGCTGCCGATGTTACCATTTTTACGTATAAACCACCCGATATAACACCCATACTGATGTTATCGGTTTTTGAGATATCGTAAAAGATCTTGATCACCCCTGCGATAGTTCCCAGGAAACCAAACATGGGCGCTATACCGGCTACTATACCGATGATACCGATGTTCTTTTCCAGTTTTGATACTTCCAGCTTGCCTACGTTTTCTATAGCGCCTTCAATATCTTTTATCGGGCGACCGATACGTAATAAACCTTTTTGCAGCATACGGCCCAGCGGCGAGTTGCTGTTGCGGCAAATAGCAATAGCCGATTGCAGATCGCCGGAGTGGATGCTGCTGCGTACCTGGCTCATTAAATGCGACTCATCTTTTGATGCTTTACGGATGGTGAAAAAACGCTCGAAAAATATAACAAGGCCTAATACGGCCAGTATACCAATAGGCACCATTACCCAACCACCTTTTATCAGCAGGTCGCCAAAGCGTAATTCTTCTTCCGGTATTTTTGCCAGCTGTTGTGTAGCCTGGTGCGCGGTATCAATTATTTTTTGGGTGGTATCTGCTGCAACTTGCAATAATAACATCATAGTGTCTATATAAATCGTGGTGTAAATTTGCAGGCCCTGGTTAAAAGGCCTCTTGTTTTTATTTAATATTATATGGCTGAATATAAGTATCAGCTTCCTTTACTTTTTTTGTACTTAAAATTTTCTCCTGTGCGGCAACTGCTTCAGCCCTGGTAGCGTAAGTGCCTAAGGTAACCTTACGTTTCCTGCCCGGCACATTTTCTAATATCCTTGCCTCTATGCCTAAAGTTTTATAATTTTTTATTGCCCTGTTGGCTTCTTCAATAGTAGCAAATGAGCCTCCTAATATTTCATAACGTGGCCCTGCGATATTATTGTTTGCAGTAGCGGGTGTTTTTGCCAAAGTATCTTTAATTACTGTGGTTTTAGTGGTTGAAATAGTATCTGGCTTAACACTTGTTTTAGCTGTATCTTTCGCGGTGGCAGTGCTATCTTCAGGCTGTTCAACCTTTGCATTAATTACAGCTTCGGTTTTGGTTACCTTATGTTTTGGGGCTTCCAGGTTAAATGCCGATGGATTATACCTGTTTACCAGGTATACAACCAGGCTCGTAAATAATAATGCCAGTACCACAAATGTAATGGTTGAGTTTCTGCTCCTTTTACGGGCCAGATCAACCAGGTAGGCCTCATGCTCTTCATCGGTTTCAAACCGGTATCCGTCGGTTTCTTCCTGTTGCTGAGGCACAGCTACAGGAACTGTATACTCATCTTCAACGGGTGTAGCGGCGGGTTCAGTTACCACAGGTGCGCTGCCTAATTTATGCAGGTTAACAGGTTGGTAACCAAAAAAATCAGGGTCGGTGCTCAAGCCTGTATTTGGGCGGAAGTACAACTGCGAACCCTCGGTATAAAACCAGCCCAGGTCGCCCAGCGCAGTCTCGGCAGATTGTGCCTGCAACTTTATATTGGTGATGAACTTTTCGGTAAAATACTTGGATGATGCCAGCGAGATATTTTTCTTATCTACAATATATTGCGCCAATGTTTCGTCCTCAATATTTTGCGGATCAAACTGTACGCTATAAGTAGGCGGGTATAATTTACCCTCCTTTTCGTTATAGTGGCCGTTTATGCGCGTACGGGCAAAATAACCCAAACCGGGCACACTTACGTCGCCATGTTGCGCTAGCAGTTCGCTTATAAAATAGCCTACATCCATTCGCTAAAAGTACGGATAATTATAAAACATCAAAAAGCTTAAAACGCATAGCCTACGCCACCAAATATATTAAACCCGTAATTTGGGTAATAAACCCATGTTTTGCTGGTAGCATTCAGTATGTTATTTGCCTGCGCAAATACCGAAAACTGTTTGTTTATTTTATAAGTAACACCGCCGCTTAAGTCGGCAAATGATTTAACATTGGTGTAAACAGGGGCAGTAGGCGTACTGGTGGCTAATTGCAATGGGTCCTGTGTTGAACCGCGGAACATTAATGAACCGTTAATGTCAACCTTATCATTCACGTGGATGCTTGCACCCGCGGTAAGGATAAATTTAGGAAGGTTCCATGGCTGTGCTTCGCTGGCCATTTTATAATCTTTAATTTCAACACGGCCGTAAACATTTACGTCTTCGCTTGCTTTAAAATCAAGTTCGCCGTTAAAGCCGCTTACACGCGCATCGCCATTATCATATATTACCTGGTATTTGTTTGTTGTAGCAGCAAAGTTGTTTACAAATAATGGCAGGTTTTTTATGCTGTTGCGATAAATAGCCGCTTTAAAACCAAGGCCCGGTGCCAGTGTGCCTTTTAAGCCCAGTGTGATATCCAACTTATCTACCGAGTTGATCAGATTGATGTTCTCGCCCAGGAAAGGGTTAGTATCCGTAAAATCCCTGATAGAAGCTTTGTTGATATCGCCTTTTGCTTCGGCAAATAAACGTACGTATTTAGGTACCACCTGTAACTCCAGTTTTGCAGCCGGGAAAATGTAAAAACGATCTGACATGCCAAACTCTTTGGCAATGTTTACACCCGCATCTATCTTATAATTATCGCCCTGGAACTTGATGTAAGGGTTGGCCCTAATGATACTGTTGTTATTAGAGTAGGCTATATCCTTTTGCGAACCCAGATCTAACGACGCACTTAAGCCCGCGTAAAATTGCTTAACGGTTTTGTTTAAATAGCCGCTTAAAACAATGTTGCTTTCTTTGGCGCTGTAAGCATTGTTAAATATATAGCCGTTAAACTTGGCTGCATAGGTAAATGCGTTTTCCTCGTCTTTGAAATTCTTGGCTATCTCGCCTTCGGCGCCAATGGTGTTAAAGGTTTGTTTTGCCGGGTCGAAAACAGGGGGAGGGGTTAAATCCTGATCAAGGCCATAGAAATAAGTTTGATGGCGTTTGTAGGTGATACGGCCGCTAAGGGTGTTATCAGTCCCGATGCTTTTACCAAATACACCAATTTCCTGACGGCTATCATTCTGTTTGTTTAAAGAACTGCCTGATTGCGCCAGGTGTTTTACATAACCGCCAACCTGTAGGGCTTCATCTTTACCGTTGCCAAAGTAAGCTTCTCCAAAGGTGGTTTTCATACTACCAATACCGGCTTTTGCGTAATTATTATACTGGGTAGAATCCTGCTCTTGCGGCCTTTTCATGGCATCAAGCTGGCGTATATTATTATCCTGTGCCAGTTTTTTATCTAACGGGGTGTAGCTTAAAGGTGCCTTGTATGGCATTTTATCTTCCAGATCGGGGTTACGGCGAATTTTTACCGCCTCTGCCAATACCGGTTTGTATGATGTGGTTACCACAATCTCTTCGGCAAGGCTGCTATTGTTGTTGGGTGCGTTATTTTGCCCGCCTTTTTTGGTGGTATCGGCGGCCTGCACTTTAGATGCCGCGTCGCCCAGTGTTTTTGCATTAGCCTTTTTGGTGGTTGCCGGTTTGGCCGCAGGTTTTTTTGCGGTTTTTGCCGGTTGTTTCTTATCTGTCGTCTTCTTTGTTTGTGCGCTGGCAGGAACAAAGTAAAATACCGTTAAAAAGGTAAGCAGTGCTATGGTGTATTTTAAATTCATTGCTTGTCTTGTTCTATTGTTCTTTGTTTTCCTGTGTAGTTGGTTCTGTTTTAGCAGGCTCGGTTGTGGCCGGCTTCTCCTGTTCTGCCGGTTTGGTCTCTTCTACCGGTTTGGTTTCTTCCACCGGTTTTTTATCGGCAGGTTTTTCCTGTTGTTTGGCTTTTTGCGGCTCAAGCACATTCATTTTCTGGCGGGCGGTGGTTAGTATATCATCATCGCCTTTGTAATTGTCCATAATACTTTGCAGTGTGGCCTTGGCCTGGAAATTGTCTTTTAAACCAACATAGTTATCGGCCAGTAAGATGTAGGTTTTAGCCACCCAGTAATCGTAGTTAGGCAAATCCTTCACCAAATCGAAACAGGTTTTTTGCGATGTTTTATACTTGCCTTGTAAATACTCTACATTGGCAATATTGTATTTAGCCTCGGCTGCCGCTATGGTTTTGGTATTGGTAACTGTGTAGTTCAACTCTTTTACAGCTGCAGTGGTATCGCCGCGTTGTAAGTAGGCTTTACCGGCATACAACCCGGTTTTAAATTTATCCTCTTGTGATGTTTTCTCGTTATCGCGTACAAGCTTAACGTACTTAAGCACATCATCGGCCATATTTATCTGCGAGTAGCATAACAATAAGTTGTTTACCGCGAAGGTGTAATCGGCCTTATACTCAGAATTGGTTTCCAGCCTTTTCAGGAACACGATGGCATCGTTATATTTCTTCTGGCTCATGTACAACTTAGCCATACTGATCAACGCTTTTTCGCTGTAAGTGCTTGTCCAGTCGTTCAGGATAACGTTGTAATCAACAACAGCTTCGTCTGCTTTGCCCAGGTTGGCTAAACCCTGTGCGCGTATAAACCTTGCCTGTTTCTCGTAGATCTGCTTGGTTGGGAATTTATCAAAGTAAGCATTAACCGCATTCACCGTTCCCTGCCAGTCGCCTTTTAAATAAAGGTTGTTGGCGGCGGTTATCATAATGTTTTCCTGCTCAGAAGTGCTGTAATTACCAATAGCAGTTGAGTTGGCATAGGTTAAGAACGACCCAGCATCACCTTTATCAGTGTAGATCTTTTCAACCTGTTTCAGCGCCTGTTTGGCTTCGTCCGAAGAGGAGTAATCTGATACCACTTTTTTGAACGATTCTGTTGCCAGGTCATCATTGCCTGCATTATAGTCTATCAAACCGATAGTAGTGTAAGCACGTGGTACGTAACTGCTGTGCGGGTACTTCTGTATCATGGCGGTCAGATCTGATTTTGCACGCTCTCCGTCATTTTTAAGGAAGTAGGCATAGGCTATCTCAAATGCAGAGTCATCAGCATAATCCGAATTTGGGAACTGGCTCAACAGGCCGTTCAGCGTTGCTATTTTGGCATCAGGGTTACCCTGCAATCCCTGGATAATACCACGTTGAAACAATGCGTATTCCTGGCCCTGGCTGTGGCGGGCAATAATTTTATTATAATTATCTAAGGCGCTGCCATAGCTTTTCATCCCAAAATAACTATCGCCCAAACGGCTTATCGCATCGTTTTCTGTAGCCTGGTCTTTTACGTCACCCCGCAAAAACTTCTCGAAGTATTTGGCGGCTTTGCTGTACTGCTCATCATAAAAGGCCGCATAAGCCAATGCGTAGTTGGCAAAGTTGGCAACTACGGTTTCTTTAGCTTCGGGCATAGCCAAAAATTGCTCAAAATTTTCAACAGATTCGGTGTACTTGCGTACCTCGTACATCGATTCGGCCATCCAATAGAGGGTTAAGGCCTGTACTTTGGTATCAACAGGATTACGTAACGACCTTAAGAAAATACCTATTGCGTTCTCAAAAGCACGCTCGTTATAAAATTCTAAACCGCGGTAATAGGTTACTTTTTGATAGGCAATCTGTGCGCTTTCAGATTTATTTGGTATCGGTTCCAGTATCTCAACTGCTTCTTTATAATTTTTAGAGTTTAACAACGCTTCGCCCAACAAAATCTTCACCTCGTCGGTACGCGGAGCACGCGGATAATTCTTTAAGTACGTGCGTGTGGCAACAAGTGCTTCGTTATTAAAATCAAGCTCGTACGATAATTTGGCGTACTGGTAAAGTGCATCCTCTTGTAACTGCTTGTCATAATTCAACCTTGATGCCGTGAGGAAAGCGTTACGGGCGCTTTGCTTATTGTTCATTTTAAGGAACACATCACCTAAAGTATAACTACCGCTTTGGCTGTAATTGTCGTTTTGTGCAACAAGCTTCTCCAATATGCTGGCGGCTTTGCCGTTATTGCCTACCTTGTAATAGGCATAGCCCATTTGGTAGCTATCCTGTGTGTTTTGGGTGCGGCCCTGGTCGGCATCTTCAAAACGGCTGTAATATTCAACCGCTTTATCATAATTGGCCTTTGCAAAGTACGATGCACCAATAATGCGCAGCATCTCGGTTTCATTTTGCTGTTTGGTGCTGTTAATGATAGGGATGGCGTAGCTAATAACATCATCATAGCGTTTGTCTAAAAAGTAAACGGCTGTGATATAATATGGATAGCTGTTCTCGTATTTTTTTGAATTTTTTAGTTTCTCGAAATTTACAAGCGCCAGGTGGTAGTCTTTATTTAAATAGGCAATGTAAGCAAAGTAATAAGTAGCATCATCCATAAAAGGTGACCGCTTGTTTTTTACTTCGGCGAATAATAACTGCGCATTTTTATAATCGTTGGTAACAAAATACGCGTAACCTTTCCTGAATTTGTATTCGGTGTTTTGCGCGCCGTTAAGGTCAACAGCATCAACTTTATTAAACCAAACCAAAGCTTCGTCATATTTGCCCTGTTTAAAGTATGATTTACCCACCTGGAAATAAGCCTGCTTGGTTAGCGGGTTTTCGGGGTGTTCTTTAATAAAACGGGTAAGCCTGCTTTCGGCATCATCGTTTCCCAGTTCAAGGGCGCATACAGCTTCGTAATATTGCGCGTTCTCTTTTAACAGGGATAGTTCAGATTCAAATTTTGATTGCTCGCCGGTTTTTAACCTGGTTTGTTCAACCAGACGATACTGTTCGGCTGCGGCTGCGTATTTACCCATAGCCATCAGGTTGTTCGCATTTTGGTAAGTGCGATTAGTATGGAACGATGGGTTTTGCTGCGCCAGCGTTGGCAGGGCTAAAAATACCGGTGCAATTAAGGTAATGTATTTAAGTTTGATCATAAAGCGCATTAATGATGGTGCTAAATTAGCTAAACGCAAAAATGCAATCCACATTAGTAATTAACAAATGTGGATAAGCACTTTTTTTAAACGACGCTGAATATACCCATGGTATGCTTGTGGAAAACTTTAAATAACCTTATTAACTTACCATATAGTTATTATTAGGTTATTGCCTGTATGCGTAAAAATATTTAACACAGCTAACCGTTTGGGTATTAATATGCTAAAAAGTGGATTTTGTAACATGGTATTATTGGGTTTGTTTGTATGCATATCGGCATTTAAAGCCGGTACACAGCCGATTACCTATATAACGCTGCAAAACCAGGCGTTAAGTATCACCCCTAAAGAATTTTACATAGCCGCTGTTGATGACGGGCGTAAAGAGAATAACCATATTGGCAAACTACAGCCTTATGCCAACAATCCCGGTAAGCAAACAGAGGTTTATGATATTGATGTTAAAGGCGGCATAGCGGCCATTAAAAACTTTGTAACATATGCCTTACCGGTTGATAAAAGCAAACGCCCGGTTATTGTAAAACTTACCACCTTATATGTTACCGAAGGCCCCGCTAACAACGGGTTGGTTAAGGGAGACATTAAGCTAACGGCATTTTTTTACCTGCAAAAGGGAGACGATGCCGTACACCTTGTTAATTATAATACCAATACCACTTACAGCCGTAAGGCTGGCCCCGCGCAACAAATTGAACCTTTGTTAAGAAGCGCATTAAGCAATAGCCTGGTTTATATAAATAACTGGATGAACGCGCAGGCCGGTATCAACATTATGCTGGCAAAGGCTGTTAAAGTTTCTTTTACAGATTATAATGAAGCTGTAAAAGGGGATACCATATATTATAGTATTAACCGCCCTTTAACCTGGGCCGATTTTAAGGGGAAGCAACATAACGGTACCCGGAACGGTGCAGAGGTATTTGCCAGTATGGGTTATGATGAGCATGTAAGCGTAAGCAATAGTACTGTAAATGTTACCCTTGCTATTAAGGTGTATATACCCAAAATCGCAAGTTGGGTTAGCCCGGGCGCGGTAAACGCAAATAGCCTTAACCACGAGCAGCGGCATTTTGATATTGCCAAACTGGTAGCCGAACATTTTAAACAGAATGTTATGCGGGAAAAATTACCACCCGATAATTACGATGGTACCATAAATATGGCTTACCTGGATGCTTTGCGAGAGCTGCACGATATGCAAAAGAAGTATGATGCAGAAACTGCTCATAGTACGAATGCTTACCAGCAACAGTTATGGAACAACAGGATAGATGATCAATTATCTGCGCTGGGGGTAAAGAAAAAAGCCCTTTAAGCTGCAGCCGATGGAGTTAACTGCTTTTTGATAGAATCGAGCAGTACGTTAATATCAAATGGCTTGGCAACAAAATCGTTAGGGCCATTCTCTTGTTTTAAACTATCAGCTATGTTATGGCTTGCAGAGATCATGATAACGGGTATTTTGTGAGTAGCTGCCTGCCTTTTAACTTCTTTACAAAGTTCTCGGCCATCCATATTACCCAGCATAATATCAAGGAGTATAAGGTCGGGGTGTTTGTCCCGTATAGTATCCATTAATTGGCGTCCGTCAGAAAGAGTGTCTACTTTATAACCCGAATCTTCCAGTATAAATTGCAGTACCTCTAGTATGTCATGGTCATCGTCTACAGCTAAAATCCGTCTCATGTATGTATCAATAAGTATCTGTATATAATATGGTTACTTAATAGCAATACTTATACCAAAAAGCTGCAAAGTAAAGTCTAATCGGATTTTTTTATGATATACCTCGCTTTTTTGCAGTTGGCGCAGAAGTATCTTTTTAAGGGTAAAAAGAAAAATATGTTTTTGATGAACCAGTTTCTGTGGAGCTGGTGATGAAATAAATTGCCGCATTTTGGACAATGCGTGCTTGATACTTTCGCAGAGTGACTCAATGTTATGTGCTTATATATGTTTAAAATAGATGTTTTATAATATACGAACTGTATTAATAAATAGTTTGCTGTGTGTTTATTTTATATGACTTTTAGGATTGTTAATGTTACGGTTGTGCCATATTTAACAACTGAAGATAATTTAATCTGAATATGTTTTTATTAGTCATTTTGTTCATTTATAAGCTTTTCAGATCCCGATTTGTATAAGCCCATTCTTTTTCGATATTAAAATACTGTTAAAAAATTGTATTGTAAAATTTAGAAACTAAATGTTCGTAGCAATTAAAAACACGGGCCGAAAGGAAATTTCTGCCCGTGTTTTATTTAGTGAGGATTAATATCCAAATATTTGTTTCATGTCTGGCTTTAAAAGTTCGCCATATTTTTTAAGGTCGTCTTCGGTAACACGTTTGTCTGAAGCCACTATACAATAGGTGTATGGCTTAGCTTTCAATTCGTAATCATGAAAAGCATTAAGATCGGTATAGGTGATCTTACCAACGGTTTCAAATACGTTTTTCCTGATGTCGTAATTCAGCCCTTTGCGTTGCGCGGCCAAATAATTAAACAATATCCCATCCTGGGTAATACGGTCTGTTTCTATCGATTTGTGGATGTTTTCCCTTGCCGATTTAAAGGCCTCGGTAGATTCGGGCATTTTGTTCAATAGCTCATTCATGGCAGGTATCGCTTCATTCATCTTATCTGCTTGTGTACCTACATAGGCCACAAAGCTGTTGCTGTCTTCTTTCTTCTGCGATTCTATATAATAAGCATAGGTTGAATAGGCCAATGCTTTTGATTCGCGGATGTTCTGGAAAACAATTGAACTGATGCCGCCGCCAAAGTAATTGTTAAACAATTCAATAGTTGGTGCCTTAGCCGCGTCGTACGCATCTTCGTTACGTATCCATTGTATCTCGGCCTGTACCATATCGTAGTTGCCAAACAGTACAGTGTTTTTATCGGCTTTTACGCGGGTAAATATTTTTGCGGCCGGGTAGGGCGTAAAGGTGGCCGGTGTTTTATGCAGTTTGGTTAAAGCAGCGCCTGCCTGTATCGCGGTTTGCGGGCCATAGTATAATATGGTGTGTTTGTAATTAACCAGGCTGTGCAGTATAGCTACCAGGTCGTCGGCCTTAATGTTATCAATTTCCTCGTCGGTTAATACATAATTGAACGGGTTTTGAGGGCCGTACTGTGCATAACTTACAAGGCCCTGCATAATAGCGCCTTTGTTAAGCTTAAAGTTCTCTCTCGATCTTTTTAGGCGGGCTTTTAAACCGGTTAATGCCTTTTCATCGGCTTTGCAATTGGCCAGCAAATTTTCAAAAAGGGTTACCGAGGCACCAAAGTTTTCCTGCAGGCCGTTAATGCTGATGGTTGCATTTTCGGTAGCTGCGCTAACGTTAAATGCCGATGCCAGCTTGTAAAACGCCTTGCTGATATCTTCGGCGCTTAGTTTATCGGTGCCTAAAAATTGCAGGTACTGGGCAGCTATTGGTAACATTTTATTGTTCCAGCTCCCCATATCATAACGGTAATACAAGCGGAAGATGCTGTTATCCTTGTTTTGTACAGCTAATACATCTACCGGGCCTGCTTTTGCGCGTTGGATATCCTTATTATAATCAAGCCAAACGGGTTGTACAGGGGTGGCTGGTATGGCGTTGATCATTTTTACATAGGCCGATTGTTCACCTGCGTTCACCTCAACCGGGGTTATAGGTGGTTTTTCAACCTTAATAATATTTTTATCGGCGCCCTGGTGTTTGTAAACAATTACAAAGTTGTTGTCCTTTAAGTATTTGTTAGCAAAGGCGACGATCTGCGGTTTGGTTACTTTTGATAGTTCGCTGATAGAAGCCACATCTGTACGCCAGTCAACGCCCGATGTAAAATCGTCCATCAGGTTGCTTGCGCGCTGGTTGTAGCTTTCGTCCTGCTCTATTTTGCTTTTTTTGTAGTTGTTTACGATAGATTGGATCAGGTCGTCAGAGAACTCGCCTTTGCGTAGTTTATCAATTTCGCCCAGCATTAAAGCTTTCACATCGTCTAACGACTGGCCTTTAACCGGCGTACCGCGTAAAACAAGTACGCTGTAGTCTTTTAAAGTATTGGCCGATGCAAATGCGCTTAGTAGTTTTTGTTTTTTGGTTAGGTCGAGGTCAAATAAGCCGGCCTTGCCATTGGTTAACAATGAACCCACAAGGCTTAATAAACGGGCATCGCGGGTGCTTGCCCCCGGGAAACGGTAAGCAATGGTCAGGTTCTCGGGGTTAGGGCCATAAACATCACGCTGAACAGGTGCGGTAATAGGCGCCTCTGGTGCATATTTGTATGGCGGCACGGTAGTAGGCTTCATATAATTGAAATGCTGTGCCACTTTTTTAATCATCACATCGGGGTTAAAATCGCCCGACAGGATAACGCCCATGTTATTAGGTACGTAATAGTTATAATAGTACTTGCGGATAGCTTTTAACGATGGGTTTTTTAAATGCTCAATAGTACCAATGGTGGTTTGTTTACCATAGTTATTATTGGGGAACAGGGCTTCGAACATAGCTTCCTGCACCTTGCTGGGGTCGCTGTCAAGCCCACGGTTTTTTTCTTCGTACACGGCTTCTAATTCCGTGTGGAAGATGCGCAGTACCGGCATGCGGAAGCGCTCGCCCTGCATGGTCAAAAATTTATCGATTGATGAGCTTGGGATATCCTCTGTATAAACAGTTTGCTCAAACGATGTAAAGGCGTTACTGTTTTGGCCGCCCATGCCGGTCATCATTTTATCATACTCGTTGGCGATGGCAAATTTTGCCGCCTCGCCCGATGTTTTATCTATCTGTTTGTAGATCTCTTTACGCTTAGCCTCGTCTTTGGTAGAGTTGTACTGCTCGTAAAGCTCGTCTATCTGGTCAAGCAGTGGTTTTTCTTTTGCCCAGTTAAGTGAGCCAAACTTGTTGGTACCTTTAAACATCATGTGTTCCAGGTAGTGGGCAAGGCCGGTATGGTCGGCCGGGTCGGTTTTGCTGCCCGCTTTTACGGCAATGTAAGCCTGTATACGGGGCTGTTTTGCGGTGGGGCTAAGTATAACCGTAAGCCCGTTCTTTAAGGTGTAAAAACGCGAGTGGGTTGGGTCGCCGGTTACATATTTATAGGTATACCCACCAGATGTAGCCGTTTTCCAGGCATTGATAGTTTGTGCCGATGACTGGCTTGCGTAGCCGCCTATCAGCAACAAAATGAGCGATAATTTTAATTTCATGTTAATAGTTTAAGAGATAAATATAAGTAAGCCCTTTAACTATTTACTTAGGTGGGAATATAAAAGTGTAAATACTGGCCCTGCTTAACAATAAAGTTACGAACAGGCGGGAGCTACAATGCAAAAAGTCCCGCTTTTTGGGCGGGACTTTTTGCATTACCTGAATGAGTATTACACCCAAAGATTGCTTGGGTAAGTACCATTCTCTACCAGTTCTGATATTGATTTTTGAACGATAGGTTTATCTTCTTTATAAGTTACACCAAACCATTTGTTGGCAGTAGGGATAACTTTAAATGCAGCAGTCCCGTTTTTGATCAGGTTATCAGCCACCAGTGGGATAAAGAACTCTGATTTTGGGTTGGTTTTGTTCTCTTCAACAAATTTTTTGAACAGGTCTTCGCTTTGTTTAAAAACCGCCGGGGTAAAGCCCCAAAAATTCATAGATACGCGTGTGTCATTACTTAATGGATGTTCGCCTGTTGTATCTCTGTAAGCAACGCTGCCATCTTCTTTAAAGTAAACTTCGGTACGCTCGGTTACTTCGGTCATATTACCATTGGCATCAACCGCGCAAACACCGCGTGATACGGTACCGTAGTCTGATAAAGTTTTATCTATTTGGTAACCGATAATAGCGTATTGGTCGTCTGATACCTCGGTATTCAGAAATTTGGCCATTTTATCAAAAGCATCAAAACCATAAAAGTCATCGGCGTTTATAACGCAGAAAGGCTCGTGTACCTGGTTGCGTGCAGCTAAAACAGCATGCGCGGTACCCCATGGTTTTGCACGTTCAATTTTTTCATGTATACCAAAAGGCTCCAGGTCAAAACTTTGGTAAACGTAATCAGTTTCAATACGGCCTTTTAATTTTGGCTCAAATATGGCTTTAAATGGCTCGGCAAACTCCTCACGGATGATAAAGCTAACTTTTCCAAAACCTGCTTTAATAGCATCGTAAATAGAATAGTCGATAATGGTTTCGCCGTTAGGGCCAAAGCCATCTACTTGTTTCATGCTGCCATAGCGGCTGGCCATTCCTGCGGCCAAAATTAATAATGTAGGTTTCATTCTAAAATTTGGGGTATAGGTGTATGTTGTTATACACAAAGATTTATTGTGTATAAAAGTTTTAAAAATTATTTAATGTACCTGAAATCCTGGCCGTTTTTAATATTTAATAAACATTCATATATCAAACGGATAACGTTATCTACATCCTCCTTGTGGATCATCTCAACAGTGGTGTGCATATAGCGCAGCGGTAAAGATATTAAGGCCGATGGCACGCCATCATTTGAGTAAGCAAACGCATCGGTATCTGTACCTGTTGAGCGTGATGACGCCTGGCGCTGAAACGGTATGCCCGCTTTTTGTGCCGATTCTATAAGCAATTTATTCAGGTTGTTTTGTACCGCAGGGGCGTATGATATAACCGGGCCTTTACCGCAGGCCAGGTCGCCCTGGGTTATTTTGCTGATCATCGGGGTGCCGGTATCATGCGTAACATCGGTAACAATAGCTACGTTTGGTTTAATGCGGTGTGCTATCATTTCGGCTCCACGCAGGCCAATCTCTTCCTGTACGGCGTTAACAATATATAAACCGAAAGGAAGCTTAACCTTGTTCTCTTTTAATAAACGCGCAACCTCGGCTATCATAAAACCACCTGCGCGGTTATCCAATGCACGGCCAACGTAATAGCGGTTGTTCAGTATCATAAACTCATCCTCGTAAGTAATAACGCAACCTACGTGGATACCCAGTGCCTCAACCTCTTCTTTGCTGGTGCAACCACAATCTAAAAAGATGTTTTTCAGAGTAGGCGCTTCTTCCTTTTCGCCGCCTAAGCGGGTATGTATTGCAGGCCAGCCAAATACCGCTTTTACAATGCCGTTATCGGTATGGATATCCACACGTTTCGACGGGGCTATCTGATGGTCACTACCGCCATTACGGATAACGTAGATCAAACCATCGTTTGTGATATAGTTTACAAACCACGAGATCTCATCGGCATGCGCCTCAATAACCACCTTGTATTCGGCTTTTGGGTTGATAACACCAACCGCTGTGCCGTAATTATCTACAAAATGATCGTCAATGTAAGGCTTTAAATAATCAAGCCAAAGCTGCTGGCCTTTCCACTCAAAACCGGTTGGAGAAGGGTTATTGATGTATTTTTCAAAAAATGCTAATGATGCTTCGTTTACTATGGCCGGTTTTTGTTCGGCCTCTGGTTTCTTTTTTGCCATGTGTTGTATATAATAACGCTACCAGGGGGAGGGTAGCCGTGGGCAAATATAATAAAGCTGTTGATAATGAAGCAATATCTGTGTAAAGCAGTAAAACCTTATTTATTACTTAACATTCACTTTACAGTGTAACCTCACCTTTGCGGCGTAATAATAAGATCAGTTAATTTAGTTAGTTAATAAAGGTCAGTTTGCGCAAGGCAGGCTGATCTTTTTTTATTTTGAGGGGAGGCTTTTCTGCATGATGATGTAATCAAAGCCGTTTTTATGAAATTTACTGCCTGTTTCGCTAAAGCCATTTTTGGCATAAAACCCCGTTGCCGACAGGCGCGCGTTGCACCAAAGCCTTGTACCGTTCTCGCGTTCGGTAAAGCCGGTAATATAATTCAATAACTGTGTGCCAATACCTTGTTTTTGCACATCACTGATCACGGCAAACTTACGAAACTGCCAGTCGGTGCCGTTTTGAAACAACGATACCACACCAACCAGCACATTATCGTTAAAAGCCCCAAAGTGATAACCATGGTTATCCTCCTCTATTTCCATATCATGCAGGTACCTGCCCGGATACAATATGTCCCTGCGCAGGCGCCAGGTTAGGTGAGGGGTTATTTGTTCGATAGAGAGCATGGTAATGTTGATTTCGAATTTCGAATGTTCAAGTTCGAATTTATGCAAATTTAGTAATTATCATTTCATTGCCGTTGGCTTTAGCCAACGGATAAAAAACTAAATAAACCGGCTTTAGCCGCAATAATTTAACTATGTAGGAATGATACTCCATCCATAATTAGTCAAGAATTCTTCAACTTCTTCATTGAATGACTTTTTGGAATGGTGTGTTTCCTCCGCTACCGCAAGCGTCCCGCTTGTGGTAGCATGCTTAGTATACACCTTGCATCCTTAACCAGGTTATTATATTCCTAAACCCACAAGCGGGACGCTTGCGGTAGCGGAGCTATATATCGCTTTGCTAAACCCCTCCCTGCACCCTCCCGCTGGGAGGGAATCACACGAGGCCCCTGCTTTGCATTTTTACTTCCTACAAAGGGATATTCCCATGCTTTTTCTTTGGGTTGTTCACCACTTTATTCTCCAGCATTTTAAAGGCGTGGATCAGCTTTATGCGGGTTTCTGCCGGGGCAATTACCTCGTCAATAAAACCACGCTCGGCGGCACGGTATGGGTTGGCGAAGATGGTTGCATATTGCTCTTCCTTTTCGCGCCATTTGGCTTCCGGGTCTTCGGCGGCGGTTATCTCTCGTTTAAAGATGATCTCGGCAGCGCCTTTGGCACCCATTACGGCTATCTCTGCACTTGGCCAGGCGTAG
>NZ_JBAZRC010000117.1:0-15691 GCF_041663085.1 Mucilaginibacter sp.
ACTGGTATCGGCTGTTACGGTTACCAAAGGCGATACAGTAAAAGATTACCCTGTGCCCAACCAGGAAATGATAAAAGTTTTAAATGCCACTCACTTTGCATTTATGCGGCATGACCTAAGCAAAGGAAAGGGCAAAGATGCTACCTATACCGCAGGCGGCGGTACATACGATTTTAAAGGCGACAAATACACCGAACACCTGGCTTACTTAAACGCCCGCGAATGGGAAGGCCGCAGCTTTGATTTTACCGTTCAGTTTAAACACGATACACTGATACAAAAGGGCATCGAAAAGATAGACAGCCTGAACATCAACCACGAGATCATAGAAACTTACGTGAAGCAGAAATAATAGTCAGGACCAAAAGCCCTGCGCCTTGATCTGTGATGATGGATAGCCCTGCTGCTTAAGCAATTTGCGCAGCTGGGCTACCATTGTATTGTTACCGGCAAGGTAAAACATGGTATTCTCCAGGCTGTATTGCTGTTTAAGCACCCATTCCATTAAACTATTGTGGCCGTAAACATCCTTACGCGCTACCGGCTCAATGGGTGTCCAAAAATATTCGTTAAACAACCTGCGGTGTTCATCCTCGCCAATAACAATACCGCCCGAAAAGCGGGTGTGCGGCAACACCATTTTTTGCAGGGCCAGTAAATGGCCAACGCTGCTTTCGTCACCAAGTGCAATTACTGCCGATACCTGATCGGGCTGGTGGTGGGTAAAGCCTACTTTTTTGATATAGCTGATGGTATCCCCTTTTTTTAACTGGCGCGCCCATTTGCTGCCCGGGCCGTTATGTACTGCATCAACATAAATGGTGCAGGTGCGGGTTTCGGCATCCCAGCCGGATGGGGTGTAGTCCCTGAATGTAAAATGATCCACTTTGAATTTGATATAGGGTATGTAGTCCCATTGCTGCATATCAACAAGGGGCAAATGCAAATCAATTTCAATTAAGGTAGATGGTGCCCATGGCCTTACTTCCAGCACGGTGCCGGTTTGCAAAAACCGGGGCTCGAAAAATTCACCAGCCTTTTTTTTGAGTTTATATAATGTAGATGTTTCCATGTGAGTAATTTTGATACTACAAAGAAACGGGGCAAATCACCGCATAACAATGGCAACTATGCGGTAATGATTGGACTATTTACGGTAAGTTGTGCGAAATGTTAAAGGAGTAACCCCTTCTGATTTTTTGAACAATCTGGAAAAATACGCATGATCATCATACCCCAAAGCATGCGCTACTTCTTTAACATTACATTCACTATAGTATAAAAGGCGTTTGGCTTCCAGCATAACCTCATTCAGTATCCAGTAACTTACCGAGAAGCCGGTTACCTTTTTTAAGGCTTCATTTAAATAACTTTCTGATACATTAAGCATCCCCGCGTAAACCGACGGATTTTTTATGGCCACGTAATTATCTACCAGTAATTGCTTAAACATTTGCGAAAGTTCTACCGGCCTTGATACTTTTATGGTTGTGTAGTTGCTTTCGGCATAACAGCCCGCAGCAATACCAATAAACGATTGCAAAAGAGAATGCACCACAGATATATTAAAAGTACTTTGGCCGTGATCAGAAAAACGTTGCCGCAACAGGTGTAGCAAGTCGGTACATTGCGTCATCAGTGCATCATCTAAAATATATGGTTTTTGCAGCTCCAACTGGCCCTCAAACACCTTGCGATAATCTGGCAGAACCAGCATGGTATCTACGGCTAAAAACCAACCCGCGGCCTGCTCGTAACGAACACCGTGGTGCACCTGCCCGGGCAACACATAATATAATGTGTTTTTAAAAAATCCTACTTCAGTAAAATCTATCATTAATGACGCATCTCCGGCATCAACCACAAAAAAAATGTAATGATCATCCCGGTGGGCATCCAGTATACCTTTGTTGGACCGTGCGTCGCCGATATCATACCGCCATATCTCAAGGCCGAGGCTGGCCCTTTCCTTTAACTGATGTACAGGAATATCTTTCATCGCGGGTAAAAATAAGGATTAAATAATACCGGATGGGAAAATTGTCCATGCAGTGACGAACATCCTCCATGGTACAGCGGGGCACTTGTTTGCACATTTGTACTGTCAATAACGACAAACAAAAACTTAAAAACAATGGCACGCTTAATAGCTCTAAACCCAGACGAAACTACAGGAAAAACAAAAGAATTATTTAACGCAATACAAGGCAAATTTGGTGCAGTACCCAACATGATGCGCACCATGGGCAACTCGCCCGCTTTATTAGAAGGTTACTTAAACTTAAACGGCGCTTTGGCCAAAGGCACACTTAGCCCAAAAACAGGCGAACTTTTAGCCCTCGCCATAGGCGAAAAAAACAGCTGTGATTACTGTGTATCTGCACACTCATACATAGGCGAAAAATTGGCACACCTTGATGCCGAAACTATAGAAAATGCCCGCCGTGCAAATGCAGCTGATACAAAAACAGATGCCGCCTTAAAATTTGCCACAACGCTAATTGCTAAACAGGGCTTGGTTGCCGCAGGTGATGTTGAAGCAGTAAAAGCTGCCGGTTTTACAGATGGCGAAGTTGGTGAATTGGTTGGCCACGTTGCGCTAAACATCCTTACCAATTATTTTAACAACACAGCCGATACCGTGATCGACTTCCCGGTGGCAAAACCATTGCAGGCAGTTGAAGCATAAGCCGATAATCAGAAATATCAGGTAACAGTAAAAGTCGGTAATAAAATGCGCCGGCTTTTGCTGTATTGTTTACTTTTATTAACGCTTAAAAATTATCCGTTTTTATGGAACCAAAAAGATACCCGCTGCCACCATTTAATATGGAAACAGCCCAGCAAAAAGTACAGGCCGCAGAAGACGCCTGGAACACCCGCGACCCTGAAAAAGTAAGCCTGGCTTATACTGTTGATACCGAATGGCGCAACCGTACCGATTTTATAAACGGCCGCGAAGAGGTAAAGCAATTTTTAAAAGGCAAATGGGAAAAAGAGCTGGATTACAAGCTAAAAAAAGAGCTATGGGGCTTTAAAGAGAACCGCATGGCAGTAAGGTTTGAGTACGAATGGCATGACCACAGCGGCCAATGGTACCGCAGCTACGGCAACGAGCTTTGGGAGTTTGATGAGAACGGTTATATGCAAAAGCGTTTTGCCAGCATCAATGATCTGCCTATTGCCGAAACCGACCGTAAATTATTTTAATACAACCATGACGGATTTTAAAGACGCCCTTACCCTTATCGACCCGGCAAACGGCCATTTCCTGTTCAGGTGGTTTACGTTTGATGATAACAGCCATTTTAACTACTTACGGCGCAACAATTATTATTCGGTAATTTGGTTAAAGCAGGGTGCAGGGAAACTGCGGGCAGATTTTTCGGAATATGATTTTGCAGCTAATGATCTGCTGGCTTTTACACCTTACCAGCCATTTATGCTAACCGAAACCCAACCGGTAAGCGGCGTTTGTATTGAGTTTCATCCCGATTTTTTCTGCATCCATAAACATGATAAAGAGGTATCATGCAGCGGGGTATTATTCAATAATATATACCACCCACCCTTTGTTAAGATAGATGCCAATACCGCCATTACCCTTGATATGCTGCTTGGCCAGATAAAAGCCGAAATGCAGAACGAAGCCATGGCTCAATACGAGATCCTGATATCATACCTCAAGATCTTCCTCATCACGGCATCGCGCTTAAAAGCCCAACAGCAGGAACTGGAAAGCCAGGATACCGACACCAAAAACTTCATCCTGCAAAATCTTAAAGAATCCATTGAGCTTAACTTCAAAACCAAACATAGCGCAAGCGATTATGCCGATATGCTTAATATATCGGCAAAGGCACTGGCCCGCATCACCAAAACACATTTCAACAAAACGGTAAGTAACCTGATAGCCGAACGCATAGTAATTGAGGCCAAGCGCGAACTTTACTTAACAAACCGGACTATTAAAGAAATAGCCTACAGGCTGGGTTATGAAGATGAGTACTACTTTAGCCGTTTTTTTAAAACCAACGCCGATGTATCGCCCCAAATGTACCGGGATACGGTTGGCTTTGCCAAGGCGGTGGTAAACGGTAAGATAATGGTCAATTAATGCACTTTGCCATTTATACCTGCTTTATATAAGCTTGGTGTTATGCCTTCAATTTTTTTGAATGCGCGGCTAAAGTAGTTCAGGTTATTAAAACCGGCTTTAAAGCAAGCTTCGGATATACTGTTATATGGGTTGTTCATAAATTGCTTGGCCAATTGGATTCGCTCTTTAATGATATAATCAACCGGAGATATGCCCAATTCGTGCTTAAAAGCACGGAAGAAACTCGGCTTACTCATAAAAGCCATTTGGCTCAAGGCATCAATATTCAATTTATCGGTAAGGTGTTGCTTAATATACTCAACCACGTACGCAAACCTGCTGCCCGTTGATAGTTCGTGCATATTATCTTTCACCTCGTGCAGGTTTTGCATCTGCATAATGCGGATAAGCAATTCCTTTAACGTAAAACTTGCCAATACATCTTTGGTTAAGTCATCACCGGTACTTATGCGGATCAGTTTATTGATGAGTTGCGCCAGTTCATAATTGTTAAAGAAGTGAAACTGTTTATAGTTTAATTGCCAGGCATACTTATCCTCGCGCGGGTAATGCTCATTCAGGTAATCAAGCGTATTATTTATCTCCTGCTGATTAATGGCCAGTGCCGTACACTGCGATGGCTGCTGCGCCGTAGCCTCCGGGAAATCAATAGTCATGGTGATGTTTGGCGGTACAATAACGGTTTCGCCGGGTAAATAATCAAAGCCGGGCTTATCAAATAAATGCATCACCTTTTTGCCGCGCAGCATACTGGTTATCACCAGGTCGCTAAAGGTTAGGGGCACCAACTCACTGCGCTCATAAGTTTCAAAAATATTCAGCTCGCAATGGTTCATGGTGTAAGCCTTGCGGTTTTCTACCAGGGTACGCAGTTCTTTTCCGTTAGAGAGGCCTAAAGGCGTTAGCAGATTTACATTATTCATGGCTGAATATTTAGTACAAATTAGGCATTGTAAACAGTAATAACAATAACCCAAACATATTGACATTATTGTGCTACCAATTGATAGCATTGTGCAAATGGCTAACCCGCGCCCCGCCTAACTTAGCAAAACCAATTCTAAATTAAAACCTGTAAAAATGAGTATCAATAAAAAACCTTCCTTTAAGGATAAGTATGATAATTTTATTGGCGGCAAGTTTGTTCCGCCGGTTAAAGGTGAATATTTTGATAACGTTTCGCCTATTGATGGCAAAGTGTTTACCAAAGCAGCCCGCTCTACCAAAGAGGATGTGGAACTGGCATTGGATGCTGCCCACGCTGCCTTTGCTACCTGGGGTAAATCATCGGCAGCCTACCGCGCGGGCATCTTAAATAAAATTGCTGATACCATTGAAGCCAACCTTGATTACCTGGCCACTGTTGAAGCAATAGATAACGGCAAGGCCATCCGCGAAACCAAAAATGCCGACCTCCCTTTGGTGATAGATCACTTCCGTTACTTTGCCGGTGTTATCCGTGCCGAAGAGGGCGGTATATCTGAGCATGACGAGTTTACCGTGAGCATTGTTTTAAGCGAACCGCTTGGTGTTGTAGGCCAGATCATCCCCTGGAATTTCCCGTTACTAATGGCCACCTGGAAAATTGCCCCGGCCCTTGCTGCCGGTAACTGTTGCGTGGTAAAACCTGCCGAGCAAACGCCAACATCCATTATGGTATTAATGGAACTCATAGGCGAAATTTTGCCTGCGGGTGTATTGAATATTGTAACAGGTTTTGGGCCGGAAGCGGGTAAACCACTGGCATCATCCCCACGCATTGCCAAGGTATCTTTCACCGGCGAAACCACTACGGGCCGTTTAATTATGCAGTACGCGTCAGAAAACCTGATACCGGTTACTATGGAGCTGGGTGGTAAATCGCCAAACGTCTTTTTTGAATCGATAGCAGATGCCGACGATGCGTTTTTTGATAAGGCCATTGAAGGCGCGGTAATGTTTGCGCTTAACCAGGGCGAGGTTTGTACCTGTCCCTCGCGCATCCTGATCCAGGAAAGCATTTACGATAAATTTATTGCCCGTGTTATTGAGCGTGTAAACGCCATAAAAATGGGCGACCCGCTTGATGATAGTACCATGATGGGTGCGCAGGCATCAAACGACCAGTACGAAAAGATCCAATCGTACCTGAAAATTGGCCGCGAAGAAGGCGCCGAAGTATTATGTGGCGGCGAAGTTAAAAAGCTGGACGGTGATTTAAGTACAGGCTATTACATACAGCCTACCCTGTTTAAAGGGCATAACAAAATGCGCATTTTCCAGGAAGAGATCTTCGGCCCGGTTGCGTGTGTTACCACTTTTAAAACAGTTGAAGAAGCTATTGAAATTGCCAACGACACCATGTATGGCTTAGGTGCCGGCGTATGGACACGTGATGCGCACGAGGTTTACCAGGTGCCGCGTGCTATACAGGCGGGCCGTGTTTGGGTGAATAACTACCATGCCTACCCGGCACACGCACCGTTTGGCGGATACAAAAAATCGGGCTTTGGCCGCGAGAACCATAAGATGATGCTTGAGCATTACCGCCAAACAAAAAATATGCTGATCTCTTACAATAAAAATAAGCTGGGTTTCTTTTAGGCCGATAGCTTATTTGTTAAGTTTAACCACAGAGATAACAGAGATTTGCATGGTTAAATTCACAGAGAGCACAAAGAAGAAAGGCTCTGTGTGTTTCTCTGTGAAAACCTCTGTGTACTCTGTGGTTAATAAAACGTAGCAAAATGGTAAAAAGAGTATTGGTATCACCCGAAGCATCCGCCCTTATCGCCGAATTAAAAGGACGTTTTGGCGAACTGATGTTTCACCAAAGCGGCGGTTGTTGCGACGGCTCATCGCCCATGTGTTTTGAAAAAGGTGAGTTTAAACTGGGCGGCAGCGATGTAAAATTGGGCGAGATTGACGGTTGTGAGTTTTGGATGAGTAAAGACCAGTTTGAATATTGGCAGCATACACAGCTAACGGTTACCGTTACCAAAGGCCGGGGTTCCAGCTTTTCGTTGGAGATACCTACCGGGTACAGGTTTCTGATCCAATCGCGGTTATTTACCGATGCGGAGTTGCCTGATTTAGAACCGGTAACATTTATAGAAGACTAAGAATTTGTGAGGGGTTATTTTTTGAGCAAAAGCCCCGACACGAATGTGCCGGGCTTTTTTGTTTTAATGCCTATTTTTACCCCATGGCAAGCCCTCTAAAAGATCTTTACTCCCCCCTGTTTTATAGCCGGTTATCAGATTCGCTAATAGAAGTATTACCCGGTTTTGATAAGCAAGCGTTTACACAGCAGATCTATACCCCTGCATTCGACAATATGGAGCTGAAAGAACGCATGCGCCACACGGTTAAAACGCTGCATAATTTTATGCCTACCGATTTTAAGGAAAGCATTGCCGTTATCAGAAGCCTGATTACCCTGCTCAGGAAAAAAGGCATTGGTGAGGACGGGCTCGCCCACATGTTTCTGCCCGATTATATTGAGGTTTATGGCCTTGATGATTACGATACATCCATTGATGCGCTTGAATTTACCACGCAGTTTGTAAGCTGCGAATTTGCAGTGCGGCCTTTCCTGATCAAATACCATGAGCCGATGATGAAGCAGATGCTGGCTTGGTCGTTACATAATAATCACAAAGTGCGCAGACTGGCAAGCGAAGGCAGCCGACCACGTTTACCCTGGGCCATGGCCGTGCCTGCTTTAAAGAAAGAGGTTACCTTGATACTCCCGATACTGGAAAACCTGAAAGCTGATCCATCCGAATGGGTACGCCGGAGCGTGGCCAACAACCTGAATGATATTGCCAAGGATTTCCCCGAAGTGGTGCTGGATATTGCCGCCCGTTGGACAGGCATCAGCAAAGAAACCGATGCCATTATTAAACACGGCAGCCGTACGCTGCTTAAACAAGGCCATACCGAAATACTGGCGCATTATGGTTTGCATACCAAAGGCATCGAACTGAATGCCTTTAAGGTATTAACGCCAAAGATCAGCATCGGCGACAGCGTGGAATTTACCTTCACGGTAGCAAACACCAATATCGCCGAACAAAAAATACGTTTAGAGTACGCCATATTTTACCCCATGAAGAATGGCAAATTCTCCAAAAAAGTATACAAAATAAGCGAGCGCATCTTTGCACCGAAAGAAACATCCACCATCAACCGCAAGCAAAAATTCATCCCGATAACTACCCGCACTTTTTATGTTGGCCTGCATAAAGTAGCCCTAATAGTAAATGGTGAAGAAAAAGCTACTGGCGAGTTTGAGTTGACAGCATAAAAAAAGCGGACAACCTTTCGGCCGGCCGCTTTTAAATTATAGATATAGGGGATCTTTAATCAAACTTCCAGCGTACAAAAGCTTCAATGGCTTCATACTCGGCAAGGCCGAGTTCATTGTACAAAAGTGCGGTCTCGTGGGTACGGTCCTCTGCCCTTACCCAAAACTCGCGTGCGTCATCCCCCGGGAACACCGGGATATCTTTTTGCGATTGGTGCTTAAATATGGCCAGGCGCTTACGTAAAACCTCCTGCGGCGATAGCGGCACGGCCATTTCTATCTCGTGGATCTCAAACTCGTGCCATGCACCGCGGTACAGCCATATCCAGCAGTCTTTTGTCCAGTCTTCAATCTGCCGCAGGCGGTTAAAGGCTTCCAGCATGATCTCAAAACAAACCTTGTGCGTACCATGTGGGTCGGCAAAATCACCGGCAGCGAAGATCTGATGGGGTTTCACTTCCTGCAAAAGCTGCATAGTTTGCTGGATATCATCTTCAAAAGACACGTTCTTTTGTATTTTACTGCGATCATAAAAAGGCAGGTCCATAAAGTGGATGCGCTGGTCTTTTAATCCGGCCAACCTTGCCCCTGCAATGGCCTCTCCTTTACGAATGAGCCCTTTAACGGTACGGATGGCTTCGGTATCGCTTTGGTTTGGCGTTTTGCTTTTCAGGAAGGTTACCATATTTTTATACAGACCTTCCAGATAAGCCGCATCCTGCGATTGAGATTTGGCAAAATCCATCGCGAACTCTACATAGCGCAGCATCTCATCATCCCAAACGGCGGTATTGCCTGATGTTTGGTAGGCCACATGCACCTCGTGCCCCTGATCGGCCAGGCGGATGAAAGTGCCCCCCATCGAGATCACATCATCATCCGGGTGCGGAGAGAATACGATAGAACGTTTTACCGCAGGATTAGCACGCTCGGGCCGCTGGCTATCATCAGCATTAAACTTGCCGCCCGGCCAGCCGGTAATGGTATGCTGTATATTATTAAATATGCTGATGTTGATATTGTAAACCGGCCCAAGCTGCGTAGCCAGCTGTGCCATACCGTTGTTGTTATAATCGTTCTCGGTAAGCTTCAGGATGGGTTTGTTAAGGGTTTTGGCCAGCCATATCACCGCTTTTTTGATGAGCATATCATCCCAAACGCAATCCTTAACCAGCCATGGGGTATCAAAACGGGTAAGATCAACAGATGCATCGCGATCGATTACAAACTCAACATTATCTGAATTTTGAAGGTAGGTGGCAGGTACATCCGGGGATATTACACCTTCTACGGCTTTTTTAATTATGGATGCCTTTTTACCGTTCCATGCCATCAGTATAATTTCGCGGGCTTTGAATATGGTACCGATGCCCATGGTAATCGCCTTGGTTGGTACATTCTCTTTACCACCAAAATCTTTAGATGCATCGCGGCGGGTAAGATCATTCAGGGTAACTAAACGGGTACCCGAGTTTGGCGCCGAACCCGGCTCGTTAAACCCAATGTGGCCGGTGCGGCCTATACCTAAAAGCTGTACATCAATACCGCCGTAGCTATTTATTTTTTTCTCATAAGCCAGGCAAAATGCGGCGATGTCCTTTTCTTCCAGCGTGCCATCGGGGATGTTCACATTGGCCATATCAATATCGATATGGTCGAACAATTGCTCTTTCATGAACCGTACATAGCTCTGTGCCGAACCTGGCTGAATTGGGTAATACTCATCCAGGTTAAAAGTTACCACGTTTTTAAAACTCAGGCCTTCTTCTTTGTGCAGCCTTATCAGTTCCTGGTAAACTTTTATGGGCGATACACCGGTTGCCAGACCCAGCACAGCGGTTTTTCCTTCGGCTTGCTTTTGTTTGATGATGGTAGCAATGCGTTTGGCTACATCAAGGCTCGCCTCGCTATCACTAGCGTATATTTTAACAGGTACTTTCTCGTACCGGGTTTCTTCTAATAAATTAAGCAGCATCTTATGGGGTATATATTTTTTGATTTAGGCATAGCAATTCCATTACCGTGTGGAAGCCCGCTTTTCAGCGGGCCCATCGGTTAATGACATTTAAAAAAAATTCTGTTGTGTTTCTTTAGAAGCCGCTATCGTCTAATGCAAAGGTATTCTTACGCTCTTTCCATTTACCTTTTGTAAAATCAGGGAATGCCTGCGGGGCGTTACCTTCTTTAAGTGATTTTTCTGAAAGTGGTGTTATCACGCTCATGGTTAATGAATCGTATATATCTATCGGCGTATCTTTTTTCTGTTTAACCGACTGTACAAAGGCGTTAAACACAAACCAATCCATACCGCCGTGGCCTGCGCCTTCGGCATATTTCTCAAACTTTTTCCAAAGCGGGTGGTCGTATTTATCAAACCATAAGCTTGCTTTGTCCCACTCATCGTACTTGGCCGATTTGCCTTCAATGTACACCGCATCGGCAACATCCATCCAGATACCTTCAGTGCCCTGCACCCTAAAGCCTAACGAGTATGGGCGTGGCAGGTGGGTATCGTGGCTCAGTGTAACCGTTTCGCCATTGGCACAGTTAAGCGTGGTTGTGGTAACGTCGCCATTTTTAAAGTGGATCTTAGAATTTTTATTCCCGGGAGATACCTTATCTACGTAAGCGTTTAGCCCGCGCGATTTTGAAGAGAATGATACCAGGTTTGTAAACCTGTTACCACGGTTAATATCAATATAGTTCATTACCGGGCCGGCACCATGTGTTGGGTAAATATCGCCGTCTCGGTCAATATTCCACTGGGTACGCCATTGCGCTTCGCCTACGGTATTAGGGCCAAATTCAGCGCCTTTACCATAAGGGTTTTTACCATCGTTAAATAATACACCACGCAGATCGTGCTGGTAACCGCCTTCCAGGTGTATCAGTTCGCCAAAAAGGTTTTGGCGGCTCATGTTCAGGGCAGCCATTACATCGCGGCGGTAACACACGTTTTCCAGCGTCATGTATGGCATTTTGGTTTCTTCGTGTACTTTCAATATATCCCAGTGATCTTTTTCGGTAATACCGGCAATAACCTCGCAGCCAACATATTTGCCGGCACGCATGGCATCAATGGCCTGGTCTTTATGAAACTGCCATGGGGTGGCTATAATAACGCCATCAATATCTTTACGGTCGAGCAGTTTTTTGTATGCGTCCAGTCCGCCAGTGTATTCTGCAGGTAGTTTCTTTTTTGCCTTAACAAATTGCTCGCGGCAAAATTTCAGGGAGCTTTCCTGTATGTCGCAAATAGCAACTATCTCCACATCATCGCGAAGCAAACCCTCGCCTATATGGTTGCGGCCGCGAAGCCCCACACCTATATAACCCAACCTTACCTTATCTGCATTTTTTGCGAATAATAACCCTGAAGGCAAAATTGTTAATCCTGCTAATCCAACAGCCGAATTGATAACAAATTGTCTGCGATCCATAACTTTTAGTTTTTATTTATTGATGATTATAATTGTTCAAGTGATAGTTTGGCTTTACCCACTTTATGCCCGCTGATAGCGTAATAAAGTATAATAAGGTAAGCCGGTATTAATATAATGTAACCATGGCTCGGGTTTAAAGCCTGCGCTAAAGCACCATAAGCCAAAGGCACAATTGCGCCGCCTGCAATACCCATAATTAGTAATGATGAGCCAATTTTGGTGAACCTGCCAAGCCCGGCCAATGCCATAGGCCAGATAGCCGGCCAAACCAGGGAGTTTGCCAAACCCAATAAAGCAACAGCCCCTACCGAAACATATCCTGTAGTTAATATGGCAACCGCGGATAGTATTAAACCTAAACCAGCAGAAAGCTTCATGGCTTTTTCCTGGCTTAGATATTTGGGGATGCAAAGGATGCCTACGCCATAACCCACCAGCATAAATATAAGTGTGCCGGTGGTGAAGAATTTGGCCGTACCCAACGCAATGCCCTGCGTACTGCCGTAATTGATAATGGTATCGCCCGCAATAACTTCGGCGCCAACATAAAAGAACAGGGTTACAACACCTAAAAGCAAATGCGGAAACTGTGTAATGCTTGTTTTGCCGCTATTGCTGATAGCGGTCGATTCGTCTTCCTGATCAGTATCCACTTCGGGAAGGCTGGAGTAGTAAATAACAACGGCCAGTATTAGCAGCACTATTACGATAACGATGTATGGTAAAATCACCCGCGATGCCAGTTCGTTCAGCTCCGCAATTTTTGCAGCCGGGGCCATTGTTGCCAGGCGTTCTTTTAAACCATCGGCATTTTTCAGGGTGATAGCACCAAGTATGATGGGCGCTAATGCACCGGCCACCTTGTTACAAACGCCCATGATGCTGATACGCTTTGCGGCGCTTTCTGGCGGGCCTAATATAGTGATGTAAGGGTTTGATGCAGTTTGCAGCAAAGCCAACCCGGAACCCTGTACAAATAAACCAAACAGAAACAACCCATAATAACGGGTTAATGCTGCCGGAATAAATATTAATGCGCCTACGGCTATAACACCCAACCCTACCGACATACCTTTTTTAAAGCCGGTGACTTTTAAGATACCCGCCGACGGTATGGCCAGCACAAAATAAGAAATATAAAAAGCGGTGGTTACCAGGTAAGCTTCAACAGTAGTTAATTCACAAGCCAGTTTAAGATAGGGTATCAATACTGAATTTAACCAGGTAATAAAACCGAAGATAAAAAACAGCATCCCAATGATGAATATGGGGCTGAGTGTTGATTTTTTTGTGCTTACTGCTGTTGCTTGTATCATTAAGTCGGGATTTATGTTTAGCGTTAATATACCTGCGGACTAAAAGTTATCTCTTTAAAAAACCTGCTCAGATGAAACTCGGGCTTTTGAGCCTCTACCTTGTTCCAGCATAAAAAGTGTGGTTCGGGCAGGCCGTCGCCGCACTTAAAAAAGTTAACTTTTGCCTTGCATTTTTCTAACGAAAGCGCAGGATGATACTTGAATATTTTTTTAGGGATGCATAAAGTTAGCTCCCATTGTATGTTACCTGCGTTACCGTTTTTAACCAGCGTTTGGTGCCTTATGGTTTTTAGCAAACTAACCGGCAAAAAGGTACGCCCTGTTTTGTGCCTGCCGTATTGCCCCCTGCATGTACCCATACAGTTAAACTCCAGGTTGTAATAGTTTGCATCACCATCAAAAGCGATAAAGAACTCCACACAGCTATCTTCAAACACCGGGTCGTTAAATTTACTGTATTCGGCCTTTAAAGTGTGTTCTGTTACGTAATATTTCAGATATATCTCGTCGTTACCATAAGCTAGCGCGAAAGATGCCTGAGGCTGCTGCTCTCCGTTTGCCCATGGCGCGTGCTGTATTAGCTGTTGCTCATACCCGTCTAAAACCTGCGATACCGCCTCTACCGAACGCAGATCATCAAAGCCATTAAGGTACGGAATATTTATACCTGTTGCCATATCCATCAGTATTGCGCAGTTTTATAGCTGTCCATTTCGTTCAATATTGTATTGTGCATAGCGGCGGCGTTTGCATCAAGCATTTTCACCAGTTGGAACTGCGCCCTGGCCCTTTGCAGGTTATGGCCTTCAAATTTTATTTTAAAGTATTTATCGCCGTTAATATGGTCGGTTAAAAACCTAACCGCCTGCATGTAAGGCAGCAACAATGCGCCTTTCATCAGCGAGTTAACCTCGGCATCAGTTAAAAATTTCGATGCTTCTTTTAAGTATCCCTTTACATAGGCATTAAACAGCGGCATATTCAGTTGGATTTTACTCAGATCGGCCTCATCTTCGGTTGTGGTGTTGATGATGGTACGGATGGCATCACCAAAATCATAAGCCACGTAGCCGTCCATTACGGTTTCCAGATCTATAACGCATTGAGCTTCGTCATTTTTATCCAGCAATACATTGTTAAACTTAGTATCGTTATGGATAACGCGCTTTGGCAAAGTTGACACTTGCTCTGGCTGCTGAAAGTATTGCATTGATGCAGCATACTTCGCCACAATATCCAACTCACTTTTAACAGATGCCACACGGCCTAAAGGATCATTGGCTACCGCTTCGTCCAGGTGTTGCAAGCGTTTCTGGATGTTATGAAAGTCGGGGATCACTTCAAAGATCTCACCCGGCGGTATATCACACAGCATAGCCTGAAACTTCCCGAATGCTTTACCACCTTCATAAGCCTGCTTTTCGGTTTTCACTACATCGTAGCTTTTGGTATCGCTTAAAAAGTAGAACATACGCCAGTAATCGCCTGTGCTGTCTTTATAAAAAAAGCGGGTGCTATCTGTAGGTATCAGGGTCATTACCTCCTTTAACGGATCGCCATAACCATGCTCTTTTATTTTGTTTTTAAGATGCTCGGTTACACGGCGCATGTTATCTGTAAGCTTCTCTACATTGGTAAAAATACGGTGATTGATTCGCTGCAGCAGGTAATCAGGGCCCGAGGCCTGTACATTTTTTAACAGGAACGTATCATTAATATGGCCCGACCCATAGGATTTTTGCGACCCCACATCAGCCGCACATTTAAAATGCGACACAACTTCAGCTATGTTTTTAGAACTTTGCATTTATACTTTTATTATACTGTTATATATCAATCCACACATGGGGCGGGTTGTTTATGATAATTTAATGGGTTTATATTGGTTACCTATCTGTAAAAGTGATGTAAAATTATTGCTAACGAAAGCGTACTGCAGGGGCACATATTAACCATGCCGCTAAACAACCGTTTGCATAAACCACGCAAACGATTGTTCTATTTTTACGCAAACGGTTGTTCAAAATTTACTTATGTACGAATCAGCTACCTTAACTATGCTTTACAATCTGACACTATATATTATAATTTCATTTTTTTATTAATTCGAATACTGGCAGCCTGTCTGCTGCAACTTCTATTTCTATTTTAGCCGGCCCCTTTACAATTTTACCCAAGTCGTTTTTCCACGTACCTTTTGGCAGATATATTGTTTTTTTGGTTCCTTTTGCAATCATAGGCGCTACCAGATATTTACTGCCCAGCATAAACTGGCCTTTCACATCAGCAAAGCCCTGGTTAGGGAATTCATACTCCATGCTGCGGGCAATAGGTTCGCCGGTTGCGGCGGCTTGTTTAACCAGTTGCATGATGTATGGGGTATATTTTGCGCGGATGTTGACCGCCTTTTTTACAATAGCCAAATTCTCTTTTGATAATACGCGCCATGGTGCAACCGAAAACTGCATCATGGGCATTAATGCCGAGCATTGGGCAGAGCGTACAACCAGTTGCTCATCCAATT
>NZ_JBAZRC010000118.1:0-15592 GCF_041663085.1 Mucilaginibacter sp.
CCAGATTGAGGCGGTAGATATTGTTACCGGCGATATCCACACTAAAGCTAAATTTGTTATTACCGATACCCGGATGCAGGTGCGCCTGGCAAAACCATTAGGCAAAGGCATTATTAAACTAAGCATCAGGTATCATTATACCATCCCCGGTAATTTTGGCGGCCGTACCGACTATGTGGATACCAAAAACGGCAAGATCTATGAGATAGCGCAGTTTTTCCCACGGGTATGTGTTTATGACGATAGCCGCGGCTGGGCAACAGCACCATTTTTAGGCAGTGGCGAGTTTTACTGCGAGTACGGCGATATCGATTATTCGGTAACCGTTCCATGGGATGTATTGGTTGCCGGCCCCGGCGACCTGCTAAACCCAAAAGAAGTACTAACGGCTAAGCAAATTGCAAGGTTAGAAGCGGCCCGCAACAGCGATAAAACCATCATGATCCGCACAGCGGCCGAAATTAATGATAAAGCATCGCGGCCTGTTAATAAAGGCACGCTTACCTGGCATTACAAAATGCTAAATACCCGCGATGTTGCTTTTGGCGCTTCCAGGGCATTTATCTGGGATGCCGCGAGGGTGAACCTGCCGGGCGGTAAAAAGTCCATGAGCATGTCGGTTTACCCTGTTGAGAGCCAGGGGAAAGATGGCTGGGATCGCTCTACCGAATACCTGAAGGGAGCAATCGAGCATTTCTCAGAAAAATGGTATCCATACCCATACCCTACTGCTATAAACGAAGCCGGTATTGCAGGCGGCATGGAGTATCCGGGAATTTTATTTGACGGGATGAACGATAAGGGCGGCGAGCTTTTTTATGTAACCGCGCACGAAATTGGCCACAACTGGTTCCCGATGATCGTAGGCAGCGATGAGCGCCGTTTTGCCTGGATGGATGAAGGTTTTAACACTTTTATAGATGTTTACGCGTCGGACGCATTCAACAAAGGCGAATACGCACCCAAACGAGACGGCGAATATGCCCCGGGCGGCGGTAATCCTGCTGATGAGATCATCGCGCATATTATCGACCCGAACTCGCCAACCATCATGACCCAGCCTGATGCCATCCCAGAGAAATATCGCCACCCGTTAACGTATTTTAAACCAGCTTTTGGTTTGATACTGCTGCGCGAGCAGATCTTAGGAAAAGACAGGTTTGATTATGCATTCCGTAATTACATCGCTAAATGGGCTTATAAACACCCGCAGCCTGATGACTTTTTCCGTTCGATGGAAAACGGCGCCGGCGAAGACCTGAGCTGGTTTTGGCGCGGCTGGTTCTATAACAACTACAAGCTGGATATAGCTCTGATAGATGCTAAATACGTTGACAAAGACCACAGCAAAGGCGTAAAACTAACCATCGCAAATAAAGAAATGATGGCTATGCCATTTACGGTAGAAGCAAAAATGAAAGATGGCAGCAAACAGCGCACCTATTTCCCGGTGGAAACCTGGCTGCAGAATAAAGTAACTACCTATACCCTGCCCACCACCCAGGATGTTGAAAGCGTAACTATCGATCCGGATAATGCGTTACCGGATGTGAACAGGAAAAATAATAGTAAGAAGCTGTAGAGACGCGATACTTCGCGTCTTAACCAGCCACGCGGGATTTGCATAAAGAAGATGCGAAGTATCGCGTCTCTACACACCTCCTTCAACCACGTCATTGCGAGGTACGAAGCAATCTCCCGATAGACAATTGCGCAGGCATGGCGTTTATACATAGTTCAGAGATTGCTTCATACCTCGCAATGACGCGCGGGGTTTAGCAAACGGGAATAAAGAGCAAAAAAACTAAGATTTCAATCTTACCAACTGCTGGTAAACCTTCTCAGTTGGTAAGCCCACCACATTGGTATATGAGCCATTGATACGCTCGATGCCGATAAGGCCTATGCGCTGCTGGATGCCGTATGAGCCGGCTTTATCCATAGGCTGATATTCCTCTACATAACTGCGGATCTCGTGATCGGTCAGCTTGCGGAAAAACACTTCGCTCCTGTCGTAAAATTTATTGTATTGGCCTTTGTAAAGCAGGCAAACGCCGGTGTAAACCTCGTGCATCCGGCCGGATAATCGTTGCAGCATCTCAACCGCGTGCTCTGATGATTCGGGTTTGCCTAAAATCAGGCCATCTATAGCAACTATGGTATCGGCTGTAAGCACTACCTCGTCGTTAACATCTTCATCAAAGGCTTCGGCTTTTTGGGTAGCAATGTAAAGTGCAATTTCCGCAGGTGTTAACCCATCAGGATATGATTCATCTACCTCTTTTAAAACCACACGGAAATCAATATCCATCAGCGTTAAAAGCTCCTGCCGCCGCGGTGATTTTGATGCAAGAATAATTGGTGGAAAAGCGATCATAGTTATGTGTTGATGGTTCATAGATTATGGTTCATGGTAGCTGCGGAAAATTATCATGGCGGTTACTATGAACACTCGGCCATGAACTATCAGCTAAAACCTACCAGCTATACGCCTCGGCATTCATCCATTTGCCCTGCACCTTCATTACCTTTTCAATAATATCGCGGGCGCAGCCTTTACCACCTGCAAAAGGCGATACATAGGCGCTAATGGCTTTTATTTCTTCGGCGGCATCTGCGGGGCAAACCGGCAGGCCAACCAGTTTCATTACAGACAGATCAGGGATATCATCGGCCATGTAAAGGATATTAGCCGGGTTAATGCTTTTCTCTTCTATGTAGATCTTAAACCTTTCAGATTTGGTATGTGCACCCAAATAAACATCATTAATACCCAAACTGTTTAAACGGAACAACGCGCTTTTTGACCGGCTGCCAGATATAGCTGCCACATGGTAACCGCATTTAACAGCCAGTTGCAGGGCGTAACCATCTTTAATATTAAAGGCACGGCTTTGCACACCGGTTTCGGTCACAAATATCGACCCATCGGTCAGCACGCCATCCACATCAAAAATAAACGTGGTTATATCTTTAAGCTTGGTTAAAAAAGATTCCATCTTGTTGGTTCATTAGCTCACTTGTTCATTAGTTCATTTGTGGTTGAACTGCCGACTGCAAACCGTTAACTGAAACTATTGATTATCTCTCCACTCGTACACCCAGGCTGATTGTATTTGCTCCAGGTGGCCTTCGTTTGATTCTTCGCGCGTGCCGGCAAAATTTGGCAGGCTAAGCACCCAGTCCAAAAGCTCGGTAAAACGGATGCGGTATATTTTCGATTCGCCAAAATCATCACCAAACTTTTCGTAAAGGCTCATGGCTATATCTTCGTAATCATTCCAATGTATGGGTAGGGCGAATTTATGGTCTATCATTTTCTGGTTGTGGGTAGTATTATCAAATTTAGCATTAATGGCCCATAAAGCCGGATTGATCTGGCAGGGTTACCTCTATATCGCCGTCAATTATAACGCACTGGCAGCCCAGGCGCGATGTGATGCGCGGGTTAACAGCCCTGTCAATAAAGTCCTCTTCCTTGTCAGATATCTCCTGGATGTTATCCATCCCTTTATTCACATAAATATGGCAGGTACTGCAACCGCAAACCCCGCCGCAGTTATGCTGCAGCTCAATGCCATTTTCCAGGCAAACGTCTAAAACAGATTCCCCTTCGGCAATAGGTAGTTCCACGCTTTCATGGTCCTTCTCCTCAAAGTTAATCTTTACTTTAAAAATATTCATTTTGGCAAAAGTAACAAAATTACTTATCCCCGTTGCCGCTGTTGTGGTTTTTGATAATATCCTGACTTAACCGTGTATATATCTCCTGCAAATCGGGCTGTTTGTTAAGCATTTGCAAATGCGCCTGCATTGTCAAATCATCGTTACGTACAGCGGGGCCGGTTTGTACATCGGCAGGGCGGTGGTCTTTTATTTTATCGGCGGTTTCGGCTATTAGCGGGCGCAGCATATCAAAACTCATATCGCTCCCGGCTAAAAGCTGTTCGCCTACGCTATACAGATGGTTGGTAAAATTACAGGCAAACACAGCGGCCAGGTGCAATACTTTACGCTGCGCGGAATTTACCCGGTAAACGTTGTTGCTGATATCACGGGCAAGGCCTTCCAGCATTTTGGTAATGGCTTCATCGGCTCCCTCAATGCAAAGCGGCACTTCCCTAAAGTTTACCTCTTTTGTTTTGCTAAAAGTTTGCAGCGGATAAAAGACCCCGGCATTATTTGTAAAATTCAACAATTGTTGCAGCTCTACAGCACCTGATGTATGCACTATTAGTTTATTGAAAGAAAACAGATGAGGGACAAATTCAGCTATAGCATCATCTTTTATGGCGAGTATAAACAGGTCGGTATCGCCGGTGATCTCCCGGGGGCTGTCTATAGCTTCTGCACCTACATGATAAGCCAACAAGGCGGCGTTATGCATATTACGGCTATACACCTGCACAATACGGTGACCGGCATTTTTAAATGCCGCCGATAAATGTGTGGCAACGTTGCCCGAGCCGATGATAGTTATACGCATTTTTGGAATATCCTTTACAGCACAAACTTAAATATTTCTGCTATTTTTATTCCTTAAAATCAATAACCCTAATTGATATGAAATTTTTGAAGAACATGCTTTGGCTTGTTGTGGTGCTTTTAATTTTAGGTGCAGTTGCTGCATATATTATTTATGACCATTACAACACCGAAAAGAAAGAACTCACCTACGAGCTCCGCAAAAACACAAACGGCAGCTATATTGAATTAAGCGGCGGGGTTACCCATTACGAACTGGATGGCCCCGATACCGGCAAAGTAGTAGTACTGCTGCACGGCTTTAGTGTACCTTATTACATCTGGAACGGCACTTATGAATACCTTGCCGAGCATGGTTTCCGCGTGTTGCGGTACGACCAGTTTGGCCGAGGCTACTCTGACAGACCAAACGTGGCTTACGATAAGCAACTTTATTTTGATCAGTTAAAAGAATTAATAGAAAAGCTAAATCTAAAACAACCTGTAAGCCTGATGGGTGTATCATTTGGCGGTATGCTGGCAACCGATTTTACGGTGGCTAACCCCAACCTGGTAAATAAGGTTGTGCTGATTGATCCTGTTTACGCAGCAACAACGTCAAAAACGCCCCAGTTTATTGCCGAATATATCGAAGCGATACACTCCGAAGAGCGCGCGCTTGGCCAGATGAGCGATTTTAAATATCCCGATAAATACCCAAACTGGGTTGAACAATACCGGCCGCAAATGGAGTATAAGGGTTTCAGGCATGCACTTGTTTCAACAAATTATAATTACCGGGCAACATACAACGGCCGCCAAACTAACACCGCACTTAATAATTTGCACAAACCGGTATTGCTGGTTTGGGGTAAAGATGATAAGACCCTGCCAATTAGCTACAGCGACTCCATACGCAGCGTGTTAAAAGCCGAGTTTTTACCGGTAGATGATGCGGCGCACCTGCCCTATCTTGAACAGGCTGATATTGTTAACCCCGCTTTGGTAACATTTTTGAGGAAATAGTGTCTATATGATAAACAAACACTAAATCCCTTACTATGGATACTTCACTCATCACTACAAGCACCGGCTTAGACGGTTACAAGGTTGTTAAACACTTAGGCGTGGTACGCGGTATTACAGTCCGCAGCCGCAGCGTTGTGGGTAATTTTGCCGGCGGCATTCAATCGCTTTTTGGCGGCAGGCTTTCTGTTTATGTAGAACTTTGCGAAAACGCCCGCGAAGAAGCCTATCATTTATTGATACAACACGCGCAGGCATTGGGTGCAAATGCCATCATCGGTATGCGTTACGATGCCAACGAAGTAATGCAGGGCATTACCGAGGTATTAGCTTACGGTACTGCTGTTGTGGTTGAGAAGGTAGCTGAATAAGCTTTCCCCATAGTAATATCACACAATTTATATTTCACGCAAAGACGCAGAGGCGCAAAGAAGAATTGTCATGGTGAGCCTGCCGAACCATTTACCAAGCGTAAAGTCTTCGACAGGCTCAGACTGACAACTGCGTCTTTGCGTGATAAAAACAGATATGCATCTCATTGGTAATAATCCCTTTGCATGCAACCCTCTTTTTTTGCCGTTGTTGGTGTTGTCACCAACAACATTTAGGACAGTTTTGAAATTGCAAAGCCTTAATGCATGGCGGCTTGTTGGTGACAACACCAACAAGGGCGAAATAATACTTTTATTTGTCATGGTGAGCTTGTCGAACCATTTACCAAGCGTAAAGTCTTCGACAGGCTCAGACTGACAAAAACCTTTCTCGTGTCGTTCCACCCCTAAAATAAACTACTATCTTTGCTTCAAATTATAGCATCCTATGCAAGTAATAAAGCAATATATAGAAGATAACAAGCAACGCTTGCTTGACGAATTATTTGAACTGCTGCGCTTCCCCTCTGTTAGCGCCGACCCAAAATACGCGCCCGATGTTTTAAACGCTGCCGACTACGTAGCCAAAAAACTGACCGATGCCGGTGCCGATAACGTAGAAGTTTGTAAAACCGCTGGCTACCCTATTGTCTACGGCGAAAAGATCATCGACGCATCCCTGCCAACTGTATTGGTTTACGGCCATTACGACGTACAACCACCCGACCCATTAGAGCTTTGGAAAACCCCGCCTTTTGAGCCGACCGTACGCGATGGTAAAATTTATGCCCGAGGTGCCTGCGATGATAAAGGTCAGTTTTATATGCATGTAAAAGCTTTTGAGCTGATGATGCAAACCAACACCCTGCCCTGCAATATCAAATTTATGATAGAGGGCGAGGAAGAAGTAGGCTCAAACAACCTGGGCATATTTGTAAAAGCAAATAAAGAACGCCTGAAGGCTGATGTAGTATTGATATCTGACACCTCGATGATCAGCATGGAGAACCCATCGCTGGAAACCGGCCTGCGTGGCTTATCATACCTGGAAGTGGAGGTAACCGGCCCTAACCGCGACCTGCACTCGGGTGTTTATGGTGGCGCCGTAGCCAACCCGGCAACCATCCTGGCCAAAATGATAGCATCCCTGCATGATGATGACAACCACATCACCATCCCTGGGTTTTATGATGATGTTACCGAACTTACTGCTGCCGAACGCGCGGAACTAAACGCGGCACCATACAACGAAGAAGAATACAAGAAAGACCTGGATATTGCCGAAACATGGGGCGAAAAAGGTTACACCACTTTTGAGCGTACCGGCACCCGCCCTACCCTTGAGGTGAACGGCATTTGGGGCGGTTACATTGGCGAAGGCGCTAAAACCGTGCTGCCATCAAAAGCAAATGCCAAAATTTCGATGCGTTTGGTACCGAACCAAACATCTGAGGCAATTACCAAACTGTTTACAGATCATTTCCTGAAGATAGCGCCGCCTTATGTTAAAGTAAAAGTTACCCCACACCATGGTGGTGAGCCTGTTGTTACCCCAACCGATAGCGTTGCTTACCGCGCGGCACAAAAAGCCATTGCCGAAGCATTTGGCAAGCAGCCTATCCCAACCCGTGGCGGTGGCAGCATCCCAATCGTAGCTTTATTTGAAGCGGAACTTGGCCTTAAAACCGTGCTTATGGGCTTTGGGCTCGACAGCGATGCCCTGCATTCTCCAAACGAGAAATACGACATTTTCAATTACTACAAGGGGATAGAAACCATCCCATTGTTCCATAAATATTTTGCGGAATTGAGTAAGTAACACCTTAACTCCCCGCCGCGTCATTGCGAGGAACGAAGCAATCTCAAGACTATGTATAGCCGATATGCTTATCGGGAGATTGCTTCGTTCCTCGCAATGACGCTTTTTTGTTAGATTAAATTGTAAACTTCTCACAGCCCTTCAAAAACGCTTCATCCGCATCTGCACCTATGCCGGGTTCGTTGCTGATGTTTAGCTTATAGCCCTCGTAGGTTACACCGCCAACGCAGGGATCAACCAGGTGGCCCAACATGCAGGTATCCATATCATAAAAATGAATATTGGGGCTGGCATAAACAAAATGCAGTTTACTGCTTAGGGCAATGCGGCTTTCCAGCATACCGCCCATCATGCAGGGGATGCCACGTTCTGCTGCTGTATCATGGATCTTTTTAGCCTCCAGTATTCCGCCCGATTTGGCCATTTTGATGTTGATATAATGGCACGAACCACTTTCTATCTGCATCCGTGCATCGTGGTGGTTATATACGCTTTCATCAGCCATAATTTTTACCGGCGATAGCTTCATCAGTTCGGGCAGGCGGTCGTTATACCAGGTGCGCATGGGCTGCTCGCAAAATTCAATATCATACTGGCCTATCGCCTGCAGGGCAAAAACGGCTTCGTCAAAGCTCCAGCCCTGGTTGGCATCTACCCTAATATTCATTTCGGGGCCAACCGCCTCACGGATCTGTTTAATGCGTTCTACATCCGTTTCGGCACCTTTGCCAAGCTTTACCTTTAAAATGTTGGCACCGGTTCTTTTAAAAGCCACACCTTTCATGGCCATTTGCTTCGGTGCGCCTATCCCAATGGTGATATCGCTTTCAACAACCCGCTTTTTGCCACGTAAAAACTTGTATAACGGCAGGCCTGCATGCTTTGCGGATATATCATACAAGGCCATATCAAAAGCGCTTTTAATGGTAGTATTGCCAGCAACCGCATCATGCAGTTGCTGCATCCGGGCGGGGATATCCAGCACATCCTGCCCTTTCCAAAGCTTAGCGAAATCTTTCGCCATAGCGAGGCAGGTGTCCTGTGTTTCGCCGACGATCATCGGGAAGGCCGAGCATTCGCCCACGCCATAAAAGCCTTTATCGGTATGGATGCGGATAAACACATTCTGCGCATGGTCCATAGTACCGGTGGCTATGGTAAATGGCTCCATGGGAATGCTGAAACGGTAGATATCTACGGCGGTGATTTTATTTGTCATAAATATTAGTTATCAAAAATGATATTTATCTTTAGTCAGCCTAATTTAAACTAAATGTCATACACTCACCCTAATTATATTAAAGCGTCAAATATAACTTTGGCCTCAATACTTATTGGTGCTGTCGCTATATTTTTCAATCATAATAAATTAATAAGTACGCATAATATTGGAGCTGCAATTTTCATGCTCATTATGCTATTGCTTCTTGCATTTTTAATAAGAATGGGATATGCATGGATGAAATACTTTTTATTAGTAATAACATTACTTGGCACGCTTGCTGTACTTAAGCATGTTCCAGATCTAATCAACAACACTTTGGCAGGGATAGTTGAGATTATTCAAACACTTTTGCAAATCTGGATTGTTATTTTACTTTTCCAGGTGCCAAAACAAACCATCACCGATAATCGATCCGAATCACAATAGCACTTTGCACTTTAACACATTTACCCTATATTTGCGTTAGTACTTCGTACTCATTCATTTCGGTTCTCCGGTTTCTGCCTTCTGTTCTAAGAAACTGTCCATGCGCCGAAAAACACCTTCAAGACAATTTATTTAATTAAAAATATACATGGCATTAACAAATTTGCCTGGTCCGTTTGATTATAACTCAACCAGGAATAAACTTTTATTAACTGAATACGGCCGTAACGTGCAAAATATGGTGAAATACATCGTAGCGTTACCAACTAAAGAAGAGCGCAACAAATACGCACAGGTGGTTATAGACCTGATGGGCTTTTTGAACCCGCACCTGCGCGATGTGGCCGATTTTAAACACAAGCTTTGGGATCACCTGCATATCATATCCGATTTTCAGTTGGATGTTGATTCGCCTTACCCAAAACCAAGCCCCGAGGCTATTCATCTGAAACCCGAACCGCTTAAATATCCGCATCAGCGTATCAAATACAAGCACTACGGTAAAACCATAGAAATGATGATAGAGAAGGCCAAAAGCATTGAAGAGCCCGATCGCAGGCGCCACATGGTGCAGGCTATTGCCAACTTCATGAAAATGGCTTACGTGCAATGGAACAAAGATTCTGTTGCCGACGAGATTATCCTGTCAGATCTTTACGCCTTATCGGGCGGCGTTTTAAAACTGGAAGAGAACGTAAACCTTAACCGTGTTGAATTCCGCGCCAACCCTTACAATAATAACCAAAACAATAACAACAGCCGCGGGCGTACCAATAACCAAAACAACCGCGGTGGCGGTGGTGGGGGCGGCCGTACCAACAACAATAACCCGCGTAATAACAATAACCAAAACAACCGTAACCGTAACACGGGAGGCGCAAAAAAATATTAATTGATTTTTAGCTAATGGCCTATATAATGGCAGGGATGTTGTAACCGCATATGCGATTATTTTATAATCTTTGCCACACGATAAACTATAGCATCAACCATAAAAAATAAATGAAAAACGCATTCGAAATACAGGGCGGTAAAAAACTTAAGGGCGAAATAACCCCTCAGGGCGCAAAAAACGAAGCATTACAAATTATATCGGCCGTATTACTTACCGACCAGAAAATGACCATTAGCAACATACCTGATATACAGGATGTTAACAAACTGATAGAATTGCTGGGCGATATGGGTGTTGAGGTGAACCGCATATCGCGCGATACCTGCACTTTTGAGGCTAAAGAAATTGACCAGGATTTTTTCAATTCTGAAGCATTTAAAACCAAAGGCGGCGGCCTGCGCGGCTCTATCATGATACTGGGACCGCTTTTGGCGCGTTTTGGCAAAGCATCTATCCCGAAACCGGGTGGTGACAAAATTGGACGTCGCAGGTTAGATACTCACTTTTTAGGGTTCGAAAAATTAGGTGCGCGTTTTGACTTTAACCCCGATAACGGTTTTTACAATGTAGATGCCTCAAACCTGAAAGGCACTTACATACTTTTGGATGAAGCATCGGTGACCGGTACGGCCAACATTGTGATGGCAGCTGTGCTGGCAAAAGGTACCACCACCATTTACAACGCTGCCTGCGAGCCTTACCTGCAGCAACTTTGTAAAATGCTTAACCGCATGGGCGCTAAAATCAGCGGCATTGCATCAAACCTGTTAACTATTGAGGGCGTAAGCCAATTGGGCGGCACCGAGCACCGTATGCTGCCGGATATGATAGAGATTGGATCGTTCATAGGCCTTGCCGCCATGACCGGGTCTGAGATCACCATTAAAGATGTACACTACGACGAATTGGGCATGATACCCGATGTATTTAAACGCCTGGGTATTAAACTTGAACGCCGCGGTGATGATATTTACATCCCATCGCAAGACCATTACGAGATAGATACCTTTATTGATGGCTCGTTACTAACCGTTGCCGATTCGCCATGGCCAGGCTTTACTCCCGACTTATTGAGCATTGTGCTGGTAGTAGCTACACAGGCAAAAGGATCTGTACTGATCCATCAGAAGATGTTTGAGAGCCGTTTATTCTTTGTGGATAAATTGCTGGATATGGGTGCCAATATCATCCTGTGCGATCCGCACCGTGCTACCGTTATCGGTTTAGATAAAATGGTACAGTTACGCGGTATCTCTATGACCTCGCCGGATATCCGTGCAGGGGTATCATTGCTTATCGCTGCATTATCGGCACAGGGGCAATCTACCATCTACCATATCGAACAAATAGAAAGGGGCTACCAAAATATTGATGAGCGCCTAAAAGCACTTGGAGCCGATATAAAGAGAGTGTAACTCCTTTTTTAGACGAAGACTAAGGATTAAGGACAAAGGATAGGAATTACAAACTCCCTCATCTTTTGTCCTTTGTATTTTTATCTTTATCTATCTGCCCTTTGTCTTTTCATCATTTCTCCAATTTTACTACCTTTAGCAAAACCATCCTAAATTCGTCAATGCCTTATAAAAACCGGAGGTCATCGTATTCAACCTTTATACTGATCTTTGTTGCATTAAAAATAGTGCTCAACCTGTTTGCCATCAGCAATTTTGGCTTTCACCGCGATGAATTATTACACCTCGTTTTAGGTGATCACCTGGATTGGGGGTATAAAGAAGTACCACCTTTTATTGCCCTATTGGCAAAAATAACACTTAACGTTTTTGGCGATTCTGTTTTTGCAGCGCGTATATTCAGCACCATTGCCAGCGGCTTTATTGTTTGGCTTACCGGCCAAATAACCGCCGAACTTGGCGGGCGCAGGTTTGCCATCACCCTGGCGTGTTTGGCACTCATCTTTGCGCCGGCCTTTGCTGCCAGCGGGTATCTTTTTCAACCCGTGGTATTCGATCAGCTTTGGTGGGTAGTTACCGTTTGGCTATTCATTAAATACTTAAATACCGCTACCGTAAAATACCTATACTGGCTTGGTGTTGCTGTTGGTATAGGCATGCTTACCAAATATACCATGGCGTTCTTTACAGCATCGCTTATTATCGGTATTTTAATAAGCCGAGAACGCAAGTTGTTGTTCAATAAGCATGTGGTTTACTCGGCCTTGTTAGCTATACTTATATTTCTGCCTAATATTATCTGGCAGTTTGCGCACCATTTGCCGGTTATCCACCACATGAAAGAACTGCGTGAAACCCAACTGGACTACATCCACCCGTCAGATTTTATTAAACAGCAACTTTTAGTTAACGGCCCGGCGCTTTTTGTGTGGCTTGCAGGTTTTATCAGTTTGCTGTTCTCATTCAGGTTGCGCAGGTTCAGGTTTATGGCTATTGCTTATGTGCTTATATTTTTGTTTTTGCTGCAGATGAACGGTAAAATTTACTACCTGTTCGGCGCCTACCCCATGCTGTTTGCCGCGGGTGGTTTTACTTTCGAGCGGATATTGAACCGCAAGGCCTACATTCTACGTACAGCTGCCGTACTATTATTTGTTGTACCCAATATATTACTGTTGCCCCTGGTGTTGCCTATACTATCGCTAAACAGTACCACGGCCTTTATTAAGCATACTACAGAACGTTATACCTTTCTACAATTTTTAGTTACCTGGGAAGATCAAAAACAACACCCGCTTACACAGGACTACGCTGACATGCTTGGCTGGGACGAAATGGCAAAAAAAGTTGGCGAAACCTATCACGCGTTAACGCCCGAACAACAGAAGCATACACAAGTATATGCCGATAACTATGGCGAGGCCGGTGCCCTGCATCATTACCGCAATAAATATAAAATACCCGATGTATCGTCCCTCAACAGCAGTTTCCAGCTCTGGGCAGCCGATAGTTTGAGCGCTCATTATATTATTTATGTGGATGATGATGATAACGTGGAACGCAGGCTTAGCCCTATGCTGGAAAGTTACCGCAAAACCGGCGAAGTATTAACCCCCATGGCCCGCGAAAAAGGTACAAGAATCTACCTGCTTACCAATCCATCGCCAAAGCTAAATGAGGTTTATAAAGCTGAATTGGCGAAAAAGCGATTGCAGTAAGGTCTTCGACAAGCTCGGACTAACGCATTGAGAATGTTATGGGAAACCTGTTGAACCATAACCACTTTTACGGGTCTTCGACAAGCTCAGACTGACATACAACAAACTCAGGGTAACAAAATAAAACAATTACATCGATTTTTTATTTTACATCAGAAAACTCAAAACATGCGCGGCGTAAAAACAATCCTCTTCCTCACCATATCAAACATGTTCATGACCTTTGCCTGGTACGGTCACCTTAAATTTAAGGAGTACGACTGGGGCAAAAACCTTGGGCTATTCTCCATTATCCTCATCAGCTGGGGACTGGCATTTTTTGAATACCTGTTTCAGGTGCCGGCAAACCGTGCGGGCTTTAAAGCCGATGGCGGCCCATTTACACTTGTACAGCTAAAAACCATACAGGAAGCTATTACGCTAACCCTGTTTATGGTGTTTACCATTGTATTCTTTAAAACCGAAAAGCTTGGCTGGAACCACCTGGTGGGTTTTGGGCTGATCGTACTGGCGGTATTTGTGATATTTAAGAAGTGGTGATGGCCGCTTCTTCCACTACGTCATTGCGAGCGTAGCGTGGCAATCCTCGACATGCTTATTGCCTACTTTTCTATCGAAGATTGCTTCGTACCTCGCAATGACGCGCGGGGAGGTTACAAACAAAAAGAGACGCGATGTATCGCGTCTCTACAAGAATCATTTATTAATTTGTCTTTATCTCACTAAGCCGATATCGCGTTGATGATATCGTACTGAGTGATGATCTCGATCTTACCGTTATCATCCTCTACCAGCACAGCGATGTTATCCTTATTGATCATACCCGAGATCTTATCGATTGAGGTATTCAGATCCACAAAGGGGAACGGTGCCGTAGAGATGTTTTTTACCGGTTGTGATTTGATGCCCGGGTTCTCTATCAGCGAATCCAGGATGTCACTTTCGGTTATTTTGCCAATTACCATACCTTTTTGGGTAACCGGGATCTGGCTGATGTTTAACGACTTGATAGTATTAATAGCTTCCAGAACGGTTTTCTCGCAGTCAATGGTAACAATCTCCTGATTTTCTTTTTTGCTGATGATGTCGCGGGCTGTCAATTTACCATCTTTCAGGAAACCACGGTCGCGCAGCCAATCGTCGTTATACATTTTGCCCAGGTAGCGGGTACCATGGTCGGGGAATATGATAACAACCACATCGTCTTTTTTAAACCTATCCTTCATTTGCAGCAAACCTGCCACAGCAGATCCTGTTGAGTTACCGGCGAAGATACCTTCCTTACGGGCAATCTCGCGGGTCATAAGGGCTGCATCTTTATCGCTTACTTTTTCAAAGTGGTCTATCAGGCTAAAATCAACATTCTGTGGTAAAAAGTCTTCACCAATACCTTCGGTGATGTACGGGTAGATCTCGTTCTTATCAAACTCGCCGGTTTCCTTGTATTTTTTAAATACCGAGCCATAAGTATCAATACCCAACACCTGTATGGCAGGGTTCTTTTCTTTTAAGAAACGCGCAGTACCTGATATGGTACCGCCCGTGCCTACCCCTACAATAATATGCGTAACCTTACCTTCTGTTTGTTCCCAAATTTCGGGGCCGGTTTGCTCATAGTGCGCCTGCGAGTTGCTCAGGTTATCATACTGGTTAGGTTTCCATGAATTAGGCACCTCACGCTCTAAACGCGAAGATACCGAGTAATAGGAACGTGGATCCTCAGGCTCTACATTGGTGGGGCAAACAATTACCTCGGCGCCAAAAGCGCGCAGGGCATCAAATTTTTCTTTCGATTGCTTGTCGGTACTGGTAAAAATACACTTGTAGCCTTTTATAACAGCCGCTATAGCCAAACCCATACCGGTATTGCCAGATGTACCTTCAATGATTGTACCGCCCGGTTTAAGCTTACCGCTTTTCTCGGCATCCTCAATCATTTTAAGGGCCATACGGTCCTTAATAGAGTTGCCGGGGTTGGTAGTTTCTATTTTAGCCAAAACTGTAGCAGGGATGTCCTTAGCTATCTTATTCAGTTTAACCAGGGGCGTATTGCCTATGGTTTCAAGTATATTATTGTACCACATATGTTATTGTCTACCTATCCTGTGTACTTAATTGGATAGCGGTCAAAATTAGCAAATATTGGTGAATTGTGAGTAGTTGATTAGGTGGGTAGTTACTTTTGGGTAACAAACAGATTGAAAACCACTCACCACTCGGTCAACTAATCACA
>NZ_JBAZRC010000119.1:0-15326 GCF_041663085.1 Mucilaginibacter sp.
AATACAACCAAAATTTGTGGGCGCTACACAGAACGATACTACGGTTAATGTAACTACCAAAAAATACGGCACTAAACTGTATCAATGGAAATTTGGCACGCTGTCAAAAGCGTACAAGTCTTACATCCGCTCACGAAGGGGTAAGGATCTGGCGGTAACATATATAATGCCCGATGGCAACGAACTAACCGGCGAAGACAAACTACAGCTTTTTGAACTGGCCAGCAAAGCTGATATTAAAGCGGTGAGTTTTACAAGTCCAAGTGGCACGCGTAAAAGTCGAAAACCGGCAACCGTAACTATTGAATTAAATCAACCGGCTAACTGATGATGAAAAAGCTACTCATAATGTTTTTTGTTTGTGTATCAGTCACCGCAGCAATTGCACAAACTGAAAAGGATGGCTCCGCGAACGCTTCAAAGCCTCATGGGGTGCCATTTGCAGAGGTACTGGCGCAGCATAAAGGGGCTTTGATTATTTTAGATGGTAAAGAGTATAAGGGGAAGATAGAAGATATAAAAGCAGATAGCATTGTATCGATGGATTTCCTGAAAGGTGAGGATGCTGTGGGTATCTATGGAGCTAAATCAACTAATGGGGTGTTTTTACTAACTTCTAAACAATCGCTGCCTGATGGCGGCGAGTTGCTACCGCCTCCACCTAAAGTTGAAACGAAACCATTGATCATTCTTGACGAGCAAATTATAACCTGGGAAAAGTTAACGCATGTAAATCCGGATGATGTTGCTAATGTTGTGAAACTTAATAATCAAACTGGTGTGGCCAAATATGGCAAAGCCGGCGAAAATGGTGTAATGGTAATTACCACTAAAGCAGCAGCGAAAAAACAAAAGGAGAAACAAAAAAACAAATAATTGAACCCAACCATACCGTATAACGACGCGCAAACTGTAACCCTTGCCATCATTGCAGTGGTGTTGCCTTTTGCTGCCTTTGTGGTAAACTTTTTACTCTTGGATAAAAGCAAGATATCGGGCTGGGTATCTGCATTGGCTATTTTGGGGAGTACGATTCTGGCGGCTAATGTATTCTTTAAAGTATGGGATAACCATACCATCCACCTGCAGCAGGTTTGGTTTACCATTGGCGCTACCAAAGTGCAGGCGGGGATATTGCTCAATAATCTATCGGTGTTGATGCTGTTGCTGGTGTCGGTTATCGCCTTGCCGGTGCACATCTACTCCACCGCGTACATGAAGGATGATGAGGGCTACAGCCGTTATTTTAAGTATTTAAGCCTGTTTTGTTTTAGTATGCTGGCGCTGGTAGTGGTTGATAACCTGATTATGCTTTATGCATTTTGGGAGATGGTGGGTTTCTCATCCTACCTGCTTATCGGTTTTTGGTTTACCCGCGAGAGTGCAATCATCGCCAATAAAAAAGCCTTTATCATGAACAGGATAGGGGATATCGGTTTGCTTACGGCAATCATTATCCTGTACACACAATTTAATACATTTGATTTAGAAACTCTGTTCGGCGATAAAGGCCTCATCTCATTATCAAACATCGCTAATGGCGAATGGGTATCTGCCATAGGCAGCATCCCGGCAATTTGGCAATACATCGCCTTCGGCGGCATCTTTTTGGCTGTTGCTGCAAAATCAGCCCAGTTCCCGCTGCATACGTGGCTGCCCGATGCTATGGAAGGCCCAACATCAGTTTCGGCACTCATTCACGCCGCTACCATGGTGGCCGCAGGTGTATTCCTGTTGGGCAGGTTTTACCCTATGTTTAACCAAGCGGAACTAACCGTGCTGGCCGTAATCGGCTGCTTCACCGCGTTTATGGCGGCAACCATCGCCCTTACACAAAACGATCTGAAACGGATCCTGGCTTACTCTACCATATCGCAATTGGGCTTTATGGTGATGGCTATGGGGGTTGGGGCTTATGCCTCGTCCTTGTTCCATCTGGCAACACATGCGTTTTTTAAATGCCTGCTGTTCCTTGTCGCAGGTATCGTTATCCATCAAATGAAACACATTAAGGACGATAACAACCTCAATATCGACCCGCAAAATATCCTGCACATGGGTGGCCTGCGCAAAAAACTGCCGTTAACCTTTATTGCTGCCATTATCGGTGGGCTGGCATTGGTTGGCTTCCCGCTAACATCGGGCTACCTGTCAAAAGACGGTATCCTGATCCAGGCGTTCGATTGGAGCGACGGCAAGGCCGGTGTTTTAAAACTGGTGCCATACGTGGCCTTACTTACCAGTTGGCTAACGGCTTTTTATGTAGCGAGGCTGATAGTAAAAGTTTTCTTTGGCGAATTCCGTCTGCAAAAAATGAACCCACACATTCACATCCATATGGGCGATGGTGGCTGGCAATATAAACTGCCGCTGGTGTTCCTGGCTATTTGCTGTTTGTTCCCGGTGTTTTCTTACAGCCCGGTTTTTTATGAGGATGCCTGGCTGTTTAAAGGTTTTTTACCCGTAAACCATCTGGCGCGCGAGAATTTGTACCATGTCATCATCCCGGTGCTGGTTGTTATTTTAAGTGTGGTGGTGATGTATGGCGCATATGTGGTGTATGTAAAACGCAATAGCTGGTCGTTCCCGCAAACGGGCTCCCTGTACCGTTTATCGTTCCACGAATGGTATATCGATAAGTTTTATAACCTCGTTATTGTGCGTTTTGTGATGTGGTTCAGCAATGCACTATACTGGTTTGATAAAAACATCATAGATGGCTTTGTAAATCTGCTCGAAAAAATTGGCATAGCGTTGGCCGGTATCTCTGCCTGGTTCGATAAACATATCGTTGACGGACTGTTGCACCTGATTGCCGGCATTGTACAGGCAATAGGTAATTTTGCCCGCCGGTTTCAAAGCGGTAAAATTCAATATTATTTATTCAGCATGTTGCTGGTGCTCATTGCTGTGTTTATCTTTAAACTGATCTGGACCTGATGAATATATTAACCCTGCTCATATTTACACCCATACTGTTTGGCCTGCTTATTTTGCTGCTGCCATCATCTATGCGTGCAAGTTTCAAATACATTACGTTATTTGCTACCCTGTTGCAGCTGTGTTTCAGTATTTATATATACCTGCACTTTCAAACAGGGGCATCCTTCGCAGGTATCGGTAACGAAGGGCAATACCAGTTTGTGCAAAAGCTCCCATGGATCAGCCTCGACCTGGGCACCTTAGGTAAAATGCAGATAGAGTATTTTGTGGGGATTGATGGTATTTCGGTTACTTTATTGGTGATGACATCGCTGGTAATGGTGATAGCTGCCATTGCCTCCTGGGAGATAACCAGCAACCTTAAAGGGTTCTTCGCATTATTCCTGTTACTGGATATGGCTGTGGTAGGCGTTTTCTGCGCTTTGGATTTCTTCCTGTTCTACACCTTTTACGAACTGATGCTGTTGCCGTTATACTTCCTGATAGGCATGTGGGGCGGCGCAAGGCGCGAATACGCGGCTATTAAGTTCTTCCTTTATACTTTATTTGGTTCGGTATTTATGTTGCTGGTAATGGTGGGCTTATACCTTTCGGTGAAGGATCCGGTTACGGGCAACCATACCTTCAATATCATCCACATGATGAACCCGGCTAATTATATTGAAGGTTCGGTGTTTTCTGTGTTAAGTCATGCCACTATATTAGGTATGCCTGCACGCACGGTTGGCTTTGTAATTTTGTTTATAGCCTTCGCTATTAAAGTGCCCGTAGTGCCTTTGCATACCTGGCTGCCCGATGCACACGTAGAGGCGCCAACCCCGGTATCTATTATTCTTGCGGGGATCCTGTTAAAAATAGGTGGCTACGGGATTATCCGGATCTGTATGGGCATCTTCCCCGAGGTTGCTTTATCCGGTGCGTTCTGGCTTGGCCTGCTCGGCGTAATATCCATATTATACGGCGCGTTCAACGCCCTTGCACAGCGCGATTTGAAACGTATGATCGCTTACTCGTCAGTATCGCACATGGGCTTCGTACTGCTTGGCCTTGCCTCAAATACAGCCGAGGGTATCAGCGGCGCGGTGTTGCAAATGGTAAGTCACGGCTTTTTATCAACCATGCTGTTCTTCCTGGTAGGGGTGGTGTATAATAGGGTGCATGACAGGGATATATATAATTTCCGCGGCTTGGGTACACTAATGCCGCGTTATACAGTTTATGTAATGGTGGCGTTTTTCGCATCATTAGGATTGCCGGGCTTCTCGGCTTTTGTGGCCGAGGCATTTACGCTGGCTGGGGCATTCAAATCGCATTCTGTAAATGGCCTGTTACCGTACTGGATGGCCGTTTGCGGTTCGGTGGGTATTTTATTAAGTGCTGCTTATTTCTTGTGGACATTGCAACGCATGTTCTTCGGAACCGTGTCCCTCAAAGGCGGCGATGTTTGGAAAATTGCCCTGAAAGACCTTAACATGCGCGAAACCGTAACCCTGTTGCCTTTAGCTCTTATTGCTCTGGCTTTAGGTATTATGCCCTCATTGGTATTAGGTAAGGTGAACGATTCGGTACTGGCGCTGGTGCAGTTCTTACAATCTAAATAATCTGTAATTTATTTATGGAAAATTCAGGGCTTGTGCATCATATAGGTAAAATTAAATATCATGACTAAAAAGTTATTATTTATTGCCTGCCTCATCATCAGCCTTGCCCGTGTTGCCAATGCGGATGATACCCAAAAGATCCCATCAAAAGTTCAGAAAGTAACCCTGTTTTTAAACGGGGCGCAAGTAACCCGTACATCGGCTGTTAACATAACGCCGGGCACATCAACGCTGGTGTTCGAGGATATCTCGCCAAATATTGATGTGCAAAGTATCCAGGTGCGTGGTGCCGGCGATTTTACCATTCTGTCTGTAAAGCACGAAATGAACTACCTGAATTTACAGCAAAAGCAAAAACAGGTAGAAGCATTGCAACTACAGCAAAAGCAACTGCGTGATAAGCTTTCGTTGCTCGGCTCGCTGCTTGTTATTAACCAGGAAGAGTATAACATGCTGGTGAAAAACCAAACTATAACCGGCCAAAATGCCAGCCTTGATGTATTGAAATTAAAGCAAGCGCTCGATTTTCAAACGGCGCGCCTTACCGAAAATAAAAAGAAAGAGCAATCTATTAATAATGATATAGCTGCTGTGAATCTCGAACTGCAACGTTACGACAGGCAGATAGCCGATATCCGCAAAAGCAAAGGGGGGAGCGATGCTACCAGTAATATTTTAGTAACGGTATCGGCCAAAGCGGCTTTGCAATCGCAATTCACTTTAACTTATTTGGTTAACAATGCCAGCTGGTACCCCACTTACGATATAAGGGCTAAGAATATAAATAGCCCCATCACCATATCATACAAAGCCAATGTTACCCAGCAAAGCGGCGAGGAGTGGAAGAATGTAAAGCTAACCCTCTCAACCGGTAACCCAACTGTTAGTGGCGGCAAGCCAGAGTTAACACCGTATTACTTAAATTATGGTATGTATTACGCGGGGCAGGCAGGTTCACTTACAAAAGTAACCGGCCACGTGACCGATCAGAATGATAGGAGTGCCTTACCGGGCGTAACTATAACGGTTAAAGGTACATCCATTGGTACGGTAACAGATGCCAACGGTAACTATTCTTTACAAATACCGGCCGGTAACCCAACCCTGTCATACTCTTTTGTTGGATATGAAAAATCAGAAAGCGTAGCCAACGTGCCTGTTATCAATATCGCCCTAAAACCATCGGCACAACAATTAAATGAGGTTGTGGTTGCAGGATATGGTTCCGGAAGTGACGGCGACGATAAACAATATAAAAGATCATCATATAGTGTACAAGCTTTACCACCTATGAGCCTTCGATCTATCCCCGTTGAAGTTCAGCAAACAGAAAACCAAACCAACGTAGAATTTAATATTGCCAATCCGTATACTGTTCCGAGCGATGGTAAGCAATACCTGGTAGAGATAAACGAGGTAAATACCGATGCCACTTACCAATATTTTGTAGCGCCAAAACTGAGCACAGATGTTTTCCTTACCGCGCGCATCACCGACTGGAACAAATACAACTTTTTATCGGGTGAAGCCAACCTGTTTTTTGAGGGGACATTCATCGGTAAATCATTAATTGATACCCACGCAACTGCCGATACGTTAAATTTATCGTTAGGTGCCGATAAAAATATTGTGGTAACCCGTACCTTGCAAAAAGATTTGACCGGGAAACAAGGCTTCGGTGCTAACAAAAAAGAAACCCGCGATTGGCTCATCACCGTGAAGAACCGCAAAAGCCAGCCCGTGAATTTACTGGTAGAAGACCAGGTTCCGGTTTCGCAAAATTCTGCAATCGAAGTAGATACGCAGAATATCAGCTCGGCAGAAATGGATAAGCTGACCGGAAAGCTATCATGGAACCTTAGCTTAAAACCACTGGACGAGAAACAATTGCAGTTAAAATACCAGGTTAAATACCCTAAAAACCAATTAGTAATAGTACAATAATAATACATGAACGATCTGTTGCCACATATTCACGATCAGTTAAATGAAGTAATAGGCAGTCTGCCTTACTTTATGCCCGAAGTTTATTTGACCGTGCTTTTCATTATAGTGTTGGTAACAGATCTTTTATTCGGTAAAAATTCGGCTAAGCTTTGCCGCACGGTGGCCATAGCGGGCATGTTTTTGGTGATATTTAAAGATTTGCAGCAGGTTGCTTTGGCAGGTACTTACGCAGTGCCCATGTTCAACAATATGCTGATGTTGCACCGTACGGCCATCAATTTTAAATTTGTTATTGATGTACTGGCCATTATCCTGCTGTTGTATTTTGCCTGGGATAAAAAGCTGCAGTCGCATAAAAAGGGATTGTCTGATCTGTATAGTATTGTAATAGGATCGGTTTTGGGTTTGCATATTATGACGATGGCCATTAACCTGCTATCTGTTTACCTGGCAATTGAGATGGTATCTATTGCATCATACCTGCTGGCATCATACCGTACCGAAAATGCTAAAAGCACCGAAGCAGGGTTAAAATACGTACTGTTTGGTGCGGCCGCATCGGCGGTAATGTTATATGGTATATCATTAATATATGCTTATACAGGTTCGCTGGAGTTGTTCTCAAAAGAAATGGCGGATGCCTTGCTGCAAACCAATAGCTTAAGCGCGTCGTTCGCGGTGGCTCTGGTACTTATTGGTATTGGGTTTAAACTATCATTTGTGCCAGTGCATTTTTATGTGCCCGATGTTTATGAAGGGGCCGCCACACCGGTAACTGCCTACCTGTCAACCCTGCCTAAAATAGCGGCTTTTGCCCTGTTGGTAAATTTTGTATCAAAAAATGGTTTTTTCCTGCAGTGGAAAGCTTTTGATTTCAGGCTGGTGTTATCAGTAATTGGCGTTATTACCCTTATAGGCGGTAATTTTGCCGCGGTTTTGCAAAATAATGTAAAGCGGATGCTGGCTTATTCGGGTATTGGGCATACCGGGTTTGCTTTAATGGCGCTGGTAACCTTTACCCCGCAGGGCTTGTCGGCTTTAACTTATTACCTGTTTATGTATGGCCTGGCCAATATCGCAGCCCTTATGCTAGCCAATTATTTTGAGAACAACGAAAATATCACCAATATATCCGATTATAAAGGTCTCGGCTTTAAATATCCGCTGGCATCTGTTTGTTTTGTGATTGTATTGATATCCCTAACGGGTATCCCTATCAGTGCGGGCTTTACAGGTAAGGTGTTTGTGTTTTCGGCAGTATATGGGGTTTACCAGCAAACGCATGATGTTTGGCTGATGGCCTTATTAATTACCGGCGCGGTAACCACTGTGGTTGGCTTGTTTTACTATATTAAGATCCCGCTTAATTTATTTTTGAAAAGAGCGGAGTTTATCCCGAACGAAATTTCGTATTCTACTAATTTAGTAGTTTTTTCTTCTGTAATTGCATTATTGCTAATAATATTTGGAATTTTTCCTGATTTATTGATTAAATTCCTTTAAAAATTTCCTTTTTTTTAATATTTCATAAAATATATTGTAAAATATGTATAAATTGAGGCCGTTTTAAATAAATGGTTTTAATTTGATATGAAACGTTACTTCCCCTTTTTTGTAATTTTGGTGATTTTATCACTTACGTTTATTTTTCCATCGGTTGAATACGATAAATCGGTAAAATCTAACTTTAATACGGGCGATATCGCGTGGATGCTGATGTCAACCGCCCTTGTTTTGATCATGACCCCCGGACTTGCCTTTTTTTACGGCGGAATGGTGAACAAAAAGAACGTAATTTCTACAATGCTTCAAAGTATTGTATGTATGGTGATCATTACGGTGCTTTGGGGTATATTTGGCTTTAGTTTAGCCTTTGGAACCAGCATTGGAGGGGTCATTGGTAACCCATCAACCTTTTTTATGATGAAAGGCATGCTGGGTAACGCCAGCTGGCCGGCCGCGCCAACCATCCCGTTGCTGCTGTTTGCCATGTATCAGCTAAAATTTGCCATTATTACGCCGGCACTTATAACAGGAGCATTTGCAGAGCGTATCCGTTTCAATTCGTATATTATATTTCTGGTGCTGTTCTCCATTTTTATATTCTCGCCATTGGCGCACGCAACATGGCACCCCGATGGTGTTTTGGCCAAATTGGGTGTGTTAGATTTTGCGGGTGGTACGGTAGTGCACATGTCGGCAGGCTGGGCCGCCCTGGCATCGGCCTTGTTCCTGAAACGCCGTAATGAGGCCAACCATGCGCCTGCGCGTATCACTTATGTAATGATAGGCACCGGTTTATTATGGTTTGGCTGGTTTGGTTTTAACGCAGGGTCAGCATTTGGGGCAAACCATTTGGCGGTAACAGCGCTTGCAACAAGTACAACAGCATCGGCAGCAGCAGGTGTTACCTGGATATTTTTTGATATGCTGCGCGGCCGCAAGCCATCGGCCATGGGTACTTGTATTGGTGCTGTAGTTGGTTTGGTGGCTATTACCCCGGCAGCGGGTTTTGTAACCGTTCCGCATTCACTGGCTATTGGTATTATATCTGCGGTTGTAAGTAACCTGGTGGTAGAATGGCGCACACGTACTTCTATCGATGATACGCTTGATGTGTTCCCTTGCCATGGTGTAGGTGGTATGGTGGGTATGTTATTAACCGGCGTATTTGCCAACCAGGCGGTTAACCCGGCCAATGTTACCGGCGATGGTCTTTTCTTTGGTCACACGCATTTATTCTTTATCCAATTGTTAGCATTGGTGGCAACATCATTATTCTCGTTCTTTGGGTCGATGTTGTTGTTAAAGATCACCGATATGATCTCACCTTTGCGCGTATCAACAGAAGACGAAGTGTTAGGATTGGATATCAGTCAACATGGCGAAAGGTTGTAAGGTTGTTGCCCGTATGCAAGGAGACGCGAAGTATCGCGTCTCTACGAAAAAATAATAATGTAGACACGCGATACTTCGCGTCTCTGTACCAGTTATAGGATTCTTATCAAAGCCCTGCTACAAGCGGGGCTTTTTTATTTTTATATTTGAGTAAGTAACCCATATCACTATGAAAAACCTTTTATCATTACTCTTTCTGTCTTTCATTTTTTCTCAAACCCAGGCACAGGATATTCCTGCAGACAGCGGAGTATTCTTGCTGCACAAATTTGAGCAGCATATTGGTAAAGAAACTTACAAGATTTACAACTATAAAGACAGTAAAAAGTATGTAGTGGATTTTAAGTTTGTTGATAGGGGGAGCCCCGTTCCGCTTAAGGCGACATTACGGGTTAACCCGGTAGCTGAACCAATTGAGCTTTTTGTGAAAGGCAATACTTCCAGGTTCTCTGTAATAAATGATTCTATCCGGATAAAAGGCAATGTTGCCGATATGAAGGTTAGCGACGCTACCTATAAAAAAATGATTAGCGGTTTTACCTTCCCGGTTACGGGTTACTCGCCTGCCACGGTACAGCAAGTGCTGCTGCAATACTGGAACAATAAAAAACAACCGGCAAGTATTACCACCCTGCCATTTGGCGCTTTGCAAATAAAAAATACCGGGGTTGATAACCTAATATTCAATGGTAAGCCTATTACCTTTAAACGGTACACCATCAGCGGACTGATCTGGGGAAATGAACTGGTATGGACGGATAATGCCGGCAAACTTATCTGCATCCTGACCATTGATGCCGAAGGCGATAAAACAGAGATGATGCGCGAACAATACGAATCGCTGCTGCCCGAATTGATAAAACGCGCGGCGGGTTACGGCATGGCAGCATTTACAAAAGCAGCGCCTGCGCCAAAGGCAGCTAACCAAACAATCGCAATAACAGGCGGTACTATAGTTGATGTTGTTAACGGTACAACAACACCAAACGGCGTGCTGTTGCTGCAAAATGGTTTGATCGCCAAAATTGGTAAGGCAGGGACGCCAATACCGAAGGGAGCACACGTAATTACTGCCACAGGCAAAACCATTATGCCCGGCCTATGGGATATGCACGCGCATTTTGAACAAACCGAATGGGGGCCGGCTTACCTCGCAGCAGGCGTAACCACCGTGCGTGATTGTGGTAACGAACTTGGTTTTATTGATGCTATACAGCAGGCTATTGATAGTGGTAAATGTATTGGCCCCAAGATACTAATGGCCGGTATTATTGATGGAAAGGGCCCTATGGCCTTAGGTATTATACAGGCTGATACCAAGGAAGAAGCCATAAAAGCAGTTGATACATATAAAGCAAGAGGCTTCGCGCAGATCAAGATATATAGTTCGGCCAAGCCGGCTATTGTAAAAGCCATATGCGATGAAGCACATAAACAAGGCCTAACCGTTACGGGCCACATCCCTAACGGGATGACCCTCAAATCGGGTGTTGACTCGGGTATGAACATGGTGAACCACGTGCAATACGTGTACAGTATCATGAAAAAGAATAAAGACCGCTCTGTGAACTTTGACGATAGCGTAAGTGTAGCAGCTATTAAATTTATTAAAGATCATAACACGGTTATAGACCCTACGGTTGGGGTTTATGAGTTAGCTTATCGCAATGTAAAAGATGATATCACCAGGCTGGAGCCCGCATTCAATACCTTACCATTGCCTTTGCAAACCCAGTTTAAGACCTATGGGGAAGATTCGGCAACGGTTGCTAAAATAGCGCCGATGCTTGGCAGTATGAAAATGATCGTCAAAAAACTGTATGATGCCGGTGTTCCCATTGTGGCAGGTACCGATATGGGTTTCCCCGGCTTTAGCGTAGCCCGCGAGCTGGAGCTCTATGTAGAAGCGGGCCTTACCCCGGCGCAGGCGCTTAAAACAGGAACTATTACCCCTGCAGAAGTGATGGGCCTGGGTAAACAAACGGGTTCAATAGCCACAGGTAAAAATGCCGACATTATTATTGTAGATGGCGACCCGTTAACCAACATCAGCAATGTGCGCAATGTTAAAGTGGTTATAAAAGCCGGTAAGGTTTATGACCCGGGTACGCTGCATAGGATGGTTGGGTTCTCAAAATAGATACCCGTGTGTCATTTCGAACGAGCGACAGCGAGGAGAAATCTTTTACGCTTTGCATGTAACCGACAAGCATGTTTTACAAGATTTCTCCTCGTACCTCGTTCGAAATGACATGTTGGAGTTGTCAGTCTGAGCTTGTCGAAGACTTAGCAACGCGGCTAATGGTTCAACAGGCTCACCATGACAAACCTATTTCTGATACAGCTCCGGTTTAAACCGTTTCGCTAATAACCCCGTTGCTTTTTCGGTATCAATATCAGCAACAACAACTCCGGCGTGGCCGTAGGGCTGGTGTGCAAGGCATACGCCATCGGGCGCAATAATAGAACTGGTAGATTCCTGGAACCGCATGGCGTAACCAACGCTGGCAAAGTAAATGGTGTTCTCCAACGCGCGCATCATCATGGCTTTTTCGTAGTAGGGGCTGTGGCTGTCTCCCCAGTGTGTTATTTGTTTGCCAGTTACATCACTGCCGGTAAGGTGCGGGTGAAAAACTACCTGGGCACCTTCGCGTGCCGCCCACCTCACAGATTCGGGGTAGCGGAAACCCTCGTGGCAAATGGTAATGCCGAATTTGAGGCCGTTCACTTCAAACAGGCTTCGCTGTGTGCCGGGCATCCAAAATTTATCTTCGGTAGGGTCTAACTGGTTTTTGGTTTGATAGCCCAGCACCTCGCCTGTTGGCGATATTACATGCGCCGTATTTAAAAACCGGTCTTCCTCGTAACAGTCCATTGGTATGATAATGGCGATCGCGTTTGCCGCCGCTATTTCGCACACTTTGTTTAACGCGTCCAATAATTGCTGGGGCGTGGCTTTCTCCAATTTATGATCGGCAAGGGGATAGCCGGGTATAAACGACTCCGGGAAGCACACAATTACAGCACCTTGCTGCGCAGCATCCCTGGCAAGGCTGTCAACCTGGTTTAAACCGTCTTCGATGGATTTTGGGAAGTTAGGGGAGGCGAGTGCTACTTTCATGCAGGTAAATTTAGGGAATTTGAGTATGATTTCATGTCGCTTTTATAGTTTACTCACCCCGACTTCGCTGCGCTGGTCGACCCTCTCTGATGCGCAAAGAGGGTGAGGAGCTTCCAAGGAGGGAATAAGCGCGCAATCCGTGTCAGGGAGCGAATACCGGCCTGCGCCTAAAACCTGCGGGTATATAAGCGGATTAGCGAGGCTGTTGGTGCCAAAACCCACTGTAATTGCTTTAAAAATGTAGCTGTAAAAAGGTTAAAATCGTATCAATCAGGCGTAAGTTTTCCACATCATAAAAAATACTAACTAATGACAATATGTTTAAACACTATATAAGATAAAATTTTACCTTTGCATGCTCATTCCCAATCATGAGCGATCAGATTAAACATGAATGCGGTGTGGCATTTATCCGCCTTTTAAAGCCACTCTCTTACTATCAGAAAAAGTACGGCACTGCGCTGTACGGTTTAAACAAGCTTTACCTTTTAATGGAAAAACAGCACAATCGCGGGCAAGATGGCGCGGGCGTTGCTACCATTAAACTGGATATTGAGCCTGGTAAACGGTACATAAGCAGGCACCGGTCGATGGCATCAAATGCTGTTGCTGATATCTTCGAATATATCCAGAAAAAGTTTGCTGAGATACAAAAGGAAACGCCTGAAAAAATGGCCGACACCGAATGGCTCAAAGAACACGTAAGCTTTACCGGCGAAGTGTTATTGGGCCATTTGCGTTATGGTACACACGGCAAAAACAGTATTGAAAACTGCCACCCTTTTCTTCGCCAAAACAACTGGATGACCCGTAACCTGGTTATTGCCGGTAACTTTAACATGACCAATGTTGATGAACTGCTGCAACAACTGTACGACCTGGGCCAGCACCCTAAAGAAAAGGCCGATACGGTGACCGTTCTGGAAAAGATAGGGCATTTTATTGATACCGAGAACCAAGGCCTTTTTGACCAGTACAAACGCGAAGGATTAGACGACAATATGGAGATTAGCAAAATGATTGCTAACGATATGGATGTTGCCAAGATACTGCGTAAATCGGCAAAAAACTGGGATGGTGGTTACACTATTGCAGGTATTTTGGGCCACGGTGATGCATTTGTAATGCGCGACCCGGTTGGTATCCGTCCTGCTTATTATTACTATAACGATGAGATTGTGGTTGCCGCTTCAGAGCGCCCCGCTATCATGACGGCCTTTAATATCCCGATCGAGGACATCCGCGAGATTAAACCCGGCCATGCGCTTATTGTTAAAAAGAACGGTAAGATAACCGAGGATATGTTTAGCGAGCCGCTGGAGAAAAAGGCATGTTCGTTTGAGCGCATCTATTTTTCACGTGGCAGCGATGCATCTATCTACAAGGAACGTAAACAATTAGGCAGATTGCTTTGCCCGCAAATATTGGGCGCGGTAAATAATGACGTAAAGAACACCGTATTCTCATACATACCAAATACCGCCGAGGTTGCTTTTTACGGCATGGTAGAAGGGGTACATAAATACATCAAAAAATACCAGCGCGACAGGTTACTGAACCGCGACGATAAAATTAGCGAAGAAGAACTAACCGAGGTGCTGAGCATGGCACCGCGTGTAGAGAAGATAGCTATAAAAGATGTTAAACTGCGTACTTTCATCACACAGGATGCCGACCGAAGCGAGATGGTTGCCCACGTGTATGATACTACTTACGGGCTCATCAATAAAGATGCGGATACATTGGTGGTACTGGATGATTCTATCGTTCGTGGTACTACGTTGAAACAAAGCATCCTGAAGATACTTGACCGCCTTGGCCCTAAAAAGGTGGTGGTAGTATCATCTGCCCCGCAGATCCGTTACCCGGATTGTTATGGTATTGATATGTCGCGTATGGGCGAGTTTGTGGCTTTTGAGGCAGCGATAAGCTTGTTGAAAGAGCAAGGCAAAGAAAATATTATAGTAGAGGTTTACCAGAAATGTAAGGATAGCTCTAAACTGGCTAAAGAAGATGTAGAGAACTATGTAAAAGCTATCTACGCGCCATTTACCGACCAGGAGATATCTGACCGTATAGCCAAAATCATTACCCCGCCAAATATTAAGGCTAAGGTTGAGGTGCTTTATCAAACGCTTGATAACCTGCACATAGCCTGCCCTGACCATGCCGGCGACTGGTACTTTAGCGGTGATTACCCAACCCCGGGTGGTAACAAGGTGGTAAACCGCGCCTTTGTTAACTGGATGGAAGGTAATAACCAAAGGGCTTACATGTAATCGTTGATGATTAGAGAATAGAGATTGGAGAGTAGTTTCTAATCCTTTAAAATAAAAAGAGCGATAGATTTTCTATCGCTCTTTTTTGTTTATTAATTTTTGTGATACTTGTTGTAAATTGATTAATCAATAATTAATTTATTTCTTTTGGGTTGAAACATAGGAGGCGCTTAGTACGTAGTAGTAAGTATTCCGTCAAGGCCATCTTATTAACCAATTTATTTCTTAATCAACTTTAATTCAAACATTATGAAAAGGAATTTGATCTATACCCTTATCACAGGGTTTTTGGTGTTGGGCATACTTTCTTTCACGTTTATAAAAGAAAAGCCGGTTGTGCGAAAAACGGTTTCAAAAACACATGTTGCAAAAGCAACGTGTACAGGTGTTGTAAGCCCGCTTACGGCATCAAACGTTAGCTGGTCGCCAACCAGTATCACTATTACGTGGTCTACAAGTAATAGCGATTATAATCATTTTAGTTATGGCGGCTATGGCGTGGTTACAGCAGGTACAACAACAAGCTTTAGTAAAACA
>NZ_JBAZRC010000120.1:0-15240 GCF_041663085.1 Mucilaginibacter sp.
ACCCCTTACTTCTATTAACCGCAACAGCTATAATCTTTAGCGCATGCCAAAACCAGCACGCCAAAGATGACACAAAAGCTGAAGCACCTAAATTAACAGCCCAGCAAGTTATTGATACCGATAGCTTAAGCTACGAACGTGCAAAGCAGTATGTTAAAAATTATGAAAAACATGCGGGAACTGTTGATTCTAATTACAGCGAAGCGAATTTCGCTAAAACCAAAAAGAAACCAAACACCCGTTGTATTTGGTTCAGTGCAGACAGGATATTGGCCCTTGCTCAAAAAATTAAAGATGAAGGTGGCGACGGTATCCGTTTTTACCTGGCAAGTTATGATACTGTTTATGCAGCAAAATTTAATGGCCGCAAACCACCAAAAGATTACTGGGGGTATAACACCTTGGTAATGGTATCTACTAAAGATAGCGTAAACCAGGTAGCCGAGCATTTTCACAGAGATTATTATACAAACGGAAAAGTAACGCCAAATAAACCGGCAACAGGTTTTATATTAGGTGGTGTGCCCGAAAACCGTGGCGAGATTTGCCCTCCACCAAAAACTTGTAACACCGTAGGCGCTACGCTTATCCCATAATATGTAAGAATGATATTTATTAGCGTTAGTACAGTATCTGAATTTTTATGCTTCCTGGTTGCGTTGCTTTGTTTGTATAAAGACAAAGCCGTAGCCTGGAGGCTATTTATCCCCTTTTTATTGTTAACCTGCGTGGTTGAGGTTATTGGGATATATGTTCGCGAATTTGTGCACATACCAAATTACGCTATATACAACTTTTACATACTGTTTGAATGCGTTTTTACCAGCTATTTCTTTTTTTACTTATACAAGGCATATCAATACAAATTAAAATGGTTGCTGGTATGGTTTGCATTGTTTGCGGTAATGTACATTGCCGAACTGTTATACAACAATTTCAGCAATTTCGTATCAGTAACCGCGTCCGTCATGTCGGTAGTATTTGTACTGGCCAGTCTCTACTTTTACTATCTTAAATTAAAAGACGAACATTTTGAACCATTGGTATTCTCGGCACCGTTTTGGTGGGTTAGCGGCACACTTTTCTTTTATTTTGGAAGTACCGTGTGTAATAACTTTTCAAAATATTTGGCTATGTATGAGATCATTGCATATAAATACTCTGTCAGATACCTGATCTTTAATTTATTAAACATCATCATGTACATTTTTTGGTCATACGCTTTTATATGCAGATATCGTCAAAGGAAATCATCTCCCTTATTGGGTTAACGTCCATTATATTTCTAATAGCGCCAACGTTCCTTATCGTGTATGTGTTATCATATAACCGCAGGAAAAAGAAGCATCAGGAGGAAACTATGTTAATGCAAAAAAATTACGAGACAGAACTGCTCAAAACACAGATGGAGGTACAGGAGCAAACACTTAAAACTGTTGCTTACGATCTGCATGATAATATAGGCCAGTTGCTTAGCCTCACTACTATTACACTTAGCTCTATAAACCTTAACGACAGCGAAAAGACGGCCGGAAAGATAGCTTTGATTGAAGACCTGACCCTACGATCTATAAAAGAAGTAAAAGCCTTATCGCGCCTGTTGCATGGAGAGGAAATAGTGAGCCGCGGCTTAAAATCAGCAATTGAATTTGAATTGGAGTGGTTAAAACGATCTGATAAATTCCGGATAATTTTTGATCATAATATGCCCGTATATAATATTGATAGTGCCAAAGAGACTATACTGTTCAGGCTTTTTCAGGAGATAATTAACAATATTATACAGCATGCAAAAGCAACAGAAATAAATATTAATTTAGAAACAACAACCGATAGTTTAAGGCTTACGATAAGTGACGATGGAATAGGTTTTAATGTTGATGAAATATTAAACCGTAAGGCGGGAATGGGCTTACACAACATCATGAAAAGAAGCGCCATGATAAATGGCACAGCTTCCATAATTTCAACGCCATTAAAGGGCGCTACCATAACTATAAATGTCCCGTACAAATAATTCCCCCATGTATACCGAAAAAGTAAATATTGCCATTGTTGATGATCACACCCTATTTCGTCAGGGATTGGCGCACCTGTTAACCGAATCTAACGAAATAAACGTTTTGTTTGATGCTGATAACGGCGCGGATATGATCAAAAAACTCCCCCTCCACCCCCTGCCGGATGTTATACTAATGGATATAACCATGCCAGTTATGGATGGTTATGAAAGCACAAAATGGATCAAAGCAAACCACCCTGGTATTAATGTTTTGGCATTAAGCATGTTTGAAGAAGATAAGCCTATTATAGGCATGCTTAAAAGTGGCGCGGGTGGTTATATGCTTAAACAATCAAAAGCCGGCGACCTGGTAAGCGCTATTAAAGGTATTGCCAAGCAATCAATTTATATAAACGAGCTGGTATCCGGCAAGTTATTACGCAACATACAGAATAACCAACCGGTAAAAAACACACCTATTGGATTAAACCCCAACGAATTAAAGTTTTTAGAGTTATGCTGCTCTGATCTTACCTATAAGCAAATTGCTGATATGATGAACCTAAGCCCACATACCATTGATAATTACCGCGAGGCGCTGTTCCAAAAATTTGAGGTAAAATCAAGAACAGGCCTGGTTATATCGGCACTAAAAAATGAACTGATAAAGATATAACCCCGGTAAAATAATTGAATATTAAACAGTTGGCTTTGCAAGGACCTTTTTGGCAACCGGCTCGTCAACTGTTTTTATTTTTGGTGTTGCTTTAGGCGCAACTTTGGGTAATTCAGCCACCTTTGGTTTATCTTCAGTTTTAACCAAAACGGCTTCTACCTTAATATCTTTAGCCAGTTTTTTGGCCAGTTTTTTCGCTTCTTTAACAATCTTTTTTTCAAGCTTTTTAGAGCCTTCGCCAAATTTTTCAGTAATTTCCTTTAGTTGTGTTACCAGGCTTAACTGAATAGCTTTCTGAGCGTTTTTCTTAGCTTCTTTAATAAGCGGTTTAAGTTTATTTTTCATGTATCAGTATAATAATATATGCAAAAGTATGCCTTGGTGAGGTTAATTCAATATTATCATTATGTTAACCGATGTTAATATACTTAACATTGTGTGTTATAACAAACTTTTATTTTGATACTGTCTCATATAGGTGTGATTATTCCCATTTGGCACTAAGCAGATAACAAATACAGCCAATTATTTCATTGGATAAAAAACGAACTTATCGCCGGCGGTAGTTTTTAAACTAACTTTACTATTAATAAACCTGGCTTTTATATTATTTTTAAAAATGTAACCTTTTTTCCATGGTAACAAAACAGACAGGTAGCTACCTTTTTCACTTAAAATATTTACCCGCTTAACGCTCCCATGCTGCAATTTTGCAGAGACTAAAAAAGCACCTGCAGCACGAAGATCTGTAAATTCTGCATCTTTAACTAATGGCCAGTTAGGGAATAAGCTAATTGTACCATTATAGCTTTGCATCAGGCATTCATTTATTACTGCGGGCAATGCAAAATTTTCAAACCAGATACCCATACGCGACATATATTTAAAGTCGGCATTGTCACTATAGCGGCCAAATGTTTGGGTAACCATATCCGTAGCCGTACCGTTGGGTAACAAACAATATTGCACATGTCTTTTAAACTGCTCCAAATCAAGCATTCCAATACGTGCTGCCTGTAAGTTTGTAAATACAAGATCATTACCGCCTTCGTTCTGTTGGTTTAAGTAAGTGTTTTTTAAACGTTGCTTAATAACAGTTTCGGAGTGCAAACCATAATCTTCACCCGGGAAAGCGGCGGCAAGTGCATTGGGTACATTGTAAACCACCTTATCATTTTCACCTGGAACAGAAACAAATATTTGACCATATTTTGCAGATTTAGCAGTAGGGTAATCTGGGTAATTAGCTAAAATATTTGCTATATCCTTCAATAGAGCTTGTTCGCTGTTGCTGGTTTGCAGCACCTTAGTTGCCTTTATAAATGCATTAAAAACAAATTTGGTAAGGCTCAGATCCATCACACAATCATAGTTGTATTGAAACCCGGGCCGTAGGCCATATAATTCAGGCGGTACGGTTGGGAAAATGTGATATTTATTATCTCTCCATCGTTCGCTACCATGCGCATCAGGGCGTTTCATGTAAGCCGTTAAGAATTCCACCGCTGCCTTAAGGGGTTGGTATGCCCTATCGCGCAGAAACGCTTCATCGCCCGAATAAAGGTAATGCCACCAAAGGCCTTGCACCACCCAGGGCGTTTCGCTTATCTCCCACCCCCAGTCGGGAACAGGATAGGGGTTCATGGTCATTTCTACTGGGTATGCCGAGTGCGGAAAATATGCGCCTGGCAAATTATAGTAGGTTTTTGCCCAGTTACGGCTAACTGGCATTAAGCGTTCTATCAGGTTCACATATGGCAGGTTCTTTTCCAGGTGATTACTTGAAAAAGTTACCCAGAAAGGTTGTTGGGTGTTGTAATTCATATGGTAATCGCCATGCCATGCTGTACCAATATTGCTATAGCTCCAATTTGCAAATAAACCCGGGCAGTTAACACCATCTTTTGCAGCACAATTAAAAAAATAGAGATTACGATACCACAATTGCTCCAGAAAGGTATCCCCCAACTTAACGGATGATTTGGCCCAGTAGGCATCCCATGTGGCAGTACTGGCCGCTAATGCTTTATTAAATTGCGCGAAAGATGGCCATGCTTGGTTTGTTGTACGTTCCGGAACATTAAACCAGAGCCCTTCCTGTAGAGATATAGTGGCAAAAAAGTTTTCTTTTGCAGATAATGCCGCCTCCAATTCCGGCATCTGTTCGGTATTACCGCTCCAGTTGATGCGGGATATTTTATCCAGAGAGGTATTAGCTTTAAAGCTCAAGCGAAATGCTTTATCTTTCGTATTACCTTTTTGTTTATCATAAGCATCTGGCTCTAAAGCGGGTAATACTTGCCGAAAACTTAAAGTGCCCGACTTTAAGTCTTCTTCAGCTTTACAGGCAGGAAAATCATGCGGTGTAGATGGATCAGGCATTAATTTTATCCTGTTGAATATATTAGGACACGGCTTTCCTTTAGCATCTGTTAGTGCTATTTGCAACCTATCTTGCTGCATATCTGTAAAAAGTTTAAGGTATAGAACCTTTTTGTCGGCAGTTAGCAGTTTAACTATGCACAAACCATTGCTAATGTAAAGCGTATGGCCCAATAGTTGTACGTTGCGCCTGTCAAACCCTAAAATTACTGATCCGCAAGGAAACGGGCGCGGATAAGGCTTACTGTAATTATCGCTGGTAAGGCGGTTATACTCATTGTACCATTTATTATCGCTAAGATTTTGCAATGTATTGGGCAAGGCCTTTACCATATTAAATACCGAATCAAAAGTGCCTATCTCAAGCCGGTGTTTTTCGGCAATACGAATATCCCAAACGTTATTATGCCCAAAGTACAACACAACAGCATCGGGCCTGGTGGTAACTACAACTCCCATTCCGCCGTTGCCAAGCAATGCTCCTTCAAAAAAATCCGGGGCGGGCTTATTTATACTTATGCTATGTTTTTTTGCTTGCTGTACAGCTCCGTTTTGGCAATATACTACAGGGCAAAATATAGCTTGTATAAGCACAAATGAAAATACCACACTATAGGCAAGCCTTTTCACTATCTATTTATTGTAAACTTATATAACACTGCATCTGCCCCACCAAGCTTAAACTTCAGGCTACCATTATTCCGGATATCGTTATCCTGCAATAATTCCTTTGCGTTGTACAATTTGTTAATATCAATCCCTAAGCGCTGTGCTGATATGTTGAAGTTTTTGCTATCCTTTCCGAAATTGAATGCAGCTACATAAAATACGTCGCCTATTTGTTGAGTAAATACCTCTGATGCATTTGTACCTGTGTTACCATCAAGCGGTTTAAATGCTTTACCATTTTTAACAAGTTTTATCAATTCAGGATTTTGATAGTACTTTTTAACGCGTGTTGTCCATTGTCCGTTTACCGAGAAATCATCTCCGGATAACCAGGTACCGGTAACAAGTGCCGATAGCAGCCTTGCACGGTTTGCCCCTATGCTTTCGTCGTTAAACACTATGTGGTCGGCATCTATATAGTTGTACAAATATGTTTGCCACCAGCCATAAGTTAAACTATTTAGTGTATACTGTGTATTATCAATAGACTTGAACGCATCGCACGCTATACGCCTCATGTGTACGTATCTGCCGGTTGCCATGCTTGGCGATATGGCTGCATATAATAGCATTTGGCCACCTAATTGGTCTACCAGATACTGCATACCTTTACGGTAAGCTTGCATACCCGTTTTAACTGTTGGGTTGTAAAATGAATTGCCCTCGGATGCGGCATGGCCAAGAAAATCTATCTTGATCATTTTAAACCCGCAGCTTTTAAGTTTACCAATAACGTATGCAATACGTTTTTGCGTACCGGGATGTGTTGGGTCGATAGCCCGGGCTCCATCAATATCATTATACCCATTACCAATTTTTGTCCACATATCGCCAAAAGTGTAATTGCTGCCATCCGCCTTACGGTTTGGCCCGCCGTTATGCCCCCAATCTGTAAATGGCGCCCAGTATACACCAGGTTGTAAACCTTTGGCTTTACAATAATCGGCGAAGGCTTTTAATTTGCTGTAATCGCCATTGCTTACAAGGTTATCCCAATACGAATCAAGATCGATATACGCCGTATTACCCGTACGGAATGCGGGGATGCTATCGGCAAAAAAATCAGCTGCTTTGGTAATCTTCTCATAGGTTAGTTTCTCTTGTATTACCCCCCAGCTATTCCAGCCCACGGGCGTTGGTTTATCCCAGTTAAAAACATACGGTGGTTCGGCAATGCGGTTTGCTTTGGCGTAATCTTCCATCCCGTTACGCCAATCGTTAAAGTAGCCTACAAATATTTTTGGCGATGTAATAGTATTGCCGCAGATGGTGCCATGTTCAATTTTATCTCGGGTTACCGCTTCGGCGGTATACCCCCCCCAAACCCTAATTTGATTTAATGGCAGTTGAGCCTCTATATCAACCCCGGTTTTCCAAACCCCGTGCTCAACTGAGCCCGCTACTATGCCAACCCTGGTTTGTTCAGAAAACACCGTGCCAACTTCTGAGCTTACCCCTGTAGCACCTGTAAATTGCTTTGAATTATAACAAATGAAAGTGTCATTATCAAAAGGCACAAACAATGAGCGGATATCGCCCCCTTTTATAGCGTTAAACTGCCCATTAACCGGCGCCATATAATTACTTTTTAATTGATTGCCTGTAAATGTAATTTCAGTTAAAAAGTAGTTTTTGCCTGTATAAGTATAAAAAACCTGTTTCATTTGCGACAGGCCATTACCTGTTAAAATTATAGTGTATTTAACCCCCTTACCAAAACCATCCTTTATGGCAAGCTTTGTGTATTTTCTTAATTTATAACTTTCAGAGCTGAGCGTATCCGTATTAACCTTTGCAATTGAGGCGATATTTATCAATATAATTGTACCACTATGATAAACGTTATATGTACCGGTTTTTAAATTGTATTTGATACTATAGTTTCGCCCATAAGGAATATTTACTATGCCCGAGTTTGGCGGTTTAATACCTGCACTAACAGGATATATAAAGGCAAGCGAAAATAGGATACCCAGGAAATACCCGGTATATTTTTTAAACATAAGGTTGGTTTATTTTATACTGATTATGCTTTTACAGTATTGTAAGTTTTGATAACGCCGTTAATTTTAACTTTAACTTTCCGGGGGCGGGAAGAGATTATCCGACAATTAATCACCTTCCCGTTTTTCCAACTAAAATCTACCATATAATTCCCCCGGGCTTTCACACCTTTTACTTCCCCTGTTGCCTTCCAGCTATCGGGAACTGCCGGCAACAGCTCAATAAAACCTGCGTGGCTTTGTATAAGCATTTCGGCGATACCAGCTGTGGTGCCAAAATTACCGTCAATTTGGAATGGCGGCCCTGCCGAAAGCAAGTTTGGATATATGCCACCACCTGCACCGTAATTAATATCGGTTTTAAGAGTTGGCTTCATAATCTCGGTAAATAACTTATAGGCACGATTACCATCGTGCAGGCGCGCCCAAAATAACAGCTTGTATGCTATAGACCAGCTCGGCCCGTCGTCGCCTCTAACCTCCAATGTTTTTTTACTTGCTTCGGCCAGCGCCGGCGTTGCATCGGGGGTAATTAATGATGCCGGATACAAACCATATAAATGAGATATATGCCTGTGCTGCGGCTCGGTTTCTTTGTAATCTTCCAGCCACTCCATAATGCGTCCGTCTTTGCTTATTTGCCCTGCGGGAGGCAATTGTTTCAGTTTTGCTGCAAGATCCTTTCTTAATGCCTCATCTTTGCCTAATAGTTTAGATGCTGTAATTACATTATTAAATAACTCCCTGATAATCTGGTTATCTATGGTTGGAGCAACGCATATACTGGCTGTTTTACCATTTGGCAAATAAAAACTATTTTCGGGCGACGAGGAGGGTGACGTTACTAAAAAGCCTGTTTTGCTATCGTGTGTAAGCATACTACTATAAAACTGCGCAGAGCCTTTTAATATGGGATATATATCGTGCAGGTAAGCTTTGTCTTCCGAAAAAGCGTAATGCTCCCATAGGTTGTTACATAACCACCCCGAACCGGATTTGGTTACGCCCCATGATGCGCTTTCGCCGGGTTCAGTAAACCCCCAAACATTGGTTATAACGTGTGCAACCCATCCATCAGCATTGTAATATGCTTTAGCGGTGCGCTCGCCGGGTTTTACCATTCCCTTTACCAGTTGGGCCAGCGGAAGGTTCAGTTCAGATAAATTTGACACCTCAACCGGCCAGTGATTCATCTGCACATTCACATCAAGATGGTAATCGCTGTTCCATGGTGTGTTTACCTGGTTAGCCCATAAGCCCTGCAAATTGGGCGGTAATAAACCAACACGTGTACTGCTGATGGTCAGATAGCGCCCATACTGGTAAAATAAAACGGGTAAAAGTTTATCGACATTTGGGTTTTTATGAAAGCTGATCAGGCGTTGGTCTGTAGGCTCATCTGCTGCTGTGCCTGTGCCTAAATCTACCGTAACCCTTTTAAATAACTTTTGATATTTGGTTATATGGGATGCGCGTTCTTGCGCATATGGAGTTTTTAAAGCACCATTCAGCGCGGCATCAACATTTCTCTTATAGTCAGCACCCCTAAAATCTGTACCCGCCGATATGTAAATGATAACCTCGGTAGCGTTTTTAACAACCAATTTGTTATCATCATGGGTTAGCGTACCTCCTGTTAACTGTGTTTTAACTTTGGTGAGATACTGCATACCGCCGTTTGCCGTACCGCTAATCATTTGGCCATACATTTGCAGTTCACCATTCTTTTGGACGGTTACAGACCGTTCCGGACGGGATAAAGCAATTGTAAAATTCAGTTGCCCGGGTTTATCGGCAGATAGTTTAACAATACTTACATCATTGTTAAAACTGGTAAAGTATTCGCGCTTGTAAGTAATATTGTTTAGTTTGAATGTGCTGGTAGCAATGGCATTATCCAGCGAAAGCTGGCGTTTGTAATCAGAATACTCCACATCATTAGCGTAATTGAATTTTATCTTCAGATCGCCAAGTACCTGGTACTTACCAAATGGCTCACTACCGGAGCCCTTGCCTGTGCAAATAAAATTTTTATCAACCAGTTGCTGTGCTTCGTCATTTTTACCTTCGGCAAGTAATCTTCTTATTTCGGGCAGACTTTTGTATGCCTCGTAATTATTTGCATCCTGCGGTGCGCCAGACCATAAGGTTATATCATTCAGCACAATATGTTCTTCCTTTATACCACCATCAGGCATCATTCCTAAATGCCCGTTACCCAGGGGCAGGGTTTCTTCCCATAGTGTTGCAGGCTTGTTATACCACAACCTCAACGGTGTATTTTGTGCGTAAGTAACAGATGTTGTAAAACAGAAAATAATAAACAGGTAGAAGTTTTTTTTCATTATGATTAAGATATATCCAATGGTTAGTTAAAAAAAAACCGGCTAAACAGGTTGATTTCAACAATTGGTGAAATACTAATTGGTTGGCTAAAAATAAATGCTCACATGCTGCTTTAAAATGGACAAATCCAGCAAATGAATGGATTATTCGTTCCTCAGAAAATAAACAATACGGCAGGCGTTTCCCTTACTATTTATGTTATGATGATCGGCTATTTTTAATTTTAGCACATGTTTGCCCCTGTGCAGGCTACCTTTAAATAAAACATACCATGGTAAATGCAGCGAATTACTCCATGGAGTAAACAAATCGATCTCTTTATATGGCCTGTTATCAATTGAATAGGATACAATACCCGCATCTCCGCCTGATACAATCCCCATGCCTATGGCTGTACCTGTAAATGGCAGTGTAAGTTCCGCGCCGGGGGTGTCCGCTATTAGCATAGGTACGTTTACAAAACCTGGGCGTGTACCTAAACCATCGATTGGCTCCCAGGCTGGGTTTAAAACCCATTTGCCATCAAGCTTAGCAGCGGTTATATTTTGATAACCTCCTGTAGTAAAGCTCCATTTATTTAACATTTTGGGGAGTTTTTTGTTGTTTGGTGGCGCAAATTGCCGTTTCTCTAATTTTTGTATTAAACTTTTAATATTAGCGAAGTACAACTCCTGGCCAAAGGGTGACGGATGCAGATCTTTAAAATCGCTCTCCCAACTAAACTCCTTGTTTTTTATTTTATCATAAACCTCTTTAGCAAGGTTGATAGATGGAAGGTTATAATGCTTTGCTACCAATTCATGATTGGTTACTTCTACAGGTATTTTACCTTTAGCATAATCACTGTTTTTATCCGGGTCTGCAAACGACATCATCACAATATCTATTAACGGGTTAACACGTTTTGCATGCCTTACAATACCTTCCAGATCACGCAATTGAGTGAGGCTATCGGTGCCATTTACACGGTCGTTCACCGCGGCTTCTATAAACAACAAGTCTACTTTACCAGAATCGAGCACATCGCGTTTTAAACGAAAGGCATGTGGCAAGCTGCCTAATGATGGTATACCCGCCATAATAAACCTGAACTTTGTATCGGGGAAGCGCTCATTTAAATAGGCGGTCACCTTATCGCGCCAGCCTGGGTTATAGGTTATAGACCCACCTAAAAAGGCAACTGTAGCATTTTTATTCTTTTTCACAGCATACATAAAATTATTTGCTCCTCCCCTGATTTTATAATAGTTACTATATGGGAGCACGTTGGCAACAGCAACCGGCTGCGCCTTAACAGAGAAAAACAAACAGGCAGTAAAAGCTAAAACAAAAAGATATTTGATCATATATAAAGAGTTGCCTAAAACAAATAAATGCATTATAATTAATAAACCATCCTTTTACAAGGATGGTTTATTTGGTTTAGATATAGTTTGACGGGTACTTAGTTAAGTACATCATTCCAGAAAGTCATCTCGCTCATATTGCTGTAATAACTATCGCCAGTAGTTACATGTTTAACCCTGATACGGATGTATCTTACCGGTGGTAAGCCAGCATCAAAATTAACCTTCAAGGCAGCCTGTCCGTCATCTGTACGTTTTACTTCTTTTAAAAGCGTCCAGCCTTTGGCTTGCATTTCTGCCGGCCAGCCGCCATCATTTGGTGATAAATTAGTTGCAGCGTTGGTAATATCTGCAATACCCCATATCTCAAAGTCATCCGGATTATTGCAGCAGTTACGGCCGGTTTCTTCTACGCTTGTTAGTTTTTTATAAACCGCACCCATGTCAAATGTTATGGTATGGGGTAAATGGTGATCGCCATCGCTATGGAAAATATTTGGATAACCTTGCGGGCCAACACTACCATCCCAAAGTTTGCTTACACTGGTACCAGATTCATAAGTACCGGCGTCGCCAGATAACTTATTCTCTCTAAATAATGATTTAGCGCATTGGGCAATACCTGTAATTTCAGGAAATACTGAAGGCTGGTCAACATAAAAGGTATCTATAGCGCCTCTTACCGGCACATATCCAGAACTAAAGGTTACCGGCGCTCCCGATCTATAATCGGTAAGCGTAATACCATTACTATCTGGCTGTAGCATCTTTTCTGTTTCTATACCCGACCTATTAATATATTTAATAATAGTTGATACATTAATAGAAAGGGTATCGACCTGTAAAAAGTTAAGCCTTACATTACCATTGGCACTAACAGTTGTTGGATTAGCTGCATTGTAAACCCGATTTGTTAAACCACTTTTATATACAGGCCCGTAAACTTTTACATTATTGATATCCAATGGGATAGAACGATTACCTTTTGCATCATATGAGAATATTGTGAAAGAATAAATATACTCGTTAAGGTTTGGGATGATGGCAGTAATAGAGTCGGCCGTATTATGGTTAGTTGAATTAACCACCAACGAATCGGTTTTATTATTCCAGTAAATAACATACCTGTTAATGCTTGGATCGGGGCTTGGGTTCCAAACTAAAGCAGTACGCAGGTTACCCGCCTTTGAGTGCGGCTTTATTACTACCCCGGGGTAGGTAATTTCTTTGTCTCCAAGGAATTTCTTAAAATCTGTATCCTTTTTCTCGCAGCTTAATAAGCCGATACTGATGATTGAGAACAGACAAATGCGAAAAAGATTTTTCATAATTTATGTCTTTAAATTATTGATCAAATATTATTGTGGCTTTCCATAAACCGATACTTCCATTAAGTGGGCTGCATCACCACGGCCCCAGGTATCATGCACTAACAAACGCAGATACTTAACTGCCGGCGCTGTTGGCGGCACAAGGAAGTCGACTCCTGCTTTTACAAAGGCTTCGTCGGCAGAGTTGGTAAAGCCCGGTGTTAAGCCAGACGGAGGATTTGGATAACGATAATTACCCAAGTTCACCCAATCGCCAATTACAGTACCCGCCGGGGCAGATTGAGGCAGAACAACATCAGCCGGCGAATCTGAATTTGAGCCCCACCATGTGAAATTTTTGGGGTTACCATGAAAAAACGCATACTCTAACGGGCGCTCATAAATTTTTATACGACTTATTTGCGCACTTACGCCGATACCAAAGGTACATTGCATTGGTTTACCCGTACCCGGCTGTGTATGCCAGCCGTTTGAGTACCCATCAATTTTACCATCCCATAAATAAGGCAATTCCCAACCATAACCAATCTGACTGTCACTTGGTTGTTTATAAACCGAGAACTTGGTTTTATCCAATTCTGTTTCAAAAAGCGGCGTAAGATCAACCAATGTGGTATCCGATATATTTCCAAACTTGTCTGTTACATATACACCAAACTTTCTTTCAACAGCCGGGAAACCTCTAACCGAGTAATTAATGGTATCGGTATTAGTGTAGTGTTGGTCGCTTACCTCAAGTTGCTCTGTAGAGTTATCCATCGCGATCAGTATCATACCCACCTCTTTTTTAAATGGGTTTAATGCCTGTATATTAACGCCGCCAAAATCTTTGGTGATATTAATTGTAGGTTTAACAAGTTTATAATATGGCACATCCGGATGTACAGTTACTGTAACCGGATCTGACGACACATTGGCGCGGCTAACAGTATATAATGTTACAGTATAATCTTTATCAGTGGCAAAACCATCAACCTTAACCGTATCTGTATAATAACTTGATTTAGTTTCCCTTGCCGTTATATCGTTGATATTATATTTTGCAAGTACATACAAAATATTATCAGAGTTAGGCAAGTCATACGTAATATTGGCGCTACCATGCAGGTTCTCCACTTTTATGTTGGTTACAACTGCCGGTTTTGTTTTATCAGTAGATATTGGCCCTTTGTTATAACCCTCGTTCTTTTTACAAGCCGATAGGAAACAAATAAAAGCTAATATCTGCAGGCTAAACAATGCCTTTGCGGAATATTTATTTATCTTTTTCATAATTAATTTCTTTTTAGATTTCATCACACACTAAATTCTACCAGTATGGGTTTTGCACCAGGTTGCCGTTAACAACAAGGCTATTATCTTTTATTGGCCACAAATAATTACGCAAACCAAATATGGCTGTAAATACGGTGCGTGGCTGATAGTAGTTAGCTGGTTTATTTTCATAAACATTCCATCCCTGCATCGGCGTACTTAATACAATTTGTAGCTCTTTCCACCGGCGCAAGTCCCAGCCCGACTGGCCTTCAAAGCATAGCTCTAACCGTCTTTCCTGGTGGATGATCTGCCGCAGGCCTTCTTTAGATCCGAATTTTCCCGGATTTTTCGAATAGTCTGTCCATGATTCAACAACGCCTTTCAGGCCCGCCCTTGCCCTTACTTTATCTATATACAGGTAGGCCTCGGCAGTTGGGCCGTTAGCTTCATTTAAAGCTTCGGCATATAAAAGATATAACCCCGCAAGGCGTATCATAGGTAAACGGTAACCAATTTCCTGGAAACCATCATCATAAACTGATTGATAATTAACCAATTTTTTTGGCCAATAACCGGTAATATTTAATGTATTAACATCTTTAGGCCCGGCAAATGATTCGATACCCCTGGCCCAAACATGATACATATCATTGAGGTTTGTTTTACCATTACCAAACCAAATACCGCCATCAAAACCAAGATTAGCATAAAAACGAGGCTCGCGGTTAAAATGCTCCTTAACGGTTACCGAATCTTTAGCGATATAAAAACGATTTGCGTCGTCGCCCGTTTTTAGGCTATAGCGGCCCGGGTAATCAAAGGTTTTATCCTCATTTATCGGCACACCTTTATCAGAGTAAAAAAGCTCCTGGATTGACATAGGCACCGCGAAGGTTGATGGGTTAGAAAAAATATTTACAACACCTTTTTGTGTTAAACGAGGTGTGGCATACCCCTGCCATGAAAAGGTCGGGTTTAACGCCCAGATCAATTCGCTGTTCTGCTCCCATTTTTCGGTAACTGCTCCCTGCAAGGTTAAAACTGTCCGTAATGAATCTGGCAGTACCCTGATGCTTGCTGGCGGGATAAAGGTGTATAACTTTAAACCACTTGCCTCGCAGGCTTCAATCGCTTCTTTACAAGCTATTGCTGCCCTCTGCCATTTTGCAGGGTCATAAGCTGCAGGGAAAAGTTTTTGTCCGTCTTTATTCTGAGTGCTTGTATAATC
>NZ_JBAZRC010000121.1:0-15224 GCF_041663085.1 Mucilaginibacter sp.
CTGAACCTGCAATTTGATAAGCAGTTTTATGAACCCTGCTCAAACGCCGATATCATTAAACGGGTACTGCGTAACCTTATCAGCGCCTATGAGCATCTTGGCTCATCAGAGAAAGTGGACGAGTTGAATGAGTTGCTGAACATTTTTATAGTACCGGGAGAGTAGCTTTTATTTAAGATTCAGGTATCAAGGCCGTTCCAAAAACCGAGACAAAACGGAACAAAATGGAACAAGCCAAAAAATCACAATCAACTACTAATCAGCTATTTAAACTTTAAAACCTATATGTCGGTTACTGCCTGCAAACACTCTAAAAAGGACGAACCAGGGTCGAAAAAAGGCGAAAAAAGGTAGTTTTTTGCTGTTATTTTCCCTACCGGTTTTGTCGCATTTTACAAAAAAACGGAACAAAAAATGAATTTTAATAAATTACTGTATATAAATCTATTAAAGCATAAATAATGAAGTTTTTGTTTTAATACTGACACAATTGCGTCAGTATTAAAACACTGGATATCAACATGTTCCATTTGTCCCACTTGTTCCATTTTAAAAATGGAACAGAACAGGTTGCAGCTGCTATTTAGTCAACCACCCATTATCGCCCAGCCAAACCTTTGCCCACTCAAACCAAAGGGCTTTGCTTTTGGGGTTATGTAACCCAAACCCATGCCCCCCGGCAGGGAAGATGTGCATTTCGGCTTTTACCTTGTTCTTCACCAGGGCATCATACATCAGCAAGGCATTATCAATAGGTACCACGTCATCATCTTCGGCGTGTACAATAAAGGTTGGGGGTGTATTGGCGGTAACCTGCTTTTCGTTGGAGTACAGATTTATCTTATCCTGCGGCAACTCTTTCCCAATCAGGTTCTCGCGCGAGCCTGCGTGCGTTTTTTCGCCAAAGGTTATCACGGGATAGATCAGCATCATAAAATCGGGCCTAACGCTGATGTTATCTTTGTTATCAATAACCACTTTATCAAAGTGCGTGCCCTCGGTTGATGCCAGGTGGCCGCCTGCCGAGAAACCGATAATGCCTATCCTGTTTGGGTTAATGCCCCACTTAGCGGCATCCTGCCTAACCATTTGAATGGCGCGCTGGGCATCCTGCAAAGGGCCAATGGTTTTATCAACCATAATACTGTCACTTGGCAACCGGTACTTTAATACGAATGCCGTAACCCCAATCTTATTAAACTCCTGCGCAATCTGGAACCCCTCATGTGCTGATGCCAAGCCCGCATAAGCGCCGCCCGGGCATATTACTATCGCCGTACCATTAGCTGTGCCTTTTGCAGGCAGGTATGGCGTTAGCGTTGGTATGCTTACTTTAGTTATCCAGTTGCTTTTATCTGCAACCTCTGCATAGTTTGCCGGTGTGGGCTTTGCGTTGGGCACACCCTTTGGGTATAGCAATATAGGTTTTTCCTGGCTAAAGGCCATTGTAGTAGTTGTAGTCAAAATTATCGCGACAAAAATATTCCTGATCATAGCAGATGTATAAATTGGTTGAGGCAAGTTACAATTTACACCAATAAAAAACGATGCTGTGGTGTGCAGCATCGTTTTTTAGTAAGCTAAAGCAGCGGGATCGTGCGATTCCTTCCCTTGGGAAGGTGCAGGAAGGGGTTTATGAACTAATTGGCAAACCCCTCCCTGCCATTGCACAGCCAGCCGCACCCCTCCCGTGGGGAGGGAATTAGATGCTCTCTAATTCTTCGGCCCGCCAAACTCCATCAGGTACGATTTTAAAAACTCATTCAAATCGCCATCCAGTACGGCGGCCGCGTTTGAGGTTTCATGGTCGGTACGCAGGTCTTTCACCAGTTTGTATGGATGCAATACATAGTTTCGGATCTGTGATCCCCACTCTATCTTCTTTTTGTTGCCCTCAACCGCGCTTGATGCCTCTGCACGCTTGCGCATTTCAGCTTCGTATAATTGCGATTTCAGCAAACGGATAGCGTTCTCCTTATTTTGCAGCTGCGAGCGCGATTCCTGGTTTTTAATGATAATGCCCGATGGCTTGTGGTATAAACGCACCGCGGTTTCTACCTTGTTTACATTTTGCCCGCCTGCACCACCCGCGCGGAAGGTTTCGAACTCAATATCGGCATCTTTTACCTCTATTTCAATAGTATCATCAACCAACGGGTATACATATACCGACGCGAACGAGGTATGGCGTTTAGCATTGGCATCAAAAGGCGATACGCGCACCAAACGGTGTACACCGTTCTCCCCTTTTAAATAGCCATAAGCAAAATCGCCTTCCAGCTGCAGGGTAACAGTTTTTACACCGGCCACATCGCCCGGCTGGTAATCCTGCTCGGTAACTTTATAGCCATTTTTTTCGCCCCACATAATGTACATACGCATCAGCATGCCGGCCCAGTCGCAGCTTTCGGTACCACCGGCTCCGGCCGTAATTTGTAATACGGCGTTAAACTGGTCTTCCTCGGCGCTCAGCATGTTTTTAAATTCAAGCTCTTCAACCAGGGTAACGGCCTGCGCGTACTGTTCGTTCATTTCGGTTTCGGTAGCATCGCCACTTTGGAAAAACTCGAACAATACGTTAGTATCTTCAACTACCGATACCACTTTCTGGAAAGCATCGGTCCATATTTTTTTTGTTTTGATAGATGCCAGGACTTTTTCGGCTTCCTTAGGATGGTCCCAAAAATTTGGCCCTAAAGTGATGTCCTGTTCTTTTTGCATAGCATCGAGTTTAGTATCGATGTCAAAGATGCCTCCTCAGGGACGTTGTTCTGTCCCTTAAATCCTGCATGTTTTCTTTTGTCATAAGGCAAATATATAAAATGGCAAATAAAAAAAGGCTCGATTGCTGTTTGCAACCGGGCCTTTTACATAATTATATTAAACGTTTAAGCTATTCGCATTTGGTTTAGCAGCAAACCCATATCGGTAACGTTACCGCTTATCTTTGTCAGGATGCTGCTCAATGAAAAGTCTTTGTTCCCCTCGCCTTTCGATTCTTCCATCAGCTGGTGCATAACAGGAGGTATCAAACCATCGGCAATTTTCATGGCCTCGGCCGTGCTTATGTTATAGAAGTTGTTAAGCTTGTTGGCAAATTTGTTTACCGCGCTGTTTATTAGCGGGTTTTCATAAATAGCCGAAAACTGGAAGTATTTCACCAGGTCTTTTAATTTGCCGCTATCCAGCTGGCCTTTCAACACTTCGATGATTGAGCTTGAAGCATCATTCATCACCGCCTCACGATATTTCTCGGGGACTACCGGGTTATCAATAACAGCTGTACCTGCGTTATTTTTTACGAGCAAAAAAAGTTTTTCGAACATGATATGATGTATTTAAAAAACAAATTAAGAAAATGATGAAAAATAATTGGTTTTCTTACCAACACCACAAATATATTGAATGTTTATTTTCATTTTATAAAAATTATCAAATATTTGTTATTGAAATGACAATTCTATTGGTGTAAAACAAACACTATGTAGGCGATGTTTATAAGTGTATAAATAACAGTAAAATGTCCTTTTTTCATATTTAATGACCGGCTCAGTTTTAACTTGTTATTTTTACAAAAAACATCACAACTATGCTGCCAAATATTGATTTCACAAGCACCCAGTCGTACAAATATTTAACCGACCATTACATTGATATTGTATCAAAAAGCTTAAAAGAACTATTTGAATCTGATAATCAGCGATTTGAAAAATTTTCGCTGCAGTTTGAGGATATTTTGCTGGATTATTCCAAAAACCGCATTGATGAGCAAACGCTTGCATTATTGCAGCAATTAGCACGCGAGTGTGGTGTAAACAAGGCAATTGAAGCCATGTATTCCGGAGAAAAGATCAACGTTACCGAAGACCGCCCGGTGCTGCACATCGCCCTGCGCAACCGCAGCAATACCCCAGTTTTCGTTGATGGTAAAGATGTAATGCCGGATGTGAACCGGGTATTGGATCACATGAAAGAATTCAGCGAGGCTATTATCAGCGGCAAATGGACCGGCTACACCGGCAAAGCCATAACCGATGTGGTAAACATAGGCATCGGCGGATCTGACCTTGGCCCCGTAATGGTTACCGAAGCGCTAAAAGCTTACAAGAATCATTTAACCATGCATTTTGTATCAAACGTGGATGGTACACATATAGCCGAAACGCTAAAAACAGTTAACCCGGAAACTACGCTGTTCCTGATCGCGTCAAAAACATTTACCACGCAGGAAACGATGGGCAACGCTCACACCGCCCGCGACTGGTTCATTGAAAACGGCGGTAAGGACGAGGATGTGGCTAAACACTTCGCCGCATTATCTACCAATACCGAAGGCGTTGAAAAATTCGGCATCGATACCAAAAACATGTTTGAGTTTTGGGATTGGGTTGGCGGCCGCTACTCGTTATGGAGCGCCATTGGCCTGTCAATCTCTCTAAGCGTTGGCTTTGATAACTTTGTGCAACTGCTGGAAGGTGCCCACGCTATGGATAACCACTTTAAAACAGCCCCGCTTGAACAAAACCTGCCCGCTACGCTGGCGCTCGTTGGTATCTGGCATAATAATTTTTTCGAGGCCGAAACCCAGGCTATTTTACCATACGACCAATACATGCACCGTTTCGCGGCGTACTTTCAACAAGGCGATATGGAAAGCAACGGTAAACATGTAGACCGTAACGGTAAAGAGGTTGACTACCAAACAGGCCCTGTTATTTGGGGCGAACCCGGCACAAACGGCCAGCACGCGTTTTATCAGTTAATTCACCAGGGAACAAAATTGATTCCATGCGATTTTATAGCCCCTGCACAATCACACAACCCGCTGGGCGAACATCACAATATGCTGCTATCTAACTTCTTTGCACAAACCGAGGCTTTAATGAATGGCAAAACTGAAGAGGTTGTTATTGATGAGCTGAAAAAAGCCGGCAAAAGCGAAGAAGAGATCAGCAAAATAGCGCCGTTTAAGGTTTTTGAAGGCAACCGCCCAACAAACTCTATTCTGGTTAAAAAAATAACCCCGCACACTTTAGGCAGCCTGATTGCCATGTACGAGCACAAGATATTTGTACAAGGCATCATCTGGAATATTTACAGCTTTGACCAATGGGGTGTTGAGCTGGGCAAACAACTGGCCGGCAAGATATTGCCTGAGTTGAAAGACGATAGCAAGATAACCAGTGATGATTCATCAACCAATGGGTTGATCAATCAGTATAAAGCCTGGAGGTAAGTTTCGCTTGGCAGTTTTGAGTTGTCAGTAGGCAACCCAGCCTGTCATTTCGAACGAGGTACGAGGAGAAATCCTGTTCAATAATGCATTGCAAACTTTGCATGGTGAACAAGATTTCTCGTCGCTCCATTTCACAGGCCTGCCTATGCTCGCTCGAAATGACACGGTTTATTAATAGATCCTTCGCTATCGCTCAGGATGACATCTTTGTTTGATAACACATCAGCACCACTCCCGAATCAAACACGTTTATATTAGCAGGCTGCATACTCAGCTTTTCCCGTAATCCTTTAAATAACGGCCTACCCTTGTTCAAGGCTACCGGGTATACCCAAATGCGGTATTCATCAACAAGGCCAAGTTTAATTAAAGCGGCAACCAGTTTACCACTGCCATACACCAGCAGGTCTTTCCCTCCGGATTGCTTTAACTTCATTATTTCTTTACTTATACTCCGGATAGCCAGCCGTGAATTACGCCAACTTACGCTTTTAAGCGTTTTAGAGAACACCACCTTTTCGTAGCGATTTATCATATCGGCATAATCGGCATCCTCACGTGCACCAAACTGATTGGCCTGTTGTGCCTGCCAATAAGGCGCTATGGCGCTGTAGGTAACCCTCCCAAGCAAAAGTGTATCGGCATTACCCAATTGTTGGGTTACGGCCCGGCTCAGCTCGTTATCCCAATAAGGTGTATGCCAGTCGAGCTCGCCATGCGGGCCGGCCATATACCCGTTAAGGGTTACATTCATCGATACCACTAACTTCCGCATCAAAACATTAAGCAGGGTTATAGCAAAGCACGGTAATGCCGCAATCAAACTGCGTAGCCTTTACCAATTTAAGGGCAAGCTTATCATCAAGCGCTTTGTATATGGTTTTACCTTTGCCAATGGCAACAGGGTTAACAAAAATGTGATACTCATCTATCAGGTTAGCTGCTATTAATGCCGAGGCAAAACGTGCGCCGCCATAAGCCACAATATCGCCACCGGGTTGGGCTTTTAGTTTATTTATCTCGGCAACAATATCGCCGGTGGCAAGAGTAGTATTCTCCCAGGGGCTTTCGGTAAGGGTTTTGGTGAATACTACTTTAGGGTCGTTTACCATTTTGTGTGTAAAGCTGTCGGCATCAGGGGCAGCTGAGCGTTCCTTCCATACCGGGATAAAACCTTCGGCCAATACGCGGCCAAGTATAATGGTATCTACGGGCTCGGTTATGTCCTGTACGTATTTTTTCAATTCATCGTCCCAGTTCCAGGTCATCCAGTCCATTTCGTTGTTTGGGCCGGCCACAAAGCCATCAAGACTAACCTGCATCTGTAATTTTAGCTTTCTCATTATTTATTTTATTTGATACTACAAATGTACTTGCGCTGTAAATATGCGGCACGGTGCAAAAAGGACTAATTAAGGGTTGTTTACGACTTCCATCTTCACTACATTTATTCCTGAAAAACCAATTATACATTACCTGCCATGAGACACGTATCTATTATTATCACCAACGAGGCCGTATTAGCCAGCATTGTTGACCCGCGAATAATATTCACCGGGGTAAATGATTTTTTAGCTGCTGCCGGCAAACCTCCTGCATTTAATGTGCAGCTGGTGGGCTTACAGAGCGAAGTGAAGCTGCATGGCGGCTTATTTTCGGTACATACGGATGCGGTGTTGAACGATGTTAAAAAAACCGATCTTATCATTATCCCCGCCTTTGGCGGAGATATGGCGACAAGTATAAAACGTAATGAAGAATTTATACCATGGATCGTTGACCAGCATTATAAAGGTGCCGAAGTTGCCAGCCTTTGCGTTGGCGCATTTTTGCTGGCTGCTACCGATTTGCTAAACGGAAAAGAATGTTCTACCCATTGGAGGTTTGCAAACGAGTTCAGGGAGATGTTCCCCGAAATTACTTTGGTGGATGACCGCATTGTTACCGAGCAAAAAGGGTTGTACAGTAGCGGGGGCGCAACCTCGTACTGGAACCTGCTTTTATACCTGGTTGAAAAATACGCCGGGCGCGATATGTCGATAATGGCTGCAAAGATGTTTGCCTTAGAGATAGACAGGAAAAGCCAGTCGCCGTTCATTATGTTTAACGGGCAAAAAACGCACGAGGACGAACCGATAAAAAAAGCGCAGGAATTTATAGAGGCCAACATCACCGAAAAGATCTCGGTAGAAGACCTGGCCATGAAATACGCCATTGGCAAACGCCACTTTGAGCGACGGTTTAAAAAAGCCACGAATAATAGTCCGCTGGAGTACATACAGCGCGTAAAGATGGAGGCCGCTAAAAAGCACCTGGAAAGCAGCCGCAAAAATGTGAATGAGGTAATGTATGATGTTGGCTACTCTGATACAAAAGCCTTCCGTACGGTGTTTAAGAAGATTACCGGGCTATCACCTGTAGAGTACAGGAATAAGTATAATAAAGCGAGTTAAACTTAGGATCGTTTCATTTCTAACAAGATTTGAGATAAAAAGCAAAGCCCCGACAAATCGGGGCTTTGCTTTTTACTTCTTAAAAAACTTCACCTGGAAAAGTTTATCCCATTTTTTGCCGGTAACAAAAATGCGGCCGGTGGCTTTATCATAGGCAATGCCGTTTAGCACGTCGGCTCCTGCATTACGGGTAAGGTAAAGGTCGGTCATATCTGCTTTTTGCAGCACAGCACCCGTTTTGGGGTCAATTACCAATATATCATCTGTGCCGTAAACATTGGCATAGATCTTACCGTTAATGTATTCCAGTTCGTTCAGTTTGTTTACGGGCCCTTTATTATCGTACACATCAACATAGCCTGTTTGCTGGTAGGTATCCTTATTCAGAAACCAGATACGGTTAGTACTATCATCCATATAAATTTTAGTACCGTCAAAAGTCATTCCCCAACCTTCAACACCAACATTATTGGTAAAGGTATCAAGCAATTTCAGAGTAGTTTTATCGTATACATAACCGATCTTTTCTGTCCAGGTAAGCTGCACTACTTTATTACCAACTACAGTAATACCCTCGGCAAATATTTTAGGATCTACCGGCACCATTTTTATTACTCTCCCGGTTGTCAGATCAACCTTTCTCATGCTCGATTGACCAGTTTCTTCGGTTAAACGGCCGCCGTCACTTTCATATAATATTCCGTCGTGATATTCCAAACCCTCAGTATAAGATGATGTATCATGCGGAAAAACCTTCTCCACTTTAAAACCAAGCTCTTCGGGTGCTTTGGCAGCCAGCAGGTTTATGTTGGTGGTTAACTCCTGGCTTTTGCCGGCCTGGTAAACCCTGGCGGTGATAACCCTTGCACCTAAACTAAGACTATCGGTTTTTAAGTTTACTGCGGATGAATCTTTAGACGCACCAACACGGGCCGAATCTACCAGGTACACTACCGAATCTATTTTGGCCCCTGACGGGATATTCACTTTAAGGGCAATAGCATCGCCGCTTTTGTAGTTACTGCCTGCATCGGGGCTGATGGTAAATTCGTCGGCCGGTTTATTATTGTCTTTACATCCGTAGGCTAACAGCGCTACGATAGCGAAAAGGGCTATTCTTTTATTCATGTTAAATGGCAGAAGGCCAAAAGGCATCTTCAATATGTTTTAATGTGTGGTTATTATTACGGTCAAAAAGGATAGATATTATATCAAACCTCACTTCGCCCTCATGATTCATCAAATATATGTATTCATCGGCAGCCTCTACCAGTAAACGCTGCTTGCGGGCATCCACAAAATCTTCGGGTTCGCCAAAGCTGTTGCCGGTGCGGGTTTTTACTTCGGTAAATATAATTATTCCGGCTTTATAGGCGATGAGGTCAACCTCGGCTTTGCCGAAAACCCAGTTCTCGTCCATTATCTCGTAACCGGTGGCTTCCAAATGTGCTTTTGCCATCGCTTCGCCTTTGCGGCCCAGGTCGTTGTGGGTAGCCATTAGTCTTGATTTGGTAAGTCAAAGGTTAAGCCCATATATAAAACAGCACAAACGCAAATTAAAAATGTCACAATACTACCGAATAAAATTCCCCATTTTAAATCGCCCTTTGAAACAAGTCGCTCTTTAAATGCAAAAACACTAATGACCGGCAGAAATATAACTATCAACGGCATTCCAAAAAATTGCAGACCCGGGGATAGATCTTCCGATATCCAATACGTTAAAAATATCGGTAATATAAAAGACAAAACGATTAATACTAACTCAATAGCAACTGTCAACAAAAGATATTGATAGCATTTTTTCACTTCAGTATCACCGATCCTAAGTAATCAGATATGGTTTTTTCTACCTTTTTCATGTGCATGTACTGGTTCATCAGAATTTCCTGATCGGCTTCGCCGGTGGTAACTTTCAACTCATTTCGCAATTTTTCCAATATCTTACCCACCTTTTGTTTTTTAAGGTGGAAAATAGCCCCCAAAATAGTTGCCTTCATATTGGCCTGTTCATCGGGCACCAATATTTTATGCATCTCGTACCAGTTTTCGCTCAGGGTATATTTGGTAGCCAGCAGGGTAACCACCAGGTCAACTATCCCTTTATCTTTATGGTGGATAAAGTGCTGCTCTTCGGGCAATACGCCGTTCTCTACCTCCTGGCGATAGATCTCCATAAAATATTTGCTTGTCGCCTCCTCAAACTCTACATCGCTCAACTCAGCTATCATAAATGGACCGATATAGGTATTGGCGATGCCATCCCAATCGATCATTTTATTGCCGTAAAGCAGCAACAGGCGCACTATCTCTTTCTCCTGCGTGTCAGATTCTTTTACAACCCTGGCTTCCGGCTCATCAAAAAACAACAGGTCTTCGGGCGAAGGTTCCGGCCTGTGGTTTTGCTGTTGCTGATGATCCTTTTTGGCCTTGGCCTGGCGCATCTTGTTCAGCTCGGTATTTAAAGAGCGCTCTTCGATCTGCAGTATGCGGCTGCATTCCTGTATAAATACCGATGCTTTGATAGAATCGGGGATCTTGGCGATGCTTTCCACAATCTCCCTGATCACCTCGGCTTTTTTAATAGGGTCATTACCGGCATCTTTTAAAAGCATGTCGGTTTTATAAAGGATAAAATCCTTCTTGTTTTGATCTACGTGTGTTTTAAAGGCGTTGGTACCAAACTTCTGCACAAACGAATCCGGGTCGTGCCCATCAGGGAACAGCACCACTTTTACGTTGAGCCCTTCCTCCAATATCATATCCAGCCCGCGCAGCGATGCTTTTATACCCGCCGCGTCGCCATCATAGAGTATGGTGATATTTTTAGTTAAACGGCCTATCAGCCTGATCTGCTCAACAGTTAACGAGGTACCTGATGATGCCACCACATTCTCGATACCCGCCTGGTGTACTGATATTACATCGGCGTAACCCTCTACCAGGTAACAGTTATCTTCCTCGCGGATGGCACGTTTGGCAAAATACAGGCCGTATAATACATTCGATTTATGGTAAATTTCCGACTCGGGCGAGTTTACATACTTGGGTACGTTCTTATCGGTCTTGAGCGTACGGCCACCAAAGGCAATCACCCTGCCTGTAAAGCTATGGATCGGGAACATCACACGGCCCCGGTAACGGTCATACAGCGAGCCATTGTCGCGCTTAACCGATAGGCCGCTCTCTACTAAAAACTCTTCCTTATAGCCTTGTTTAATAGCTTCGCCGGTAAAGGCTTCCCATTGGTCGGGCGAGTAGCCCAACTCAAATTTTTTGATGGTTTCGTTGTTAAAACCGCGCTCTTTAAAGTAGCTGAGGCCTATGCTTTGCCCTTCATCGGTATCCAGCAAACTTTCGTGGAAAAATTTGGCGGCAAAGCCCGATACGATCATCAAACTCTCGCGATGGTTCTGTTCTTCCAGGTTTTCGGTGGTATCAACCGTTTCCTCAACCTCTATACCGTATTTTTTGGCCAGCCATTTAAGCGCTTCAGGGTAGGTGAATTTCTCCAGCTCCATTAAAAAGGTAACTGCACTCCCCCCCTTACCCGACGAAAAATCTTTAAAAATACCTTTGGCTGGCGAAACCGTGAACGATGGCGTACGCTCATTTACAAACGGCGATAAGCCTACAAAATTGGCCCCGCGTTTTTTCAATTGCACAAACTCGCCAATCACCTCCACAATATCTGTGGCTTCCATTATACGGTCTACGGTGGGTTTGGTGATCATATTTGTTGCTTCGCGATTGGGCGGTTACAAAAGTAAGTTTTTCGTAGCTGCCTAAATATATGAAATTCAAATTAAATGAGGGGCGGGTGGATTGCTTGTAGGCTATTTGACTCACCCCGACTGCGCTATGCTCGTCGACCCTCTCTGCTGCGCAAAGAGGGTGGGGAGAATTTATTCTTCCACCTTTCCTTCCCTCTTTCCGCAGGAGAGAGGGGGCAGGGGGTGAGTTAAATTACGGCGCTATATCAGTTACAACCTTCCGCTTCAAAAACGACAATCCTATCCCCACCAATACAATAACACTCCCAATTATTTCTTTTATATGCAGCACCTCGCCAAGAAAACCGATGGCCAAAAAACCGGCAATAACAGTTTGCCCTAATAAAGCGATAGCCACTTTGGTAGGCTCCAGGTAGCGCAGGGAATGATTGATGGTAAGCCAGCCAATTAACTGGCAAAGCACGCCCATACCCAAAAAACAGCCCCATGTAGCGGTATCAAAACCCAGCAAGGCATCATTACGTAGCACGGCTATGGTTATTAACAATACACTTGCGCCCAGCATATTGTAAAACATAAAGGTAAACGTGTTTATATGTTTTAAAACGCCTTTGGTTATCATGAGGTAGCCGGCATAAAGCATGCTGGCCGCTATAGCATAAAGTATGCCTTCGTTAAATTGTAAATGTAGTACGTTTTGGTAGCCCACCAGTATCACCATACCTACAATAGCAATGATGGTGCCTGCCCAAAACATCTTCCCCGATTTTTTCTTGAAAAACAGGTAACTCATCAACCCAACCCAAACAGGGGCCAGGTTGGCCAGCAGGGTTGATACAGTAGCGCTGATCTTTAACAACGAAATGTTCCACATGGCAATATCGGCCCCGAAAACCATACCGCCAACAATAGTTATAATTAGTGCACTTGGGCTTGTTTTAAGTTTGCCTTTAATAATGCAATAGGGTAGTAAGAACAACCAGGCAATAAAGATGCGGTAAAAGCCCGATGTAATGGCCGGCGAGGCGGCGAGCTTTACAAATATTGGCGAAAAAGAAATACACAGGATGCCAACAACCAGGCTCAGCTTCGGTTTCATGAAGAATTTATTGAGCTGCAAACTTAAGGATTTGGTTTATATCTACCTGCAATAACGCTCCCATGGTTTCCGGCATTCTCACTCTTTTGCTACGCAAAGAAGAACCCGGGGCGGGTTAACTAACTCACTTCCCCTCTCGCAAAAATTTTCTTCCCATCTGTAGCACCCGCAACTTTTTTAACGTATAGTAGAAACAATACATTAAAAAAAACGGATTAAAAACACGGATCATGAAAAAGTTAACATTTACCTCACTGGCACTATTATCGTTGCTGCTTACAGCTTGCTTAAAAAACAATGACAATTGCTGCTCAACTGGCTATCAACCCTATTTTGTTGCCGAAAAGAACGGGTTGCAGGTTTATGGCGAACCGGGCAGCGCTAAAGTGGGCACCGATTCTATTTCTATAATTGGTAAAAGCCGGGATGCAGGCATCAGGATGCATATTAAATACACCGGCAAAGGTGTTTATGCCTTAACCGGTAACCAGGGCAAATACTACCAAAAAATTGGCAACGATACGGTTAGCCGTTATAACATTGGCTTAGCCAATGGAAGCTCGCTCGAAGTTACTGACGTGGATTCTGTAAACAAGGTAATTGCGGGTAAATTCACTTTAAAACTTAAGCGTACTTTCCCAACAACATCAAGCACTTACCCTGATAGCGTTAAGTACACTAAAGGCCAATTCCTCATTTACTTGCCACGCAACTAATTTTGATGCATTAATGTAGGGTTTTACTGCTTACAGGTTTAGCAAATAATTGTATTTTTGCCGCTCAAATACTTTTATATGAGCACTCGTACAAAAATTAAAGCACTGCTTGAAAGCGGTAAAACCGACATTGATGTAACTGTTAAAGGATGGGTACGTACCTTCCGTAACAATCAGTTCATAGCTTTAAATGATGGCTCGACAAATAATAACCTCCAAATAGTTGTCGATTTTGAGAACACTGACCCTGCTTTATTAAAACGTATTACCACCGGCGCAGCAATTAGTGTTAGCGGCAGGCTGGTAGCATCGTTAGGTAAAGGCCAAAGTGTTGATGTTAAAGCAACCTCTATAGAAATACTGGGCGATAGCGACCCGGAGAAATACCCATTACAACCCAAAAAACATAGCCTTGAGTTTTTACGCGAGATAGCGCACCTGCGTTTCCGCACCAATACTTTCGGGGCTATTTTCAGGGTGCGTAATACCCTGTCGTATGCTATACATACCTTTTTCCAGGAACGCGGCTTTGTTTACCTGCACACCCCTGTAATTACAGCGAGTGATGCTGAAGGCGCCGGCGAAACTTTTCACGTAACCAATTTCGACCTGGCCAACCCGCCAAAAACCGAAACCGGCGAGATTGATTTTAAGCAGGACTTTTTTGGTCGTGCTACTAACCTTACCGTATCCGGCCAGTTAGAAGGCGAGCTTGGTGCTATGGCCCTAAGCGATATTTATACCTTTGGCCCAACCTTCCGTGCCGAAAACTCGAACACTACCCGCCACCTGGCCGAGTTTTGGATGATAGAACCCGAGATGGCTTTTTATGACCTGAAAGACAACGCCGACCTGGCCGAAGAACTTTTGAAATATGTTATCCGCTACGCGCTGGATAAAAACAAGGATGATATTGAGTTTTTAAGTCAGCGTTTGTTAGAGGAAGAGAAACAAAAACCACAGCAAGACCGCTCTGAACTTAACCTGTTAGAGAAACTGCAGTTTTGTTTGAATAACGATTTTGAGCGCCTTACTTATACCGAGGCTATCGAGATACTGAAAGAATCTACCCCGAACAAAAAGAAGAAATTCCAATACCTGATTGAAGGATGGGGTACCGACCTGCAATCCGAGCATGAGCGTTATTTGGTTGAGAAACACTTTAAAAAGCCGGTGATCCTGACGGATTATCCGAAAGAGATAAAATCCTTCTACATGCGTCAAAACGACGACGGAAAAACCGTTGCCGCTATGGATATCCTTTTCCCGGGCATCGGCGAAATTGTAGGTGGCTCGCAGCGGGAGGAACGCCTGGACAAACTGGAACAACGCATGGACGAGATAGGCATCCCTAAAGATGAGCTTTGGTGGTACCTGGATACCCGCCGTTACGGTGGCTGCCCGCACTCGGGCTTTGGTTTAGGCTTTGAGCGTTTAGTGCTGTTTGTTACCGGCATGGGCAACATCCGCGACGTGATCCCTTTCCCAAGGTTTCCGAAGAACGCTGAGTTTTAGACCACAGACGTATACGATTTTTACAATTACGCCGATTATTTATGATCGGCGTTTTTTTTATCTCCCCTCCATTTTTGTAATTTTTTTATTGCGCTCGTCTGTGACGAGTGCTTAACTTTGTTTTGCATCTATGATGCGATACAATCGCATTTCCATATTAAGCACTCGTTATAAACGAGCGCAATAGTTTATGCCAACAATAGAATTAACCACACATATCAATGCCCCTATCCAGCGTTGCTTTAACATTGCTAGGGATATTGATATCCACATAGCATCTACCGCCCATACGGGTGAGCGGGCTATAGCTGGCCGCACCAGCGGGTTAATTGAACTTGGCGAAACCGTTACCTGGCGGGCAAAACATTTTGGCGTGTGGCAAAACCTCACCTCAAAAATTACTGATTTTAATTCGCCTACTTTCTTTGCAGATGAATTGGTTGAAGGTGCTTTTAAAAGCTTCCGCCATGA
>NZ_JBAZRC010000122.1:0-15190 GCF_041663085.1 Mucilaginibacter sp.
AAGCTTTTGGTAGTTTTGGTTTTCAAACAGGGCCATTTTAATGCGCATATCGTGCAACTGTTCCATGGCATCCAGCAGCAGGGCAAGGCGTTGCTCACTTATCTTTTTCATCTCATCCATAGCTTTTTCTTTTTTCAAAATTATGAAAAGAGTATTAGGATTACTAATATTTTTAGTATTTATTAGGGAAACATGTATTCCTTTACCCGGTATTTCGCCGTTTTAGTCCTCATTGTTTTACCACCCTGTCATTTCGAACGAACAGGTGAGGGTTGGCGCGTGGGGGTGAGGAGAAATCTTGTTCGAAATGCCGGGTTGCGACATTGCATAATGAACAAGATTTCTCCTCGTACCTCGTTCGAAATGACAGGGCGGGGAGGTCTGTTATAAAAGATTTATCTGCGATGAGCTCCCTACGGTCGGTTCTCCTTGCTACAATCTTAGCATTTTTTGTCCAATTCGTTTTACCACCCTGTCATTTCGAACGAACAGGTGAGGGTTAGCGCGTGGGGATGAGGAGAAAACTTGTTCATCAGGCAAAGTTCGCCTTGCTTATCGAACAAGATTTCTCCTCGTACCTCGTTCGAAATGACAACGTGGTGAGATTGGTGGAAACTTACAGCTTATTGAACCAGCCCTTTTTCCAGAAGATAAACAACTGGAACAAACCGATCAGAAACATCCCGATAAGGGCGTAAACGTAGCCATGTTGTACGTACAGTTCGGGCATATTATCTCTTATCACATGGCCATGGTCGTCTTGCCTGCTAAAATTCATCCCGTAGATTCCGGCAATAAAGGTTAGGGGGATAAAAATAACGGAGATAATGGTCAGTACCTTCATGATCTCGTTCATGCGGTTGCTCACCATGCTCAGGTACAGGTCTATAATGCTGCTGGTAACCTCCTTATAGCTTTCCACCATATCCATGGCCTGGATGCAATGGTCGTAGGCATCGCGTAAAAACAGTTTGATATCTTTGGTAATCTCCGGGCTTTCGCTGCGGATCATGTCATTTATCTTATCGCGCTCGGGCCAGCAGGCGCGCCTAATGGTGATGAGCGTGCGCTTTAGTTGCTGCGCGTCAAACATGATGGTTTTATCGGGGCTTTGGTAAAGTTTGTCCTCGGTTTGGTCTATCATATCGCCCAGCTGCGATAGCAGTACAAAGTAATTATCCAGTATGGTATCGGTAAGGGCATAAAATATATAACCCGGCCCGCCGGTACGAATGGTGCCTTTACCTGCTTTTAAACGGGTCGTAACCACATCAAAGTAATCGCGGTGGCTCTCCTCAAAGCTAATGATGATGTTGTCTTTAACTATCCCGCTAAACTGGCAGTTCACCAGTTCGTTTTCGCTGTTAAAATAAATGATGCGGCTGGTGCCAAACACGTAACCGTCGTACTCATCAAACTTGGGGCGCTGGTGGGTGTTCACCACATCCTCCAATACCAGCTGGTTTATACCCAAAAAAATGCCTATATCCTCAATCAGCTGTGCATCGCCCAGGCCGTTAATTTTTATCCAGTGGGTGTGGTCGGTGCATTTGGCAATTTGCTGGGTAATGGTTTTCATGTCCTTACCCTTGCTGGTTTGCAGGTCGTCCTGGTTAAAGGAAAAGATGGTTATTTGCGGCGGGAGGGCATCATCGGGGATAATGATAGAACCGGGGCGTGCCCCCACATTGATGTGACGTTTGTGTTTTTTATACTTTACACGCTTGGTATAATTTGCCATTACAAATAATTTACAGCCTGCGGCCCCTGGTTAAATAACAGATCTACAATGCTCAGGTTCTTTAAAAAACCCTCACGCTCTTCAAAAACCTGAAAATAGGGCTTTTGTTCAGCGTCCGGTATGTTTTTAGCGCTGAAGGCGTTTCGCAGATCGGTTAGGTTAGGGTAGCCGGCTTCGTAGGTATCGGTAAAGGATATATGCTGCTTTATTTTTAGCAGGCGAAACAATAACTCCAGCAGTTGGGTGTTATAATCGAGCAGAAAGACAGGTTGCTTTTCGTAGAACGGTGCAAAATCATCCTCGTAATACTCAAAATAAGCCGAGCGGCGGTAACAGGTTTGTAAACCCATCCAGTGCGCGCGCTGCCACCTAAAATCATAGCTTATCCTAACGTCTTTTGTTTTGGTATGGTTTTTTGAGCCTTTTACAATAGGCACGGTAAGGGTTTGCACACCATCGGGCGAATAGATGTTTGCCCGGTTACGGTAGGTTTGTTTTGGGAAATGTTCCTCCTGTTCAAACACCACATCCGGCTTAAAAGCGGTAAGCTTTGTGAAATAATCTACCGGTGGCAGGTAAAACATAGGTAAAACAGCTCCGTTCTCAATCATATATATTTTTTATGTTTGTGGCAAAATTGGGAAAAATGTTAAGAAAAGCGGCTTTAAATACGGGTATATTTTTTTTATACCTGGTATCGCTGTTGCCGTTTTGGTTTTTATACGGCGTAGCCGATGTTATTTTCCTGTTTTTGTACTACATTATCCGCTACCGGCGCGATGTGGTTAGTACAAACCTGAAGAACTCGTTCCCTGAAAGGAGCGAGGCCGAACGCAAGCAAATTGAGCGCCGCTATTACCGCTACATGGCCGACCTGATGATGGAAACCATTAAGATGATAACGGTGAGTGAGAAATCGCTGCGGAAGCGTATGAAACCCACCAACCCCGAACTGGTTAACCATTATTTTAAGCAGGGCAGGAGCATTATTGCCGCAGCCGGGCATTACTGCAACTGGGAAATGGCCGCGCTGGCCTTTGGCTTGTTAACTACCGAAAAGCGCATTATTGTTTACAAACCCCAAACCAACGAGGTCTTTAACGATATGTTTAACCGGGTTAGGGCACGTTTTGGGGCCATACTGGTGGCCATGAGGCAAACCCTGCGTACCATGATAGCGTTTAAAAACGAACTTACTTTTAGCGTGCTGGTAAGCGACCAAACCCCAAACTATCATGAAATAAACTATTTTACCAATTTTTTGAACCAGCCTACAGCAGTTTTCCTGGGGATTGAAAAACTGGCCAAAATGATGGATGCCGTAGTATTATTTTACAGGATAGACAGGGTTAAACGTGGTTATTATACCTATACACTAGTGCCGCTGATTGAGCAGCCCAAACAAACTACCGACCACGAGATAACCGAGGCGCATGTGCACTACCTCGAAAAAATGATACAGGAAAACCCGCAATACTGGCTTTGGAGCCACCGCAGGTGGAAATATAAGCCAGAGGATTTTTAACAGATGATGAACACACCCAAGGTAGCCGTTGTAATATTAAACTGGAACGGCGTTAAATACCTCCGCGATTTTTTGCCGTATGTACTGGCCTCTACCTGGCCCAACCTGGATATTGTGGTGGGCGATAACGCTTCATCAGATGATTCGGTTGCTTTTTTGCGGGAGAATTACCCATCGGTAAGGATCATTGAAAATAACGATAACTACGGCTTTACAGGCGGCTATAACCGTGTGCTGGCACAGGTTGATGCTGATTACTACATCCTGCTAAACTCGGACGTGGAAGTGCAGCCCAACTGGATAGAACCCGTTATAGCACTTATGGAAACCGACGAGCGGATAGCCGCCGCCGCTCCCAAGATAAAAGCATACCATAACCAAACCCATTTTGAGCACGCAGGGGCCGCTGGTGGCTTTATTGATAAGTTTGGCTATCCTTTTTGCCGCGGCCGGATATTTTACGATATAGAGGAGGATAAGGGCCAATACGAGCAAGCGGGTGAGGTGTTCTGGGCGTCGGGTGCGGCCATGTTCATTAAAAAGCACCTTTGGGACTTGGCCGGCGGTTTTGATGAAACCTTTTTTGCCCACATGGAAGAGATTGACCTGTGCTGGCGGTTAAAAAATATGGGCTACAAGGTGATGTACTGCCCGCAATCGGTAGTATACCACGTAGGCGGCGGCACACTTAATGCCGAAAACCCTTTTAAAACATATCTTAACTTCCGCAACAACTTGTTGCTGCTGAAGAACAACTTACCGTTTTGGCGGGCTGTTTGGGTGATAGGCCTCCGCTTTTGGATGGACCTGCTGGCATTGCTGCGCTTTTTAATGGAGGGCAAACGCAAGGATGCCTGGGCGATCAGCCGGGCGCATCAGAATTTTGTACGCAGGTTATTTAAGTCAAAAGTTAAAAGTCAAAAGTCGAAAGCTTACCGGAAACAGGCTGCCAGCACTAATTTTAAAACGCTCAGCGGTGTTTATACGCGCAGCATTGTTTGGGATTTCTTTGTGGATAAGAAGACAAAGTTTACTGATCTGGTTGAGAAGGACCTGCATTAATTTTTGTTTCACGCAAAGGCGCTAAGACGCAGAAAGCTTCCATGTCATGGTGAGCTTGTCGAACCATTTGCCAAACGTTTAAGTCTTCGACACGCTCAGACTGACAATCAATTTTCGTATTAGCAATATTTACTGATCAGGCGCTATTGGCTCTGTACCGGCATCCGGCAGATCGGTATCTGTGGTATCTGTAAGCGGTGTGTCTGTTTCCTCTGCCGGTGTCTTTTTCTTCTTCCTTTTAAAAAGTTCCTGTTGCTCGTTGGTGAGCCTTAAATGCAGGTCGCGCTGCGGGAATGGGATCTCTATTCCTTCTTTATCAAATGTGGCGTAAATATCTGTCAGTACGTTGCTTTTAAGCGATAACCAGGTGCCGATATCAGCGGCCCAAAACAGCAAACGGAAGTCTACTGAGTTCTCATTCAAATTATGCACAAATACCAATGGCGCCGGGTTATCCATGATCTCATCGCGGTTAGCTAACAGATTGGTTAGTATCGTTTTTACCTTATCAATATCCGAACCATAGGCCACGCCGATGATCAGCTCGATACGGCGGTTGTTGTTGCTCAGTGTCCAGTTGATCACGTGGTGAGATATCAGGTCGCCGTTGGGTATAATTACTTCTGCGCCATCGCTGGTAGCAATTTTACTTGAACGGATGCCAATTTCCATAATGGTGCCCGATCGGTTATCCACTTCAATAATATCACCTATCTGTATCGGTTTCTCAAAAGCCAGTATCAAACCCGATACCAGGTTGTTTACAATGTTCTGCAAGCCAAAACCGATGCCAATACCAAAGGCACTGATAATGATGGTGATCTTATCCAGCGGGAAACCCGAAGCCGCTATAGCCAGCAGGAAGCCAACCGAAAAAACACCTAATTTTATCAGCAGGGTAGATGTACGGTTCTTCTTTTTCAGTACATCAATATCATTGGCGTTTTTGCCGGCCACCTCATACAGGTAACTGATTATCCGCGCCGCTACTGACGATAGCCAGATAACCGCGATGAAGATGATAATGCTTTGGAAAGTAAAACTTGTGTTGGTGCCGCCCAGGCTGCGGTTATCCGTCAGGAATTTCCCTAAACCGTCAAATACAGCATCTTCCACACTTAAATTCTGGAAAAGCATAATAAGCCAAAGCACGCTTGCCAGTATGGTTAAAATGCTCCTGAACTTATTTTGCAGCAGTTTAAAATCAATAAACGAGCTTAGTCCATTGCTGTTTTTATTGGCCTCTAACTGCAGGAACAGGCTTTGCATAATTATTTGCACCAGGTAGTACATGCCCAAAGCCAGCCATAAGTTGTATACGGCTGTAACCCCAATTATTTTAGATAGGGTAACCCTGCCAAATACATTTAGTACAAAAGCTACGCCCTGTAGCCCTATAAATATTTTAAGGATGATCCTGGTATAAGGCAAATAATCTTCCGGTGCTTTTTTTACTTCTTTATAGAAGCGGTAGCTTACAACTGTTGCAATAAGCGCCAGTATCAATACAATAACCCTATCGGTGTTTGATACCTCTACAAACAGGTTGCTAAAGCTATAAACAAATGCCAGACAGAACATTATACGCAGATACCTAAACAATTTTTGCGGGCATGTTTTTTTAACCAGGTAAAGTATAGCCAGTATAAGTACCAGGAAAAATAGCTCGAGCACGATAACCGGCGGATGGTCATAAAAATTGGGTACTATGGCAAAGGCTACAATTACGGCTGATGTAATGGGGTATAGCGATACATATTTGGCATGGCTAAATACCCCCTGCGGCGACTCCTTAATCCGTAAAACTTTGCGCCTGTTGGTGTAGATCCAGCTAAAGAACAATACTAAAATAAGCAAGCCCGAAAAATGGATGAACGGATCGCGGGTTAAGAAAAAGGTGAACAGCTTAGTGTTCATACTTACGGTTTTGGTAAGCGCCGTGCCAAAGGTGCTTTCCGCATTCTTATCCATTTCCCAAATGCTGTTATCCTCGTCGCTTAGTGCCTGGATGCTAAACTCGCGGATCTTGATATCTATCTGGTCTTTCAGATCCAGTAGCGAAATATAAACCGAAGAGATGCGGTTTTGCAGTAAACCAACTTTAAGTAACAGTTTTTTATTGGTGGTATCCAGGCGGTAATGTTTGTTTTCTAAAGCTATCTTCTGTGCAAAATAAGTGTTACGCAGGCTACTGTCTGACGGGATTATCTTTAACGATGAATCCTTATCCATGGAGGCCAGCTCGTTCTGGTTTTGCACCAGTTTGGTATTTATATCGGCCAGTTTATCCTGCCACAAGTCCAGCTGGTCATCGCTGCGGGTAAGTATATCACGGATTGCATACAGGTAACGCAGGGTGCTTGAGCGGTCGTCATCAATCAGTTTTTTGATAAGGCTGATACGGCTCTCGAAAGAGGGAAGCTTTTGGCTAATATCAACCGTATCGATATTACGCGACAGGCTCGTTTTGATCTGATTGAATGATGAAGTGTAATACTCAACCTTTTGCAGCAGGTTGTTGATTGATGTATCGGATTTTTTGAACGTCCGCATCATCGAATCACGACGCAGAATGGCCCGGCGCAATGAATCGCGTACCGATTGGGGCTTTCGTTTGCCTTGAGCAAACCCATCGGCCACAAATAAAGTAAGTATGAACAGGAGTAGGGGGAGTATTTTAAATACTTTATTATTCATTGTAGGGGTATTTCGTCCCGATAGCTAGCGGGAATTGTATTACTTGAACATTTAAACCCTCATTTAGAATTTAGGTTTTAGCGTTTAGTATTTATGTTTAGTATTTCAGCAACAAGCTCTCAATAGCCAGTCTGTAAGAGTGCATCCCAAAACCCGCTATAACGCCTTTGCAACTTGCCGCCAACATAGAGTGATGCCTGAATTCTTCGCGTTTGTAAACATTAGATATATGCACTTCAATAGTTGGGGCGTTGATAGCCGCAATTGCATCGGCAATGGCTATAGAGGTGTGGGTGTAAGCACCTGCATTCAAAACAATGCCATCGTAACTAAAGCCAACCTCGTGCAGTTTGTTTATAATTTCGCCCTCAACATTACTTTGGTAATAATTAATGGTGATGTTTGTAAAATGTTTTTGCAATTCGGCAAGGTAGCTTTCAAAATCGGCACTGCCGTATATAGATTTTTCGCGTACGCCAAGCAGGTTTAAATTTGGCCCGTTTATAATTTGTATATTCATTTGTTCAAACTTAACTATAAATCATTAAAACTAAAATCAATTGGACTGGCCAAAGGCAATAAAAGGATTTAAAGCTTATTTAAAACTTGAGCGTTCGCTGGCGCCAAATTCTGTCAACGCTTATAGTAATGATTTAGAAAAACTGTACCAATATGCTGATTTACAGGAAACTAAAAAATCACCTACAGAATTTTCTTTACATGATTTACGCGGTTTTATTAACTGGGTGAATGAGTTGGGCATGATCCCGTCTACACAATCGCGTATTATATCGGGCATCAAAGCTTTCTATAAATACCTGCTGATAGAAGACCTGATCGCTGCTGATCCATCCGAATTATTAGAGACGCCCAAGATCCAGCGCAAGCTGCCTGACACCCTGAGTATTCATGATATTGATAAAATGATTGCCGCTATTGATCTTTCAAAACCCGAGGGCACGCGCAATAGAGCTATTTTAGAAGTAATGTATGGTTGTGGTTTACGCGTATCTGAATTAACGGAACTAAAGCTATCTAACGTCCATCCCGATATAGAATTTATAAAAGTAACCGGCAAGGGCAGCAAAGAGCGATTAGTCCCAATTGGTGGCGAAGCCTTAAAGGCGCTTAAGATCTGGACAGAGCAGGTACGTGTACATATCGATATCAAAAAAGGCGAAGAAGACCTGGTATTTTTAAACCGCCGGGGTAGCAGGCTTAGCCGGGTTTATATATTTATGCTGGTGAAGCAGCTGGCGGAGTTGACAGGGTTACGGAAAGACATTAGCCCGCACACTTTTCGCCATTCTTTTGCCACCCACCTGGTTGAAGGGGGCGCCGACCTGCGTGCTGTTCAGGAAATGCTGGGCCACGAAAGTATTACTACAACAGAGATCTATACCCACCTTGACAGGGAGTATTTAAAGAGCACCATAATTGAATTTCACCCGAGGAATTGATGCCATACCCATCTGATCGTCATTGCGAGATACGAAGCAATCTTCGACATGTATGTAGTCGACTGTTCTATCGAAGATTGCCACGCTTCGCTCGCAATGACGGGGGGATAGACTATTAATTATTATTTAGAACCAACCGTAGCCGGCGAAACAGGTGCAGCAGGTTTTGGCGCAACAGCCGGTGCAGGTTGGTTTTGCGCAAAGCGATTGGCTATGATAGCTAATTGCCCGTCATTCAGTTTAGACGTAGCTTTTAGTAATTTGGTAAAAAAGGCTACTTCTTCTTTACTGGCCGGGCAGCCAACATTTTCGCCATAGGTATCTAATGATGCACCCGCGGGCCTTACCTGGCTGTCGCCTAAAACTTTGCCTTTTGCATCAAGCACCACCCAAAATGGCAGCCCCGATTTTTCACCCTTAAGCTTTGTCATCACCTCTAACGATCCCGGGTTCTCCAGATTCTTTTTGGCGGGTTGCTCCATAACATCAAGTTTGGCTATCACATAGTTATCGTCAAACATTTTCTTTACCATCGGGTCGTTAAGCGAGGCTTCCATCTTTTTACACCAGCCACACCATGATGCGTGGAATATGAGCATTACTTTTTTATTCTCTTTGGCGGCTTTAGCGTAGGCGTCTTTCAAAACAGTTTCGCTTGCCGGCATGGTGGCAGTTTGGGCAAATCCCGATTTAACGGTAAACAAAACAAACAGTATTAGCAGTGATTTTTTCATGGCGGTTAATTTTAAAGCAATTTAGCAAATAAGAATTATTATGCGATGGCTTTCAGTAGTTTATACGTTAAATTTTTTAAACTGCTTTCAACATCGCTATCCGTAATGCTTCCATCTGCATCCATTTTTGAGCGGATGTAGGGTATAAGTAAGGTACCGCCTTCCATTATATTACAATCAATAGCACCCAATACTTTTAGCAGGGCTGCATGAGCGTTTTCGCCGCCGGTTGATGCTGTTACCAGCGCTGTTGGCTTGCCCGAAAATGAGGCGCTGGATACCATCCAGTCCAGCGCGTTTTTTAACTGCCCGGGTATGCCAAAGGCATATTCAGGTGTACAGATAATAACGGCACCCGCATTGGTGATGGCTTGTCTTAACGCAGTCACCGGTTCGGGCGGGGTGTCATCATCCAAACCCGGGTCGAAAGGAGGGATAGTGGCTAAATCATCATAGATATGATAACTGATATCCGCAGGAAGTAAACTGCCAATAAACTTTAAAACCTTATGGTTTGATGAGCCTGCACGCAGGCTGCCGGGTATAGCGAAAATGTTAGCCCCCCGGCCCCCTGAAGGGGGAGTAGGATTGTTTTGCTTATTATTCTCCATGACTCTAAATTCAGTTCCCCATTTAGGGGGTTAGGGGCTAATTATTAGCAAACTGCAAAATAAACACCGACCCTTTACCTTCTGTAGATTGTACCTGTATATTGCCTTTATGCAGCAGCATTATCTGTTTACAAAGGCTTAAGCCTATACCGCTGCCCGTTTTGCGGGTGCTAAAGAATGGGATAAAGATCTTGTCCAGCAGTTCGGGCGGCATACCCAGGCCGTTATCGGTAACTTTTACCAGTGTACGGTTATTGCTTTGCACCTCAGCAGATAGGGTTATGCGAGGTTCCTCGCGGTCTTTAACCGCTTCAATGGCATTTACCAGCAGGTTTATCATTACCTGGTCTAAAAGGTTTATATCTGCAGCTATGGACAGTGCTGGGTCGCGCAGGATAATTTCCAGTTCGATGTTCTTTTTCTCGAGTGTCGGTCGCATCAGGCTGGCCAGGTTCTCGAAAATATTGCGTACCAATAGCTTGTTCAGATCGAGCTTGGTTATTTTATTAAGGCTACGGTAGCTTTCGGTAAATTTAAGCAGGCCTTCGCTGCGGCGTTTAATAGTATCTATGCCAAGCGAGATATCTTCCAGATCACTGCTGCCTATGCTATCAGCTATTTCCGGGCTTTGCAGGCGGTTCTTCTGCGTATCAGCAAGGGAAGAGATAGGTGCAACGGAGTTCATGATCTCGTGCGTCATTACGTTCAACAACTTCGACCATGCTTTTGATTCCGTTTCGTCCAGGGCCTCACTCACGTTCTGAAAGGCAATAAGCTTATACATCTTCTCGTCGCTGCGCATAATGCTTGCGGTAACCAACATTTTTACCTGCTGCTGGTCGCGGGTTATGGTTAGCACGGTAGCATCTCCCGGTTTAAGTTTTACTACATCTTTGTATAAAAGAGGCTCCCGTTTTTCGAGTGAATGAATAGTTTTTAAATAAGGGATGCTAATGAGCGATTTAAAAGCCTCATTTATCCAGCTGATCTCGCCGGTTTCTTCCTCGTAGCTTAAAATGCCGGTATCTACCAGCTCCAATATCTTTTGCAGATAATGATACTGTGTTTCGCGTTCGCGGCTAATGAGTTTAAAGGTGGTGTTTATATCGTTAAAACCTTTGCGCAGGGGTTTTAATTCATTCGGTGCTTTGCGCACATCAAAATGCCTGGAAAAATCGCGGTAGTGGATAGACTCTACAAACTGGTTCACCTCATCCTGTGCCTTTTTATTAAAACGGATCAGATCGAGCACAGAATATACCACTAACGGCACGGTTATAACGGCATATAAAGGCACACCATCGCTTTTTACCACTGCCAGCACGGTAGCCGTTACAGCAATAAACAGGAAAAGCACACGCAGCACCAGCCGCCATTCGTAACGGTTAAATATCATATTTGCTTAGTCTGCGGTACAGGGCGGTACGGGTTAAACCTAATTCTTTTGCGGCACGGGTAATATTGCCGTTATGCTTATCAATAACGCGTAAAATGGCGTTTTTTTCAAGCGTACTTAACTGGATATTGTCCTCATTAATAATGTTTTCTCCCGGCGATTCCAGCACAGAGAAGATCAGGTCATCAGCTTTAAGCAGTGGGTCGTCCGCCATAATCACGGCACGCTCAATGGTGTATTGCAATTCGCGTACGTTACCGGGATAGCTGTAGCTGCGTAATTTGGTTAATGCCGTATTATCAAAATCAGCAGCAGGTTTTAAATATTTATTGCTGTACATTTTGGCAAAATGTTTGGCCAGTACAACAATATCCTCGGCGCGTTTGCGCAAAGGCGGCATATTTATCTCTACCGTGTTAATACGATAGATTAAATCCTTTCTGAATTTATTCTCGTTGGCCAGGTCTTGCAGGGGCACATTGGTAGCACATATCAGGCGGATGTTTATATCAATGGCTTTGTTGGTACCCAGGCGCGTAACCTGCCTGTTCTGTAAAACGGTTAAAAGTTTGGCTTGCTGCTGCAGGCTGATGTTACCTATCTCATCCAAAAACAAAGTGCCGCCTTCGGCTTCCTCAAAACGGCCCATACGGTCTTCGCGGGCATCAGTGTAAGCACCTTTTTTATGGCCAAACAGTTCGCTTTCAAACAACGAATCGGTTAATGCGCCTACATCCACTTTTACAAAAGGTTTATCGGCACGTAACGATCGTTCGTGAATAGCCTTGGCCATCAAATCCTTACCCGTACCATTCTCGCCCAGTATCAGGATATTGGCATCGGTAGGGGCTATCTTGTTTACTTTATGGAAGATGTCCTCCATCACTTCCGAGTCGCCCAGGATTGAGGTTTGCCCGGCTGTGCCTTTGGCTGATGCTTTGTTTGATTTTCCGCCGCCGTCCTCTTTTTTATCAAGCAGGTCTTTGATAGTGTCTATCAGCTTTTCGTTGTGCCATGGTTTTACCACAAAATCGTTGGCACCTTCTTTTAGTGAGCGCACCGCCAAATCTATATCGCCATAAGCGGTTATCATTATAACGCATATATTTGGCTTCCATTCCTTTATTTTACGCAACCAGTAAATACCTTCATTGCCTGTATTAATGGCACTGTTAAAGTTCATATCCAGCAAAACAAGGTCAACCTGGTTACGTTGCAGCAGCGAGTTTAAATTCTCCGGGTTTTTCTCGGTTATAATTTCCTGGGTTTCTGTTTTAAGTAATAACTTAACAGCCGTAAGTACATCCGGGTCGTCATCAACAATTAAAACGGTTGCTTTTTTAAGTATCATGTATATATAAGGTAATGAGTTGGTGGTTAGCAGCACGCAAATGTGCTTAATATAACCCTTGCAATTTAATATTTTGATACGAAATATCGTACCATTTAGCTTATATTAAGTATAATATTGATTATCAACTATGATTAGCGAATGGTTGGTTGCAGGGCCAAAAAATACATTGTATCATAACCGAACACTTGCTGTAACAGAAGCGTACGGTACAATATTGGCTTTTGTATTTAATTAACTGAAATACAGATGTTTAATTTGTGGCATGTGTTTTTGTATTCATTTACCAAATATTATTAAACACAGTGGATAGAGTTATACAAAAAAAGAAATGGAGCACTAAGCGCCTGATGACCATAGCAGGTATTGCGGGTGTTGTGGTTTTGGTTGCCGGCAGCATATTTTTTACCTCCGGCAAAAGCAAGTTAAACGTTGATACCGAGCGTATCACCATAAGCGAAGTTAAAAAGGGCGCCTTCCAGGAATTTATTCCGGTTAACGGGGTGGTAATGCCTTTGAATACGATATTCCTTGACGCGGTAGAAGGCGGGCAGGTTGAAGAAAGATTTGTGGATGATGGTGCTATGCTAAAAAAAGGCGACCCAATTTTAAAGCTAAGCAATATTGATGAAGAGCTAAACCTGGCAACACAGGAGTCGGCTGTGTTTGGTGAGCAAACACAAATGCAGATAGCGCATAACAACGCTCAGCAAAATACCATAACCAAGCTTAATCAAATGGCCGATGTTGACAACGCTTATAAAGAAGCAGAGCGTATTTACCTGCTTGATAAAAAGCTTTTCGAACAAAAAGCTATCGGCTTGCAGGAATATCAGGCAGCCAAAAACGCTTACGATTACGCCCTGCGCCGCAAACGCTTAACCACCCAGATCTTAAAACAGGATACAGCTCTTATCAAACAGCAGGATTTGCAAGCCCAGGAGCACTACGCGCAAATGAAATCGGCATTAACGCTGATGCGTAAAAAAGTTTCCAGCTTAACCTTAAGGGCACCTATCGACGGGCAGTTAACATCTTTGGATGCTGAGGTTGGCCAAAACAAAAACAAAGGCGAGCACCTGGGCCAATTGGATGCACAAAACGGCTTTAAAGTACAGGTTGATGTGGAAGAGCATTACCTATCACGTGTGTATGCAGGCTTAAAAGGTGATTTTAGCTTTGCCGATAAAACCTACAAACTGGTTATTAAAAAGGTGTATACACAGGTTACCAACGGGCGTTTTAAAGTTGATATGCAATTTGAAGGCGAAGTACCAAAAGGTATCCGTAAAGGGCAAACCCTGCAAATACGTTTAGCTTTAAGTGATGAAACAACCGCGCTGTTGCTACCTAAAGGTGGGTTCTACCAGCAAACAGGTGGTAACTGGATCTTTAAAGTGAGCGAAGATGGTAAAACAGCTTACAAAACCGACATACAAATAGGCAGGTATAATACCGATAACTATGAGTTATTGAAGGGCTTAAAACCGGGCGACAAGGTAATTACCTCAAGCTACGAGAACTACGGCGACATACAGGAACTGGTACTGAAAAAGTAGCAGTGGCGTGTAACCTTCTTGTAAGAGATGCGTCTTGTAAACAGATAAAGAGAAATTGAACATAAAAAAAATATAAATCACAATTTAACAAAAAGGCTTCTGCGCGAAGGCACGGAAGCTGGGGAGGCCAAATGATTAAAATTACAGAACTTGAGAAATTTTACCGCACCGAAGAGGTAGAAACCATCGCGTTAAACAAGCTTTCGATGCATGTTGATACCGGCGAATTTGTGGCCATCATGGGCCCGTCTGGTTGCGGTAAATCAACCCTGTTAAACATCCTGGGTATGCTGGATGATCCGGATGAAGGCAGCTACGTATTCAACGGTATCGAAGTAGCTCATTTTAATGAGCGTAAACGTGCCGATCTGCGTAAGCACAACATCGGGTTCGTTTTCCAGAGCTTTAACCTTATTGATGAGTTAACTGTATTTGAAAACGTTGAACTGCCTTTGATCTACACCGGCGTAAGCGCGTCAGAGCGTGTTAAAAGGGTAGAAGAAGTGCTTGACAAAATGCAGATCATGCATCGCCGTAACCACTACCCGCAGCAACTATCGGGTGGTCAGCAACAGCGTGTGGCTATTGCCCGTGCGGTTGTTAACAAACCAAAGCTGATCCTTGCGGATGAGCCAACAGGTAACCTGGATAGCAGCAACGGTAACGATGTAATGGAACTGCTAACCGACCTGAACGAACAAGGGACTACCATTATAATGGTTACCCACTCTGAACATGATGCCCGTTACAGTCACCGTATTATCCGCCTGTTGGATGGACAAACTGTAATGGAGAACATTATGGTATAACTACCGTACCTTTTAGTTTAATTTAATATAGTTAAGTGTGCCTCCTGCCTACCTCTCCGCTTGATTAAAGCGGAGGGGTTAGCTTGAGATTTGCCTTTTAATGAGGATTCCTATGTTCAAAAACTACTTAAAGATAACCTGGCGTAACTTATTGAAAAACAAAAGTTTCACCATTATAAACATCGCCGGTTTGGCAGTTGGCATGGCCAGTGCTGCGCTTATACTTTTTTGGGTGCAAAACGAGG
>NZ_JBAZRC010000123.1:0-14969 GCF_041663085.1 Mucilaginibacter sp.
TTAGTGAATTAGCGATTGATTTACTTTTCTTATGTTTGAATGCTTAATACAAGCGGAAATAGCTCAGTTGGTAGAGCATCAGTTTCCCAAACTGAAGGCCGCGGGTTCGAATCCCGTTTTCCGCTCATGACATCTTAAGTCAATTGTTCATTCCCATACCTTGACTCGAAAAGTTTCAATAAATCCAGAGTATTTGTTACATCAGTATTAATAACACTCAGCACCGTAGTTTGAATAGGGTACTCGTCAATGAAATTTAAATTTTCAATTTCATAAAGGTCAAAGTTATCCATGATTACTTTAAACTTCTCTTCATCCATTCCCCAATATTGTATATATTTTGTCCTATGAACAAATATCTCCTGTAATTCTGTTTCTGTGTTATTAATTATTCCGAAATTGAAAAATCCATCTTGTACTACCTCTGTCTCGTAATTCGCCAAAAAATTTAACAATTCAAATTTATCTACATACTCTCCATATTTTGGTTCTTCATCATCAATATAATAGTAAATAAGAGCAACTTCATCCGGAAAATCAACTGTTAGGGCTTTAATAAGATGCCATAATCTATTATTATCAATATTTATTTCAGAATAAAATGAATACAATTGTTCTGACTCAAATTGATTAATTATAGTATAACCCTCAACTATATTAGCATTAAGTCTTCTTTCCATTATGTCCAAAATAGACTGATCCTGAGGAGTATCAATAAGTTCGGGAGTCCTAATGGTTGGAGGTAATAGTAAAGCCATCAATAATCTTTATTAATTAAAAAACCGTATCCTCTAATACCTCCTGATGTTCAGGATAATCTGTAGTATAATGCAAGCCACGGCTCTCATGCCTGGCCATTGCCGACTTTACCACCAGGTAGCTTACTTGTATCAAATTACGCAACTCACAAAGCTTAACGGATAACTTGGTCTTTTTATAAAAATCCTCTGTTTCTTCATATAGCAAACGCAGCCTGCGCATAGCCCTTTCTAATCTAAAATCAGAACGCACTATACCTACATAATCATTCATCAGCTTTTGCATTTCGCGGATGTTGTGGGTAACTAAAATATCTTCGTTTGATAGCTGCACACCTTTTTCATCCCAGTCGGGTATGTTGGTTGGTATTTCTAAATTATCAAAATCAACAATAGCATCTTTATAGATCCGGTGCGCAAAAACCAATGCTTCTAATAATGAATTTGATGCTAAACGGTTAGCACCATGCAAACCTGTTGAGGAACACTCCCCGCAGGCATACAGCCTGTTTATAGACGAGCGGCCCTGGTGGTCTACCAATACCCCACCGCACATATAATGGCATGCAGGCGCTACAGGGATCATATCACGGGTCATATCTATCCCTATCTCTAAACACTTGGCATATATATTAGGGAAGTGTTCAATAATATCTTTCTTCTTTTTATGGCGAATATCCAGGTAAACAAAATCCTCCCCCGATTTTTTTATCTCAGCATCGATAGCCCTTGCAACAATATCCCTGGGTGCTAATGATTTACGCGGATCATATTCCTGCATAAATTCTTCTCCATTAGTACGTTTTAATACACCACCCATACCGCGTACGGCTTCTGATATCAGGAAGGATGGATATTCACCCGGATTATATAATGCAGTTGGATGGAACTGGATAAACTCCATATTACGCACTTTACCTTTGGCGCGGTAAACCATGGCAACACCGTCACCGGTAGCAATAACCGGGTTAGTAGTTACCGAATAGATATGCCCGGCACCACCTGATGCCATTACCGTAATTTTTGATTCTATTTTCTCTACCTGGCTGTTCTCTGTATTAAATGCATAAATACCGTAACATTTTATATCAGCTGATGATCTATCTACAAACTCGCCTAAATGGTGCTGGGTGATCAGGTCTACAGCAAAGTAGTGGGTTAGTATCTCAATATTAGGTTCGCGGTGGATCTCTTCTAAAAGTGAACGTTCAATTTCAAAACCTGTAATATCCTTATAGTGTAACACACGATATTCACTGTGGCCCCCCTCTTTGGCAAGGTCGTAAATACCCTCGTTCGTCTTGTCGAAATTCGTTCCGTAGTCAATAATCTCGCGAATCCGCTCCGGTCCCTCCTTAACAACAGCTTCAACAACTACCGGGTCGCAAAGGCCATCACCTGCAATAAGGGTATCATTTATGTGTTTTTCAAACGAATCTTCTTTTTTATCAACAACTACAGCAACACCGCCCTGGGCATATTTAGTGTTACTCTCATCTTCGTTAGCTTTTGTAACTATCAGAACCTTACCATGCTTTGCAGCCTTTAGTGCAAAACTTAATCCGGCAATACCCGATCCTACAACAAGGAAATCAACAGTTCTGGTCATGTTTAGTATATGTATTGTGTAAAATTAGTACTAATGTTAATAAGGGGTATAAAACATGTTAACTTTGTGTAAGTAAAATTCTAAAAATAAATGGAATAGTGGATAACTCTGAATTTTACAGTTTTTACGTTTACTTTTGAGCAATTTGTGAGACGATATTACAACGAAACTAACATTTTATTGGACATGTATTTATTAACAAATAAGTATTTAAATTAAAACTTGTTTGTCATACTAATCTTAAAATCAAGAAAGTAAAAAATAAAAAACTGTTTATAAATGTTAGTAAAAATGGAAAAACAACATTTACAGTAAATCGTATCACAACTTCTTAACATAACTAACACCTTAATAACAATAGGTTTATTTATATATATAAAAAGAGTTATTATTAATTGATTTGTGGAATGGATATCTTCGAAGAAATAAAAGTGAAAGGTTTTGCCGACGAATACATCGATCCGTCGCTTGACCTTTTCGCCGAAATAGAAAAACTTAAAAAAGAGAAAAATGCCGTTATACTGGCCCATTATTACCAGGAAGGAGATATTCAGGATATTGCCGATTATATTGGCGACAGCCTGGGCCTATCTCAGCAGGCAGCAAAAACAGATGCAGATATTATTGTTTTTGCCGGTGTACATTTCATGGCCGAAACAGCAAAAATATTGTCACCAAACAAAAAAGTTCTGCTACCGGATTTGAAAGCCGGATGCTCATTGGCCGACAGCTGCCCACCTCATTTGTTTAAAAAGTTCAAAGAGAATTACCCCGATCATTTGGTAATAACCTATGTGAATTGTACTGCAGAATTGAAGGCGTTAAGCGATATTGTTTGTACATCAAGCAACGCAGTGCAGATTGTAGAAAGCTTACCAAAAGAGCAGAAGATAATTTTTGGGCCGGATAGAAATTTGGGTGCCTGGGTAGCTAAAAAAACGGGGCGGGATTTAGTACTTTGGAATGGTGCCTGTATGGTGCACGAGATATTCAGCAGGGAAAAGATCACCAAGCTGAAAGAACGTTACCCTAATGCTAAAATACTGGCACATCCTGAATGTGAGGAAGTTATATTGCAGTTGGCAGATTATATAGGATCTACCACCGGGATACTAAAATACGCTACCAACAGCCCGGATAAGGAATTTATTGTGGCTACCGAAGCCGGTATTTTACACCAGATGCAGAAGGATAACCCGGATAAAACTTTTATACCGGCGCCGCCAAACAATACCTGTGCCTGCAATGATTGCCCGCACATGAAACGTAACACGCTGGAGAAGCTTTACCTGTGCCTTAAAAACGAAATGCCGGAAATTGAAGTACCGGCACACATTATTGAAAAAGCGGTAAAACCTATCGAAAGGATGCTGGAGATCTCTGCAAGTTTAGGTTTGTAAACGCCTTTAATAAGTAATAAAAAAGCGTCATTGCGAGGTACGAAGCAATCTCCCGATAGGCATATTCATTATGCACAGTTCTGAGATTGCTTCGTACCTGGTAATGACGCGTAGAAAAAAGAAAAGCTCTTCATTAATGAAGAGCTTTTCTTTTAAAATCACTTAAATCCTTTAATTAAATAATTACAAGTTATCCTTCTTAGTTTCCACAACATCCTGTACACTTTGCGGCAGGTTTGATAATAGGTTATAACCTGTTGCAGTTTCAATATCACGTACAGTTACGCGGTATTGTTTCCAGTCGCGATTAATACTGTTTACATTTGGTGTGTTAACTGCTATAACTCTGGTATCGGCGGACACACGATTTATATCGCCATTACCAACCGGTACAATTACCGCTATTTTCCAAACATTACTTGGAATGTTTATATGGACATTGCCAGATACGATAGTATTGAAAGGGCCGTTAAGTCCGGTCCCACCTGTTCCGTAGCTTCCCATTATAATGTACACTTCATTACCCGCAGTTACTTGTTCTCGTAAATACCCCTCTAAGTCATTCCAGGTACCTTGATTATTATTTGGTGCCTGTGGTATCATATTGGTCATTAAGAAAGTAGCAGAATTGGCATTAGAAGAACTTGTTCTATCAGCTGAAGGACAATTGTGACCCCTGTCAAAACCATAAGTAGAATAATTGTAGCTATTACTTTGTACAGCTGTCCAGCTACCTGGTAAACCATTAAATGCTGCAAAATTATTTAAACGTGACGATACGTTGGTTACATTAGAAGCATCTAAATGCCAGCTTACCCAATTAGGTTCTGCTTTGGTACTATTGTATGATTCTGTATAATAACCCATGTCAATTAAATAATTATCCATCATTGCAACAGCGGGTTGCGCGCCAGATGGGTTTCCAAACAGTAAGTCACTATTATCTCCGGAAGTTGGCGGAGCATCTGCCCCCACGGTAATACCCCGTGGTGTAGCCGCCGTACCTGTCCCAGAACCATCATCTCCACCATCACCTGGTGTGGTTATAACTATACCAGATTCCCCTTTGCCTTTAAAGGTAATATCATCAATATTGATACGGGTAGTACCTGTTTTTTGGATGCGGAAACGTACCTTTTTAGTTGTGTTAATTTTAAATGAATCCGTAACGAGTGTAGTGCTGGTTTCATTAATATCAGCACCTAATTGAGTAAAAGTAGCACCACTATCTACCGACATCATTAACTGCCAGGTTGAAGCCGCATCATTACCATATTTGGCATGTTTGATGCTAATTTGCTCTAAATTTTTTATATCAAATTTCATGGTAAGGTCACCGGTACGTAATCGCACAGATTTTGTATCGGCTTTAGCATCAGCAGCAAGATTGCCAATTAAAGCATCATTAAAGCTCCATGTACCTGTTTTTAATTGAACATCCAATATTGCGTAACCGCCTTTACTGCCCGTTTCAAAATCCTCAACTATAGTATAGGGTTTTGGTGGCTCGGGTGGGTCTATAGGATGTGTTGGGGTAGTGTCTTTTTTACAGCTTGCAATAAGTAGCACAAGCGAAGAATAAATAAGTAACTTTCTGATTTTCATATAAATGTATTTAGTGAAGCAAAATTAGATTAGTAAAGTTAACTAAATGTTAATAATTTGTTTGTATGATAAATATTACATTGCCGCTAACAGTAAGTGGATAAAGCAATTACAATAAGGTTATTGCATTAAGCTTTTGTATTTTTGTAGATTATTGAAATATTATGTTCGAGAACGAAGAGAAAACCAATATAGAGAACCTTGGAGAATTTGGTTTAATAGACCATCTGACTAAAAATATAAAACTTACTCAAAAAAGTACCATTAAAGGTGTTGGTGATGATGCCGCTGTGCTTGATTTTGAAGGAAAGAAAACCCTGATATCAACAGATATGCTTCTCGAAGGCATCCATTTTGATTTGGCCTATACCCCGCTTAAGCATTTAGGTTATAAAGCCGTACAGGTAAACCTGAGCGATATTTACGCCATGAACGGTACAGCCAGTCAGGTTACGGTTTCTATCGGCATGAGCAGCAAATTCCCGTTAGAGGCTATTGAAGAATTATATGAAGGTATTTACCTGGCCTGTGGTAATTATAATGTGGATATTGTTGGCGGCGATACTTCGGCATCAAAACAAGGCTTGGTTATCAGCATTACTTCTATTGGTTATGCTGATGAAAAAGATGTGGTTTACCGTAATACTGCCGAAGAAGGCGACCTGATCTGCGTATCCGGCGATCTGGGTGGTGCTTATACCGGCCTGCAACTATTAGAGCGCGAGAAACTGGTTTATATAGAAAACCCAAACATCCAGCCCGATCTGGAAGGTAAAGACTACATTGTTGAGCGCCAGTTAAAACCTGAGGCCCGTAAGGATATTATTGACCTGCTGAAAGAATTGAATGTTAAACCAACCGCTATGATAGATGTATCTGATGGTTTGGCATCAGAGATACTGCATATCTGTAAGCAAAGTAATAAGGGCTGTAAACTTTACGAAGAAAAGATCCCTATTGACCCAATGACTTACGAAACTGCCCGCGAGTTTGGCCTTGACCCTACCGTGTGTGCATTAAGCGGCGGCGAAGATTATGAATTACTTTTCACCGTAAAACAAGCCGATTACGATAAGATAAAACACAAAATGGATTTCTCTATCATCGGCTACATCTCCGAACCAAACGAAGGCTGTAGCCTGATCACAAAATCGGGTAACCTGCATGAGTTAAAAGCACAGGGATGGAACGCTTTTAAAAGCGGGCAGTAATTAACCACTATTTCAGCCACGTCTTATCCCCACGCGTCATTGCGAGGTACGAAGCAATCTCTTTAAGCAAATACTTCATGCAAGGCGTATAATTGTCCTAAAGAGATTGCTTCGTACCTCGCAATGACGCTTTATTATTATACCTTACGGGGCTTCATCCAAATACTTACCATCCAGCTGCTTATTTGCCTTAGCCCCCAACCCTTTTATCTTCTCGGCAGTTTTGGTTAAATTTCCATTACCCTCAACCAGTTTATTAAAAGCATTGTTATAAACTGATTGCGTTTGGTTGATGTTTTTGCCGATGCTTTCCATATCGGCCATAAAGCCTACAAACTTATCATACATGGCTCCGCTTAAACGGGCAATCTCCAAAACATTACGGTTCTGGCGTTCCTGTTTCCATATGCTGGCAATGGTACGCAGGGTGGCCAGTAAGGTACTGGGGCTAACAATTACTACCCGCTTATCCCAGGCATCGCTAAAAAGGTCGGCATCCAATTGTACGGCAAAGCTGAAGGAGGATTCTATCGGCACAAAAAGTAAAACAAAATCGGGCGAGTTTACCTGGTACAGGTCGTGATAGCTTTTTGAGGATAGGCCATGTACGTGGTTCCGTAACGATTCGACGTGTGCTTTTGAGTAAAGCTTCCGTTCTTCCTCGGTTTCGCAATTCACCAAACGTTCGTAAGCTATCAAGGAGACCTTAGAATCGATTATTAAATGTTTATCATCCGGAAGGTCAATTATCACATCGGGTTGCAGCCTGCTGCCGTCTGCGTTGTTCAGGCTGGCTTGCACGCGATATTCCCTGTCGCGTACCAGGCCGCTGCGTTCTAAAACCTTTTCCAGGATCACCTCGCCCCAGTTGCCCTGCTTTTTGTTATCGCCTTTTAAGGCTTTGGTTAAGTTTGATGCTTCGGTACTGATAAGTTTGTTCAGATCCATCAACTGGGTAATAACCCCTTTAAGTGTATTGCGCTCGGCGGCTTCCATGTTGTAAACCTTGTCTACCTTATCTTCAAAAGCTTTGATGTTTTCTTTCAGGGGATTAAGTATGGCATCAATGCTCAGTTTATTTACATCCGTAAACTCCCGCGATTTTTCTTTCAGCAACTTCTCGGCAATATTCTCAAACTCGCGCTGAAAATGCTTGCGGGTTTGCTCTATCTCTTCTTTTTGCTCGGCCAGTTTTTCCTGCTGGGCTTTAAAGTATGAGCGGGATGATTCTAACGATTGATTTGCCTGCGCCAGTTGGCTGCGCTCGTATAAAAGCTCGTCCAGCAAACGGCTTTGGTCGTCTTTAAAATGTTTGGTAAGGTTTTCTTTTTCGGTGAAGATGCCTGCCGCTTTTTCTTCGGCTTTGGCTAAAGATATTTTCAGGGATTCATTCTCTGTTCTTAAAATCAACAATTCATCCGCAGAAATAAGTGCGGATGAAGGCCTTCTTAATAAAATAACGAGTACAAGGGCTATAATAATAACCGCGGCTATAATGATAATAGTTACATCCATTTTGATAAAAATATTAGCAAAACGAATGTAGGTATTTTACTATTAAAATAAAAAGCTTAGTAAAGCATAGGCTTACTTACAAAAGTGGAGTACATTGTCTTTAGCAATTTTATTTCCCATTTGCGCAGCTTTTTTAAAATCGGAGCAGGCGGCGGCATCGTTTTTCATGAGATGTTTTACAAGCCCCCTGTTATTATAAGCATCACTATTTTGTGAGTCGAGTTCGATAGACTTTGTATAATCTTCAATAGCTCCTTTAAAATTATTAAGAGAGCGTTTGCTATAGGCCCTGTTAAAATAGGCGGTCGCATTTTTAGGGTCGGCAGCTATTATTTTATCGGCGTCGGTTACAGCACCAGCGAAATTGCGGGTAATTAAACTGGCTATCATCCGTGCGTTATAGGCCTCCATATTTAAGGGGTTTATGGCTATCACCTGGCTATAGTCGGCAAGTGCGCCTTTCACATCATTCTGGTCGTTTTTTAAATTGCCACGGGCAAAATAAGCATCTTCCGGAGTGGGGCTAACCAGTATGGTTTTATCCAGATCGGCCAATGCACCGGCTTTATCTTTTAAGGCTATTTTAGCCATACCACGGCTGTAATAAAAATCGGGCCTTGCATCAAGTGCAATAGCTTTATCATAATCCTGCACGGCTTCGGCAAAATTATTAAGGCTATGGTTAGCCAAGCCCCGATTATAATAAGCAACACCCGTTGGTTTTATCAGTATGGCTTGGTCATAGTCGGCAATGGCTGCGGCAAAATCACCTAACTGGTCTTTCAGGCGGCCACGATCTATAAAGGCGAGCTCCTGATTATAGTTTAAGCTAACAGCCTTATTCAGATCCTGCAGCGCTCCGTTAAAATCTTTAAGGTTAATTTTAGCACGACCACGTTCAAAATAATAATCGGCCTGGTTGGGATAATTTATAATCTCTTTATCAAAAAAAGCAACTGCTTTTACACTCTCCAGGCTATCGGCTGTGCTCACCTTTCGGTTAACATCCTGGCAAAAAGCTATAGTGGGGACAAATAAAATAAGGATAAAAAACCGTTTCATTCAGGCATCAAATTTTAAACAAAATAGGTTTTTATTTGATGCCTGGAATAGAATATTTAGGGTTTTATTAAGGGTGGTTTTAAGCTTTTTTAATATCGAGTTAAAAGCCCGCTCGTTGATCTTGCTTTTACCAGGTAATGATCAAATTTAGGGTTTGTTATAAAAAAGGTAACGGAAATATTATCAACCTTATGATACGCATCGACATAAAGCTTATTTGTATTGGGCGTTTCTTCGCTATAATTACTGGAGGAAACAGGGTTTTCTACATTTAAAACCATTTTAGCAAGTTTGTTCCCTTTTTTCCATTGATAAGTAATGTACCTCGGTTCGTTATTTTTATCATTAGGTAAAACACTACCATACTCGGCAGAGATCTCTTTAATCAGTGTATCAAGTTTACCCGGGCGCACATTCTCCTGCGATGCTGCAACCATAAAGGTTTCTTTATCATCAAAATCCATCACCACATCCAGGTCGCCAAAATAGAAATCATTAAAACGTGCCAGGGTATCCCCAACAGGCGAAGAAGAAACAGTATATTGTACATACCTAAGTGTAGAATCAGACCCATCAATTTGTATGGTTTCTTCTTCAGACTTAACTGAATATTTTTCATTGTTCCTGAAAAGGGTTTCGTCGCCAAAAAAGGTTTCGACATCTAAATTCAAACCAAAATTATCCAGGTGCAGCAGGGCCTTACCAAATTGTGGTTTTTGGTTTGACGAGCAGCCAAAAAGGAGGAGCGCTAAAGCGGCTACAAACAAAAAATTAACTTTTTTCATGCGTTATTTATATCTAATTAATTGGCTGGCCTGCGTAATTGTATTTTTTTCCGTCGATCTCATAAATGGTGCTTTTGCCGGTAAGCGAGATAGTAGGGTCGCCTAAGGTTTTAAATGGGATCTGTTTAACCTTCTTACCTGAAGTATCAATCAGGCTGAAAATATTGTTATCATACACAAGGGCATAACCACCGGCAAAACCGTAGGCAACGGTATATTTCCCAAAAACAGGCTGCCCTGCTTTGTTTAAATACCCGTATGATTTGTTGATGTCGTCTGTGCGGTATACAGCAAAGCCTTCCTGAAAATCATTTATATAATTAAATTTAGGTTCTGTCACTTTGGTTCCGTTACCCTTCATAATACCCTTTTGGTAGCTATCAGAACCCTCAGAATATAACAATAAGTCCTTATCAATTGGCTTTAAATTAACGTACGTTGGCTGAATAACAGTTCGCCCATCTTTATCTATCAGCCCTAACTTCTCTTTTTCGTTTTCAATTATTAGCACGCCATAATCAGGGTAAGGAGTTATTTTTAAGCCCTTCAGATCATTAACCAGCTTATTATCCAGGGTTCTGATCTCGTATTTTTTGCGCCCCCTTTTTGATTTGGTTAAGAGTAACACATTCCCTGTTTTTTCTATTTCATCGTATTCAAAAGGGATAACCACCTTGTCGTCGTTCTCTAAAACGCCAACGTATTTATTTGAGTCGGAAAACAGGGTTAAATGATCTGAAATATCCTTTATATATGTATAGCCCTTTTTAATAGGGATAAGCTTTTTATTATGCACATCCAGGTGGAAGTCCTGCTTTTCTTTATAGTCTTTATAATATAAGCCGGTATTGTCGGCGCGGTCTAACCGGGCTTGTGAAGCAGGAATAACAATAGTATAATTACTATCCACTACACCATATTTATCAACCCGGTTATCGGCAAAGGCTTGATAAGGCGAAGCAATCTGTGTAATTTTTGCAACGGCAGACTGTTCTATTGTTTCTTTTTCGCGGGTAATGTATAAAACCAGTTCTGCAATTTTATCGGGGAATTTTAAAGTAACCCTTTGTTTTTCTAATCCAAACAGGTCTTTATCTTGTTCCATAAGCTCTTTAAGGCGCTTAATAGCATCCATGCCCTTTAAGCTCTTATCGTTTTCAAGGCCTTTATATTTTGTGTTAAAATGGTGGTATTTAGCTATAGCCGGGAAAAGAGACGATGGTATTTTATTTAACTCTTTTACGATGGCGTCTTTGTTATTTAATTTGGAAACGGCTTTAAGAATTTGCAAAACCGAAGCCATATCATTTTTAATACTGCCTTTAATAGTTGTTAGCGGCATTGCAGAATTACTTGACGAATTCATGAGCACACCCGCGGGGTTCAGGGCCTGGTAAGACAGGAGGTCTTTATACAAAGGCAGCGGGGCGTCAAATTCTATATTATCATCCCCGGCCGAATCTATTTCGATGATATATTTATTATAAGCGATCTCTTTTTTGCCTTTGGGATTAAACTTAAAGGTTTCAAAACTTTTTGGGTATTCGTACTTAAAATCGACCGCCGCACTATCTGCCTTTACCAGAGCAATTTTATCTTCGGGATAGGCCTGCCCTTTGGTATATACCTTTTTTAATTTTACATCAATATCGTCTGTTGATATGTTTCCAAATTTTTCATCGATACCAACCTGGAACCTGGAACTCGGAAGCTCGGGCTTTTGTATAAAGTATAACCTTTTCGAGTATTCATTAATATCTTTTTGAATAGCGGCAAAGTCGGTATTGATTCGAAAAGCAGAATCAGGCTTTAGCTCTGCTTTTTTGCCGCTGCCATCGCTCATGGAGATACCAAAACCGATATAGATGGTAAACCCGTCCATTTCTTCTTTTAAGGAAGCTAAACTGTCAATATCGGTCTTTAAAGTTTTTTGAAGGTTATCTCCTGATAAGGCAGAGACCCTTTTAATATACTCATCCTTGGTTTTTACATCTTCGAGAGATGGCGTTGAGCAGGATGCAGCAATAAGAATAAAGAATAAACCGAATATATACGATATGCCTGAGTGTATTTTTTTATTCATTGTGATTGGTGTGGTTAATGGTTACCGGCGAAAAAAAGATAGATTATAGCATACCCAACAGCTAAAATGAGATTGTTGTTTTAAACTACATGGGCTTATTTGATGCGGGAAGATGAATATCAGGGGTTTTTCTTCAAGGTATCCCTGGGCGCATTGGTTGTGCCGGTGCCATTACCGCTGGTATCTTTACCGCCGGTTTCTACAGGCGTTGCGGGTAATTTGTTGGTATCGGCAGGGCTTTCGTTACCCACATGTGTTTGGCCGGAATCAGCCGCTGCACTATCTGTAACTTTGTTTGCCGAATTGCCTTGGCAGGACGATAAAAATAGCGCTGCTGCCGCGAATAAATAAACAAATAACCTTTTCATAATTAACGGGTTGATGTACCTTAACTACAAACAATAACATTTGCATGTTTTAATTATTTGTGGAAAACGGCAATAAAAAGCCGGATAAACCTGTTATGGTCTACCCGGCATATAAGTGTTTTTGCCCGGGGGGATATTATTTACAAAACTTTGTTTGGTTCTCTATAGCATACTTATTGCCCAGTTCAATAGACTTTTTAAAATCGGCGCAAGCGCCTTTATCATCGCCTGCATAATGTTTTGCAACGCCCCTGCTATTGAATGCGTCGCCATCTTTCGGATCAAGCTCTATCGCTTTATTATAATCAACAATAGCACCAGTAAAATCTTCTAAATAACGCTTTGCCAGGCCACGGTTAAAATAAGCATCGGTGTATTTTGGGTCAAGTTCAATTGTTTTGTTCAGGTCGGGGATGCTGTTTTCATAATCTTCCAGGTTAATCCTGGCCGTGCCTCTTTTAAAGTAGCCGTCCGGGTCTGTTGGGCTAAGTGTTATAAACTGGCTGTAGTCATCAACAGATTCGTTATAATTGTTAAGGGCGTCATTAGCAAGCCCACGATTATAATAGGCAATATCGTACTTGGGATCTATCTCCAGGGCTTTGTTAACATCTTCAATTTCGCCTTTATAGTCTTTAAGGTTGTATTTGGTAACACCCCTTGAGTTATAAGCCTCGGCATATTTGGGGTCTAACTTTAATGTTTGGTTATAATCTTCTATAGCGCTTTCGTATTGTTCTAAATTACGCTTTGCGTTACCGCGCATATAATAGCCATCCGGGTCGGTTGGGGTAATCTTTATCGATTGGTTATAATCTTCAATGGCCGCGGCATATTTTTTTTGCAGCGATTTAGCATACCCCCTGTTGTAGTAAGCTCCGGCCGCTGTTGGCGAAAGGGCGATAGACCGGGTATAATCGGCTATAGCGCCATCATAATCTTCAAGGCGTTTTTTGGTAATGCCGCGTTCGTTAAAAAAGTCGTCGTCTTTTGGGTCTAGTTCAATGGCTTTATTAAAATCGAGCAGCGCGGCTTTATCATCATCCAGGTGCCTTTTAGACAAGGCCCTGTTATAGTAAGCGATGGCTTTTTTTGGATTGTTGGTAATAACCTGCGTATAATCGGCAATGGCTCCTTTATAGTCTTCCAGGGCGTCTTTTACAAGGCCGCGTTCTATCAGCGCATCTTCGTATTTAGGGTTTAGCGCAATGGCGGCATCATAATCTTCAAGCGCAGCTTTATTGTTTTCAAGTTTGCGCTGTGCCGAGGCCCGTTTAAAAAACGCGGTGGCGTCTTTTGGGGTTTGTGCTATTTGTTTAGTGTAATACTTTATGGTTGATGCGGCTTTGGCGCTATCAGTATTTGGTGTTGCTGTTTGCGCGTTTCCAAATAACGGGCAAAGTAAAACCAGCAAGGTTAACTTTTTCATTGTTTAAGGTAATAGGTTATTCAACTAATATAATGGTTTTTGATAGGATACCAGGCAGATTAGAAAAATTACTGCGCTTTTTCTATCCTTAAGCCGGCGTCAATAACCTCGTGAAGCGGGTTATCGCGCATGTTCTGCTCTATCTCAAAATGATAAACCCCCCTGGCAGGGAATTTATATTGTGTGCGCAAAGGCAACTGATAGCTGTATAAATTACCGCTGCCGCTACCCAGCCATTCGCCATCTTTATTAGCCAGTTTAAACTCGTAACGGGTGGTATGCGTTTTTTTGCCCGGCGATGTTTGCGACAGCAACGCGAAAAGGTTAGAATACTTATAGCTGCCGCTTACCCTTACATTAAAGTACAGGTTATAGGGCACGCTGATATCATCTATCTTAACATCATATTTTACACGGTTAACGTACGACCAGTTATGATTAGCGATCTCTGTGCTTTGATCAACAACCGCCTTAGGGTCGGTGCAGCCCTGCGCTGTAAAAAGCACAAGGGCGGCTAATCCGTAAAAAACAACTTTAAAAGCATTCATTTTATTCAGACGGGGGCGGATTATCGGTTCGTGGTTGACTGTTGTTTGGGTTATTTGGCCGCGGGCGGTTGTTATTGCGCCTGTTGTTATTACCCTGCGGGCGATTGCCGCCGCCACCTTCAGGTCTTGGCCCAGCCTGTTGCCCATCTGGCCTGTTACCGCCTTGCTGTTGTTGCTGACGGTTACCATCTGGCCTGTTACCCTGTTGGCGATTACCCCCACCATCTGGTCTGTTGCCGCCCTGCTGTTGTTGCTGACGGTTGCCTTCCGGTCTTTGTCCCTCCGGGCGGTTGCCACCTTGTTGGTGTTGCTGGCGGTTGCCTTCGGGCCTCGGGCCAGCTTGTTGCCCATCCGGACGGCCACCACCCTGTGTACGGTTGCGGCTTTTATTTTTGTTTTTATTCTTGTTGTTTTGGTTACGGCGATCATCAAGGCGGGTAAGGCTATCCTGGCCCACAACGTTCTCGTAATCCAGCACTTTTACCGGCTTGGTTTCTATTTCAATTATCTCACCCAAATCGGCAGGGATAATGCCTTCGCGGTTTTGTTGTTGAATTTCTTTAACCTTGGCAATTGGCATCGGCACCCAGGCTTCC
>NZ_JBAZRC010000124.1:0-14964 GCF_041663085.1 Mucilaginibacter sp.
TTTTATGCTTTAATGAAGCTGGGCGAATTATAGGTTTCCGCCTTTTTTCATTTTCTCTTGCGTATCTTTTAGTCCGTAAGCCTTATCGCCCAGGTTGGTAATGGCATCGTTTATAACAGTCAGTGCCTCATCTGCATGCCCAAGCTTGTAAAGTAAACTTGCATAAACGTTTACATACCAGCTTGTATTAGCTCCATCAGGCGTTGCTAAAACCTCTTTAGACCAATTAGCGGCCTGTTTTAAACATGCCTTATCATCTGTAAAAAGCATAATATCATTTGCGTAGGTCATTACCTGATTGTGGTTATCGTTGCCATACTGTTTAACGTAAACTGCGGCTTGTTCCGTGTATTTTGGCCAGTTCTCAAGGTCGCGATAATACCTTACTTTTGATTTCACTACTATTTCATCGGCCAACTGCGGATATTGTGCATCAAGCTTTGCTTTTACTTCGTCCCAGTTCACATATTTATTAATCTCACCGGTATAATAATACATACCACCATTAGTAACCTTAGTACCATTTACGCGCACTATAGGCAACACAAGCTCATCAAAAGCGATGTCGCCTATTAATCCGCGACTTCGGCCCGGGCCATTTGCTACGTCAAATTCTTTGCTATGTTGCTGCACTGTTTTAAACCCTGGATCTGTTGATTTTGCCGTGGCCATTGCTATAAGCTGTAGGTTCTCTTTCGTCAGCAGATTTTTTTGTGTAGGCAGGTAAACATTTATTACCTCTGTTACCTGACTATCCCACGACCTGCCAAGCGCGTCAATAAAAACTTTTAAAAACTCCGGGGAGCGGTTGCCATCCGCATATTGTTTTTTAAGGTTTACCAATTGTGTTTTAGGATCTAAAGCTTCTTTTGCTTTGGTTATAAAAGTTTTGGCATCCGAACCGCCTACTATGCTGTGTACCAACGCACCATCAGGGGTAAAAAACAAATAGGTTGGATAGGCGTTCACCTTGTAATCCTTCTCTATTTGTTTTACTTCTTTATACCAGCGCTTGGTATTTGCATCGTCTTTTTTTGTTTCATCAAACTGAAGCGCTACGCTTATGAATTTATCATTGAAAAAATCCGACACCTCCGGCTGAGGGAAAACCTCGGTAGCCATGAGTTTGCAGGGTACGCACCAGGTAGTATAACAATCCACAAAAATATATTTATGCTCGGCTTTAGCTTTTTGCTTTACCTGTGCCCAGCTTAAGCCATTTTGAAATTTGATCCCTTTATCCTGCGCATTTACAGCAAATAAGGTAAAGAAGATAATTATGGTGGTTAAAATAAATTTCATAGGCTTATTAGTTAAATTGTATTGCAAGTTACTTAACAGGCCGTCAAAAACCAAATTAAATTCTTTAAAATCAATTTTAACAAAATATTAGGTTGTAAATTATAACAAAGCCCCCGATAAATCGGGGGCTTTGTTTACTGGCCGTAGCCTTCGTTTTGCTGCAGTTTGGGGTTAGCCAAAATTTCGCGTAGTGGTATAGGGAACACCAGCCTTGGAGAATTATATGGCAAGGTACCCGCCGTATATTTTTTAAACGGGTTACTATCATCCGTCGTGGCTTGCAGGCGTTTTGCATCGTGCAGGAAGAACCCTCCCTCAAAAGCCAGTTCGTGCCTTCTTTCCATCAATATATCATCAAGCGTTACAGCACCCACAGGTGTTAAATGTGCCCGTACCCTTAAAGTATTAACATCATCTTTTGGTGTAGCACCTATAATAGTACCCAGGCGGTTGTTAGCTTCGGCGCGGATGAGGTAAAGTTCGGCAAGGCGTATAACATGGATATTACCATACTGGTTATTAAATTTCATAGTACGGTTAACAGATGTTATGGTATAAAACTCACCCCTTACATCGCCCGGCTCAAACTCGGCTAAAAAATCATCTTTTACCCTGATATCCCCACGGCCTGCATTGCCTGATGAGGCATAATAAGTGTTCATGGCGTTTGTGCCCAATTGTTGCGTAACCTGTATGGCAAATATATCTTCAACGGTGTTATCAAAATGTGTTTTACTTTTTGACGGGAACTCATCTTCATACTTATCATTCAACCTGTATACGTTTGACGATATTACATCATTGGCTTCATCACGGGCATTTTCATAATCGCCCTGCTGCAAATACAGACGGGCTAAAATAGCCTGCGCCGCGTATTTATTGGCATAAAAGCTATTATCGTCGGGCAGTAAGGTTTTGGCATCCGTCAGGTCTTTTATGGCCTGTTCATAGGTTTGTTTCACAGTAGCCCTGGCAACCTTTGCCGATTCGTCTGCCGTTGTAGTTGGCGTTAGCACAATGGGTACACCCAGGTTAGTACCGGGGTCGCCATCATTCCATGCTTTGCCATATAGCCTGGCCAGGTCAAAATAAACCAGGCCACGCAAAAACTTGGCCTCACCTTCCCATCGGCTTTTTTCATCATCATTGGTTGCTAATTTTAGGTTAGCAAGTACGTTATTGGTTTGGTTAATTACAACGTAAGCAGCCAGCCAATTATCCCGCACAAAAATGTTTGAATTTACCATTCTTTGATTTACCATTTGGGTAAGGTCCTGAAAGGTTCCGTTCCAATTAATGATTAGCTGTGTAGCCAGCAGATCCGGCTCAAAAAAAGCGCCACCGCCATATAGGTCGGCATCGCCCATTCGGTTATAGGCACCAACCAGGGTACTTTGTACATCATCATTGGTACGTATAGCAAGGGTTTGGTCTATTGACGCCGTTGGTTTTATATCAAGCTGTTTATTACAAGCGCCAAGGCTAAGTAAAACAGCTATTGCTATTGTGTATATATATCTTTTCATTGCTGTAGTATTTAAGTTATAAGCTAACATTAACCCCAAATGTAATTGTACGCGGTTGCGGTGCCGAATAAAAATCGACCCCCAGGTTGATATTGCCTGACTGATAATCAGAGTTTACTTCTGGGTCCCAGCCCTTGTACTTGGTAATTAAAAACAGGTTATAAGCGTTCATAAACACCCTTAATCTCTGCACATTAAATTTGCGGGTTACCTCTTTAGGGAGGGTATAACCCAATGCCACTGTTTTACAACGCACATAAGTACCGCTTGAAATGTAACGGCTTGAAGGGTCTGTGCCGTTAGCATAAAACTGGCGCGGCTCGGGCACATCTGTTATTTGCCCGGGGTGGTCCCAATAGGCTAACTGGTCTATGGTTTGGTTATCATAACCGTTACTACCGTTTGCACTCATATACGCGCCTGCGCTGTTATAAATTTTATTTCCAAATACACCTTGCATGGTAATAGAAAGATCGAACCCGTTGTAACCAAAAGTGTTGGTAAAACCCCCGATATATTTTGGGGTTGGGTTACCGAGTACTACACGCTCAGCCTCATTATAATCATTAGTTTTTGTGCGGTCGATGTTACCAGCGGCATCTTTTGAATTTTTAAAATACAATGCATCGCCATTATCGGGGTTTACACCTGCATACTCAGGACCGTAAAAAACACCGATTGGCTGGCCTTCAATTACGCGGTTAAGGTCATTTGTACCTAAAACCTGCCCGTTAATAAAGGTTACAATATTTTTATTGTAAGAGGCATTGAGGCTGCTGGTCCACCTGAACTTCCCTACAAAAATATCACCTGATAGTTCAAGCTCTAATCCCTTATTATATAACCTGCCCAGGTTTTGGGTTTGGGTTGATAGCCCCAGGGTGCCCGGCAGATTTACAGTTAGTAACAGATCTTTAGTTTTTTTCTCGTAGTAATCGATAGAGCCGGAAAGGCGGTTGTTAAAGAAACCGAAATCTATCCCCAGATCCAGTTGCGCTGTTGACTCCCACTTAAGATTAGGGTTTGCCAATTGCGTAAATGCCTGGCCACCTACGCCATTATAATTAGCCGGCGAGAATAAGCCCAGATACGAGTGGTTACCAATTTCGGCATTACCCGTTAAACCATAACTAACCCTAAGTTTTAAGTTACTGATGGTATTGCTGTTTTTTAAAAACTCCTCTTCAGATATTATCCAGCCCACTGAACCGGCAGGGAAAAAGCCGTAGCGTTTATCGGGTCCGAACCTTGATGAGCCATCTGTACGCGCGCTAGCAGATATGAGATATTTGCCATTATAAGCATAATTAGCTCTAAAGAAATATGACAGGAAGCTGTACGAATCATCAAAGGATGAACCCGAGGTGATTGACGCGGCCGCAGAAAGCTTCTTAAAGGCATCAGAAGGGAACTCCTGCCCCTGCACGTCGTTGCCTGTGGTTCTTGACCGCTGATAACTTGTACCCAGTGTAAGGTCGAGCGCGTGCTTCTCGCCAAATGTGTGCTTGTAGCTAAAGTAATTGTTGGTGTTAAAATTTAACACCTGCGTTGTTGTATTTTGCCCAAAGCCATTATCGGTACCTGTATTACGGAATGTTAAAGCGCCATAATAACTATCTTCTGCCTGGTTTAACTGGTCAACGCCAAACTCTGTACGAAAGCTAAACCCTTTGGCTATTTCCAGGTTACCGTACACGTTACCAATGGTACGGAAAACGGTTGCTTTGTAACGTGCATTATCAACCGCAAGCAATGGGTTATAATACAACGGGTAATCTTCCGCCTCTCCGGGCAGGCTACCACTTAATAAACCCGTGCGCGGATCTTTCAATGGCGTAATTGGCGATAGTGCCACAATTTGCAATGGTGTACTAAAAGCGTTATCGTTTGATACGCGGTTGTTAATGGTATTGGCAAAACTCAGGTTAATGCCCACACTAAGCTTTGAGGTAACCTTATTATCGAGGTTTATCCTGCTCGAATAGCGCTTAAAGCTATTACCTACCAATATCCCATCCTGATCCAGATATTGCCCGCCTATATAGTAGGTGGTTTTATCGTTACCACCCGATAGGTTAAGATCGTACTGCATTTGCGGAGCGTTTTGGTAAGCCTGGCTTTCCCAATCGGTATTAACTTTGCCGTTTGCATATTTGGCGTTATCGGCCGCGTAATAAGTTAAATCGCTATTTATGATATCTTTATAATCAGCCAATGCATCTGCAAGGGAGTCGTAAAGCCCAGCGTCAAAATCCTGCTTGGCAGCGCCAACACCTTCGCGCTCTACATATTTTACAAACTGGGTGGCGTTTAAAAACTTACGATGCCTTGATGGCTTGCTAAAGCCATATTGCGCCGAAAAATTTATTTTAGTTGCTCCGGCCTTACCTTTTTTGGTAGTAATAACCACAACACCATTTGAAGCCCTGGCGCCATATATAGCCGATGCCGATGCATCCTTCAATATCTGGATAGATTCAATATCGTTAAAATTGATATCGGCAATGGGGTTGGTTGGTGCTTCTGTGCTTGATAAATTATCGGTAGTTATTGGAATGCCGTCCAATACATAAAGTGGTTGGGTACCCGCAGATACGGATGATGAGCCGCGCACTCTTATCGATATGCCCTGGCCAAGCTTACCATTGTCTGACTGGATGAACACCCCGGCAGATTTCCCTTGTATAGCTTGCTCTAATGACGTAGCGGGCGTACCCTCTATCTCTTTAGCAGCAATGGATGAAATAGACCCCGTAACGTTTTGGCGCTTTTGTGTACCATAACCTACTACTAAAACTTCGGTAAGCTGTTTGGGGTCTACTGCTAACTGAGTGTTTATTACCGTTCCTGTAATAGGCAGTTCAACATCTTTGTAGCCTATAAATCTAAAAATTAATGATTTGGCATCAACAGGTACGGGTAAACGGTAGCTACCGTTTACATCTGTTTGTATACCAATAGTGGGCGAACCTTTAACGGCTACTGTTACCCCGGGTAACGCCGAACCGTCTTTCTGATCTGTTACCTTACCTGTCACCACTTTTGTTTGACTGATGGCTACTGTAACTGTAAATAACAACAGAAATAAAAGTAAAATTTTCTTCATAGTCTATGGGTTTTGTGGAAAATGTATATAAGTTCGTAATAAAAATGTTACTAAACAACAAAAGGCATAATAAATTATGCCTTTTGTTGTAAATGTTTAATATTAAAGTTAAAAAAGCATCAATATCTGCCCTTTTTCAACCTTATCGCCGGGTTTAATTTTGATAGTTTTTATGGTAACATCAGCCGGGGCTTTAATAATGTTCTCCATCTTCATGGCTTCCAGCACAAAAAGGTTTTCGCCTTTCTTAACTTCTGTGCCTTCTTCAACCAATACTTTTAATACCAGGCCGGGCATAGGGGCTTTTATCTCACTTACCTTAGCGGTCATTAAATTACTAAGCCCCATTTTATCAAGCAGTACATCAAACTTATCTTTGGCTGCAATAGTATAAATATTGTTGTTCACCTTTATTTCGGCAGTTTTTGCTTCGCGGTTAAAACTTACTACTTCGGCATTGTACGAGCCATTGTCATTGATGATATGGTATAACAGATCATTAAGTTGTTTTATATCGGCATTAATAGTGTTATCGTTCACAAGCAGGCTATCGCCTTTCCTGTCTACTTCAAAATCGTGCTTATTGTTAACCTTTATGTTATACATACTTATTTGGTGAATATATACTGAATTAAATTTGCCCCCATTTTCAAGGCTTTTAAACGCGCTTCCTGCGTATCGCCGGCGTAGGTGCCATAATCTTCCCACCCGTTGCCAAGGTCGCACTCGTAGGTGTAAAAACACACCAGCCTGCCTTTATATATCAGGCCGAAACCTTGCGGGCGTTTGCCATCATGTTCATGAATTTTTGGCAGCCCTGCGGGGAAGCTATATTTTTGGTGATAGATGGCGTAATTAGCTGGCAGTTCCACAAAATCAAGTTCGGGGAATACCTTTTTCATTTGCGGACGGATGAATTTATCGAAACCGTAGTTATCATCGATATGCAGAAACCCTCCCCCGGTTAAATACTTGCGCAAGTTACGTGCTTCCTGGTCGCTGAATATCACGTTACCATGACCGGTCATAAATATAAAAGGGTAATTATAGATCTGCTCGCTGCCTGCCTCAACCACCTCTTCTTCGGGCTGAAAATTGGTCTTCAGGTTTTCGTTACAAAACTTAATGAGGTTTATTAGTGCGGTACGGTCGCCGTACCAATCGCCGCCGCCGTTATATTTAAGCCTGCCCATTTTGTATGATGGCGCGGTAAAGCTGCTGACGCAAAACACAAGGGCTATAAAGGCAGTAAACAAAACGGATCTTCTCACAAAACTATCGGTTTAAAAAATTCACCTCGAAGCAGGCTTCGAGCGCGGCCGTTTCGGTACGAAGGCGGCTCTCCCCTAAAGTTATGGCTTTATATCCGTTCTGCAAAGCGGCATCCACTTCGGCAGGGGTAAAATCGCCTTCGGGGCCTATTAGTATTAAATAACGGTTTTGTTTTTCAATAGATTGTGCCAGGCTTATTTTTTCGCCTTCATCGCAATGGGCTATAAACTTTTGCCCTCCGAAAGGCTGCTTTAAAAACTGGCTCAAAGCAACCGGCCCGTTCAATACCGGGTGATACGCCTTTATAGATTGTTTGATGGCTGATGTAATGATCTTGTTTAAACGCTCAGCCTTGGCCTCTTTCCGCTCCGATCGCTGGCAGATGATGAGTGTTATCTCATCAATACCTATTTCAGTAGCTTTCTCTAAAAACCACTCTACCCTATCCAAGTTTTTTGTTGGCGCTATGGCAATGTGCAGGTAATGGTTGCGTTTATTAAACCCGGTAGTAACCGAATTTATTTGCAGGATGGTGCGTTTTGGATGCGCGTCTTTTATTTCGGCTTTGTAAAGGCCGCCTTTGCCATCTATCAGGGTCACTTTATCACCAACTGTAAGGCGCAATACACGCACGGCATGTTTGCTCTCTTCCTCGCTTAAAAAGTATTGGGCTAACGATGGGTCAATATCGGGGGTGTAAAAAAGCTGCATTTAAATAGGCTGAAAGCTGAAAGCGAAAAGCCTAAAGCTTTTTTAAAACTCATCATTTTATAATTAATGTAAATCTACAGCGTCCTCTTCATTTATCAGCAACTCCAGCTTTACAGATTCAATGTTCTGGTCTGATTTTTTTAGTACCGTGATGTTATAGCCGTTACTTTCCTTTTGTTCGCCCACGTCTGGTATCTTACCAAAAATATGGCCCAACCATCCTGATACGGTATCAAAGTCGCCGTCTTCGGGCAAGTCATGCGGCAGGTGCTCGTTCACGTCATATATCGGCGCAAGGGCGTTCACCACAAATTCTCGGTCGTTCAGTTTTTCAACAATTGGTTTTTCCTCGTCAAACTCGTCCTGTATCTCGCCAACCAATTCTTCAACAATATCCTCCAGCGTAACCATCCCGGCGGTACCGCCAAACTCGTCAGATACAATGGCTATCTGGATGCGCTTTTGCTGCAGTTCGGCCATCAAATCATTTATCTTTTTGGTTTCGGGGATAAAATAAGGTTTACGGATTATGTTTTTCAGTATTATCTCCTCGCCACGTGCCAGTAAAGGCAGAATATCTTTAGCGTGTACTATACCTACAATTTTATCTATCACCTCATCAAACACCGGCATCCGCGAGTACCCTTCAGTTATCAATATTTCTAAAAGCACTTCCTTGCTGGTATCAAGTTCAATACCCGATATTTTGGTACGGGGTACCATAATGTTCTTTACCACACGTTCGTTAAAATCAAACACGTTCTGGATCAGTTCATGCTCGTTCGAGTCTATAGCGCCGGTTTCCTTACCCTGCTCTAAAAGGTATTGCAACTCTTCGGATGAGTGATGGGTTTCGCCGCCTTCTAAGGTAGTAATGCCGAATAACTTTAATATGAAATTAGCAAAGCCATTAAGCAGCCATATAAACGGACGGAACACCACAAAGAAAAATCTTAGCGGTAATGAAACCGCCAGTGTGGTACGCACCGATTTTTGTATAGCTAATGATTTTGGTGCAAGCTCGCCAAATACAATGTGCAGTACCGTTATGGCTACGAACGACAGTACATGGCTGGCTGTTATAAAGCCCGGTGTAAGTGTTATACCTACAGCCATAAAAGCGCGTAACACAATATTGGTTACCACGCCCTCGCCTACAACACCCAGCCCCAGTGACGCTATGGTGATACCCAGTTGGGTAGCCGCCAAATAACCATCAAGGTTGTGTAATATGCCCCTTGCTACTTTTGCAACCCCGCTGCCTGATTTAGCTTTTATCTCAATTTGTGATCCTCTAACTCTTACCATGGCAAATTCTGCTGCCACAAAAAAGCCATTTAACAATACCAGGAAAATGGTAAGGAAAATATAAAAGGCACTAATTTCGTAATGTTCGGGGTCCATTAATTAAAATTATTGGTTATGGGGGAAAGTAGACTTATATAACTCTAAACTTTCTTGTATTACCTTATGGGCATAGCGTACACCCAGCAAATGCTCGATGGTTACGTTTTTACCTTCAAGTACTTTATAGTCGCTAAAAAAGCGTACAATTTCTTTCATTGCATGTGGCGGCAATTCGGCAAGGTCGTTAATGTAATTAACCGACATGTCATTCTTTGCTACCGCGATGATCTTATCATCCTGTTCGCCGTTATCAACCATGTGCATAACGCCTACTACTTTTGCCTCTATGATAGACATCGGGAAAACATCTATCGAACAAAGTACCAAAATATCCAGCGGGTCATTATCATCACAATAGGTTTGCGGTATAAAGCCATAATTTGCCGGGTACATTACCGACGAGAACAATACACGATCGAGCTTCAAAAGGCCCGATTCTTTATCTATCTCATACTTTGCTTTTGAGCCCTTTGGGATCTCAATTATTGCATTTACTATCTCAGGAATGTTATCGCCCGGTGAAACCTGATGCCAGGGATGTTGTGTGCTCATGTATTCTATATTATATTAATTACTGTTCTTTTGATTTTGCGATCTGTCTTCTCACAAAAGCAATAATCAGCGGAATTGTTGTAATAATTATCAAACCAAGTACAATGTACTGCAGATAATCTTTTAAATTGGGGAAGCGCCTGCCTAAAAAATAACCGGCTAAGGTTAGTGTTGTTACCCAGGCCACGCTGCCTACAATATTGTAAACGGTAAACTTTTTAAGGTCAACCCGTACAATACCTGCAAATATAGGGGCAAATGTCCTAACTATAGGGAAAAATCTTCCTAAAATCAGTGCCATGCCGCCATATTTCGCATAAAACTCTTCAGCAACGGTTATATAACGCTTTTTAAAAAAGAAGGAATCGTTTTTACTGAATAGCACCGGCCCCGTTCGGTAACCAAACCAATAGCCTGTATAATTACCCAAAATACCTGCCGCTATCAGCGAAAGCACAAGCGTATAAATAGGAACGTGGATTATCCCCGCGGCACTTAACAAGCCAGCCAGGAACAACAAATAATCGCCCGGTAAAAAAAATCCGAAAAATAACCCGGTTTCGGCAAAAACCACAATAAGCAACAGGTAAAACCCACCACTGCTTAAAATAGACTGTGCGTCGGTTAAATTTTGAAGGTATTCCCAAAAGTTTTCCATTAACTATATCCGTAAAACTACAAATATTAAATGAAATTGTAGTTACGCCCTTTATTAAATAAGGGTTGATATCAATGCAGGGTAAACACCAATAACGATAGTTACGATTGCCGAGAAGCCCAAAACAAACTTGTAGTAAGCCGGCACTTCAACTTCGGCACGTTCTGCACTGCGGAAATACATGGCAATAATAATGCGGAAATAATAAAATATACTGATGATGGCGTTTACCACCGCAATAATTACCAGCCACACATTATAGTGTGCCAACGCCCCACTGAACATGAAGAATTTACCAATAAAGCCCGCTGTAAGCGGTATACCGGCTAATGATAGCATACTGATAGTGAGTACCAATGCCAGGAATGGGTTGTTTTTTGCCAGGCCGTTAAAGCCTTCAAAATTGTCACTTCCGCTTTGCTGCCTTACCAATATTAACCCGCCAAATGCGATGATAGATGCGATTGAGTAAGCCGTAGCATAAACAAATATGGAATTTGCAGAACCCGCGCCTAATGCTACAATAGCAAATAACAAATAGCCTGCGTGCGATATGCTGGAGAAGGCCATCATACGTTTAAAGCTTTGCTGGTAAAGTGCAGTTATGTTACCAATAAACAGCGTGATGATGGTAATGACCAGTAATACCGGCGTCCAAAAATCAGCGATTGATGAAAAGCAGGCCGAGAATAAACGCAGGAATGCCGCGAAGCCCGCCACTTTAACCACTGTCGACATGAACAGGGTGATGAGTGAAGGCGCACCTTCGTAAACATCCGGTGTCCAGAAATGGAATGGCGCGGCACCAACCTTAAAACAAAGGCCAACGATGATCAGCATGATGCCCGTATAAAACAACGGATCGATATTGCGGGGATGGGTAACCACCCAGTCGCGGATAACATCCAGGTCAAATGAGCCCGATGCACCATAGATCAAAGTGATACCAAACAACAGGAAGCCTGTTGAAAAAGCACCCATCAAAAAGTATTTTAAAGCCGCCTCGTTTGATGCGAAATCGCTTTTACGGATCCCGGCCAGGATATACAAACTAACCGACATGATCTCGATACCGATAAACAGCATGGTTAAGTTATGGTATGATACCATCACAATAATACCGGCCAGCGAGAACAATATAATCGCGTAATACTCGGCTATATGGTTACTTATCTTTTCAAAATATCCTTTAGATAACAGCAGGATGAGTATTGTTGAAACAATGCTTATTACAGAAAATGCAACCGAGAAGTTGTTAAACAACATCATGCCATGATAAATTGGCATTGCGTTGGTATTCCATTGCATAACCGCGGCAGCTAAAGCAGCCAATAAGCCAACAATAGTTACAGGCAATAAAGCTTTTTGGGCTTTATATAAACCCAGGTACAAAAGCACAATGGGTAAAACAGATATAATTATTAGAGTAATCATTTCATATAAATTCTAAATCCTAATTTCTAAACTCTAAAACTTTAAGAACCAAACCCTAAAGCTAAATCGTTAAAAACCTACAGATTATTTGCTTTCATCTTTTCAAGTATTGCTCCAAATATTCGCATTAATTCAGTAGCCTCTTGTATTTGTGCATCTCTGGATGCTTCTGTTACTTGTGTAACGTCTATTAGTTTAAGCCACAATATACTTTCCTTGGCTTCCTTCCTGCAAATCTTTATTCTGTGCGAATAATCGTTTCTGCTGAAGCTCTCCGTCGCTTCTATTAAATTGGCAGCTACAGATCCCGAAGAGCGTATTAACTGCTTATAATATTCAACATTATGAATATTTTTATCTATGCTCTTCAAAAACTCCTTTGTACCTTTTGCAAACAAGTATGTTCTATCTTCAAGATCATACCGCTTATTATTTGCTTTATCGGCGTCCATTTTTCTTTTCCTTTTAGGATTTAGAAATTAGAGATTAGAATTTTAATAACCTGCATTTACAAATTTGGCACTCACGGTATTTACCAAATTGGTAACTGCCGCTTCAGACAGGTGCAGTATTGGCTGCGGATAAACACCGATGCCAATGATCAGCACGCAGATAATTCCAAGTACCAGTTTCTCCGAACCGCTTATATCGGCAAATAGTGCCGTTAATTCGTTGGTTTCGCCCTGCATTACATTTTTGTACATGCGCAGCATGTATACTGCGCCAAATATGATGGTTAAACCCGCAACAGCGGCAAACCAAATGTTATAATTAAATACACCTTTCAGCAACAGGAACTCGCCTACAAACCCATTGGTTAACGGCAGGGCTACTGTACCCAAAACGATGATCAAAAATGCGATTGAGAAATTTGGCGCTACTTTGGCAATACCACCCATCTGGTTGATGTCGCGGGTTTTTAAACGGCGGCTGATGATATCCCAGATAAAGAACATACCCACCACGTTAATACCGTGGCTCAGCATTTGTATCATGGCGCCCTGTACGCCTTGTACTGTCCAGGCGAATATACCGGCAGCTATCAAACCAACGTGTGCAATAGATGAATAAGCCACCAGGCGTTTACCATCTTTTTGATTAAAGGCAATAAGCGAAGCGTATACAACACCGATTACCGATAATATCATCACCAGGTTTTGCCATTGCAGGAAACCCGCAGGGGCATTTGGTATCAGCCAGCGGATAACCCCGTAAATACCCATTTTTAGCATAATACCCGATAACATCATGGTACCTGCCGATGGCGCTTCGGTATAGGTATCCGGCTGCCAGGTATGGAAAGGGAATAACGGCATCTTGATAGCAAAGGCTATAAAGAACGCCCAAAACACCCAGTTTTGCTGTGTTAAGCTTAAGCTAAGGTCGTAAAACGAGTGAAGGTCATACACCTTACCCGGTGTTTGCAGGTACAGGTAAATAATACCCACCAGCATAAATAACGACCCGGCAAAGGTGTAAATGAAAAACTTAATATTGATGCGGATGCGGTTTTCCCCGCCCCATAGTGCACAAATAAAGTAAATAGGGATCAGCGCGGCCTCCCAACCTACGTAGAAAAGGAAGCCATCTAACGCGGTAAATACGGTTAACAAACCGGCCTGCATAAACAGGATCAATGCATAAAAAGCTTTCGCGTTTTTATACTCGTGTTTGTACGTAGTGAGTATAATAAGCGGCACAAGTACCGTGGTGAGTAATACCATCACCATACTGATGCCATCAATACCGGCTTTAAAGTAAATGCCCATTTGTGCTATCCAGGGTACATCAATACCATATTGCACAGATGCATCTGGTACAAAACCTGTAAGGAAATACACAACTATCCCAAGCTCAATAAGCGAGAATAACAGGGCCGCGTGCCTGGCTGCCTCATTCTTAAACAACAGCACCAAAAGGGCTGCCACTACCGGTAAAAAAAGTAAAATGCTAACCGTCATTTTATATGTTAACGCTTAAGCGCCTATTTTAATTAAACTGTACACCAAAATGGCAATAATGCCTACCACCATCATAAATATGTAGAAACCTACATTACCTGTTTGCAACAGGCGCAGGCCTTTACTTGTATCTAAAGCACCTTTACCAAGCCCGTTCACAAAGCCATCAATACCTAATTGCTCTACCACTTTGTAGAAGAACACCGATATAGCATCCAGCGGCTTGCGGATCACTTTATCATACAATTCATCAATATAAAATTTATGGTATGACAGGTTGGCCAAAGCCGGGCGCTCTTCTTCATCGCTTACCGGTACGTGGTTACCGCTTACATATTTGCTATAGGCATAGCCCAATGCTAATAATGCGATCAGTACCGATGTACCCATTAATATCCATTCGGTGTTATGGCTAAGCTCATGCTCGCCCAATAATTTTGCCGATTGCTCAAACACCGGTGCAAGGTATGCGCCAAGTTCGTGGTGACCGCCTAATACTGCGGGTACGCCTATCATCCCTGCGATGGCCGATAGTATAGCCAGGATGATCAATGGGATGGTCATGTTAGCAGGCGACTCATGCAGGTGGTGTTCCTGCTCATGCGTTCCGCGGAATTTACCCCAAAAGGTAAGGTACATCATCCGGAACATATAGAAAGATGTTAAACCTGCGGTGATAACACCCACTACATAAAACGTTGTGCTATGTGCAAAGGCCGCGGCCAAAATTTCGTCTTTTGAAAAGAAACCCGAGAACGGAGGGATACCCGCTATAGCGATGGTACCTACCAGCATGGTAATGAAGGTTACTTTTATCTTGCCTTTCAGCCCGCCCATTTTGCGCATATCCTGCTCATTGCCCATGGCATGAATAACAGAACCTGCTCCCAGGAATAATAATGCTTTAAAGAAAGCGTGTGTTAATACGTGGAAGAAAGCGCCTGTGTAAGCGCCAACGCCTAAACCTAAAAACATATAACCCAACTGCGATACGGTTGAATAGGCCAGTACTTTTTTAATATCTGTTTGGGTAAG
>NZ_JBAZRC010000125.1:0-14859 GCF_041663085.1 Mucilaginibacter sp.
GATCAAACCAGCCTAGTGTAGTATTGTATGTATCAGAGAACCGGATAGTACTGTTTGATATTGCTATGGATAGCGGCGGATGCACCGGGTCTGTTTTGCGGAAGGTATCCAGTTTAATGTGCGTGCCTGGGTCGCTCAGGCGCTTAACCATTACTACCCGTATCGAGTCGAAATAATCTTTTTTACAACTATCCAGCGCTTGCTGCATAGCGGTGTTGATATCGCTGTCGAACCTTTCTTTGTTCTGTTTATAAGCGTTAAGGCTCCAGTAAGCCTGCACGGCAATAATGCCGGTAAGTAATAAGGCGGTTAAAAATAATACAATAACGAGTTTTCTTTTCATGATTTTGGTTGCTTAAGATAAAAGTAATCTGCCCAAAAGCAACCGGGCATATCTGTTAACATTCGTTAAGATAAAATAAGGATGGTTAGGATAAATGCCTTCCAAACCGTATTTGCGAGCGGGGATTATAAAAAAAGAGCGCCTTTTCGGGCGCTCTTTTCAATATAAGTAATGGAGAATAGTTCTCCAAAAAATCACGGCCAAACACCAAGGTTTTGGTATGATACTGCTATTTTGTTAATAGCGCCTACCATAGCTGCGTTACGCAGGGTTTCTACCTTAGGGTTATTTTTGTATATCTCGCGGATCTCGTGGTATGAGCGGATCATGGTATCTTCCAAACCAGAGTTTACAAGCTCCAGCTCAGATGCACCTTTAATAATGGTTGAACGTTGCAGCGGTGATAATGCCACACCGGTAATACCTTCTACCATGTTTACCAGGTTCAGGTTTGAGTTTTCCTCAAACCTGCGGTTGATACGGCCAAAAGCTACGTGGCTCAGGTTTTTCAACCACTCAAAGTATGATACGGTAACACCACCGGCGTTAGCGTACATATCCGGGATGATCATACCACCGGCTTTGTAAAACGCGGCTTCCGCTTCCGGAGAAGTTGGGCCGTTGGCGCCTTCGGCAATAATTTTTGCTTTGATGCTGCCAATATTTTGCTCGGTTATCTGATTCTCTAAAGCGGCAGGTACCAAAATATCACATGGCTGCTCAAGGCCGTCCATGGTGTTTTTAAACTCTTTTTTAGCACCGGCATAACCCAATATAGAGCCGGTTGCCTTGCGGTGTTGGAATACGGCTTCTACGTCAAGGCCATCCTCGTTATAAATAGCACCTTCAAACTCGCAAAGGCCTACTATCAATGCACCAAATTCCGAAAGGAATTTAGCTGAGTAGTAACCCACGTTACCTAAACCCTGTACAATTACCTTTTTGCCAGATAAGCCTGTGGTTAATCCCAGTTTCTGCATATCCTCGGCAACGCTTACGCACTCGCGGATAGCGATAGCCACACCACGGCCAGTAGCCTCGCGGCGGCCGGCAATACCATGTAATGAAATTGGCTTACCGGTTACCGCGCCTAAAGCATCAAGCTGGCCCGGGTTCATGGTTGCATATGTATCGGCAATCCAGCTCATTTCACGCTCGCCCGATCCATAGTCAGGTGCGGGTACGTCAATACTGGGGCCTATAAAATTCTTTTTGATCAATTCAACTGTGTAACGGCGGGTAATGTTCTCCAGTTCGCCAACAGTATAGTTTTTGGGGTTTATTTTAATACCACCCTTTGCACCGCCAAAGGGCACGTTTACAATGGCGCATTTGTAGGTCATTAGCGCTGCAAGGGCCATAACTTCGTCCTCGTTCACCATTTCGCTGTAGCGGATACCACCTTTGGTTGGCGATTGGTGATGCGAGTGCTCTACACGCCACGCATCAATAACTTCAAAGCCATTGCCTTTACGTATCGGGAAACGGAAACGGTAAACACTGTTACATGATTTGATCTGGTCTAACAGGCCTGCATCGTGTTTGGTAAACTGCGCTGCATGATCAAAGTTTTTACATACATCACCAAAAAAGTGTGTATCCTGATCAGCAGTCGGATTATTGATATTCATAATTTAGAATTGGATAAATAATTAATTCCTTAAAAAAGTGCACAAATTTGGTATATTTTTTATCAATAATGCAAATTTTTAATGTTAGTGTATCGCTTACACATGTTATTATAAAGGCCCTAAATCAATGTTTAAACAAAACTGATGGGGCTTTTGATTTACTTTTCCTTCTCGATTTTTTTTAATCTGCGGTCAATACTAAACAGGTAAATAGCCAGGCCGGTAAATACAATTACAATGGTGCCTATCACCACGTAAATTTTACCTGAGCTGCGCATCGCATCAGCCATTTCAACATCCTGCCCGTTCTGTGCTTTAACGGCAACAAAACAAAGCATCATCATTACCAGGGAAACAAGTTTTTTCATCAAAGCAATTTATTATTTAAGGGTGATGTAGTTATCATGAGCCGTTTTATTCATTTCAGTTTTTGAGCGGAGGCACATGATGGTTTCATCTTAGTTGATAGCGTTCTTTTTATATTCAATTAAACGGATGCGGTAGCGTATCGTAGCTATCCAAACGGCCATTAGCGACCAGGCAATAAAGGCAGGGTACAATACCACACGCATGCGGTTATCCATATCCAGCTTACCAAATGCAGGGTTACCGCCGTTACCGGGGTGTAACGAATCTGTCATCCGCGGCAGCACCATAATCAGCACCACCATTACCGGGAAAGCGAAAATGTTATATATGGCCGAGATCTTGGCGCGCTTCTGCTCCTCGTCTATCGAGTTACGAAGCACCAGGTAGGCGCAGTAAAGCAAAAAGGCAATTGCGGCGCTATTCTGTTTTGGGTCGTTGCTCCAGTATTCGCCCCAGGCGTATTTGGCCCAAAGCATCCCGGTTATCAGCCCCAGTACAAAAAAGAAGATCCCCGTATTAGCAGCTTCAACAGCTATCAGGTCGTACTCCTCTTTACCGGTTTGCAGGTATTTTATACTATAAATAACCGAAATGGTGAACACCGTGAACATGGCTATCCACATGGGTACGTGGAAGTATGTATTTCGTATGGTTTCGTGCAATATGGGTAAGCGTGGCACCCCCAGCAGAAACCCGGCAACAAGCGTGTAAAATATAATTACAACGGCTAATACCTTCCACCAGGTTTGATAAATGAATCTCATATTAAAAATATGCAGCAAAGGTAATAATTAGATGATTTGATTTATGCACCTGGCAGCATTATTAGCAATGTTTCATTATGCATGCATATCAATTATGATACTTATTTACATAACTATGTTGCTTTGAGAGTTTGATAGCGTTTGACATTTGTGTGATGGGCGGTTTTTTTTAATTCCCTCCCTTGGGAGGGGTGCGAAAGGGTGTGCTATGGCAGGGAGGGGTTCGTACGAGGGGATAATTCATTAACCCCTCCCTGCCCTCCCGAGGGAGGGAATTATAAAGCCGATAATTATGGCGTTGCCTGCGGCCCGGGTCATCCGCTCATACACCTGCAGGCCTTAAGCGCAGGGCCGGTATCCGCTGCTACCCCTAACGCAAAGATTGTCTGAACCGGGATTCGTAGGATTTTCATGATTTCCATGATTTCTGAAAGCTTGGGGCAAAAGGTCAGAGCGGGCGGGCCGGGTGTATGGCTGGAATGACGGTTTAGCTTTCGAACTGCGCGCAGGCGCGGAGAAAGCGTTAAGAACCGGCAGGGAGCGCAGGAAGCATTCGCTCTGACTTGATCTTTTGCTTCTTTTCTATCAAGAGAAAAGAAGTAGCCTCCGCGGCAATGAGCGGCGGATTATTAGCATACCCATAGCATGAGATGAGAGATGCTGAAACAAGTTCAGCATGACGGGGAAGGTGGTTAAGCCTATCTGAAGATTGCTTCGTACAGCAATGACGCGCGGGAGAGTATGACGGCGTATTACCCCTAATTCTTTATCGGGTCCGACGGCTCATAATCAACCGGCAGCAGGTTGGCCAGTTTCGATTTTGACCAGGTACCCTCATACAGCGGACTATCGGCTACCACCGTTCCGTTCAGGTCAAAATATACCGCCGGGGTAAACAGGGTGATCACGCTGGTTTCAAAGTTTTCCATATCCAGCGGGCGGTACAGGTCTTTAAAATCTTCGGTCTCGTGTTTTTTGGTGTAAACTACGTAAAGGAAATTTGGGAAAGTTAACACAAACAGCCCCTCCTCTTTTGGTTTGCGCAAAACATCATAGGCGGTTAAAGCCGGCTTGGTAAGGCGTTCTTTATACCATTTGGGCATAGCGTCTTTTTGCATCCAGTACCGTATCGAATCGCGGTTAACCATCTGGAACGCTTTCAGCTTCTTCCTGATCAGCGCTTCGGGCGGGCGGTTAGGGTCAATGGCGCGGTTAAAGTCGTATATCATAAAACCCTCCTGCGTTAACCGGTTTTTATAAAGCGAGCGGTAAAAATGCCTGGCTGAACCATAATATGCTTCATCGCGCTTTTCTTTCCATTTTTGTTTTTGGGCGGCTGTGCCGGGCAGGTCTTCAAAAAGGGCACGCCCTGCGTAGGTTATAGTATTGGTGAGGCCGCTGCTGGTAAACTCTTTTAATAAAAACTTTACACGGTAACCCAAGGCTTCGTTTTCCATCACCAAAAACTCGTCGGTTGATGCCTCCAGCATTTGGGTTTTACGTGTATACATCAGGTTTAATATGCGCGGGTTATCTATCCGGCAATATTTGGCATTTTCTGTAGTACCTATAAATTCCTTTTTAAACTGTTCAAAGTTCTTCTTCCAGTCGGCGTTGCTGCTGATAATTACCTCGCGCATCATCATCACCTTTGGGGTAAGCGATATATTCAGGTTTATAGGCGTTGAACCTACCTGTACCTTTTGGGTGTACTCTTCAAAACCAATTACAGATACAATCAAATCATACTGCCCCGGCTTTACACCACGCAGGCTAAATGTGCCATCATCCTCGGTAGCGGTACCAAAGGTTGCATTGTTTAAAAACACGCTGGCTTTGGCCACACCTGTTTTTGATGGGGCACTCACCACCTTACCGGTTATGGTTTGTGCAGAAACAGCAAAAGGCAGTACAAGTAAAATAATGGCTGTGTATAAACAGCGTTGCAATAATTTATGTTGGGGTATTGAAAACATTAGTCGCGCCACAGATATGGAAAAAGTATTAATGAAGACGCAATTACAATAACATTTATTGCTAACAACACACCAATGTTACCAAAGCTAAGGCTACGGTCTATACCATCCATGGCAGCCTTGCTTACTTTTACCAGCAATAATATCACCGGGATAATAACAGGGAAGCTTAAAATAGCCATCAGCGTACCGTTATTCCCTGCTTTTGAGGCAATTGCCGACAGCATGGTGAACACGGTAGAAAAGCTCATGGCACCCAGTAATACCGTAATAAAGTAAAAAAGTGCATCGCCCACCGGGTTAGGGAAAAACAGTTTATAAACCAGTAAGGCCAAAACGCTTAGCAGCGCCATTAATAAAGTATTGTAAATGGTTTTTGATAAAATGATAGCCTGGGGATGCGCAATGGTATAATAATATAGCAAGCGGCTTTTACTTTCCTGCAAAAAGCTTTTGGCTATGGCGTTTACAGATGCAAACAGCATAATGATCCAGAACAGGATGTTCCATACTATGGGGTAGCCCTGGCTCTCTTTAAACCCGGGGTTAAGGTTAAAGGAGATATAACATACAAACACGGTTGAAACAATATAAAGCAGGATACCATTGAAGGCGTATTTTGAGCGCCATTCCAGGATGATCTCCTTTTTTAAAAGTTCAATAGTTTGCCCCGCAAGTTTCATATTGCAAAGAAAGCTAAAAAGTTGGGAAGAGAAGAAGTCCGGAAGTGGGAAAGTCAGAAGAAAAACAAAGGGTCTGTTAACATATTGAGTTTGTCATGGTGAGCCTGTCGAACCATTAGCCGGTGTATAAGTCTTCGGCAAACTCAGACTGACATATTGAGTTTGTCATGGTGAACCTGTCGAATCATTAGCAGATGTATAAGTCTTCGACAAGCTCAGACTGACATATTGAGTTTGTCATAGTGAGCCTGTCGAACCATTAGCAGGTTGTATGAGTCTTCGACAAACTCAGACTGACAACCCCACTCCTCTCTTCCCGGTCTTTCGGACTTTCCGACTAAAAATATAACTTAGCAGCATGAAACACCTGCGGTTAAATAATAAATGGGTATTGGTTACGGGCGCATCAAGCGGGCTTGGGCAGGAAATGGCAAGGCAACTGGCGCATATCCATAAAGCCAACCTGATTATTGCCGCCCGCCGCGCCGATAAACTGAACGAGCTGAAGGCCGAACTGGAAAAAACCGCGGGCATACAGGTAAAAGTTATTGTAGCCGACCTATCCATCCCTGAAGAGGCCGACCGCGTAATTGCCGAAAGCATTGCCGATGGTAACTTGTACGGCGCTATTTTAAACGCCGGTGTAACCTATTTTGGCCGCCACACCGAACTGCCGTGGGATAACTTTGAGAGCATCCTTAAAACCAACGTTATTAGCGTAGTACGCATGACCAATAACCTGCTAAAGTATTTTGAGCAACCCGGTAAGGAAGGCAGTATAATGCTGGTATCAAGCATGGCGGGTTATTTCCCGGTGCCTTACCAGGCAGCATATTCGGCAACCAAGGCGTTTATTACTGCATTTGGCAGCGCCTTACATAATGAATTGACCAACCCGGAATTTGCCATAACGGTATTCGCCCCGGGCGGTATAGCTACCGAAATGACCGACAACAGCAAGTTTAACGAACTTAAAGGCTGGTTGATGCCGGTGAGCGAGGCTGCTAAAGAAGGTATCCACGCTTTTATAACCCGTAAATATAATTATGTACCGGGCCTGCTTAACCGCGTTGGCAACGTATTTATGAACTTTTTACCAAAAAAATTCATTGGTGGCAAAATGAGTAAGGTGTACCTAAAATCGCTTAATAAAGCGCAACAGGGGGAATAAACGTGTACGAAGTTTATCACCGCACACCTGTAGGCGTTGCCTTAATAACGGCTGATGATACGCATATTACCAGGGTATCTATCCGCGATGAAACGGTGGAAGAAACCACTACAGAACACCCGCTGTTGATAGAAGCCACTAAACAACTCGACGAATACTTTGCCGGCGGCCGCAAAGATTTTGACCTGCCCATTAACCAGCCGGGCACAGATTTTCAGCAGGAAGTATGGAAGGAATTGTTAAAGATACCTTATGGCAAAACCATAACTTATGGTCAGCAGTCTGATAATATGAAAAATCCGCTGGCTATACGCGCTATAGCGGCTGCCAACGGAAAAAATGATTTGTGGATAATTGTACCCTGCCATCGTGTTATTGGCAGTAATGGTAGCTTAACAGGGTATGCAGGCGGCCTGTGGCGCAAACAATGGCTGCTTGATCATGAAGCCAGGGTTATGGGCACCGGCCAAACTAAGCTGGACTTTTAACCCCCACTTTACTCTTAAGTAATTTCACCATTTTAGCATGAAGCTCTTGCGGTTCAAACGGTTTTGGCAAAACATCGTTCATCCCTGCCGATAAGGCTTCCATCTGCTCGTGCTCAAATGCCGATGCCGAAAGTGATATAATAGGAATACTCCTCATAGGCTCCTCCAGCTCCATACGGATGATACGCGCGGCCTGGTAACCGTTTATACCGGGCATATGGGTATCCATCAAAACCAAGTCAAATTGTTCTTCTTTTAACAGGGCAATGGCCTTATCACCGTTTTCGGCTACCGATACCTCAACATTCCAGTCCTTCAGTATTTTTGCTACCATAAACTGGTTTATCATATTATCTTCGGCAACTAAAACACGTGTATTTACAAACGGGGCAAGCTTTTTATCCGGCTTTACAATTTTTTCGCCCGGTGGCTGGGTTGCCACACTAAACCAGTTAACAAAGTTAAACGTGCTGCCCTGGCCGGGTTTACTGCTTACGGTAAGGTCGCCACCCTTAAGTTCTATCAATTTTTTTACAATGGTAAGCCCAAGCCCTGTGCCGCCATATTTACTGGCGGTATCTTCTTCGGCCTGTTCAAACGATTCAAAGATCCTTGTCAATTGATCTGATGGGATGCCTATGCCGGTATCTTCTATACTAAATTTAAGCTTAACCTTATCATTAAGCTTTTGCAGTACCGATACTGTTAGCTTAACATGCCCTCTATCGGTAAATTTAATAGCGTTGCTCAGCAGGTTCATCAGTATCTGGTTCAAACGCAACGAATCTACCTGCAGGGTATCGGGCACATCGTTATCTACTTCTAATAAAAACTCAATGTTCTTTTCATCAGCGTTAAACTTTAACAGCCCAAATACAGAATTCACAATAGATTTAAGGTTATTGGGCGAACGCACGATGCTGAATTTGCCCGCCTCTATCTTTGAGATATCCAGCACATCGTTTATTACCCCCAATAATGAGCGCGATGAGGTTTCCAGCATGGTCAGCAAACCGCTTTGCTGATCGTTCAATGGTGTTTTACGCAGCAAGTTACTAATGCCTATAATACCGTTAACAGGCGTGCGTAGTTCATGGCTCATGTTTGCCAAAAATGTTTCCTTAACCTTTTTACCATATTCGGCAGTCTCCTTTGATTTAATAAGCTGCTGCTGGTAACTCTTCTGAGGCGAAATATCGCTGATGTTTATAAATATGGTTTTATTGTGATATGATGCACGGCACTCTACCCAAATAATATGTTTCTCGAATGTATTAAATTGAAACTCGAACACCGAGAAGCTGCGGTTATCTTTAATGATCTCACCCAGTTTCTTTCTAAAGTCCGACCGGTTGGCATCAACGGCAAGGTCTACTATGCTTTTTCCGAATACTTCGGTTTGTTTGTAACCCAAAATGGTTTCAACAGCAGGGTTAACCGTTTTTATCCGGAAATTATCTGCATCAACCGAACAAATAATATCGGCACTGTTTTTTACAACGATGGCAAAATTTTGCAGTTCCTCGTTCTTTTGTTTGATCTCGTCTTGTGTGCGGGCAAGCTGTATAAAGGCATCAACCTTGGCCGATGTTATATAGGGGTCGAGCGGTTTGTAAAGGTAATCAACCGCGCCGGCGCCAAAACCTTTAACGGCGTATTTGGCCTCTTTAGATATGGCTGTAACAAATATTACCAGTATATCTTTTGTACGCGGGTTTGATTTTAGCATCTCTACCAGTTCAAAACCATCCATTTCGGGCATCTGAACATCAACAAGAGCTATTGATATAGGGTTATCCCAGGCTATTTTTAGCGCATCGTTGGGCGACGTGGTACTAAACAACCGTATATCGTTACGGCTTAATAGTGCCTCAAGGGCTATAATGTTTTCCTCTCTGTCGTCAACAATAAGGATATTGATTGGGGTCATTTAACTAAAGTAAGGGTCAATTAGTATCTTCAAGTAATTCAAAAATCTCTGTCGTTCTTAAAACATATTCGGCCGCATGTATATCAATTGCAGCCTGCGGCATTTCGGTCATTTCAGCATCTTCCGGGTGTTGTGCTATAGTAAGCGCCCCTTTCTGCCGTAACTTTAGCAACCCTTCCGCCCCATCCTGGTTTGCTCCCGAAAACAAAACTGCCGTAACCTGTTCTTTATAAACCTCGGCAACACTCTCAAAAGTTACATCTATTGATGGCTTTGAGTACCATACCGCATCTGATACATCCAGGCTAAAAAAGCCTTCATTTTCAACAAGGGAATGATAATTTGCCGGTGCTATGTATATAGTGTTATTCATTACCGGCTCTTTATCGCTAATTTCCCTCAACAACATACGGCTATTTTCTGCAAAGAGTTTTTCTATCTCGCTAAAAAAGTTCTTTTTGCGATGTATAATTATAATAACGGTTTTATTAAGGTTTTGAGGCAGTAATTTTACCAAACGGAACAACAATTTAAACGACCCTGCCGAACCGCCCAATAGCAGTATACGGGAGTTAGCCCATCGTTGCTTTATTTTATCATCAAGAGCCAATTTTTTGGTATATGTTTTCTTTCTGATTGATCACCTTGAACTTTTTACGAAAAGCGTCTGAACGGATAGTTTCTTTATTACCCAAACAAAGATAGCCCAACGGGCACAGGCTTTTATAGAACAGATCGAGTATTTTATATTGCAGTTCGGTTTCAAAATAGATAAATACATTACGGCAGCTTATCATCTGAAACTCGTTGAAGCCTGTATCAGATATCAGGTTATGTACAGAGAATAACGTGTTTTGCTTTAACTCGCTGTGGATAGTTGCCGCATCATACATCATGGTAAAATGATCGGTAAGGGAACCGGGCAAACCCGTAAACAGATAATTTTCGGCGTAGCTTTTTATTTTGCGCAGGCTGTATATGCCTTTACGCGCCTCATTCAATACCTCGGTATTAATATCGGTACCATAGATGAACGATTTTTTACCAAGGTTCTCTTCATTTAATAAAATAGCCAACGAGTAAACCTCTTCGCCGGATGAACAACCGGCGCACCATATTTTTACATGCTGATAAGTGGAAAGATAAGGCACCACCTGGTTTTTAAGCGCCTTATAAAAAGTTGGGTCACGAAACATTTCGGTAACGTTAACCGTAATTTCTTCCAAAAACTCCTGGAAAAACCCGGCATCATTAACCAAAACATGCTTCAGATCATAAAACTCCAGCTTTTTAAGCATCATTATACGTGCCAGCCGCCTTTTAAAAGATGCTTCTGTATAATCGCTAAAATCAAACCCGTGAATCTTTTTTACAATATCAATCAGTTCGTTTAGCTGCTCGCTGCTTATGGCGTCTTTACTTACCAGTCCCTTCATATATTAGCTATCCAACCACAACTGCATCAATGCTATCAGCCTGTCCATATCAACCGGTTTGGTAATATAATCGTTAGCACCGGCCGCTATACACTTTTCACGGTCATCCTTCATGGCCTTTGCGGTTAACGCTATAACAGGGAGTTTAGCCCATTTGTTTTGCTTGCGGATATGCCTGGTGGCCTCGTAGCCATCCATTTTTGGCATCATAATATCCATAAGCACAATATCAATATCGCTTATCTCTTCCAGTTTGGCAATAGCCTCTTCACCATCGTTGGCAATCACCACATTCAGGTCGTAACTTTCCAATGCGCTGCTCAGGGCAAATATGTTACGCATATCATCGTCAACAATGAGTACTTTTTTGCCTTTTATACTGTCTTTACCCTTGGTAGTGGTTTTAATTTTTACCCCGCTGCCACTGGTACCGGTTTGCGGGCCGCTTTCGCTTATTTTATTCAGGAACAGGTTTACTTCGTCTATCAGCCTGTCAGACGATTTGTTGGTTTTAACCACCATGGCGTTGGCATACTGCATCAGCCTGTTTACCGATGTTTTATCAAGCTCCATTGCCGTGTTGATGATAACCGGCAGGGCTGCAAACTTATCAACCTCTTTTATTTTATCAAGCAGGTCGAGCCCCGAAATATCAGGCAGGTTAAGGTCAAGTATCACACACTGGTATTCGTTCTCATGCAGCATCCTGAAGGCCGATTCGCCATCAAACGCCTGATCTACAGTAATACCCTGGCTCTGCATCAGGTCCTTAAGTGCCTGGCTTTGTGCCTTATGGTCTTCTACCAGCAGTATCTGGGTAAATTTGGTGCCGCTTTTAGCCATAATGTCGCCAAACAGCTTATCAAGCGTTTCGGTATTTACCGGTTTTTTAAGGAAGCTTATTGCGCCCTCTTTACGCACCCTGTTGGCTGCGGCTTCGCCTGCCGACATCAGGTGTACCGGTATATGCAGTGTGGTTTCGTCCTGTTTTAGTTCTTTCAGTATCTGCCAGCCATCTTTACCCGGCAGCATAATATCCAGGATAACCGCATCCGGCTGCTGTTCTTTAATGATCTCGACCGCGTTGGTACCCTCGCTTACCATTACCGATTTAAAACCGTGGTCGCGGGCGTAATCCTGCAATATGTTCGCGAAGTTCTTATCGTCCTCAACAATTACTACAAACGGTTCATGATCGGGGTTGACTGAACGCTTAACAACCGTATCAAGGAAGGTGGTAGGCTTATAATTATCTACAGTAGGTACATTATCTTCCTGCGGCTCTACAAATTTGGCTTTCAACGGAAGCGTCAGCACAAACTCGCTACCCTCGCCCGGTTCACTGCTTAAGGTAATATTACCACCCAATAATGATGCAAGTTCCCTGCTGATAGAAAGGCCTAAACCCGTACCGCCGTATTTACGACTGGTAGAGCCATCGGCCTGCTGGAATGCTTCGAATATGATACGCTGTTTATCAGCAGGGATACCAATACCCGAATCTTTTATTTTAAAGCTGATGGTTTCTGCAACCGGGCCGGCAACAGCGTTTATGCTGATGGTGCCACTCTCCGGCGTAAACTTAAACGCGTTTGATAACAAGTTTTTGATCACCTGCTCAACCCTAACCTTATCGGTATAGATAGTTGGCGGCACGCCAGAGAAGTTTGTGGTATAATTGATCTTTTTATGACTGGCAACCTCTGCAAATAACGATTGCATATCGCTCAGGATGTCTGACACCTTAATGTCCTCGTTCTGCATATCCAGCTTGCCCGATTCAATTTTTGAAAGGTCGAGGATATCGTTTATCAGTGTCAGCAGGTCATTCCCGGCGTTAAATATCACACTGGCATATTTTATCTGATCTTCTGATAGATTTAGTGGTTTGTTATCTTTTAGTATCCGCGCCAATACCAAAATACTGTTTAGCGGTGTGCGCAGCTCATGGCTCATGTTGGCCAAAAACTCAGATTTGTACCTACCGGTTGTTTCCAGCTCGCTGGCTTTTATACTGATACTTTGGCGGGCTTCTTCAATAGCCTGGTTCTTCTCTTCCAACAAGCTGGCTTTTTCTTCCAGTTCGGCGTTTATGGTACGCAGTTCTTCCTGCTGTACACGCAATTCTTCTTCTGATGCCTGCAACATTTCTGTTTTGTTCATCAGCTCTTCGTTGGTAACGCGCATTTCTTCCTGTTGTGCTTCCAGTTCTTCGGCTTGCTGCTGGGTTTCCTCGAACAGGTCGTGCATAATGGTGCGCGCCTGTGAAGTATTCACGGCTATGCCAATATCGTTGGCAACAAGTAAAATGTATTCTTTAACCTGTTCAGGCACTTCGTTACGGAAACCAACCTCAAGCACGCCTTTCAGTTTCTTATCAAAAAAGAACGGAACGATAAAGGTTTCTATCAGTTCATCTTCTAAAATTGATGATCCTAACTGCAGTTTATCATTCAGTTTGCCTTTTACAACAGCAGCACGTTCGTCTTTGGCAGCCTGCCCTATCCACCCTTCAGAGATCCGGATAGATTGCTTCAAAGCAGACGGATCATTAAAAGCGTATGAGGCATACAGGTTCAGCTTTTCTTCGTTCTCATCAAACAAATAAAGCGTACCGGTAAGCGCATTGGCATACTTGCTTATTTCTGATAAAATATTTTCTGAGAGTTCTTTTTCGCTTTGCTGGCCCTGCATCTTTTCATTAAGGTTGCCGCTACCTATAAGCAGCCAGTTTTTTCCTTCGTTTTCTGCAAGTACTTTTCCAAGCTCCAGGTTGGCTACACGCACTTCTTCCTCAACACGTTTTTGGCGTGCAAAAGTGGCCTGGATATAGTAGAACATTAGTACCACGATAATCAGGAATATCATACAGCCAAATACAATGATCTGTATTGCCTGCTCTGATGCTTTATCTGATGCCGCTTTACGTTCGGCTAAAAGGTTGTTCTCTGTTTGGATAACCCGGTTATTGATCTCGCGGATGCTATCCATGTTGCCTTTACCATTCAAAAACATTTTATTGGCAACCATGTAATCAAGGCCTTTGGCATCGCGGGTCTCGATATTGGTTTTTAGGATAAGCAACTGGCGGTTAACGATCAGTTTAAGCGAATCTATCCTTTTAACCTGGCCGGGGTTATCTACAACAAGGTTAGACAGCTGCTCTAATGCCTCTGTTATTTTAGGGACAGCATCGTTATATGGGTCAAGAAAAGTTTTATTGGCTGTAGCGCCGTAACCACGCATGCCGGTTTCGCCGTCAATTAAATATTGTAGCAGGTTATTGGTGGTTTTAATAACTTTTTGGGTGTGATTTACCCAAACTGTATCGCCTTCCAGTTGCTTGATGCTTTTGAATGACAGTACGCCAACAACCAACACAAGCACAATAGATACCGCAAAACCTGCTAATACCTGGTTGCGAAAATTAAGCTTAAACATAGAATAAGATGTAGTTTAATGTTTACAAATATGTTTAAAAATATTTGCACCATAAATAGTGTTAACTAATAAACATACAGGTGGTAAAGTATTATTCACCCGCTGTGTAAACTCGTTTTTTTGATAATGATGCGCCTATAACAGACAATACCGGCCCTGCAAATAATACATACCAGCCCCACTTGAACGCTATTTGCCGGGTTAAGAATCCATTAATACCTTTAAACGGTATAAAGCTGAAACTGGCTTTTACTTTTAGGAACGCGGCTATATAAAGCAGCACAACCAATACCAGCGATGCCCAAGCCGCAATGCGCGTTACCTTGGTTTGGTTTAATACCGTGCATAGTATGCCGATAACGCCCACCAGCATAATTACCATCCCATACGGCTGGTTTAGCTTATAAACATTCATATTAAATAAATGGAACGGGCGCAGCATAGGGCAAAAAGTTGCCGCAATTAATATAATAAAGCCCAATAGTGATAAGAGTGACGCGGGGCGCATATTAGGTTATTGTTTGGTAACTTCCATTTTATCGGCAAAGTGGGCGCAGTAATCGCGCAGGTCTTCCACAATGTTCTTCTCGCCGGTGGCGCGTAAAAAGGTATCGCCCATGGTTTGCA
>NZ_JBAZRC010000126.1:0-14639 GCF_041663085.1 Mucilaginibacter sp.
GGATCACTATCTGGTGGTATTCGCTACGCAGGCGATAATCAAAATTAAGGTGAGGGATATTGCCGCCTATAAGCACCAGGTCGCTTTGCGTATAACCGGATATATGCGAGCCTACGTGCCTGATACCCGCATCGGCCTCTACATAAACCAGCTCAACTTCGGGATGATAATGCCATAAAAAGGTATTGCGTAAACGCGGCGAAAACAGCTTAAAGGATTTGCCCGGTTCAAAATCTACCCGCTCTAACTGAATCTCGTTTATCGCCATGTTGTTAAAAAATAATAAATAAAGCTAAACAATAAATCAATACAGAGCAAATATTGGTCACTATAGAGGATATATGCGCCCCATTGGCCCGCTACCTTTGAATTATTAAAACCAATAAAATAATGAGAACAGAAACCATGACACCCACTATGGCTCCGGCCATGAAAGCTAACGAAGCTCATAAAGTAATACCGGGAAACCCATCCACGGCAACATCAAGCCAAATAAAGTTAAACGATCGTAGCAACGGCAAGCCCTTACAGGTTTTAAGCGAAGCCGACTGGCAGTTTTGGGTGGATAATGGCTACGTGATCATTAAAAACGCCGTACCAAAAGATCAGGTAAAAAAATTGGCCGACTACCTGTGGGAGTATGAAGGCAAAGACCAAAACGATATAGATACCTGGTACAAAAGGCCAAATGCCCAAATGCAAATGGCCGAGCTGAATAACACCGGCATGGTAGAAATTTATAACCAGCAATACATGTGGGATAACCGCCAGATGGAAAAAGTACACCAGGCATTTGCTGATGTTTGGGGAACAGAAAAGCTTTGGGTAACAATAGACCGCGCCAACCTGAACTTCCCGCTGCGGCCGGGCTTTGAGTATAAAGGCTTTATCCACTGGGATTACGACCCGGAAACCCGCCCGCAAAACGTACAGGGCGTATTGGCACTGGCCGACCAAACCGACGAAACCATGGGCGGCTTTCAATGCATCCCCGAGCTATACCGCACCTACGATACCTGGAAACTCACCCAACCAGATGACCGCGACCATTACAAACCCGATACCACTGGCTTTACCATTGAAAAGGTAAAACTGGAAGCAGGCGACCTGCTGATATTTAACAGCCTGGAGCCACATGGCATCCGCGCCAATACAAGCGGCAATAAGGTACGTGTGGCGCAATACATATCTATGATGCCCGCACAGGAAGAAAACGAAGAGCTGAGGCAGTGGCGCATCAACAGCTGGCGAAGCCGTGAAGCCATGCAGGGCTACGCCTTCCCCGGCGACCCGATGGAACGCGAGAAAAAGAACCCGGTTGCTGAGCTATCGCCCCTGGGCAGGAAATTGCTGGGGCTGGATAAATGGTAGATAAAAGGAACGCCCGGGAATAGATCCCGGGCGTTCCTTGGTATATTTAACTTTACCTGCTGATATTGATCAGGCTACTGCCACGTTACCGCTATTTGTTTTACGTTTTAAAATAAGCGCCGTAATTAAAGCGATGATGATACCTACCGGTAATATCTCCATATATGTATAAAGTATTACGCCAAAAACGGAATCGTATATACTCTTCATCGAATTTATTTCTTTTATTTTGGCAGCTATTTCTGCTGCGCTTGCACCGCTATGCTGCGATTTTTGGATGAGTTGCTGCGAAAAACGCTCCATAAAATCAGGAATAAAAAAGTAATAATCTATTAACCAGGCAGCCACATACATACTTGAACCTATTAAGGCGATGAAGAATGCCATTTTGAACGCCTTACCAAAGCTTATTACGCCATTATTCTGCTTGTCGCGATAGTTCTTTATCGCGGGGAACATTAACGAAAAGGCGATGATCATGGACGCGAACCCCATTATCATATTGCCTTCATACGTGCCTGTTTCATGGCACCAGGCAATACTTCCAACCATCCATGCCGAAGCTATAAGCCCGGCTATCAGCCCAAATTTAATTACAGTTTTTTTCATGTGATCTTTTTAAAGTTTATGGCTCAAAGTTGAGGTATCAGGTTGTTTTTGCACTCATACTTTAGGGTGATTTTATAAATATAAGTCTTTTTAATACTAAAGCGTGAGTGGCTTTTATGGTATCAGCCTTAGTTTTTTGGCTTTATCTACCGCCTGGGTGCGGCGCTGTACCTCCAGCTTTTCAAACACCTTGGCCGAATGTGTTTTTATAGTATTGAGGGAAACGAACAGGCGTTCGGCTATTTGGTGGTTACTTAAACCTTCGGCCATTAGTTGCAGTACTTCAAGCTCACGCTTACTTAAGCCAAGGCGGGTGAGTTCCCGCTCATCCAAAATAAAATCATTGGTTTTTACGACAACTTCCTTCTCTACAAAAACGGTATTTGTTTTTGGCTTCATTAATTTAACAGCCAGCCAAATACCCAGGGAGGTAAATACAATAGCCAATGCGCCCCCGTAAAGCTCGACAGCGTAATCTGCGATAAGGAAACGCCACTCCAACCACTTCATTAAAAACAATAAAGCAGCCAGCGATGCGCCATAAATTAAAACGGAACGGTTACGTGCCAGGAAGTTCACTGTCATTTACCCTATTTGTGTCTTAAAATAAGGTAATTTATGGCGTAATTCAAAAAGTTAAAAGGATACGGTAAAGATTAGTAATTAAAACTGTTCTTCAATAAGCGCCTTGTTTATAAAAACTCCGGCCATCATACCATTGGCTACGGCATTGGCAACACCACGCAAAGGCGAACTGTTATCGCCGGCTGCATAAACACCGGGAATGGTTGTAGCACAAAAGTTATCTGTTTGTATATGGCCTTGCTCTGTTAAAGCACAGCCCAATTGTTGAGGGATATCAGTATGTTGTTTAAACGGCACACGCGCAAATATTGCCTGGATTGCATACTCGGTGCCATCTTTTAATTTAATTGCCTGCACCTGGTTATTAACGCAATCTATAGCGTTAATTTTGGTTTGAATAATGTTAATACCATGTTCTTTTAATTTTTGCTCCTGCCCTGGGTTAAGCGTTGATACACCATTGGTAAACAAAGTAACATTCCTGCTCCAGTTGTTAATGAGTTTTGCAAATTCAAAACCCTCGTCGCCATTACCAAAAACAGCCAGTTTTTCCTGGTAAACTTCATAACCATGGCAGTATGGGCAATGAATGATGGATGTACCCCAACATCCGGCAAAGCCTGGTATTTTTGGCATAATATCTTTTAAACCTGTTGCAATGAGCACCTTTTGCGTTGTAAATGTTTGTGCTTTGGTGGTTGTTACTTTAAACCCTTCATCAATCTGAACAACATTTTCAACTGTATCGGTCATCATCTTTACAGTTTTATAAGCGGCTAGCTCCCGTCGGGCTGCCAGGGTTATATCGGCTGGGGCTGCACCATCATTCGTTAAAAAATTATGCGAATGCGGAGCCTTTTTGTTACACGGGTCGGCATTATCTATTACTAGAACTCTTCTCACTGACCGGCCTAATGCCATTGCTGCCGATAGGCCTGCAAAACTGCCGCCTATTATAATTACTTCGTATTGGGTCTTTTTCAAAATATCATGGATTTAATTAGTTATAAAAATCATTATTTATGAGGCTAAAATAAGTCAATTGCATCAATGTTGCATTTAATGATTTAAAAGATGAAACTCACATGATATAAAAACAGGATAGATAAAATAGCTATTAATTCTGCGAAATCACTTTCTGAAACCGCCGCTTTATGCGCAGAAAATAACGTTCATAACCGAAGTAAGAGATAGATGCCAGCGCAATTACCGCTCCTATTGTTGCCACGTAAATAACCAGGTTTTGAATGATCAAATTACTACCATGCATATACTTTTCAACCAGATAAAACACCAGGAACAACGGGTATTTGTGCAGAAGATATATACCATAAGATATTTTGCCCATGTATTGTAAAGGCTTATTACCAATTGTATATAAACTGGTGGTTGGTTCGCATAAATTTACAATTAGCAAAGCCGCTATTACGGCCATAACCATATCACCCTGCGGTATTTCGTGCTTTAAATAAAAGTGAATAAATATAAAAAAAGCACCTGTTAAGATCCATTGAGCTCGGCGCGTAAACACCCAGTTAAAAACATGCTGAAACCTGAATATAAATGCCGGATGTTTAGTGTTATAGTAAAGCGTAGCCACAATTGCCCCCACCATCATGTTATCAAACCGGGCGTAGTATAAAAACAGGCTTAAATTTGCGGCAAACCTATTACTTTCGGGAAGGTTGCGCACCACAATATTTAGAATGATCAAACAACCTGTTATGATGATTAGCGCGTTAAGGATATTTTCGGGCTTTTTTATTTTGAATATATGCGGATAAAAAATGTAAAACTGCTCCTCAGTGCCGATAGACCATATCGGATCGAATATGGCTGGCAGCATTTTTAAACAAAAAGCCAGGTTGGGTAAAAAAAACACGCTCAACCACAACGCGTTTGATGATCCTTTAGCGGGATATATAAAAAAACCGACAATAACCACCAGGAAATATAATGGCCAGATACGCAGGATGCGCCGGATGTAAAAATCTTTAAGGTTTACCTTTTTAAATTTGTCTTTTTCTACAAATAACAAATAAGTGATCAGGAACCCGCTAAGGGCAAAAAATATAGTTACCCCTATTTTGCCAAAGTTTTGCAGGCTAAAGGGCAATTGTTGCAAGCCAAAATTTGTTTTATGATACTCAATATGTGATACCACTACCATTAGGGCGGCTATTGCTCTTACACCATCTAAATTGGAGAAGTAAACAAGACTTTTTGCAGCTGTAGTAGTTGGGTTATGACTTTGCATACATGCTTATTTTTACACCCATACTGGTTACAGATGCCGTAAAACTATTTGTACAACTATCAATATCAAATTCATACGCAAATGTGTTGGAGGCACGGGTGATGATCAATAACCCAAAATGCTCTGTTAATGTATTAATATCAAGCTGCCCGGTTTGTTCTGTTTCTTCAATAAAAAACTGAAGGCCGCAATTGTTTGTCAATTTGGCTTTTAAAATAGCATCAGCGTTGGCATAAACAGTAAGTACCCTATTGGCATGGTGTTTACCCGGCAATGGCCACTCTAGTAAATTCCCGTTACAGCGTATAGCCAGCCCGTTACCCCTGTCTGTTTTTCTGATAGTTATTTGATTGCCCGTTGTAGTAATTTCGATGGTAGTTTCCTCCGCGCCCGAGTGTTTTAGCGAGTTGGTTAGGAACTCTACCAATACCAGCTTTAATTTGGTTATCGTATCCTCGTCTGTTTTTTGTTGTTGGGTGATGTGCGCCATAACATCAGTCACCAATGGATATAGGCCATCAGCCTGGTTGTTAAATACAAATTTTTGTGTGGTTGTGTTCGCCATAGCTGTCAGCTTTTGCGTTCGGCCGCTTCAGTTACCGATGGGTATATTTTAAATGCCTTATCAAGCCTTATAAGCTGAAATAAGCCGGCTACATCCTTATTTAAGCCTGCAACAACAATTTCGGCCTGGTTAGCCAGGGCATATTTTAATGAGGATACCAGTGCACCAAGGAATGAACTATCTACATATATCACACCTTCAAAATTTACAATAATGTATTTGTTGCCTTTATCTAAGAGCGCCGTCATTTCGTCTTTAAAAGCATCAGACACCGTTAAATTAGCTTCTTTAACCTGTATACCGGCTATCAAAGCATCTTTATAAATATTGGTTAGTAATATCATTGATCTGTTTTTTGTAAATGGATAAGGCTGCAATCATCAATATGCGCAACCGTTTTGCCCTGTAAAAATGTACTCTTTTTAAACGCTGCAAACGACTGGCCTAAGTAAGGCTTTACGGCCTCTGTAAAAGTATTATAGTCTGTTTTTTTGCCATTGGTATCTTCAAAATCAATTATACCATCGGTAAATATAAACAAGCGGTCGCCTGTGCGTAGTTTTAATACCTGTTCATCAAAATCGCCATCGGGCATCAGTCCTAATAACATACCAGATGAACCTATTTGTTTTAAACTTTTATCTACCGTGTTATAATAAAGCAGTGGTAGGTCGCCGGCACCCGAATACGTTATCGATGCCCCCAGAGTGTCAACCATCAGCAACGAAAGACTGGATAGCACATCATTAACCACAGGATCATGATACACTACTGCATTTATTTTTTGCAGAATGCTTTTAGTAGAGAAATTCCCCTCGGCTATGCAGATGCGCACAGCTGCGCGGATATAACTTAAAAACCCGAACGAAAAATACCATGCCCCCCATTTTTTGCCCATTACATCCCCTAAAACAATAAAAGTGTAACGTTCATCAATTTTGATAAAATCTATAAAATCTCCCCCCGGGTAATTTTGGAAGGATTTATGCCAAAAATCAACCTCAAAGCCTTTTATAACCGGTAACCTTTGCGGTACCGAATGTAGGTTAAGAGCCATGGCTGCCACGCTTAATTCTTTTAGGGTACGTTCATGCTGTTCGCGCACGGTGGTTAAAAAGTTGTTGATTTTGGTTACTACAACCGGCAGCGGTGTATCTTTCAAAATATAATCTACCGCCTCCAGGTTAATGCCTTTCAACATCAGCTCATTATCATCCTCAGATGTCAGGAACATAAAAGGGATATCTTTATACCCAGGCATGGCTATCAGGTTTTGCCTGAAAGCGAAGCCATCAACATCTGGCATATGATAATCTGAAAGGATAATATCCGGGCGCTCCAGCCCCAGTATCGCCATTGCCTCGTCGGCCGAATTAGCTTTCATACAATAAAAGCCCTCTTTGCTTAATGCACGCCCCATCATCTCTAATACAAGTGGGTTATCATCAACCAAAAGGATCTTTTTTGATACAGCCATGGCGGGTTATGCGCTTCGTTTTTTTAACAGAGCGTTTAAAAACAAATATACGCCAGTAAACACAATAAGCAAGGCTATCAGGTCCATGAGGGTTACACCATCATTGGGGTTAAAATGAAATATGGTGAACATCTCAAAATACGGTGGCGCAGGCATAATGATCATAGCCATCCCCAGTGTTATCATGGTGATGCCTATAATAGCTACAACCATTTTTTTAATGCGCTCATGGCTCAGGTATTTTTTTGACACATTGGTATCTAACTGGTGCTGCGATAACAGCATCTCAAAATCGTTCAACAGCCCCAGCCTGTCCTGCCCGGCATCAAGTTCTTTAAAAGCTTCAATTGTTTTAGGTAGCGAGGCCTCATCAATGGCCTTATTTATTTTTTGCTGAATGGCTTTAGCGCGTTTAGCATCTACCACCCCTTTTTGAAGTAAAGCCACTAATTCATCAGCTTTTTGTTCTAATAATTCGGCTTCGCTGGTGGGTTGTTTATCCTTCAAAGTTTTAAATGATTATAAAATGCTTAACTTTTACTAATATTATACCGTTTAAAAGGCATTAATTATTTTATATGAAGCGGGTATCTGTTGTCACTATTAATTTTAACCAGGATAAAATTACAGAAGAACTTTTAGTATCAATAGCAGAAACAAATACTTACGAAAATTTAGAGGTAATTGTTGTTGATAATGGCAGTACCGTAAACCCTATCCCGTTATGGACAAGCAAATATCCCGATGTTAGGTTTATACGGTCTGAAGCCAACTTAGGTTTCTCGGGCGGTAATAATATTGGCATTGCGCAAGCCACCGGCGATTATTATTTCCTGGTGAATAACGACACCGAGTTTTCTCCCGGCCTTGTACAAAAGCTGGTTGATATTTTAGATACGCACCCGCAGGTTGGCATCATATCGCCAAAACTGGTGTATGATTTCGACAGGAGCATTATCCAGTACGTTGGTTTTACCCAGGTTGATTATTACACCTGCCGCAACCAGGCCGTTGGTAAAAACGAAAAAGATGTTGGCCAGTACGACAACCTGCTTGGCCAAACCGGTTACTGCCACGGCGGCGCTATGATGGTGAAGAAAGAAACCTGCGAAAAGGCCGGCTTGATGGCCGATAACTTCTTTATTTATTACGAGGAGGTTGACTGGGGCGAACGCATCAATAAATCGGGCTACCATGCATGGGTACGGGGCGATGCTGTTATTTACCACAAGGAATCAATGACGGTGGGAAAGAATAGTGCTTTTAAAGAGTACTTTATGAACCGTAACCGCATCCTGTTTATACGCCATAACGCGCCTGCGTTTAAGGCATTTATATTTTACATTTATTTTGTATTGATGGTGGTTCCGCGTAACCTGGTGCGTTATATAAAAGATAAAAGGTATAATTTTATTAACATCCTGTTTCGCGCAATATGGTGGAATGTTACCCACAAAAAACACAGTACCGACTTAGGCTTTACCATTAATAAGGTTTCATGATAATTGCTTTTTGGATAAGCCTTTTCATTGCGTTTTACACCTTTGTTGGGTACGGTTTCCTGCTGTACTTTATCATCAAAATAAAACGAATTTTTAAAGGCAAACCTGTTTTGCCTGTTGTTGCCGATAATGACCTGCCTACCTGCACGCTTGTTGTAGCGGCTTATAACGAAGAGCACTTCATTGCACAAAAAATAGCTAACAGCCTTCAGTTAAATTACCCTGCGGGCAAACTGAAATTTGTTTTTGTTACGGACGGCTCGTCCGATAAGACACCCGAAATCATTGCCCAGCACCCGCAAATCCAGCTATTGCACCGCCCCGAACGCGCCGGTAAAATTGCCGCTGTACACCGCGCAATGGAATATGTAGATACCGAAGTTGTTGTTTTCACTGATGCCAACACATTTTTAAACACTGAAGCCATTACCCGCATTTGCCGCCACTACAGCAATAAAACAGTTGGCGCCGTAGCAGGCGAAAAGCGTGTGCAGATTGATGCCAGTGCCGATGCAAGCGCCGCAGGCGAAGGCTTTTACTGGAAGTATGAGTCGGCTTTAAAAAAATGGGACTCGGAGTTGTATTCGGTTGTAGGTGCCGCAGGCGAATTATTCAGCGTAAGGCGTAACTTATACCAGGACGTACCTGCCGATACCGTACTGGATGATTTTATGATATCTATGCTGATAGCTGCCAAAGGCTATCGCATTATTTATGAGCCCGAGGCCTACGCGTTAGAAACTGCATCGGAGAATGTATCTGAAGAATTAAAACGTAAGATCCGTATAGCGGCGGGTGGCATACAATCCATACTGCGTTTACAGAGCTTGTTGCTACCGTTTAAATTCCCAATACTATCGTTTCAATACGTTAGTCACCGCGTATTAAGGTGGACGGTTACCCCTTTCTTTTTAATCCTGGCCTTTATCACCAACTTTGCCGTGGCATTTGCCGGTAAAGGGCTCGTATATGAGCTGCTTTTTGCAGGGCAGGTATTGTTTTATAGCCTGGCCATTTTTGGCTATATTATGGAAGAGCGCCAAATCCGGATCAAAATACTTTTCATCCCTTATTACTTCTGCGTGATGAACTATGCGGTAATGGCTGGCATTATCCGTTACTTTACCACACAACAAAGCTCGGTTTGGGAAAAGGCACAGCGAAAGATATGAGCGGGATTCACCATGTCATTGCGAGCGATAGCGTGGCAATCTTCGACGTGCTTGTCACAAACTTTTCTATCGAAGATTGCTTCGTTCCTCGCAATGACGTGCGGAAATATGCTGATTAACCTATTCCACCCCTTTTACATTCATCTTCAAAGTATAAATAGCTTTTGAAGCTGTAATAAACAACACATCCCTGCTCTTACCACCGAAACAAACATTGGCGCTCCATGGTTCGGGGATATCGATATGAGCTATTTGTTCACCGTTAGGGTTGTATATGGTGATCCCTTTCCCTGCCAAATACAGGTTGCCCCAGTCGTCAAGCGTCATACCGTCTGCACTGGCATTGGCTATAAATAGTTGACGGTTGGTTAAGAGGCCGTTGGGTTTTATGGTGTACTTGTATATTTTACTATCACCAATATCCGATACATACAGATGTTTGCCATCCGGCGTGCCTACAATGCCGTTTGGCCTTATCATGCTATCCAATACCGTAGGTTTGCTTTTGCCCTTCATCAATACAAATACCATCTGGCTGCTTAATTCACTTTTTTGGCGTGTCCAGTAATCGCGCTGGTAGTATGGATCGGTAAAGTAAATATTGTCTTTGGCGTCCACCCACAGGTCGTTGGGACCGTTAAACAGACTACCCTCGTAGTTATTTAAAAGCACTTTTACTTTACCATCCGGTTTAATGCGCCATAGTTGGTTATGTTCATCGGCGCAAGCTATCAGGTTGCCTTCGTGGTCGAAATAAGTACCATTGGCGCGACCTGCGTTCTCCATAAAAACAGAAAGCTTGCCATCGGTATCATATTTCCAGATCTTATTATTTGGCTGATCGGTAAAAAATATATTCCCCCTTTTATCCACCGCAGGGCCTTCGGTAAAATCAAACTGTTCGGATATAAGCTGCGGCGTTTTGTTAGCATCAAACAGCGGTTTTGCCTGGCCAAAAACCGACACAGATAAACAGCAAAAAACGCTTAACGCTATACCATATTTCATCTTAAAATCCAGGGGGTTTGCTGTTATCCATTAACGATGCCATGTCATTTAATTTTGCCTCTTTATAAAGCCCGAAATCGCTCAGCGCAATACAAACCGGCGATTTGGTAATGCGCAGCCTAACCTTGCTTGCCGATACATCGTTTTGCAAGCGGATCAGCCTATTCCCGCCAATGCTCGTAGCCTTTGCTATTTCTTCCCATTTACCGTTCTGCCAGGTATCAACCGCAACTTCCTCAATCCGCTGGCCAAGCTTAATATTTTCTCGCAAGCGTATCACATTAAAGGTTTTAGGCTGATGCAGATCTAATACCAATTCAGGAGTTTTCACTTTATCGTCTGTTGCCCAATAGCTGTAACGGTTGTTATCCAATAAATTGGCAGCGCCATATTTGACCATATTGTTACTTCGGGTGTTACTTGCTGTTAAAGTGGCCCCTTTAGCCAAATTCACAGCAAAAGTTCTTCTCAGCACATCACCAAACTGCTTGAGTGATTGCACGTCATTTGTATTCAGCTGGCCTGTCCTGTCGGGCGATAACCCCAGATCAAGCGCAGCACCACGGCCAACACTTTGGTAATACAGGTTCAACAATTTTTGAGGCGTTTTAACCGAATCATCCTGGCGTTTGTGGTAAAACCATCCCGGCCTTAATGATACATCGGCTTCGGCAGGCATCCAGAATTCACCATCACGGTGGCCTTCGGTGCCTTCATAATCTTTGGTATAACCGTTGCCTGGCTTTTTACCGGCATCGGGTGCATGCGGTGTGTAGGTTGCCCAACTGGTTTCGCCAGCCTGGCCGCGTTCGTTGCCTACCCAGCGTACATCTGGCCCAACATCGCCAAAAATAACGGTGTTGGGCTGCAGCTTGCGGGCAATACCCCAAGTTTCATCCCAGCCGTAATAGGTAGAGCGTTCTATCTTGCGCACTTCGCGTGCGCCGCCGTAATAGCCATCGCCACCGTTGGCGCCATCATGCCAGGTAATAAACAACGGGCCGTAGTTGGTATAAAGTTCTTTAAGCTGTTTACGATAAACCTCTGTAACATACTCGGGTTTGCCATAAAGGGGGCTATTCCTATCCCACGGCGAACAGTAAACGCCCATCTTCATACCCAGTTTATCACATGCTTCGCGGTACTCGCGCAGTATATCGCCCTTGCCATTCTTGTAATGGCTTTTGCTGATGTTATGTTCGGTTGTCTTAGTAGGCCACAGGCAAAAACCATCGTGGTGTTTAGCTACTACAATTATGCCTTTAAAACCACCTGCCTTGGCTGCGCCTACTATCTGCATCGCATCAAAATTCGATGGGTTTACCAGTTTGGGGTCTTCATCTCCATAGCCCCACTCCTTGTCGGTATAGGTGTCAGGCCCCCAATGGATCAGGCAGTACATGCCTGTTTCTTGCCAGTTTAACTGGCCTTGTGTAGGTAAAGGGCCATAAGGTTTTGGGGCCTGTTGTGCAAAAGCCGATGATACGGCAAACAGTAAAAGCAACGATAGGTATTTCATTTAAGCGGTATTAGTAATTGCTAAAGTAACATTTAAGCACAAAATAATTGGCAGAGCGGCCTATTTCTTTTAAGTTAGCATTCCTTTTATCCTGCCAATATGAAAACTCGCTTTTGTTATTTGCTGCTTATATTTTTTGTGCCGATAATGGCATCCGCACAGCAAAACATTATTTATAAAGACAGCAAACAACCTTTGGATGCCCGTGTAAAAGACTTGGTATCCCGCTTAACTTTAGAGGAAAAGATCGCCCTGTTAGGTTATCAAAGCAAGGCCATACCGCGCCTGGGCATCCCCGCCTACAATTGGTGGAACGAAGCCCTGCACGGCGTTGCCCGCGCAGGCGAAGCAACCATCTTCCCGCAGGCAATCGGCATGGCGGCTACCTTTAACGACGATTTGCTGAAACAGGTATCCAATGTGATATCTACCGAAGCCAGGGCAAAATATAACCTCTCAACGGGGATGGGCAGGCGGCTGCAATATATGGGACTTACCTTCTGGACACCCAACATCAACATATTTAGAGACCCGCGCTGGGGCCGCGGACAGGAAACCTATGGTGAAGATCCGTTTCTTACTTCGCGCATGGGCGGCGCGTTTGTTAACGGTTTGCAGGGTGATGATCCGCGTTATTTAAAAGCCAGCGCCACGGCCAAACATTACGCCGTACACAGCGGCCCCGAAGCAGGCAGGCATGAGTTTAACGCGATAATAGATCAGAAAGACCTCCGCGAAACCTACCTGTACTCGTTCAAGTACCTGGTTGATGGTGGCGTAGAAAGCATTATGTGTGCCTACAACCGCGTTAATGATGAACCCTGCTGCACCAGCAATACGCTGCTTAAAGATATTTTGATGAACGAATGGAAATTTAAAGGCCATGTAGTTACCGACTGCGGTGCTTTGGATGACATTTACCTTCGCCATAAAACACAGCCCGACCAAGTGATTGTAGCTGCCGAGGCCATCAAAGCGGGTGTTGACCTGGATTGCTCTACCCTGTTACAAAACGATGTAATGCAGGCCGTAAAACGCGGCTTATTGAAAGTTGGCGATGTAGACAAGGCCTTATCAGCCACCCTGCGCACACAATTTAAACTCGGTTTTTATGACGATGCTTCGCTTAATCCATATCATGATTATGGAGCCGACAGCGTGCATAATGCGCAGCATATTGCCCTTGCACGCAAAGTAGCGCAGCAAAGCATGGTGCTTTTAAAAAACGATAACAATGTGCTGCCCCTCAGTAAAAGCAAATACAGCAGCTATATGGTTGTTGGGCCAAACGCAACATCATACGATGCCCTGATAGGCAACTACCACGGCACAGGTAAAGTGGTAAATTTTGTAGAAGGCATCACCGCTGCCGTTGGCCCTGCTGCCCGGGTTGAGTATGACCTTGGTGCCGACAATCGCGACACCACTCATTTTGGTGGCATCTGGGCTGCTGGCAATGCTGATGTTACAGTAGCCGTGCTGGGCCTGTCGCCGGTTAACGAGGGCGAAGAGGGCGATGCCTTCCTGGCTCCGGGCGGTGGCGATAAGCTGGATATTAATTTACCTGCAAGCCATATCGCTTACCTGAAACGCTTGCGTGCCGAAGTAAAGAAACCCATTATAGCAGTGATAACAGCGGGAAGTGATATTGACGTGGCAGCCATAGCCCCCTATGCCGATGCTGTTATTTTGGCCTGGTATCCGGGCGAGCAAGGCGGCAATGCACTGGCAGATATTTTATTCGGTGATGTTTCGCCATCGGGGCATTTACCGGTTACATTTTATAAAGCCCTTAGCAACCTACCTGATTATAAGGATTATAATATGAAAGGCCGCACCTACCGCTATTACGATGGCCCGGTGCAATATCCATTTGGTTTCGGCATGAGTTTTACTAAATTTGATTACGCTGCAGCGGGCAACTTTAAAACAAGCTATAAAGCTACAGACACCATCAGCATCAGCATAGATGTAAAAAATACAGGCACTTTTAACGGCGACGAAGTGGTACAGGCTTATATTCAATATCCTAAAGTTGACCGTATGCCCATAAAGGAACTTAAAGGCTTTAAACGGGTAAGCGTAGCCAAAGGGGCACAACAAACCGCAACCATTCGCATCCCCGTTAGGGAACTGCAAAAATGGGACCTGGCTACCAACAAGTGGAAGCTTTATCCGGGTGAGTATAAGTTGATATTGGGCGGTAACTCGCAGGAGGAAAAGTTGAGTTTGAAATTTAGCATCAACAATTAACCATAACAACCCTGTCATTTCGAGGGAAGCGCAGCGACGAGAAATCTTGTACGATTGACAAGCCTCAGTGCATTTCCGAATGCATGGCGTATAAGATTTCTCGTCGCCCTTTCGCTCCCGCTCACCCGCTGCTCACTCGGAATGACATGGGGCTTTATAAAAATAATATTCTATGTACTCTAAAGATCAGGCATCACAGTTAAAACAGGCATTCTGGACGGCATTTGGGCAATACATGGGGCCAGTGCTTTCTGCCGAAGGCTTGCGTACTAACTGGATCAATTATAAAACCGGTGTTAAGCACATCTACTTCAGGATGCA
>NZ_JBAZRC010000127.1:0-14588 GCF_041663085.1 Mucilaginibacter sp.
TTAAAATAAACAGCAAGCTACATGTGGGCATTCCGTTAAAAAGTGTTTGGTCGTTATATAATTTAAAAAAGGTGGCAACATTTACATACAATGGTGGCAAACGCAGCCTTTATGATGATATTAAGGTAGGTATCGCTTTTGATGTAGATGATAAAGACATCATTACAGGCATTACCGTACACGAACCCGGCAGAGAGGCGGCAACTACTTACCTGCCGTTCTTTTCCGGCTTAAAACCCCTTAAGTAAAAAAAGCCCCTGTTAACTAACAGGGGCTTTTTCATTCCTTTTATATTAATTGTTATTTCTTTTCAGGCATCAGTATAACTTTTGCCAGATTGTTATTATTCAAATATTTGATGGCAGCATCTTTTGTGCTTTGTACGGTTATTTGATCCAGATTTTTAACGTGGCTCAATATCTGATCAGGATCCTGATCATTTTGAACAACTCCGGCCAGGTAACCGGCCCATGAAATATTCTGTTTCATCTGTACCTGGGTTGACCGGGCTTCTTCAGCAACAAACTTTTCAATATCGGCAGGCAGTGCGCCTGTTTGTTTTATTTTGTTTATCTCATCAAGTGTTGCAGCTATCAGCTTATCAACATTTGCCGCGGCACATGTAAAAGAAATAGTAACAGTGTACCTGCCCTGGGGGTTTTTAACATAGTTTGCCCTTATACCCGGTGCGTATATCCCGCTTTCCTGCTCGCGCAAGCGCTCAACAAGCTTAATGTTCAACACTTCTTCCAACGCGTCAAGTTGCAGGTTATTTGCCTCATTAAAAACATAATCGCCACTGTATATCATTTGCACATTGGCCTTATCATCAACACCTTTGTAAACGGTTTTAGTTACCTGGCCCGGCGCAGGGTACATTTTTAAATTCTTAAATGTTTCTTTTTTATTGGTTGATGGCAAAGCACCAAGATAGGCTTCCATAAAAGGCCTTATCTCATCTACCGTAAAACTACCAACCACAACAAAGGTAAAGTTGCTTGCATCAGCAAACCTGTCTTTATAAAAGGCATACCCTTTATCAAGGTTAGCGGTGTTTAGCCTTTCAACCGTAGTAGCGCCGCCGCGGAAATTGTTATTACTTAACACATTCGAAAGCGTATCCTGGTAAACACTAAGCGGGTCAAGTGTACGGTTGGTTAATAGTGCCTTGGTTTGGTTTATAGTGCCCTGCCATATTTCGGCATCCTTGCGTGGTTGTGTAAAATACAGGTATATCAATTGCATAGCGGTTTCAAAATCGCGCGGGGATGCGCTGCCTCTTATGCCCTGTGTAATTTCACTTATATAAGGCGATACATTTACATTTTTACCGGCAAGCATCTTATCCAGCTGGCCCTGGTTAAACTCTGATATACCGCTGCTGCCAACAACAGAACCTGCAAAACTTGCTGATGTATAATCAGCATCACTTGCCAGTGAGGTACCGCCAAAGGCCGATCCATTGATCAGGATCTGATCGTTTTTAAACTCAGTTGGTTTTAAAACTACTTTCAGGCCGTTGCCCAATATCATGGTAGTTGTACCTATTGCCTCGTCTTTGGTTTCTGATACTACTTTTGAACCTTCCGGTGCTTTTTCCATTAAAGGCTTACTGGTAACATTATCTACATAAGCAGTAAGATTATTTCCGGCTGCACCTATCCAGCTTAAAATAGCTTTTTCATCAGGAAGTTTATCTTTATCCTTTTCAGCGCCTTCAACAATAATCACACGGTTTTGGTCGCTGATGAATTTGCCGGCCATGGCGTTCATTTCGGCAAGGCTTATCTTGCTGATATTGTTTACATAAAAATTATATTCAAAATCAATACCCGGGATAGCGTCTCCTTTTAAAAAGTTTAACTGGTACTCCCTTACGTAGTTTGCCGAGTTAGTTTTATTTCTTTCGTAATATGCATTTTGGATGCCTACTAACGCCTGTTGTTTGGCACGCTCCAGCTCGGTAAGGGTAAAACCAAATTTACGGGCACGCTCGGTTTCGGCTACAACGGTCTTTACCGCTTTTTCCAACCCATCAGGCTTAGCAACCACTACAGACGAGAATGCATCCTGCTTACCAATAAGCGGGCCGTAAGAAGTACGGGCATATAAAAATGGTGGTTCGGCTTTTTGCTGCAATTCGCCAAGCCTTTGGTTCAGCATAAAGTTGAATAATGATATACGCACACTTTGCATGTAATTATCTGTTGTGCGTGTTACCGATTGCGGATGTTTCACAATGATCTGGGCAAGGGTATACGGAAACTCTTTATCAGTAGCTATTTTAACAACAGTTCCTGGTGTGGGCGGCACATTAAATTCGGTACGTGGTTTAGCTGCTACCGGGTTTTTAAGGCCCGAGAAGTTTGCTTTGATCAGTTCCTCAACGCGTTTTACATCAAAATCGCCAACGGCAATTACCGCCTGCAGGTTGGGGCGGTACCAGTCGGCGTAAAAACTTTTTATGGTTTCGGCGGTAAAGGCTTTAATAACATCCTCTTTACCAACAGGTAAGCGGGATGCATACCTCGAATTATTTAATATTACAGGCAGCGTTTGCAGACTTAAACGCTCTTGCGCGTTCTTACCACGCAGGCGTGCTTCTTCTAAAACAACGCCACGCTCTTTGTCTATTTCTGCTGGGTCAAATGTTACATAACCCGCCCAGTTTGCCAGGATATTAAAGCCTTTTTCAAAAACAGCAGTGCTATCTGTTGGCAATGGTAACTGATACACCGTTTCATCAAAAGAAGTATAGGCATTCAAGTCGGCCCCAAACTTTACGCCCGATTTTTGCAGATAATCTACCAATGCGTTCTTAGGAAAATCGCGGGTACCGTTAAATGCCATGTGCTCGGTAAAATGGGCCAGGCCTTGCTGCGCATCTGTTTCTAAAACCGACCCTGCCTTATTAACCAGGTATAACTCTGCACGTTTTTGTGGTTGCTCGTTATGGCGAATGTAGTAGGTTAAACCGTTTGGTAATTTGCCTATCAGCACATTTTTATCAACCGGGAGCAGCGTTGGGGTATAAATGGCCGCCGCAGTTGTTGCAGGCCTGTTTTTGGGAGATGGGGTAGGTTTTCTTTTTACCTGTGCCGTTGCGCTGCCCGATGCAATGATCAGGGCAAGTGCGGCAACAGATAAAGCTCTGTTAATGTTCATATTTAAATTAAAAAGGAATATTTTACTAAGATGCTAAACGAATATCTTAGTTACAAATTGTTTATTGATCTTTAAATGCTTCCTGCATCATTTGCTGCAATTCGGCCTGGTGGCTTTGTACTGCCTGCTGCCCCAGTTGCGCCCCTTTTTGGAATAGTACAGGTTGTTTTTGATTAAGCTTTATACCCAATGGCGACCGGTAAAACACGGCCAGATCCTTTAGCTCTTTTTCTGTGAATTCCTGAGCATACATAGCTGCCATCTGGTCTTTTATCATATCCCAGTTCATATACTTATCGGTAAAGATGTTCATGACCTGGATAAACTTTGTTTTTTTATCCTCAGGCACATTCACGCTGGCCTGTTTTATCATGGATAGGGTGTTTTCTTTTAATTGCGCGCCCGCACCTGATGCTACCAGTACATCTTCGGCTGCTTTTAAATGGGCCGGGGTAATGTTTGCTGTAGTTTGTGCCTTTGCTGCTATGCAGATGAATAAGGCAAGAATTAAGAATTTATATTTCATGTTTTGTTTGTTTCCCGTCATTGCGAGGAGCATAGCGACGTGGTAATCTTCGACATGCCTGTAGCCGACTTTTCTATCGAAGATTGCCACGCTACGCTCGCAAAGACGGGTGGTTATTTAATATTAAAATTTATACCTCACAAAAGCTTCCATAGCTGCATACTCGGCCATGCCTAAGCGGTCATAGTTCTGCGCAGTCTCGCGGTTTCTGTCCTCGGCGCGCACCCAAAACTCGCGGGCATCATCACCCGGGAACACCGGCCTGTCTTTTTGCGACTGGTGTTTAAATATAGCATTGCGCTTGCGTAATACTTCGGCAGGCGATAAAGGCACCGCCATTTCTATTTCATGCGTAGGGAACTCCTGCCATGCGCCACGGTACATCCAAACCCAGCAATCGTTTACCCAGGCTTCGGTTTTGCGCAGGCGGCGTAACGATTCTATGATGATATTAAAACATACGATGTGCGTACCGTGCGGATCGGCAAAATCGCCGGCGGTGAATACCTGCTGGGGTTTTACCTTTTGCAGCAGTTCCATGGTTAATTTAATGTCTTCTTCGCCAACGGAGTTTTTCTGTGTTTTGCCCGTTTCATAAAATGGCAACGCCTGGAAATGGATATTGCTATCCGGCACACCTGCATAACGCGCGCCTGCAATGGCCTCTGTTTTACGGATAAAGCCTTTTACATCGCGAATCTCCAGCGAATCTATCTGATTAGGTTGTTTAATCGCCATAAACTTGCGCATATCCTCATAAATGCCTTTCATTTTTGAGGTGTCTTCTTCTATGCTTTCTTTAAAATCGATAGCAAATTCCATAAAGCGCAACACATCATCATCCCATACGGCGGTGTTGCCTGATGTTTGATAAGCTACGTGCACATCATGCCCCTGGTCAACCAACCTGATAAAAGTCCCACCCATCGAGATCACATCATCATCTGGGTGCGGCGAAAATACGATGGAACGTTTGTGCGCAGGCTCGGCACGCTCAGGCCTTTGACTATCATCAGCTCCCGGTTTGCCACCCGGCCAGCCGGTTATAGTATGTTGTAGCTGATTAAATATATCGATGTTGATCTGGTATACCGGCCCTTGCTCAACCGCAAGCTGTGCCATACCGTTACCGTTATAATCTTCTTCTGTTAGTTTGAGGATGGGTTTACCAACCGCGCCCGATAGCCATATTACAGCTTTTTTGATGAGCTGCTTTTCCCAAACACAATCTTTAACCAACCATGGGGTGTCAAAACGGGTAAGGTCTGATGCGGCATCCACATCCAATATAAATTCAACACTGTCTGATAGCTGCAGGAATGTAGCAGGTACATCGCCCGAGATCTCGCCCTCTACCGCTTTGCGTACAATAGGCGCTTTCTTGGCACTCCAGGCCATCAGGATAATTTCGCGTGCCTTAAATATAGTACCTACCCCCATAGTAATGGCTTTGGTAGGTACGTTTTGTTTACCACCAAAATCGCGCGATGCATCGCGGCGGGTAAGGTCGTCGAGCGTAACTAAACGCGTACCCGAGTTTGGTGCCGAACCCGGCTCGTTAAACCCGATGTGACCGGTACGGCCGATCCCTAAAATTTGAAGGTCCAATCCGCCAAGTTCCTCTATCTGTTTTTCGTATTCTAAACAAAACGCAGCTACGCTATCCGGCGCAAGTGTTCCGTCGGGGATGTGTACGTTAGCCTTTTTAATATCCACATGGTCAAAAAGGTTCTCGTTCATGAAGGTAACGTAGCTTTGTACTGCGTTAGGTTTCATGGGGTAATACTCATCCAGGTTAAAGGTGATCACGTTTTTGAATGATAGCCCTTCCTGTTTGTGTAAGCGCACCAGTTCGGCATACACCTTAATTGGGGTTACACCGGTGGCCAAACCAAGCACCGCCGGTTCTCCTTCAGCATCTTTCTTGCGGATAAGGTCGGCTATGCGTTTGGCAACAGCTACCGATGCCGCGTTCTGATCTGAGTATACCGTTACCGGTAATTTCTCGTATCGTGTTTCTTCTAATAGGTTTAATCTGGCCATGGGCTTAAGGTTGTAATTGGTTACAATGCTTCTAAACAAATATATCAGATATTATATATACAGTCGGTTTAAATTTATCTTTTGTGAAGCCGGTAAAACAGGTAAATTAGCGCATGCCCGCACTCAACAAAAACCTGCAAAAACTATTTACCATCGCCCAAAAAGAAACAAAGCTGGGCATTGGCCTCATGTCGGGCACCTCTTTGGATGGCCTGGATATTGCCCTGTGCAAATTCACAGGTAATGGTATCGATACCGGTTTTGAGCTATTGCAGTTTATCACTATCCCTTACGATGATCGCTTTAAGCAAGAAGTTCAGCAAGTGTTTGCCCAAAGGAAGGCCGACCTGGAAAAGGTTACGCTACTGAATGCTTACATCGGCACTTTTCATGCAGAACTGATATTACAAGCCTTAGCAAAATGGGATATTAAACCTGCCGAGGTTGATTTTATTGCCAGCCATGGCCAAACCATTTACCATGCGCCAAAACATCAGCATAAACAAGACGGATACGGCAATGCCACCCTGCAAATTGGTGACGGCGACCATATTGCGGTAAAAACCGGCATTTTAACCATAAGCGATTTTCGCCAAAAGCATATAGCAGCAGGCGGCGAGGGTGCGCCCTTAGCTTTATATGGCGATGTTTTATTAGGGAGTAAAGCAGGCGAAGAAAGAATCCTTTTAAACATAGGCGGCATTGCAAACCTTACCTACCTGCCGGCAAATGGCGATACCACAAAAGTTTTATGCACAGATATTGGCCCCGGCAATACACTAATAGATGCCGCCTGCCGCCAATATTTTAATAAACCGTATGATGAAGATTCGGCGATAGCCAATGCTGGAAAGGTTGACGAAACCCTGCTGGAGGATCTGCTGCATCACCCATTTTTTAATGAGACACTACCCAAAACTACCGGCCCTGAATTATTTAATTTAGAGTACGTAGCCAACGCGCAGCAAACATCACGATCCTTCAACATTAATAAAACCGACCTGGTGGCTACCCTGAGCGCCTTTACCGGGCGCACCATCAGCAACTTCATCAAAACACATTTTAATATCCCCGGCCTCAAAATATTTGTAAGCGGCGGCGGCGCAAGAAACCCTTATGTGATGAACTATTTAACAACCGCTTTACCCAATGCAGAGATCGCTAACACCCGCGATTTAGGGATCGATCCCGATGCAAAGGAAGCCATATTATTTGCCCTGCTTGGCAATGAAGCGCTTTGCGGAGAACCGATTAAAACCGGGAATAACCCGGCGGTGCTGATGGGGAAGTTTAGTTTTTCGGGATAGCTTTAACCACAAAGAACACGAAGATTTCACAAAGGGCACAAAAGTTTAAACCAGCATGGCTTTGTGTTCTCTGTGTTTTTTCTCTGTGGTTAAAATCGCCAACACACTTGTTATATTGAAAAACTTTTATCTGTATATTCGGGTCAAATTTTAAACGCATGAACGCTTATAGCTTTTTCAAGTACTTCCACTCGGGTTTCAGGTATATTGTCATCATCCTGGTTTTACTGGCCATATTTCAATCATTAGCCGGCTGGCTTGGTAAAAAACCCTATACCGAAGGCAACCGTAAGATCAATTTATTTGCCCTGATATCGGCACACACTCAGTTTTTACTTGGACTCGTGCTTTATTTTTTAAGTCCGTTTGTAAGATTTGGCGCCGGTGTTATGAAAGATGCCGAAGCCCGTTACTGGACAGTGGAACACATTGCTATGATGCTGTTTGCCATTGTTTTAATAACCATTGGCCATAGCAAATCAAAGAAAATTGCACTGCCCGAGGGCAAGCACAGAACCATAGCTATCTTCTATATTTTGGCTTTAGTGGTTATCGCTGTAGCCATAATTCAGAGTAAAAGAGCTTTTTTCGGAATATCCCACTAAAAAAGTCGACAAAAAATTTGATAATTCAATTTTTTATATAAATTTGTTGCCACGATATGAAAACAACTATCCTTAATACCAATTGGTGGCACTATGTGAAAACATGGCAGGCCGGATAGTTTTTGATATGCAGTACTAATCAAATGTAAACCTAATTTGAAACCCGGCGAACGCTCAATTCGCCGGGTTTTTTTGTTTAATGCGCTCTGAGATAACCACTAATGAAAACATATAAAATTACAACCACTCAAAAAAAGCTACTTGCAGACACTACCACGCCGGTAAGTATTTACCTGCGACTGCGCGATGTGTTCCCAAATTCGCTGCTGCTGGAAAGCTCGGATTATCACAGCCGTGAAAACAGCCTCAGCTTTGTTTGCTGCGCCCCCATCAGCGGGCTGATATTGGATAATAAAACGCTAAAAAAGAAATTCCCGGATGGTACCGAAGAGGTAAGCAACCCCGGCGAATTTGACATAACCAACGAGATAAACAATTTCACCGCCCGTTTTGAGGTGGAGGTTAATAACTCCAAGATCCTGTCAAACGGCTTATTCGGTTACTTTACCCATGAGGCGGTTGAGCATTTCGAAACCATCCGCCTAAAAGAAAGCACCGACACCAGCCGTAAGATACCGGTGATGCAATATCATATCTATAGCTACATTATCGCTATAGATCATTTTAAAAATGAATTATATATTTTCCATAACCAGGTAGAAGGGCAGCCTCAAACCAACGGACTGGAAAAAATTGCAGACCTGATCAAGAACAAAAACTTCCCCGAGTATAGCTTTAAGAGCAATGATGCAGAGAAATCAAACCTCACCAACGAGGAGTTCATAGCCATTGTTGAGAAGATGAAGCAGCACATTTACCCTGGCGATGTGTTCCAGATAGTACCATCAAGGGCATTTTCGAGAACTTTTTTAGGTGACGAGTTTAATGTATACAGGGCGCTACGCTCCATCAACCCATCGCCCTACCTGTTTTATTTTGACTATGGCGATTTCCGCATCTTCGGTTCATCGCCCGAGGCGCAGATCACCATTAAAAACAGGATAGCCAGCATCTTCCCGATTGCCGGAACCTTTAAACGCAGCGGCGACGATGAAAAAGATGCCGAGATTGCCCGCCAGCTGGAGAACGATCCCAAGGAATCTGCCGAGCACGTAATGCTGGTTGACCTTGCCCGTAACGACCTTAGCCGCCATTGTGAGCAGGTAACGGTAAATGCCTTTAAAGAGGTACAGTATTACTCGCATCTTATCCACCTGGTATCGCACGTAAGTGGTAAACTGAAACCGGGTACATCATCCTTTAAGATTGTGGCCGATACCTTCCCGGCAGGTACGCTAAGTGGCGCACCAAAATACCGCGCCATGGAGATCATAGACGAGAACGAAAAAAGCAAACGTAGTTTTTACAGCGGTGCCATCGGTTTCTTTGGCTTTAACGGCGATTTTAACCACGCCATCATGATCCGCTCGTTCCTCAGCAAAAACAATACGCTGCACTACCAGGCAGGCGCGGGCATTGTAGCCGGCTCAATTGCCGAAAGCGAACTGAAAGAAGTTGATAATAAAATAGCAGCGCTACGCAAAGCGATAGAGTTGGCGGAAGAATTGTAGCCGCTTCGCGGGTGAGTAGTTGATTAGAGAATAGAGATTAGTTATACGGAAATCGGGAAAATCCCTTAATCCGAAAAATCATGGTTCAAAATGAAAATATTAATAATAGATAATTACGATTCTTTCACCTATAACCTGGTGCATTTGGTAAACGAGTTAGGTTTACAGTGCGAGGTTTGGAGAAACGACCAGTTTAAGCTGGAGGATGTTGACGCGTTTAGCCATATCATCCTTTCGCCCGGCCCGGGGATCCCTTCAGAAGCGGGCTTACTTTTGCAGGTGATAGAAAAATACGCGCCAACAAAAAGCATGTTTGGCGTTTGCCTGGGTCAGCAGGCCATTGCCGAAGTATTTGGCGGCAAGCTTTACAACCTGCCACAGCCTATGCACGGAATTGCCACACCTATAAAAGTAACGGATGCAAACGAGCCGCTTTTTGCAGGCTTGCCAGATACGTTTAAGGTTGGCCGTTACCACTCGTGGGTGGTAGAGAAAGACCTGCCCGCTATATTAAAGGTTACCGCTATTGATGAAGAAGATGGCTCGGTTATGGCTTTAAGGCATAAGGAATATAATGTACGCGGCGTACAGTTCCACCCCGAATCGGTACTGACCGAGTACGGTAAAGAAATGATGCAGAACTGGTTGAAGGCGTAAACTCCTACCTGTCATTTCGAACGAGCTGCGGGGTGGCGAGTGCGGGTGAGCGAGGAGAAATCTTATTCACCGGGCATGGCTTGCAAGTCGCTCGTAGAAGATTTCTCCTCGTGCCTCGTTCGAAATGACAACGGTTTATTATAGATTTGAATAAAATGACAATACTCGATAAAATAGTTGCCCATAAAAAAAAGGAAGTTGAACGGGATAAGGTACGCACTACCTACACCCAACTGGAGGAATCAGAATATTTCCACCGGGAAACCTATTCTTTTAAGGATTTTTTGCTGGCGCCTGATCGTACCGGCATCATAGCCGAGTTTAAACGTAAATCACCATCAAAAGGCATTATTAACGATGACGCGCTGGTAAAAGATGTTACTAAGGATTATGCCGCTGCAGGCGCATCGGCATGTTCGGTACTAACCGATTACGGCTTTTTTATGGGCCGCAAGATGGATGTTACCCGTGCGCGCCGTGCAACAAATATCCCCATCCTTCGTAAAGATTTTATGATTGATGAGTACCAGGTTATTGAGGCAAAAGCATTGGGAGCGGATATTATTTTACTGATTGCCGCCATACTTACCCCTGCCGATATCAAAAACCTGGCAGCCCTTGCGAAAAGCCTCGACCTGAATGTGCTTTTAGAAGTACACAACCTGGAAGAGCTAGAACGCAGCATTGATACCAACCTGGATGCCATTGGTGTAAATAACCGCAACCTGGCCGATTTTACGGTATCAGTAGAAAACTCTTATAAACTGGTGGACCATATCCCTAACGATTTCATGAAGATCTCTGAGAGTGCTATCAGCGATACCGAAACCATTAAGCAACTAAAAGCAGTTGGCTTTAACGGCTTTTTAATTGGTGAGAACTTTATGAAACAACAAGACCCGGGCGCAGCCATGCGGGAATTTGTGAAGGGGTTAAGATAATATTAGTAAGTTAACTCACCCCGACTGCGCTACGCTGGTCGACCCTCTCTGCTTCGCAAAGAGGGTGAAGAGAAAGGCAAAACCCTCTTTGCGCGCAGCGAAGAGAGGGTGGTCGAGCGAAGCAATGACCGGGTGAGTAAATTATTATTGCTAATTTTTTTAGTTTTTATATAATTTCGATATCTTAGGCGCGCATGTCGGCCGAGATCACTTTAAACACAGAACAAAAAGCAGCTTTTAAGGCAATCGAGAAATTTTTGGAGCACCCTGCTGCCAATGTTTTCGTGCTGAAAGGCTATGCCGGTACCGGTAAAACATTCCTGATGCAGCGCCTCGCCAAAATGCTTACCGATACCGAGCAGGAATTTTGCATGCTGGCATCCACCGGCAGGGCGGCAACCGTTTTAAAGGGCAAAACCGGCTACGAAACCAAAACCCTACACGGCGAGCTTTACAATTTTAGTAAGGTAGATGGCATACAGCATTTCATGAATGACAAGGCTGCCGAAAACAGCAACCAGATGAGCCTGGAGTTTATGGTGCGCTCCACAGACGAAGGCAAGCGGGTTTATATTGTTGATGAATCGTCCATGCTATCATGCGAAGCACCAAAGAATGCATCCTTCACCAACTTTGGCTCAGGTAATTTGCTGGATGATTTTTTTAAGGTAGCTGGCAATAACAAGATCATTTTTGTAGGCGACCCATGCCAGTTGCCTCCGGTGGGGCAAAACAATAGTCCGGCATTGGATATGGCCTGGCTGGCTAAACAAAACAGGGTAGCTGTAAGCTATTCCCTGCAAAAAATAGAGCGGGTAACCGCCGGCAATGATATTTTGCGACTGGCAACAGCCGTGCGCGATATGAGCCAGCAAAATGCATGGGAACGTTTCCCAAAGCTACCGGCATCAGACCTGAACAACGTAAAACTCCATCAAACCAATGACGATCTGTTTACGCAATACCTGAAACATTACCGGGAACACGGCGCTAACGAAACGCTTGCCATTGCCCGCAGCAATAAAACGGTGCAAAAAATAAACCGCGATATGCGCCACGAGCTATTTGGTGATGCCTACAAGCCATTGCAAATTGGCGAGATACTGCTAGTTACCCAAAATAACTACACCGTACCCCTATCTAACGGCGACTTTGTGGAGGTGCGCGAACTGGGTGCTATTGTTAATAAGGTGGGCATGAAGTTTCAAAAGGTAAAGGTGAGGCCTATCTCGGCTGAAATTGATTTTACCCTGATGCTCTCATTAGATTCGGTTAATGACATAAAAGGAAACCTTACCGACGACCAGAGCAAAGAGCTGATGGTTGATTTTAGCTTTAGGATGCAGGGCAAAAAGATAGAACCCAACTCGCCCGAGTATAACAAAGCTATGCGCCAGGATGAGTTTTTGGGATGTCTCAAAGCAACCTATGGCTATGCTGTTACCTGCCACAAAGCCCAGGGTGGCGAATGGAATAACGTGTTTTTATTTTTGGAAAAAAGCATGTACGGTATGGACAGGCTGGAGCTTTGCAAATGGTGGTATACTTCTATAACCCGCGCCCGAACGCAACTCCATCTGGAAAATAACTGGTGGATAAGGTAGCGCATGCAATGCAGTAAGATAGCCACCCCCGTTTTGTAATTAACGCTACTTTCGATATCTTTGCATAGAATTTTACTCCAATGATATAATTATCTCCACAAAGCAGCTTTCCATTTTGCATGTTCCTTACCTGTTTGTGTTTGTGAAAGCATTTCGTCATGACGCTTATTTCTTCATAACGATACCATTCTGTTAACCGCTTCCTGATGTGTTTGCACGGAAGTGAAATTATTAATACAAAACAATTATATATAATGTGAACATAACAGCCATATAGCGAGTTATATTGAGGTAAATTACGTTTACCTTTATGGTTTAATTGTTAATCATTTTTAAATGAAGCCAAAGTTTTTTGATACTGCTGTGAAGCAGGAGACAGTGGTTTTGGTTGGTGTTATTACACCAAACGAAACTGAAGAACGCGAGAAAGAATATTTAGAAGAACTGGAATTTTTGGTGGCTACCGCCGGTGGCCTAACCGTGAAAACCTTTACTCAAAAACTACAGCGCCCGGAACGCTCTACCTTTGTGGGTACCGGTAAGCTGGATGAGATAAAAGAATATGTTATTGCCGAAGAGATAGATATTGTTGTATTTGATGATGAGCTTACGCCATCGCAACTGCGTAATATAGAGCGCGAATTGAATGTAAAGATCCTGGACAGGAGTAACCTGATCCTTGATATTTTTGCCAACCGTGCACAAACCGCGCAAGCCAAAACCCAGGTGGAATTGGCGCAGTTACAATACTTGCTACCCCGCCTTACCCGCCTTTGGACCCACCTAGAGCGCCAAAAGGGTGGTATTGGTATGCGTGGCCCGGGTGAGTCGCAGATTGAAACGGACAGGCGTTTGATCCTGAACAAGATCTCGTTGCTGAAAGAACGTCTAAAACTGATAGATCGCCAGAACGAAACCCAGCGTAAAAACCGCCAGCAACTAATCCGTGTGGCATTGGTTGGTTATACAAACGTGGGTAAATCAACCATTATGAACATGCTGGCAAAATCTGAAGTGTTTGCCGAAAACAAGTTGTTTGCAACGCTGGATACTACCGTGCGCAAAGTTGTGATTGAGAATGTACCGTTTTTACTATCAGACACGGTTGGTTTCATCCGCAAGTTGCCTCACCATTTGGTAGAGTGCTTTAAATCTACACTGGATGAAGTGCGCGAGGCAGATATACTGATCCATGTGGTTGATGTATCGCACCCAAGCTTTGAAGACCAGATCCGTACCGTTAATGAAACGCTGAAAGAACTGGGCGCTATTGATAAACAAATGATTACCGTGTTTAACAAAATAGATGCCTTTGTACCCGAGCAGCACCATATTGACGTAACCGAAGAAGCGTTAACGCTGGATGATTTTAAACACAGCTGGATGGCCAAGAATAACAGCCCGGCTATATTTATATCGGCCACCGAAAAAGAAAATGTGGATGAGTTTAGAGAAATGCTTTACGAATACGTAAAGAAAGTGCATACGGAGAGGTATCCGTATGATAATTTGCTGTATTAAGAATATAGCATGCAAGTAGGGTAATCTCCTTACTTGTATGCTTCCTTTATACCTGCTAAACAACGCCTTAAAACGCCCTGAAACGCTTTAAAACGTCCCTAAAGTGCAAAGCGTTCACGTTCACTGCCGTGCGCGCCACGTGAACACTTGTATATGTCTTGTAATCAGTGCTTTGATTATTTTTCACAATTTTAAAAAATCGTATCTATCTTATAATCAGCGCTTTTTGGGTATTAAGTTTCGAACCTCCTAAAGCAATATTTAAAAGTTCACCATCCGCCCCCTTCAGGGGGTTGGGGGGGCTTAAGCTCCCTCTTCCCAAACCATACACAAATGCAAAATGGTTTGCACAGCTTTCTGCATATCCTGTACCGATACCCACTCCTGCTTACTATGAAAAGCGTGTTCGCCGGCAAAAATATTGGGGGCAGGCAAGCCCATAAAAGACAAGCGAGACCCATCTGTTCCGCCGCGGATACTGCAAAGTTTGGCTTCAAGCCCGGCACGTCGGATGGCTTCCATACCATAGTCAACTATCTGCGGATTTTGGGCCAGCACATTTTTCATATTGCGGTATTGCTCGTGTGT
>NZ_JBAZRC010000128.1:0-1045 GCF_041663085.1 Mucilaginibacter sp.
AGCCGATTTCCCGGTGTGGGGACTGCAGCATATTGAAGTTGGCGCGCTGGCACAGATGCGTACCGCCATACAATTACCCATTGCGGTAGCCGGCGCGCTGATGCCCGATGCGCACCAGGGTTACGGCCTGCCTATTGGCGGGGTGCTGGCCACTACGGCCAATACCATTATACCTTTTGCGGTGGGCGTGGATATTGCCTGCCGCATGTGTTTAAGCATATTCGACCTGCCTGCCGAAGCTGTGGATACCGAAACCGACAAGCTGAAGACCATTTTGGTTGATAACACCTACTTCGGGATGGGTTGTACCACCAAATCGTACTTCGATAGCTCGTTGTTTGATAGCAAAACATGGGGCGAAACCAAGGTGATCCGTTCTCTTAAAGATAAGGCCTATGCGCAACTGGGTACCAGCGGTACCGGCAACCACTTTGTGGAATGGGGCGAGCTGACCATAGGTGATGACGCTTTAAACAACATCCCTGCCGGGCGCTATTTGGCGCTCCTGTCGCACTCCGGCTCTCGTGGCTTTGGCGGTACCGTGGCAAACCATTACAGCAAAATAGCCATGACCAAAACCAAACTCCCTGCCGAAGCCAAACATTTGGCCTGGCTGGACCTGGATAAAGACGAGGGACAGGAATACTGGATAGCCATGAACCTGGCAGGCGAATATGCCAGCGCCAATCATCACGAGATCCATAACAAAATTGCGCGCGCCCTGGGTGTTAAACCCATTGCCGTGGTAGAGAACCACCACAACTTTGCCTGGAAAGAGCAACTGGCCGATGGTACAGAAGTAATGGTGCACCGTAAAGGCGCCACCCCGGCCGGCGAAGGTGTGTTGGGCATCATCCCCGGCAGCATGAGTACGCCCGGCTTTTTGGTGCGTGGTAAAGGCGATGTAGCCAGCATTAACTCGGCCAGCCACGGTGCGGGGCGGTTAATGAGCCGTAGCGCAGCCTTTAAAACGTTAGACCCGGCCGCTATTGCCGCCAACCTGATAGACAAGCGCATTACCCTAATGGGCAGCGATATGGACGAA
>NZ_JBAZRC010000128.1:1055-14494 GCF_041663085.1 Mucilaginibacter sp.
AGGATAGTGAGGATGGCCGATGCGAGGGAGAAGCCGGAGGATTGAGGGAGCGAGTGTTTCAATTGTAAAATGAACAATTGGAATACTCGTTAATGCTGTCATAGCTTAAAAAAACTTTTAAATGATAGATAAAAGGATCAACGTACAAGCAGCTTTTAATGCAGATTTCCGCAGCACACTCGAATTCCACTTGGGCGCTGCTTTTGCTAATTTGGATAATGATGAGCTGAGCACTTTTTGGTGCGATGGTATTTATGAGCCTTTAATTTTTGAGCATTTTAACAGCAGAAACATTACCAGTATCAATAAATTGATGACCTGGGCCTGGATAGGTCCCTCGGCTCGAGACCAATATGTGATGACAATTAAACTGGGGCGTCGCTCACGGAGAAGGGCTTTGAAAGGCTTAGATCTAAATAGCTGCCTGCCGGATGCATATTCATTTGATTGGGTTGATATTGATGTGGCAAACCAGGTAATAACTATACAATTAGACTAAAGCATAAGAAGCAATTATGAAACCTATACCCTCAACTACCGAAATACTGGCTTTTAAAGTACTTGGCCGTGCTATAGACAAAACATGGGTTAACTGGGCTTATGATATGCTTGAAGCTGGTTTTGAAACAGAAAACTTAGTAATGCTTGCCGGGGAGTTTGAACCATACGATCAATTGGAACTGCAAAGGTTAACGGATAGGATTTTCATTGAGCTCAATCTGGCTTTGAACAACCACGAGCAAATCCTGAAAAAATATGTTTGTTATTTAGTTGATAAAGCGCTTGCAGGCAAAATTAAGTTTGTTTACGTTCTGGACACCTTAAAAGACATGTACGTTGAACTTGATCACGATTCATCCTTTGGTGGTTTCTACCTGTTGTATTGGGCTTATGATGACCTGAAATACTCCGAGCAGCAATGGTACTGGGATGGGGCAACACGCGAAAACATTGATGAAATGGCCAGAGATTATTTTATGCAATGGAAAACCGAATATGCTGAACTTTTTAACAGTAATATTTAACCGCCATGGTTCCCCTCTTGAGAGGGGTTAGGGGTGTGTTTTTCGATTATGTGTGTGTGTATTAGAAAAGCAACAGCAGCGGTGCTATCTCCGGGTAGCCCCGCTCTCCCTACAAGCCGCTGATAGAAGCGGGCTTTCCGTACAATCGGGTTTAGGTGGGAATGGGTTGTGCAATAAACCACAAGCGAGGACGCTTGCGGTAGCGAGAGTTTTAAAAATAAACGGAAATAATTTAATTCACTAAATCTTACATTTATGAAATCTGAAGAAGAAAAACTGAAGCACTGCCTTAGAGAACTTTCGGTCGCGCATGTAAAATTCACAAAGTTTGGAGAAGATATTTTAAATGCAAATAATCAAACCTGGTATGTAGTCGATTCATTGGCTGTTGCTGTCATTAACAGGGCTATTCAATTAATAGATGGCTACGTCACGTTAGCTAATGCTAACAATTACATAGCTGCAATTCCATTTATACGGCTACAATTAGATAATGCTTTGCGTTTTTTTGCTATCATCCTGGTAGACAATCCTAACGATTTCTTTACGCATTTTATGGATGGAAAACCTGTTAATAACTATAAGAGCCATACAGGTCAGAATATGTCTGATAATTATTTAGCCAAAGAGTTAGATGCTGTTCACCCTGGCGTATTGAAATTATATAAGGAAACTTGCGACTATGTCCATCTGAGCATGCAACACGTACACGCTTCAAAATGCATGGATAAAGGTAAACTAACAATAAAGGTCACAAACGCCGATAATCCATTTGAGGTTTTCAGTATTGAAGCCAAATATAACTTCGCTTTTAATATGATTCAAATGAGCAGATTAGTTTTAATTGTTTTAAATAGGTGGAAACGAATAAAGGATAATTTTCCGCAACTTGATAGGGCTAATACGCCAACCGTAAAGTTCTAACAATAGAAATACTGCGAACCACCAGCGGAGGGCGCTTGCGGTAGCGAGAGCGGCTGTCATCCTGAGCCTGTCGAAGGGCGCGCAAAGGCAGGGAGGGGTTAAACCGCCATCGTTCCCCTCTTGAGAGGGGTTAGGGGTGTGTTTTTCGATTATGTGTGTGTATTAGAAAAGCAAATGCAGCGGTGCTATCTCCGGGTAGCCCCGCTTTCCCTCCAAGCCGCTGATAGAAGCGGGCTTTCCGTACAATCGGGTTTAAGTGGGGAGGGGTTGTGCAATAAACCACAAACGGGACGCATGAGGTAAAGAGATAAACTCAAAACTAAAATATTATATTTACTTAAAAATCACACCATGCTTAATACTGAAATTGTAATAAAACGATTGGCGCTAATTAAACAATTACAGAAGATTGGGATTGAACAGACAAACCTAAGTGAAACTATCGCTTCATTTTCAATACTGTCTTTTCATGATAGTATCGAAATGTTTTTAAAATTACTGGCTGAATATAAAAACATAAAATCCGATAATTTCAATTTCCTTGACTATTGGACTCATATTCCAAGTTTAACTTTAAAAGAGTCAATGCGAAATTTGAATGCAAGACGTGTTAATATCAAACATAAAGGGCTTTTGCCTTCCAAATCTGATATAGAAATCAGTAAAGTAAATACTATTGATTTCTTTGAACAGAATACCTTTAATCAATTTGGCGTTAAATTTAAAGATATCTCTTTGGCAACCTTAGTTGATTCATTAGTGATTAAGAACTATTTGGAAGAAGCGCAGAAGGCTCTGGATAGCAATAATTTTGAAAAATCGATAGAAAAATCTGCAGTTGCCTTCAACGAGTTGTTACATAAATATGAGCAAAATAAAGTTACTCAATTTGGTCATTCACCATTCTTTTTCGGTAAAAGTTTAAGATTCCAAGGTTCTTTTTTTATGAATATTAAAGATCGAAAAATGGCAACCTTTATCGATACTATGAAAGAGTCGGTAGAAGAAATGCAAAAAGCAATCAAGATTTTGAGCTTTGGCATTGATTATAAGCGATATTTAAAATTTAATTTATTAACACCCAATGTTTCACGGCTACAGGATGAAACGCATGTAGCTGAAGTTTGGGGGAATAAAAAATGGAGTACAAATAATTGCCAATACTGTATAGATTTTGTTATCGATACTGCTATTAAACTTCAGGAATTTGATTTCGACATAAAAGAAATTGAAGAAGAAATAGTCTATCAACTTAAATTTGTTTCAGATAATGTTAAAAAAGTCACAAAAGATTAATTCTTTCACCAGTCGAAATTCCTAACAACCTCGCCCCCCTACTACCACAAGCGTCCTCGCTTGTGGCCCGCATGCTAAGATAAATCCCCGCCCTGCTCAAAGTTTCCAAACCAAATACCTAAATTTAAAAACTAAAATAACCTCATCACTTCCTGCATGACCATACAAGCGGCTATAGCGCAATTGCGAAACTACAATGGGCCGGATGAGTTGTCACTGCATCTCGGTGTCAATGAGGCTATGCTGCAAGCGGTTGAAAACGCCTATAATATTACCCTGCCCGACGATTTTAAGGAGCTTTACCGTTTTACCGACGGCTTTGAAACGGATGACGATATGTTTAACATGATCCCGCTTAAAGATATCATCGAAGATAAAGACCGGCACATTGAAGCACCGTTTTACATTGCCGAGTACATGATCTACAGCGATATGTGGCAGTTGGAAATAAACCCCGATAACTGTAACGATTATAAAATTTTCATCGAGTCCAATTACAACAAAATTGTACTTACTAAGTCCCTGGGCGAATTTATCAGCCGGTTTTTAAAGGCTGGCGTATTTGGTGCTGATGGTTTGTATGAATGGAAGGAAGAGGAGGAATTAAAACCCATATATACAACAAAACTTAAAGCGACCGAATATTTATTAACAGCTTTTCATTTCGGTTTAAGGCATAGCCTGGTTTCAACAACCGAGATTAAAGATTGGGCAGACCGGATAATTACGCATGAGAATGAGCCGGAATACTTTTTTATAGAGCTATCCCTTAGCCATGATAAAAATGAAATGCTAAGCCTGCTCAATTCCATTTGCGTGCCTGCCAATTACATAACAGCGAGGGGTATAATGGGTTTGCTATATCACCGGTTATCGGCCGGACTAATGACGGCTAATGAAGCCATAGCCACGATGGATAAGTTTGATTTCATCACCCTGTTAACCCAAACGGAAATAAACTACATATATGGTTTTACCGATGAAATATGGATAGTTAACCCGGTTGTTGATGATACTGAATTAACCAGGAGCTTGTTAAATTTTCTGGCGTATTACAAGGAATTACAAATTGCAAATTATAAGAATTGGCTTGCCCTTAGCCTTCGTATTGAACTAATTTTCGGAGAAAAAGAATATGATCTACAGGTTTTAAATAAACGCAACCTTGAATTAGGCAGGCAGCGGAAGTTGATATTAGTAACTTTGAGTATACTAGCCCTGGTTTCGTTAATTGTTGTTATTACAACATATAACCATATGGCGGATCAACCACCACTAAGCCAGTTTAGGATAGACCTGTACCGGTTGTCGGCTTTATACCTCACCCTTTTTACATTTTATTTTTTGGTAAGAGAAACACTTTGGGTATTGCTTAAATCACTAAAGTTGGTGAAATGATCCGGAAGGCCTCCACTCTGCTGGTCAAAGTTTCCAACTTCGGCCTAAAAACCAATTACCATGCGCGAATCAGGTCGTTTCAGGGGCGAAAAAAGTCCCCTGCTACCGCAAGCATCCCTCTGCTACCGCAAATGTCCCGCTTGTGGCCATATGCAAAGTAACCGGGACGAAATTCGAACCCATACGCCCAAATTGCTATTTATCAATATGTGCGGAAGAAGGGACTCAAACCTCGATATACCCAGCGCCGGAGTCGAACCGGTACGGTTATACTCAGAGCGGGAATCGAACCCGCATCTCTCCCCGCTGCCACAAGCGGGACGCTTGCGGTAGCGGGGGCCAATACTTGGATAACTCTGTTAACTACTGGCGAAATATTGAAATGAGAGGGTTACTTAACCCAGTAAATTTTTAATATTTTGAGGTTCCACAGGTAAACACAAATCAAGAAGGTATGAAAAATCAATTATAACATGTTACTATTGATGTAAAGAACATAAATGTAAATCATTATATTAGTTATCCATATAATTGTTTGGCAAGACCACCTAGTTCCAGGGTAGTGTAGTTGTCATTAGTATATTAGAAATTAGCAATCTTATGAAATATCAATTTTTAATTATCGTTACAAGTGTTTTTTTGTTTGCTTGTAACAGAAAAACAGAAAAAAAACTATCAAGCCAAATTGATAGTGTAAAGAAAGAAAGTCTTTCTCGATACAAAAGGGATACTTTAAATATTTTAAAGCGGCTTCGTGTATCTATCAAAGATACTTCAAAGACAACAGAAGTGACTTTTATAAAAGATACTTTAAATATTGTAAGCCGTGATAGATTTTTGTATTATCCTTTCGGAGAATTCGACACAATCAAAAATATTAAATCGATATTATCAAGTTCTAATTTCAAAATCAAAAAACTTCCAAGGCTTGGCGAAAACGACTCAGTAACAGCTTTTCAATTTTCGTCTGGAAGCAGTTACATAAATTTCCTGAAAGGAACTGAATCAGGGAAAATGGAGCTATTATCAGGAAAAATTACAAATGGGGTGTGGAAGTTAAAGAACGGTATAAAAACAGGAATGAGTAAACGTCAATTTTTGAACCAATTTTTTGGTGATGTTCCAGATATTGACATTAAGTATATTCGTATGGAGTCGCTGGTTCTTGGAATATTACATTATTACACCTTTCAAAATGACAAACTTGTTTCAATAGCATTTAAAACAGATTATTTAATTGGAAACAAGTGAATGAAAGACCACATATGCCCAAAAGAAACATCCCCGCGCTGCCGCAAGCGTCCTGCTTGTGGTTATCACATGTTAAGTAACCGGAACGAGATTCGAACTCGTATATCCCATAGAGGGTTCGAGTCTCTCTTCGGGCACATCAATTAATCCCCCGCTGGCGCACGCGTGCCGCATATGCCTTAGATAATACTCCCCTGCTACTGCAAGCATCCCCCACTGGTCGAAGTTTCCAAATCGGCCTAAAACATGTTAAGATTTCAGCTTAACAACAATTAATGCCAATCAAATCCGCAAAACCAGCATTACTTTGCACGTGGTTCTGGTTTAATCTGCCAAAACATTTACGCATACCAAAATACAGATTTTTCTGTATTCATTCTCACACCTTCCCCTACCCGCCACTTGCAGAAATCACCATTAAAATCAACCAAACAGAGCGTTTCTTTCATCAAGCTTTCCCGAATGGATTTGAACCACTATCGTCTGAACCAAAATCAGGCGTGCTACCATTGCACCACAGGAAAATATGGTGGAAATAAAAGGACTTGAACCTTTAACCATCACCGTATAAGGGTGCCGCTCTAACCATTAAGCTATATTTCCAAGTATAAAGTAGGGTAACCCGGGCTCGAACCGGGAGCCTCCTGCTCCCAAAGCAGGTAATCTAACCAATTGATATACTACCCTAAAAAATACCGCTAAAACAAAAGATCCCCTTAGAAATTTATCTAAGAGGATCCTGGTTATCTATTATATTTTGTCAATACATACCCAATCACCTCCGATATATCGGTTGCGGCAATTGTATTTGTATTGTTGTTGTTTTCATGATACAATGATACAACATTTTTTATAAATAAAGAAATTTTTGTATTTTTTTATTTATGAGCTTTTAACGGCGAGGGGTGTTGTAAAAACCTATAGTCCCACCCGCCCCAAATTCTCGACTCCGACTTAAAATGGAATAACTTATCAGGCGAAAAAGGTCGTTTCAGGGGCGAAAAAAGTCGTTTTTTTCCCCGGGTCGATGTTTGAAATTTCTGCCCAAAACACATACGCTTCAATTAAACCGCATATTACAGCAGCCCGCAAGCCCTTATTCCGGCAGTTTCAATAAAAAACAAAAAACTTATTTTTTTATCACTCTGATAATCAGGCATTAAATACTGTTCACAAGCGTTCACGGCAGTGAACATGAACACTTTAAACCTCCCCTCAAAAAGTTTTTTTTCAAATAATTTTTACTGCGCAAATACACTGCGCAGTACCCCTATTTCTTTGTATCAACAATTAAGAAATAAAGGAGGTTCACCATGAAATTCAACCTGTTAAGCAAATTAAAAACCAAGACCGTTAACTATGCGGGTGCCAAAGCGTTTACGCTGTCACCAGAAATGGAACTGTACACCGCCGTGGTTACCTGGAGCTTAAACGACTCTTTTTATGAAAAAGATGAGGCGCGTTTAACCCGCCTGCAACAACTGATCACCGCGTGCGACCCTGTGTATGTGGGTAAGCTGGCTGTATATGCCCGCACCAAAATGTATATGCGTTCGGTACCGCTGGTGCTGGTTACCGAATTGGCTAAGTTGCACTCGGGCGACAATTTGGTCGCCCGGGTTACCGATGGCGTGATCGGCCGTGCCGATGAGATCACTGAGTTGCTGGCCTGCTATGAATTGTTAAACGAGCGTAAAGGCACCAAAAAGCTGAACCGCCTGAGCAAGCAATTGCAAAAAGGCTTGAGCACAGCGTTTAACCGTTTCGACGAGTACCAGTTTGGTAAATACAACCGCGATGGAGCCATCAAACTGCGCGATGCCTTGTTTTTGGTTCACCCTAAAGCAAAGGATGAATTGCAACAAGTCCTGTTCAACAAAATAGTGAACGGCGACCTGCAAACGCCTTACACGTGGGAAACCGAGCTGTCGGCATTAGGTCAGCTGAATTTTGACAGCGAAGAGGCAAAAGCGATAGCATTCCGCTCTAAGTGGGAAGAACTGATAGACAGCGGCAAATTGGGCTACATGGCCCTGCTGCGTAACCTGCGGAATATACAGGAAGCCGGTGTAAGCTACGCGCATTTTGAAAAAGTATGCGCACGTTTAGCCGATGCGGATGAGGTTGCTAAGGCAAAACAGTTTCCGTTCCGTTATCTGGCCGCTTACCGCGAGCTAATCAATCCGGAGGTTACCAAAGTGCCTGCGCAAAGCCTGGTTAAAAAGCTGACCGGTTTAATGCAGGGCCAAAACAAAGGTTACACCGGCGAGTTGCTGGATGCTTTGGAAAAAGCTGTAAAGGCAAGTGCTGCCAACATCAAAGGCTTTGACCATGATACCCGTGTGCTGTTAGCGTGCGACGTTTCGGGATCGATGCAAACACCCGTATCGGCCAAAAGCAAGATTCTGTTATACGACGTAGGCTTAATGCTGGCCATGCTGTTGCAAAGCCGTTGCAAAAACGTGGAGGTAGGTATGTTTGGCGATACATGGAAAACCATCACTGTGCCACGTAATAACATCTTGGGTAACGTACAGGAGTTTTATCGCCGCGAGGGCGAGGTGGGTTACAGCACCAATGGCTACCTGGTTATCAAGGATATATTATCCCGTAAGGTACAAATGGACAAGGTGTTTCTATTCACGGATGCCCAGTTATGGAACAGCAACAATACTGCCGACCATATCCAAACCCTGTGGTTACGCTACAAGGCAGAGGTATCGCCAAACGCGAAACTCTACTTGTTCGACCTGAAAGGTTACGGACAAGCTCCATTGCAAATATTACGCAATGATATATACCTGGTAGCCGGCTGGAGCGACAAAGTTTTTGAAGTGTTAGCTGCTTTAGAGAACGGGGGCTCGGCCCTGGATGCTATCAATAACATAGAATTATAAATTAAGCTTGAAAGCTTAAAGACCAAAGCAAAAAGCTTTAACCTTTTCGCTTTCAGCTTTTATCTAAATATAAGGATGCCGTAGAAACGGGTTACTTCGCTACCATTTGTGGGGGCTGGTCAGTATAGTGTAAGCTAAACTGTGGGTTCGAGTCCCAAAAGCGTGCCCCCGTCCCGCGTTCGCCTGTTGCTCCTTATAAAAATATAAAAGAAGGTGTCGTAAATAAGTCTTACTTCGATTGGACGCTGGGGTTGGCGGTTCGAATCCGTCCCCGCAAGGGTAGCTCAACTGGATAGAGCACAGTGCAGATTGGCTTATTGCTCTTTACCCTTTTTTAAGAAACTAAAATATTAAGGTGCCGTAAATATGCGCTACTTCGTGTCGCCGGTTCGATCCCGGTCAGTGGAAGTAAATTCCATTGTAGCTCAGTTGGTAGAGCAGTGCAAGCGCATATTGCCCATCGCCCTTAAGATATAAAGAAGATGCCGTAGATCAGCGTTACTTCGCCTGTCACGCAAAAACCAAACGCTGGTTAATTGTAGCTCTTCTTTTAAAAGGTGCCGTAAACAGGTGTTACATCGGTTAGAACATTCGCCTTTGGCGGAAGGACGTTGGTTCAAATCCAGCCAGTGATTAATTTCACAAGTAGTTCAGTAAAAAAAACACCCGTTGCTTTTTGCCCTTTTTTATAAACATAATTGAAAGATGCCGTATGCGGGTGATACTTCATCTGGTTGAAACCGCATAAGCGGTCGGGTTCGACTCCCATTACATGCACTTGCCGATTGTTGCTCTTTCATTTATATTTTTTAACGTGCATATGGAATAATTACCCAAACTGTTTACCGTAACTCATCCAATATTCCATTGTTTAAAACAAAAAAGCCGTTTCTGAATTAGAAACGGCTTTTTTTTAGAAGTGCGCCCACCTGGGCTACACTCTTATCTCTATTTCTAACTGAATATCAATACTTTACAATGACTACAGCGGGCCCTGGTGGCCGTTTTGGTGTATCACCTTCCTGACGATACAAAAGTACTAAATCGGCCCGTTTTAGACTGCAAAATACTCAAAATTATTTACGGTACCGGGTTCGAGCCAAACCCCGGCTACTATCCTGTAACCACATTTATCTTGCTTCGAAAACTACTGTTACATTGCCGGTCCCTAAAGCAGCCGTGTAATTCTCAATGTTATCTATCGTTCCGATCTTGGTATAATCATATGATGTTTGAAAATTCTTGTAAAACAATACCAACGTTTTTGATCCATATAACATGATGTCTCCATTTTTGATACTGCCAGGCTTTACTGTTCGTATGGGCAGCGATGATGGCAGATCAAAATATTTTTCATTACCGTTTAACTCTGTCATATGGATGGTCATTGGCAGCATTTGCCGGAAAGCTTTTGCTGTGTTGTTATCCAACAGAGTCGCTGTGAAAGTTTGAGAGTTTATTTTGATGGTCATCTTTTGGTTTGCTAAAGTATCAATTGCTGTTATGGTGGTGCTTTTATCCTGTTTTTTAGCGCAGGAGAAGATATACCAGCAGGGCTACAGCACTATTTCCAATCTCTCGAAAGGAAATTTCAATCTGCACAATATCTACCTGACCGGACTGATGGCCGTAAATCCTGAAGTTCGGAACAATCCAAGGGTCGGGCAAATTATCAACCAGCAAAATGATATTTTCAGTGAATACAAACGGTATGCAGGGCGTTGGCTTACTCAATGCATTGCGTGACGAACAGTTTCCCGAGCAAATGGAACAGCATTTTACCGAAGTGCTAAAAAAGAATTACCAGGAATTCAAGAAAGGGCTGCCGGTATTTAAGTCAGCTTATCAGCCCTGGTACAGTGAAGCGATGGCTATAGTGAAAATATTACTCCCATTGCGCTTTAACGACTTTGTGGCATTGTATGAAAAACCGAAGAACCGAAAAGAGATTAATAAAGATAATTATGTGATCGCGGATTATTTCAGTGATACCATCGTGACCGCAGGCTTTGACAAGAAAGTGGTTGCGGGTCTGGACGCCGCTATCCCGGCTTTTGAACAGCAGTTCCATCTCATCGGCGCTGTGCTTCAAACGCTGGACAGTTCGCTGCTAGATATCCGCCGCGAACTTCAAGCCGGCCTGCTGGATGCTGAACTGGATAAAGCGGCTTTACTACTCAAGAACAAACAGTTACGGGCAGCCGGCGTTGTAGCGGGCATTGCCTTGGAGAAACATCTGGAACAGGTCTGCGAGCGCCGGCAGCTGAAGTTTAGCCGAAAAACCATCAGCGACCTGAATGAAACGCTCAAAAAAATTGAAGTAACCGACTTTCCAACTTACCGGCACATCGGCTTATTAGCCGAGCTTTATCAGCTTTGCGTTCAGAATAAAAAACGGGAGCCGGAACCGTCCGAAGTTGCCTACCTGATCAATGGCACAGACAAAGTGATCAAGACTATATTTTGATTCACTATGTACGGGCTGCGAGGACGCCACAAAAGTGAATCCCATGCAGCCAATTTGGTCAGCGCCCAGATCACATAACAACCGGTTCCCAGACAGACCTTGTGGCCGGATCTTCCATCAGTGCACCCCAGTCATGCATTGCTTTCAATACCGGGATCAGGGTTTTACCACGTTCGCTTAATTCATACTCCACGCGGGGCGGCTTTTCCATGTAGCTGTGGCGGATGATGAGTCCGTCCTCCTCCAGTTCCTTCAGCTGCTGGCTGAGGATCTTCCGGGAAATATCCGGCATTTGAACCGCGAGTTTCCCGAAACGAACTTTGACGCCGGTTAATATTCTAATCAGTACGATTGGTTTCCACTTACCGCCAATATAACCCATGGTACGGACAACCGCGCAGTTATCCGGGTTTTGCATTTGTTTTCTCATTAGTTACGTTTATGTTACCACTTATTGCCTTTAGTTACGGGCAGGTAACCACCAATAACAGGCAAAAAATAAAAAGCCATCATTTGCTTTAGTTTCTTTGCGAAACAAAAGTAATTCAATTTTTATAAAATGAGCGATCAACAAAATCAGGTCAAAGACCTCGAAGGAAAAATAGCACTGGTGACAGGCGGCACAAAAGGTATAGGAAAAGCGATCACAAGCCGTTTACTGGCTGCGGGTGCCACAGTGATCGTAACGGCCCGAAATCCGCCGGAAGCACAAGATTTGCCATACCGTTTTATCGAAGCCGACCTTTCAAAATTAGAAGAGGTGTCAAAAGTTGCTGCGGAGATTACCGAACATTTTGGCAGTGTAGATATCCTGATCAACAACATGGGCGCTAACACTTTCCCTGGCGGGGGCTTTAGTACGCTGGCAGATGAGCATTGGTACCGGGCCCTGGAGATCAACCTGCTGTCTTCGGTACGTCTGGACCGGGCCTTGCTACCTCAAATGCTGGAAAGGAAAAGCGGCGTGATCATCCACATTTCATCAACCAGCGGGCAGTTCCCGATCTGGGAATCCACGATGGCGTACAGCGCGGCGAAAAGCGCTTTAAATTCGTACAGCAAGTCACTGGCTGACGAAGTGGGACCGCAGGGTGTTAGGGTGGTTACTGTATCTCCCGGCCTGAACAAAACGGAGGCGATGTCCAGCTTTCTGAATGATCTTGCTAAGCAGGCCGGAATAACCTTTGAGGAAATGACGCAGAAACTTTTTGACCGGGTTGGCGGCGTGCCTTTGGGCAGAATGGCAGAACCGGAAGAAACCGCGGAATTAGTTCACTTTTTGGTATCACCAAAGGCGTCTTACATCAGCGGTGCTAATTATGTTATCGATGGTGGTAATTTCCCGGTGGTGAAATGATCCGGTTAAAACGTGGGTTTCCGGAATCAGTTTAAAGATGCTCTGAATTGTACAGGAGAAAGCGTTGTTTGTTTGAAAAGCCACTTCGCTGATGGTCAGGTTGGTGGCATCCGCAATCATTCAATAAACTGTTCAAACAGCGCACCAGTATTTCGCCTGTACTGTTTCGGCGTGATCATCTGAACTAGATTATAAGTCCTTTTCCTTGCGCATCATGCTGAGGAAGGCTGCTGTTATGCCCAGGTAGCTGGCAATATGCTTCTGTGATATGCGCTGTTCGAGTCCCGGGTAATGCCTGCGGAATTCACGGTAACGCTGCTCGGCAGTTTTGGACAGGTTTGACGTAACCCGCCGCTGGAACATATCAAATCCGTTTTGCGTGAGGATGCGGAAAAAGCGCTCGAACCTGGGTAACTCGTTAAACAACCGTTCGAGCGCCGGTAAGGTAAAGTAACACACTTCCGTATCTTCCAATGCCTGGATGGAATTGGTGGCCCGTTTCGCTTTAAAAAAACTTACAATATCGCAAGCCCACCAGTTCCCTGGATAAAAGCAGAGGTTGTGTTCCTGTCCGTTCTTATCGGTGTGGTACATGCGCAGGCAACCTTTGTTAACAAAATAGATATGCCGTTCGATCTCGCCGGGGCGCAGCAATATACTGCGTTTAGCAACTGTCTTACGCTGCAACAAGGCAAGTACTTGCTCCTGTTCGTCAGGGGCAAGTGCTATGTGCAAGGCAAAATTGGACAGAATGAGTTCAGACATATCAGCAAGTATAACTTTTAAAAGTCAATTTTGCGCGTCATGAACAATTTCAATTCCGC
>NZ_JBAZRC010000129.1:0-14466 GCF_041663085.1 Mucilaginibacter sp.
AAATGCCATGCTTAACTCACAGGAGATAACTCACCTTTACCCATACAAAACAGCTACTGGTACAAGCTATGTGGTCACTACATACGATGGTAAGCTGATATTGTTAACTAAGTAAGCGCTATTAAAAAACTGGGCAGTAAATTTTAGTGACCCACTTAGCGGTATCCTTTTCGGCGAGCCTGTTAGTAACTAACGATTCAAAAGGCATTGCCGGTGATATTAATCGGTGGGCTTTTTGGTAGTTTTTAAGTTGCGAAAAACCATTTAAAATAGTGTTTTTACCACCTTTAACCTGGGTTTCTAAAGCATTCGCATTCTTTACCAGCTTATTTATCATTGCATTTTTGCCGGGCTCAATTATGGTGTTGATGGGTACGGCCACCGTTACCAGGTAGCCACCTGTCTCAACCGCGTGTACATTCATCATTGGCGAATCAACAGCCATAGCATTTTGTGCGCGGATCTGTTTTCTTAATTCGGCCACTTTACTATAAATAAGCTCGGCGGCGGGGTAATCAGTTGTGTTTACAGTAGTTGTCAATACAATAGGGTGTTGTATTTTTGTTATCGTGAAATTCATACCGTACACATTCATGTCTGCCTGCATAAATTTTTTAAAATCTGTTAACACTCCATCCAGGTCTTGGGCTATCCGTTTAATTTTAAAGTATTCGGCCACTCGCTCAAAAGGGTTAAGGCTGCTTTGTTTTTCGGCAAACCAGTTAACCTCGCACATACCCTCGCCTGTTGTGGCATAGGTTAGTATACTTTTTAGTTCAATGTCATCCTGCCTGATAAGCGCGTGCATCTCGCTGTTGGTGTTTTCCTGCAAGGTAAAACTGATGTTTTTATAGGTATATAACGAGCTGTCGGTAGCCACGTGTTTGCCTGGCCACCATTTGGCCCATGGCCTTTTGTTAACAAGGAATTTTGATATGTTTATATCCGTGGCATCTATTTCAACCACACGGGTTGCCTGTATTTTTTGAGGTATAATAAAGTAAACACTTATAAAGGCTAAAACAAGGAAACCAAAAACAAACAGAACGGGTTTTTTCATACAAATACAGTAACATTTTAGAATCAGGCAAAACTAATATTTTTACCTTTTTTGAAGTCTAAAAATACTTATTTAACCCGGTTAAAATCAAACAATTTATGCGCTTATCTATTAGCTAAAAAACCTTATATTAGCCCGTAAATCTCACAAAAAGCCAATATAAGTTTGATGGTGCAAGCCATCTTTTTTCTAAATCCAATAAGCTGTTATGAAACGTTTCCTGTTTTTAATTGCAGGTGTAATTTTAGTATTTACATCTTGTAAAAAAGCCGACTACCAAAAGGTTACCCACGATCCCGAACTTTACCGCGTTACCGTAAAAAAACTGAACGATATTGTTCTTGAAAATAATTTTCCGCCGGTTATTGCATCCCGTAACTATGCGTATGCAAACATTGCTGCATACGAAGTAATTGCCGCCGGCGACCCAATACATTACCGCTCATTAGCCGGCCAAATAAAGCACCTGCCAAAAGCACCGCAGCCCGAAAAAGGCAAAGAGATAGATTTTCAGTTTGCATCATTGCTTTCGTTTTGCTTTGTGGGGAATGCCGTTACCTTCCCGGAAGGCAGTATGTCTGTTTATGTCGACGAGTTAAAGCAAAAAGCAAAAGATGCCGGTATGCCTTCGGATGTGTTTAAAAACTCGGTTGCTTACTCGGATAGTGTTGCCAAACATATCATGAAATGGAGCAAGAAAGATCATTATGCGCAAACCCGCTCGGCAAGTAAATATACCGTTGTGCGCAAGGATGGCCGCTGGATCCCTACACCGCCAATGTACGCCCAGGCGCTTGAACCGCATTGGGGCGAGATCCGCACCATGGTTTTAGATTCGGCATCGCAAATACCGGCCCCCGAACCACCGCCGTATAACATGACAGATAAGAACGGTGTGTTTTATAAGAGCGTGGTAGAGGTTGAGAAATTAGGTGATAACCTTACCGAAGACCAAAAGCACATGGCCGATTTTTGGGACGACAACGCGTTTAAACTAAATGTAATTGGCCACGCATCATTCGCTACCAAAAAATTTGGGCCGGCAGGGCATTGGATGAACATTGCAGGCATTGGCTCTAAAATTAAGAACGCCGATTTCGGCACTACTGTGGCTGCTTATACAAAAGCATCTATTGCTCTGTTTGATGCCTTTATTAATTGCTGGTATGTAAAGTACAAAGCAAACAGCGTACGCCCCGAAACGGTGATAACCAAGCTGTTAAACCCCGACTGGAGGCCGCGCATCCAAACCCCGCCATTCCCTGAGTATATTAGTGGCCATGCTGTAATATCAGCCGCCGCGGCAGAAACGCTTACAAAAAGCTTTGGCGATGATGTAGCCTACACAGATTCATCCGAAACCGAATTTGGGATACCTGCACGTAGTTTTAAATCATTCAGATTAGCCGCACAGGAGGCTTCCATGTCGCGTGTTTATGGTGGCATCCATTACAAAATAGCATGTGTTACAGGGACCGCATCGGGCCGTAAAATAGGCGAATTGGTGAACGAGAAGCTGCAGTTAAAAATAAAATAACGGGTTTATATGAAGAGAATAGTATCCCTTATTGTATTGTCGGGCTTGTTAGTAATAACCCGCACATCGGCGCAAAACCCCTGGATTATAAAAGCCGATAAGATAGACCCGAACAACTACTATGGCATTACCGCCGCCAACGGGATGATAGGCATCGTATCATCGCCCGAGCCGTTTAAGGTAAAAAATGTGGTACTTGCAGGCGCTTATGACCTGTATGGCCGCGGCCGTGTAAGCAATTTTTTGAATAGTTTTAACCTGCTTAATATGTACCTGGAAGTGGATGGTAAACGCATCGACGCCAAAATGGTAAGCAACTTTAAGCAGGAGCTTGATATGCAGCACGCCGCCTTCACCACCACGTTTGATTATGGCGATAAGGCAAGTATCAAATACACCTATTATTCGTTACGCCAGCTACCTTTTACGGTACTGATGGATGTAGCTGTTACGGCTAAAAAGGCCATCAATGTAACCGCAGCAAGCGTAATGGAAGCGCCCGATGCGCTAAAGGAGGTTCAAAATTATTATAACGAGATTGACAGGCCGCATGTAACCATCAGCCTGTTAACCTCAACCGCTAAAAGCCCTACCGGCAAGCTGCAGCTTTGTGCATCAACCTCGTTTTTGTTTAACGAGGAGCATGGCAAAGAGCCCCGCGTTATTCACGAAATGTGGGACAACAACATGCACCTGATGAAATTCAGTCGTGCTATTGCAGCGGGGCAAACGTACAAATACGGGGTTACCGGCTCGTCCATCACATCGGCACATCACGCCGACCCGTTGAATGAAGCCGAACGCCTCACTATTTTTGCCAAGCTGGAGGGCCGCGACAGGCTGATCCAATTTCATAATAAAGCATGGGATGAGCTGTGGAAAAGCGATATCCAGATAGAGGGCGATGCGCAGGCACAGCAGGATGTACACAGTATGCTTTATCATCTATATTCTTTCTCGCGTGAGGGTACGGCTTTATCGCCATCGCCAATGGGTTTATCGGGACTGGGCTATAATGGCCACGTATTTTGGGATACCGACCTGTGGATGTTCCCTGCTATGCTGGTGATGCACCCCGAGATTGCAAAGTCGATGGTGGAATATAGATTTGAAAGATTAGAGAACGCCCGTAAAAACGCTTTTTCGCACGGTTATAAAGGCGCTATGTACCCATGGGAGAGCGCCGATAGCGGGGTGGAGGAAACGCCCGTTTGGGCACTAAGCGGACCATTTGAGCACCACATAAGTGCCGATGTGGCCAATGCCGCGTGGGCTTATTACTGCGTTACGCAGGATAAACAATGGCTGCGCGATAAAGGCTGGCCCATCCTATCAGCCACTGCCGATTTTTGGGCGAGCCGGGTAGAGCGGAACGGCCCCGGGCATTACGATATTAAGAATGTTGTTGCTGCCGATGAATGGGCGGAGAATATTGACAATAACGCTTTTACCAATGCTGCTGCGCAGGCTAACCTGATGAACGCCACCGCCGCCGCTAAAATATTAGGTATGCAGGCGGATAGCGACTGGGTGAACGTAGCTAATAATATCCCCATCCTGAAAATGGCTAACGGGGTAACACAGGAGCACGCCCAGTATAAAGGCGAAGGCATTAAACAAGCGGATGTTAACCTGCTAGCCTATCCGCTAAAAACCATAACCGACCCGGCGCAGATCAAAAAAGACCTGGAATACTACGAAACCCGTGTACCCAATGAAGGTACCCCGGCCATGACACAAGGTGTATTTGCACTACTTTACGCCCGCCTTGGCGATGGACAAAAGGCCTATCATTGGTTTAAAGAAGCCTATGAACCAAACCTGAATCCACCGTTCAGGGTAATTGCGGAAACTAAGGGTGGTACCAACCCTTACTTTGCTACTGGCGCAGGCGGTATTATCCAGGCTATGCTGATGGGTTTTGGCGGGTTGGATATTACCCCGACGGGCATCACCCAGATAAGGAGCAAGCTTCCTGCTAACTGGAAATCCTTAAAAATTACAGGAGTGGGGGTTAGCAAAGCAACCTATACGGTAAAATAAAATACTGTAGAGACGCGATACTTCGCGTCTCTTTTAGTTTTAATACCCCGCGCGTCATTGCGAGGTACGAAGCAATCTCCTGACATTGCATCCCGCTTAGCATGTGAAGAGATTGCTTCGTACCTCGAAATGACGCTCAGATGGGTATTTGTAACAATATCAACTCACTCATCTTTCACAAAAGCCATTTTGCTAAATTGCTTTATGAAACGTATCAGCCTGTTTATCATTTCTATTTTAACCATTTCTGCATCGGCACAGACCACTATAAAGCAGGATGCAGGCATCAAACAAATGGTTGATGAGGTATCATCTAAAAACATTGAAGCTATTGTGCGGAAACTGGTGAGCTTTAAAACCAGGCATACCCTGAGCGATACCGTTAGCAAAACCGAAGGGATAGGCGCGGCACGTAACTGGATAAAAGCAGAGTATGAGCGCTATGCCGCCGCATCAAACGGCCGCATGAAGGTTGAATTTGACGCGTTTATACAGCCGCAGGGCAACCGCATAGATAAACCAACGCCCATGAAAAACGTGCTGGCCATTTTAAAAGGGACAGACACGGCCGACAAGCGCATCTACATCATATCCGGCCATTACGATTCGAGGGTAACTGATGTAATGAACGTAAAGGATTTTGCACCGGGAGCGGTGGATGATGCATCGGGCACGGCGGTATCCATGGAACTGGCAAGGGTGATGGCTAAGCGGTCGTTCCCGGCAACCATAATATTTATGGCCGTGGTAGGCGAGGAGCAGGGGCTTTACGGATCCACCAATGTTGCCAAACGCGCCAAAGCCGAGGGCTGGCAGATAGATGCCTTGCTGAATAATGATATTGTGGGTAATACCTACGGGATGGAAACCGGGCTGAAAGATAACCGCAGTGTACGTGTTTTTAGCGAAGGCGTACCGGCTACAGAAACCGAAAAGCAGGCTTCAACCCGTAATTCGGTAGGTGGGGAAAATGATAGCCCCGCGCGTGAACTGGCGCGTTACACCAAAGAAATTGCCGAGCGATATGTAGAACAACTGGATGTTAAGTTGATCTATCGCCGCGACCGTTACCTGCGTGGAGGTGATCATACGCCGTTTTCACAACAAGGTTATACCGCTATCCGCATTACAGAAATGAATGAGGATTTTAACCGCCAGCACCAGGATATCCGCAAGGAAAATGGCATTGACTATGGCGATCTGCCCGATTTTGCCGATTACGACTACATTCAAAAAGTAGCCCGAATGAATCTTTCGGTATTAGCCAATCTTGCCCTGGCGCCATCCGAGCCGCAGAATGTAGGCATTATAACCAGCGGCCTCACCAACAAAACCCAACTGAAATGGGATGCCCCGAAAGGAAAAGCACCCTCAGGCTACTATGTACTGATGCGCGAAACCATCAGCCCGTTTTGGGAAAAGAAATTTTATGTGACCAGCACCAATGCCAACATCGGTTACTCAAAAGACAACTACCTGTTTGCCGTGCAGGCCGTAGACGCAGATGGGCATGAAAGTTTGCCGGTATTCCCTAAGCCGGTGAGGTAGGGTTTAGGTTGTTTTTTTCTTTTTTTCTACAGCTTCTTCAATGTCTTCCTGGTCGGCTTGCAATGGTTGTTGCTCCAGGTAAGCATCATCGTCTAATTGTACGTGCAAAAAAATTGGAAAATGGTCTGAATCGTAATTATTGAGGCGTTTCAATGTGATTACTTTAAAATGCCTGGAGATAAAAGCATGATCTAACGGGAAACGTAAGAAAAAATGGTGAGCATTAAAGGAGTTGAAGAACCCGCGCCCCCTGCGCGGATCAAGCAACCCGCTCATCTTCAAAAAAAGATCTGTAGTATGGCTCCAGGCTACATCATTAAGGTCTCCGGCTACGATAACGGGTAGCCGGCTTTGCTTGGCAAGGTCGGCTACTAAAAGCAATTCCTTATCACGTTCCGTTGCTCTAACGTTTTCGCCCGGGACCGGCGGCGTTGGATGTACCGCATAAAATTGCACCAGTTGCCCGTTCCTTAACTTTATTTTTGTGTGTATAGAGGGGATGTCTTTTTCAACAAGATATTGTGTACTTGTTTCAATCATTTCCAGCTTTGAGTATAGCAGTAAACCGTACATGTTTTCGAGCGGCACCCTTTCAGCATACGGATATTTTTCTTTTAGGCTACGGGTTTCAGTGTCCCAGCGTTTGTTAGCTTCCAATAGTATAACAACGTCCGGGTCGGATTTTGCTACTTCATTTAAACAACCTTTTGTATTGTGATTGGTCTGCAATACATTGGCTATCATAATGCTTAAGCTTTTATGTTGGTTTACCGGCCCAGCCCTTAGTACCTGTTTTTTACCAAAAGGGGTAAAGGGAATAATAAGCCATAATAAGTAGATGATGTTGATGCACAATACAAGCAGCTGTAGTTGCTTATAAATAGCAGGGCCGCTATAGCAGGTAAGCAGCAAAACAACCGCCGATATATTTAAAAAAAGTTTTTGCAGCCTGGGATAATCAAATACTCTGAAAACCCAATAATCGTTACGTATGAGCGGCAGAAATGTAAAAGTCAGTAAAAGGCATGTATATATGCCGATGACGATATTCATAGTTATATTAAACGGTTATGTTGTAATGGCATTCAGTTGTAAGCTTGGGCTATAGCGTAAGCCGGTGTAATAATTTACACCCTTGTCAATTTCACAGGCGCGGTATGGTTGGCGTTCCACTGGCATACATAAATGCTTTTATCCTCATCTATACATACATCGTGCCCATGCATAAACACCGCATTTTTAGCTTGCAGGGTTTGTTGTAAAACACCATTCTTGTATACCGGTGCTTCGCCGCCGGGGTTGGAGATCACTTTATTATCCCTATCCAAAATGGTCACAAAGCCTGAGCCGTCAAACTGTTTGCCCTGGGCGTTTTTTGACCAGCAAACGCCCGCATATATATTACTTTCGTTTATAACCGCCCTGCAAACGTACATGCCCGGCATATCAATACGTTTAATGAATTTACCATCCATGGTGAAGATCTTGAAGCAGTTTTCCTCGCGCGAGGTACATATCAAAACAGGATTGCTGCTATCGCGTGTATCTACAGTGATGCCATGGGCATTGTGCAGGTTGTGGTCGGGGTTAGTGTTGTTATGTCCGCCAAAGTGACGGATGTATTGGCCCTTGCTGTTGTATTGAATGATATAGTCAGACCCATAACCATCCGCAACATAAATATCGCCGTTGGGCGCTACGGCTGTTTCAGTAGGTTTAAATGGTTCGGTATCTTTATAGATGCCGATAGTGCGCGGGTGGCCAATAGCAAATATTAGTTTACCATCTACCGTGGTTTTTAACACCTGGCCCGATTGGCCGTAGGTGTTGCCGGTACGATCTAAAGCCCAGCCGCAGTCGGTCAGCAATAAAAAGTCTTCGCCGCCCTCTTTACTGATGCTGAGGCCGTGCCCGCCGGGTAATGCAGTGCCCCAATAATCAAGCAATTTGCCCGATTTATCGAATATGAGGATGTTGTTATGCGTATGGTCACCCAGCATAATGAGGCGGCCTTTACTGTCCTGCACCATCTCGTGGCAATTGGCCAGCGGGGTGTTGGTCACGCTTATTTTTGCCCAGTTTTTATCAACCTTATAAGTAAAGCCATTATGGCCGATGGTTTGTTCGTCGGGTTGTTTATCCTTATGCAGTATAGCAAAGCTTTTTGCCGGTACAGCAGCCGCTGCTATTGATGCGATGGCAGTATTCTTTATAAAATTTCTTCTTGAGTTTTCCATTGGGCGGTATATTGGTTTGAATAATTGCGGCATTAGCGTAAATTCAAATATAGCAACCTATGGCAATAAAGCGCAACTATTCCCCCTGCTTTTCATCATAATGATACCTGTTCATCAGTTTTAATAACACCCCGTTTGTCCAGCCGAAGCCATCCTGTAACGGGTATTCGCCGCCGCCGGCGGTGAGGCTGGTATCAACCACATTGTATTTTTCAAGCAGTTTGCCTGTTTTCCTAAACACGCGGATATTGAGCTGCAACCAGCGGGTGGCTATATCTTTTGCAAGTTCGATGTGGCCGTAGTTTTCCAGCCCGTCAATAGCCATGTATTGCAGAGGAGCCCAGCCATTTGGGGCATCCCACTGCTGGCCGCTAAAGTTTAAGGTGGTTACCAGGCCGCCGGGTTTTAAAAAGTTCTTTTTAAGCCCATCGGCTATTTTTTGCGCCTGAGCAGGCGTAGCTATTTTAAACTCCAACGGGAAAACAGCAGCTAAAGTTGGCACGTCTGCAATTTGTTTAGTAGTCCAGTTATAATCGTTAAACCAGCCTGTTTTTTCATCCCAAAAGTATTTCAATATAGCCTTTTTACGGGCTGCGGCTTTACCTGTATAAAGTGCATAAAGCTTTTGGTTGCCTTTTATTTGGTAAGTATGGGCAATGGTTAGTTCCAGGTTATACAGCAGGCAGTTCAGGTCTACAGGTACCAAATCGGTAGTTTTGATGGTGCCTAACTTGTTGGGGTCATCAAACCAGCGGCTGCTAAAATCCCAGCCGGAAGCCGCCGCCGCGCGGATATGATGATAAAAGACAGGTAATGCCTGTGTAGTAGTTTTACCTGCGTCAACATCTTTGATGTAGCTTTCTTCGCGTGGCTCATCGCTTTCGTCCCAGTAACGGTTAAGCAGGGTGCCATGAGCCATGCGCACCGCGCGATGGGTTGCTTTATTATTAGCTAAACCGGTGCCGCCCAGCATCCAGTAATTGTATTCTTTTATTAGCTGTGGCTGGTATTTGCTCAGTATAGCATTACCCTGGCTTTTGGCAAGCAGGTTCACCATCAGCGAGAAAAATGGCGGCTGCGATCGGGTAAGGTAATAAGCACGGTTACCATTGGGGATAAAGCCGTAGGTATCTATCAGGTAAGCAAAGTTATCTATCATATTGCCAATAACTTTGGTTTGCTTACTTTCCTGCAGGCCCAGCATGGTAAAATAGCTGTCCCAGTAGTAGATCTCGCGGAAACGTCCGCCGGGTACAATGTATGGCTTTGGCAAAGCGGCCAGTGATGATAGCTTTGAAGCAGCATCGGGTTTACGTTGCAGCACCTGCCACAGCGTATCTATATGTTTACGGATGCCATCTTCAATATCAGTTTGGAAGGCGTGCGTAGCGACAGGTACGGTAAAATTGGCCAGTACGAATTCCTTTAAGTCGAAGCCTGCTTTACCTAATTGCTCGTTATAGGCCTTCATGATAAGTGCCGGTGCATATTTGGGCGTACAGTCTACAAATGTTTTATTATCCGGGAATATATCTGATGATTGCACCGACTCGAAAAGGCCGGGGAACAACTGCCGGGGTGTTTTTTGCTGCGCGTTTACAACAAGGGTAAAAAGCATTAAAGCTGCCACAAGTAGGTTCTTTTTCATGTATTTAGGGGCTGTGATTATTGAAAAATGCAGACCTTAAATATAAGTAACAGAAGCTTAATTTTCGTTGTTTTTTAAAGTGTCGAGCTTTAAAAGTTTGCGTACCATTAAAAATATCATGTACACTATAATTGGGGCTGCTACAACATCAACGGTGTAATGGATATGCTGTACCAGTAAAAGTATCATTACAGCTATAATGGATATAAAGCCAAGTATTTTATCGTTACGTCTTTCAAGACATAAAAATATCAATACCAGGGTTGATGTATGGCCAGAGAAGAACAAATCGCGGGTGATAACATTGTGGCCGTAAAATACACCCGTAAGCGGGTCGGTAAGGTGTATCAACCCCCGGGGTGGGTCAAGCGCGATAAACGTGATGGTAAGCATCCGCGTTATATTTATAAAAATAAGCGTCCACACGTAATTGATGTATATAACAGGGTTGTAAAGGGCCCGTATAAATATCAGGGTAGCCATACCCCAGATTATAGTGAAAATAACTATTGAAACATCGTAAGCAGGCAAATGGGCTAATACCCAATCATTGAGCACAATGCCCCGGCGTTTTTGTATGTAGCTAAAAAATATGGGTAACGATGATAGTATGATGGCAACAATGAAAGAGCCGATTAATAATTTATCACGTTTTTTGGGCGATTGAAGCGCAGCAATCCAGGCTTGTTTGATAGAAGGGGTACCTAATTCCGTCACTATATAAATTAATTATGGAGCGCAAATTTACGAAAACCCTGAATATTAAATAAGGGTTAATTGAATATTACAATTTTGTTAGAATGACCCTTTGCAATACCCACGGGCCGTTTTGCTGATAATGCTAAATATTAAAAAATTATTTGAAGCAAAGCAACCATCGTGTAAATGCCGCCGTAACCCTAATAAACATTTAAACCATTTTAACATGAAAAAGTACATTTTAGGGATATCGTTAATGATAGCGGTTGTTGTGGTTGCAGTTGCAGCCTGTTCAAAATCAGATAGCAACAGTACACCTACGCCAACAAAACCAGATCCAACTGCGCCAAAACCAGATGCTACCGTTAGCATAACAGACTTTGCCTTTTCGCCGGCATCGGTAACTGTAAAAGCAGGCGGTACAGTGCAATGGACAAATGCTGACAGCGCGCCACATACAGCTACTGACCTTAACAGCGCTTTTAACAGTGGCACTTTAGCACAGGGTGGAAAGTTTTCCTTTAAATTTACTACCCCGGGCACTTACACTTACCACTGCCTTGTTCACTCCATGATGGCAAATGCTACCGTAGTGGTTACAGAGTAAATTTTTAACTGATCTTCATAAAGCGGGGGGCTTCTGATAAAGGAGCCTCCTTTTTTTTAGAACTATTGGGAATGATTTTAATTTTTGGACTGATTTTTAACAACCGATATTGCCGGGAATACGTAAATATTTGTTGATCCAATTTTTTTAATACATGCAGAACCCACCTATCCCAAAAAATGAAATGGACAGGATCTTGAGCCTGTCAGACTATGATCTTGATTACTCAAGCTTCCAGGAGAATTTTAAAGACCTGGCTAAGCTGGCCGCTAAAGTAGCCGGCACAGAGATCTCGCTTATTAACCTTATAGACTCATTTACGCAATGGACAATCACTAATCATGGATTAGATATTGACCAAATGCCGCGCGAAGAATCTGTTTGCCAATACACCATAGCCAGCCCGGATGGTCACTTTGAAGTGCCAGACCTTACCGCCGATAACCGTTTTAAAGACAAGTTTTATGTAGTAGACGAACCAAAAGTGCGCTATTACTTTGGCATCCCGCTAACAACTGACGATGGCCATAAGCTTGGCGCATTATGTATGCTGGATAAAGATCTTAAAAGCCTTTCGCCCGAGAAGGTGGAACTGTTGAAGATAATTGCTGACGAAATTGTAAACCGCCTGAATGCCCACCGTTTAATTACCGGCCTTAAAACCAAATTGCAAGAGGCCAATGAAACTAAAAAGAAGGTGGCGCATGATATTCGCGGGCCGTTAGGTGGTATAATTGGTTTGGCACAGGTAATAAGCGAGCAGGGGCACGAGAACGAGATAGAGGAGGTGCTGGAATTTATTAACCTGATACAACGCAGTGGACGCTCGTTATTGGAGCTGGCCGACGAAATTTTAACTGCTGATGCCCCAAGGCGCGATCTGAAAGCCGACGAGTTTAACCTGCTGGTGTTTAAAGACAAGTTAGAGAAGCTATACACACCGCAGGCCATGAACAAAAAGATCCTGTTTACGGTAGATACTTCGGTAAACTCATCAACTATACCATTTGCTAAAAACAAGCTGCTTCAAATTACAGGCAACCTTATCTCAAACGCTATAAAATTTACCCCGGTTAATGGTAAGGTAACTGTTGGCCTGAGCCTTAAGATTGCCGAAACACAAAACCTGCTGCAAATAAACGTAACCGATACCGGCGTAGGCCTAAGTCAGCAAGGTATTGATACCATTTTGAGCGGCAAAGCACAATCAACCGATGGTACCGGCGGCGAGCAGGGTTATGGATTTGGCCTGGCCCTGGTAAAACATCTGGTAGATACGCTAAAAGGTACTATGCGGATCTACTCGCACCCGGGCAATGGGGCCAATTTTGAGATAGTGTTGCCGCAGGTGCAGGGTTAGCCGTTTGTGTTTGGCAGCTGGCGGTTATTGGGTTATGCCAGCTGCCAACTATCAACTGTAAACTAATAAGTAAAACTTTTAATACATCATTTGCCGGTGTTTATAAATTGATAACTTTACTATCAACCAAAACACCAAACCGGTATTATGAAAAAGCAAAACATCAGCAGGCGCCAGTTTATTGGCACCGGGACTATAGCGGCAACAAGTATGCTGCTTCTTTCAAAAGCATCGTTTGCAGCATCGTTTTTAAGGGCTGCGGGCAAACCAAATTCTGTAATTAACGGCGTGCAGATAGGGGTTATAACCTATTCGTTCCGTAGTATGCCCGGCACTGCCGAAGACCTGCTGAAATACTGCATCGATTGTAATATAAACGCTATTGAACTGATGGGCGATGCTGCAGAAAATTATGCCGGTGCACCCAAACGGGCTGCCGACCAAAGCTGGGCCGATTTTGCACCCAAACTGGCCGAATGGCGGGCGGGTGTAGCTATGGATAAATTTAAGGAGCTGCGTAAAATGTACAATGATGCAGGGGTAACTATTTACGCCTGGAAACCAAACGCCCTTGGCGCTAAAAATACTGACGCCGAAATTGACTATGCCTTTAATGCAGGTAAAGCCCTTGGCTGCAACCATGTAACTGTAGAACTGCCCGACGAGGCACAAACCAAACGCCTTGGCGACCTGGCCACTAAACATAAAATGATGGTTGGCTACCACGCCCATACCCAAGCTACCCCAACTTTGTGGGATACTGCCCTAAGCCAATCAAAGTATAACGGGGTAAACCTTGATATTGGGCACTATGCATCGGGCACAAGCAGCAGCCCAGTGCCTTTTATTGAAAAATACCACGACCGGATTACCAGCATGCACATTAAAGACCGCAAGTTTCACGACGGGCCAAACGCGCCGTGGGGCGAGGGAGATACACCTATAAAAGAGGTATTGCAGCTGATGAAAAAGAACAAGTACAAATTCCCGGCTACTATTGAACTGGAGTACAAGATACCCGAGGGGTCTGATGCGATAGCTGAGGTTAAAAAATGCCGCGCCTATGCGGCCGATGCCCTAAAATAAATCATATTTTTCTGACACCTTTTAACGAATCGGTGCGTCTGCTTATTGGATGCACCGATCTGTTTTTGCATCTTAGGTGCACAAAAATATTTAACTATTACATAGATGAAAAAATACCTTTACCTTTTTATCCTTGCCATTGTTGCCAGCAGCTGCCATTATACTATTTATGATATGAACCGCGGCGAATTAAAAATACCCCATAAAGATACCTACCAGGTTGAATATATGGCCGATGTACCCGCAGGTACTACAGCTACTATCACTTACCGCGGCGAAAACAATGTGAAATACATCGAAGAAAGCCACAAAGGTAAGCTGGACAAAGTAGTTACCCTGCCATCGGGCCAAAACGTAAAATTTACGGTTGATGTAAAGCTGCCTAAAACCACCCCTGCCAGCAAGCTTACCACTTTTGTAAAAGTTGATGGCGAAATTATATCAGAACAGATACAAACCGGCAAGGATGTAAAATACCGCTTTGAGTTTAAATTGCCTTAAGGCCTCCGCGGAAACTCTCCCTCTAAGGCGATAATAAAGTTGACCGTAAGCACAGGCTGAATAAGCGATTGGTTTGCCGGCATAGCCGTAAACTGGGTTGGCGACTGGGCTTTGTACCGTAAATTTATGCCTTTAAAGTC
>NZ_JBAZRC010000130.1:0-14415 GCF_041663085.1 Mucilaginibacter sp.
CCATATTTGCTGCTGTGGTACTTTGTTTTGTTACCTACCATGCAGGCAATATTATGGGCGGCTGGGGCAAGGGTAACTTTTGGGATGGCTGCGCGCGCATTAGTTACTCGTTTTTAGCGGGGCTGCTTATTTACCGCAGGGGCTTTATGGGCATAGCAGTATTGCTTATGCTGGCCTTTTTAATGCCCTTTACAAAATGGAACTGGGTAACCGAGCCATTGGTTGTTTTACTTTATTTCCCGTTATTGGTGGCGTTGGGTGCCGGGGCAACACTTGCGCCGGGGCTAAAAAAGCTTTGTGTGTTTTCGGGCAATATATCATACCCCCTATACATGACCCACTACGCCGTAATATGGATGTTTGCAAATTATTATGTAGCCCATAAGCCCGGCCCCGGGCAACTGGCTGTTATTATTATAATAAGTATGGTGCTTTTGGTTGGTTTGGCTTATTTGGTAATGGTATTTTATGATATTCCGGTACGTAAATATTTAAGTGCGAAAAGAAAACAGGAACTAAGTAAAAAATAATATGCGATTTCCTTTAAACTACCGTTAAGTAACTTGTTATTCATACATTGCATTAATGACCCACTACCTTACCCTTTTAAAAGACTGGATAATTGCCTTAGGCGATAAACACGATGTAGACCCCCTGTTGCTGGGCTGCCTTTATTTAGTGAGTAAATTATCCTTTTTTACTTTTATTGGGCTGCTGTTAAGAAATTTACGGGCAAAGAAACCTATTATTACCGTTGTGCTATTTGCGGCAGTAAGTTTTAGCCTGCCCTATATGTACCTGATCATCGCGGGGCGTAATATCCCGGTATGGGTGTATGTTTTTATTGCATGCATGTTTATTTATGGAGGGTATTCTATCTGGAAAAAGGTTACCGAAAAGCCTGCACTGCAAGTTCCTGATCCCGTAGTGGAAAAACTATTAAGTTTTCTTTTATTGTCGACAGTTTTCCAACCGGAAAACTTCTTATAAAGAAGATCTGCAAAAATAAAGGGTTCCGGACGGGCGCTTTATTTTTTTCTGCAGATTCGTAGTTAATATTATATTCCAACCGTTTTGCGTCGCCGGTTGTCCCTTTTTAACTGATAAAATAAGACAGGGATGTTTCTAGATAAATAAATATATTTGATAGTATCCTAACCATTATTGTCATGAAATTTCGCCTTCTGATTGCGATAGTCGCAACGTTAATAATGTCGTCATGCAACGACGTCGGCCCGATCCAAAAACAACCGATTAAAGAAGCTCCTAAACCATTAACGTATGAGCAAAAGCTTAAAATCCATTTAGATACATTAAAAAGGTTTAATGATACCATTTTTCTTGGATTTACATTGAGAGATAGTAAAAAGAAAACACAGGCTCATATCCAAAAATTAATTAAAGACGGTAAAACAAAAGGTGTGGTAGCGTATACAGTAACCTTATTAGGAAGCTCTGTTATTGTTGGTGGATATCCACACACCTTGTATTTTGAAGGAAAAAAAATGGAAACCGTTTTTAAACCGTTTTATGAGGATGGGAAATTGTATCAAATTGAAATAGCTATGATTGATGGGGGGATTCGGAATATGTGGTTAGGGCGATGAATAAAAAATATGGAGCTGGTGTATCTGTTAAAAAAGAATACACAGAATCATTTAAGTGGATAAAGCATAATACGGAAATAGAGGTAGGACGCGGAAGCTTGTTTACAATAACCTATACCGATTTGGCTAAAAGTAAAGAGCTTATCAGCAAAAGTAAGCGGGAAAAAAATGATGAATTGAAAAAAGGGACAAAGGAAACTTCCGATGCGATATAGTATTAAACTACTAATTTATAGTGGTTTAAATAAGCAATCCGTTACTATTTACCGTATTCCTCATCTGTAACCTGTTCCATCCAATCAACCGGCGAACCGCTTAGCTTTTCCTGTATGGCAATATGGCTCATGGCTGTGGTGGCCGATGCCCCGTGCCAGTGCTTTTCATTGGGCGCAAACCATACTACATCACCCTGCCGTATCTCTTCTATAGGCCCGCCCTCGCGCTGTACACGGCCGCTCCCGGCAGTAACAATAAGTGTTTGGCCAAGCGGATGGGTATGCCACGCAGTACGTGCGCCTGGTTCAAAAGTAACAAGCGCCATAGCCACGCGGGCCGGAGCTGGCGGTGAAAAAAGTGGATCGATGCGCACTGTTCCTGTAAAATATTCTGCGGGGCCTTTACCTGATGCCTGTGAGCCAATACGTTTAATTTCCATACATCTATTTTGATATTCAAAGATATAGATAGGTAACAACAAGGCCGCCGCATTGTTATCTGTTACTATTATATTTTCTCAAACACCTTTCCCGGGTTTATTAAGTGTACCTTACTCCAATTGGAAATCATATTTAACGAACTCATCGACAGTTACCTGGCAACAAACATCGGTACGGTGAAAAACTTTGTCAGCAAAGCACTGGCGGCGCATTTGGTAAATAACATTACCACGCTGCATGCCGGCGATAAACTGCTTGCTGCCGGGACTGGTAACAACCCTTTGGTTAGCCATAATAAACTGATACGAAGCGATAAGATCTACTGGTTAGACCGCATCCACAACGATATTCATGAAAACGACTTTTTTGACCTGATGGACCGCTTTGTGAGTTACCTGAACAGTAGCTGTTATACAGGCATTACCGGCTACGAGTTTCATTATACACTTTACGAAAAGGGAAGTTTTTATAAACGCCACATTGATAATTTTAAACAGAACGGCACCAGGGCATTCTCCATGATCATTTATTTAAATGCCGAAGTTGATGGAGGGGCTCTGCGTATTTACCAGGAAAGTGGGTCGCAGGATATTTCACCAAATGCGGGCAAAAGCGTGTTTTTTAAAAGTACCGAGCTGGAGCATGAGGTTTTGGTAACCCATTTACCAAGAATGAGCATTACCGGCTGGCTAAAGGTAAAGGCCAACTAACAGCCTGTATGCTAAAACATTGCCGGTAGCTACACTGTTACAAATCAGATGCTGTAGCATTGCCGGGAATGATTAAATTTGAGTAAAGCCTTTTTATTATGAGCCAGATAAAAAAAGAAGACATTAAACAGGAAGTTTTTGACCTGTATGACGACTATGCGCACAGCCGCCTAAACAGGCGCACATTTATGGAAAAGCTCTCCTTGTATGCAGTGGGAGGCTTAACCGTACCCGCTTTAATGAGCTTCCTGATGCCCGATTATAAGGGGAACATTCAGGTTAAGGCGGATGACCCGCGTTTAAAATCAGAGTATATTACTTACCCATCGCCAAAAGGTGGCGGGGATATTAAAGGGTTATTATCAAAACCGGATGATGTAAAAGGCAAACTTGGCGGCATCATTGTGGTTCATGAGAACCGGGGGCTGAACCCCTATATTGAAGATGTGGCAAGGCGCGCAGCCCTGGCCGGGTTTATCTCTCTTGCACCAGATGCTTTAACCCCGCTTGGCGGCTACCCGGGAAATGATGATAAGGGCCGCGAAATGCAGGCCACCCGCGATAAAGGAGAAATGGAACAAAATTTTATAGACGCATACAACTACCTTAAAAATCATAAAGACTGTAATGGCAAAGTAGGCGTTGTAGGCTTTTGCTATGGCGGCGGCATTGCCAATATGATGGCCGTTCGCATCCCCGACCTGGCAGCAGCGGTTCCTTTTTATGGAAGCCAGCCCGCTGTAGAGGATGTACCAAAAATTAAAGCGCCATTACTATTGCATTATGCATCGCTTGATACCCGCATTACCGCGGGCTGGCCGGCTTACGAAGCCGCGCTTAAAGCAAATAACAAAAAATACCAGGCTTTTATTTATGAGGGAGCCAACCACGGTTTCCATAACGATACCACGCCACGGTACGACAAAGCCGCCGCAGAGCTTGCCTGGAAACGCACCATTGATTTTTTTAAAGAGAATTTGAAAGGTTAATAAACCAGTATGCTATAAAGGATAAGCAATGCTTATTGCATCTGGAGGCTGTGTTAGTTATTTTCGGCGAAATATAATTTTAGATGGAAGAACAACTAAGAGGCTTAATTACAGGGTTAAAGGAAAACTCGGTAACTTTTAATGATGTTATTGATTTTATCCAGACGCGTTACTGGCACCAACCAACCGCATTTAAAAATGGCGAAGCGTATAACGAGGCAACACAAAACCAGGGTAGTGCTAAAGTATTTGCCTTTGCCCGGCTCAATAATTTAACTGCAGAAGATACGCTTTACCTGTTTGCCGAACATTACCTGTCGGTGCTGGAGAACCCCAATGCTGCAGATCATCAAAATATAAGGCAATTTATAGCACATGGCTGGCCGGGGGTAGTTTTTGAGGGAGAAGCCTTGATGGTGAAATAACAAATCTCAGATTCCGACACTTTTTACCATTTATGGGAAAACAGATTAAATACAAAAGCCTCAAATTGAAAAATTTGAGGCTTTTTAGAAACTTAAAACCGATAGTTTCGCATCCGATTTTCGTGGAAAATTTATTACCTGTTTTATTATACCGCGTAATTTAGCTTAAGCTTACTTTTTGTAAAGCGGGCATCTTTTCAGCAAATATTCAAGCGGGCTGCTGTATGATCCGTCGGTATTTGTCCAGAAGGCTTTATGGCTTTGATTATAAATGCTGGCATTGGTATCCATATAAATATGCAGGCTTACGGCCACTTCATAGCGTTGAGCAGCATTGCTGTAATTAGAGCCATAGGTTGATACTCCTTTTACGTCTTTATCACCATCGCGTTTAACGGTTGTATTTGAACTGCCGCTTGTGCTGCTGGTTTGCATACCCTTGGTTTGCATAACAGTGCCATCAATTACATATTCAACCCCCAGTATATCGCAGATCTCTTTCATGGTGAAGCCCATCATTTTATCCCTGGTGGCCCCGGCCTTAACCAGTAAGGCATTGGTTGTGCGCGGGTCTAAAATAGTATAACCGGCAGAGTGCTGGGATAGCATAGTGTATGTATCCTCCTGGGCCTTATAGCCAATTTGCTCAGCCCCCGGTTGGTTATCCAGTAAATAGGTAAAAGGCAGTATGGCTATTTTGTTATGGTGGTCAACAGGGGTGGCCGTCATGCTTACGGCATCCTTTTGCCTGTCTTGCGCAGGCACTGAAGGCTGACTGATCATCTCTACCCTGCCGCTTGAATGGGTGATCTTTAGGATGTCCGATTTTTTGATGGTATATTCCAGTGTCTCGCCCTGGTAAATAAACGTAACATCGGTATCAGTTATCCGTGTTACCTTCCCTTTCATTTCGTCGCCGTTGGTCTTTAAAATAACATCCTGCTTAGCAGCAGTCTTGGTTTGCGCAAACGAACAAAGCGAAATTAAACAGGTAATAATAAGTAAATAAACTTTTTTCATAGGGGTGTGTGGTTTGTTATATCAAATATAAGTGTTTCAATAAATATTTCGTACAAGGCAATATTATATTTGATTTCAATATAATATCTATTAATTTTATAATATCTACACGGGCAGTAATCTTTATTTATGATAAAAACAGCCGCATATTGTCTGCTCATTTCGTTTGCATGTACGCTTATCGGCCTGCCATCATATGCCCAAAAAAAGGATGCAGTAATAAAAGATACAGCGGCAGCCAGGATAGACTTTGTGACCAAAATGCAATTATTTGCAAAGGCCGAAGCCAAAAAAAGTGCTGATGAGTTTAATGCAGATAAAGCAGTAATTGCGCAAAACAAGATCTTAGAAGAAATAAAAAAGACAATACAGAAAGCAAAAATCTATCTTAAAACAGGGGTTGATACTGTAGGGATTAAGGCACAATTGGCGTTAATAATAAAAGATTATGAAGTAGCCGGAGACGGCGTATTTACAAATAAAGGCACAGCGCAAACATTCAGAAACCTTACCGCAACCTCTAAAATACTTACCGAATTGTTGAACAAGGCAACTGCCCGCAAAGCCAGGCTCGATCTGCATCACCATACACTTAGCACATTCAGGTACGAGTTAGATTCGCTTTCAAGTATACCGTCATTATTTAAATTCCCTACAGACTCGGCAGTTCTTACAAAGTATCTACAGCAATTAGTGGTTGTTGCTTACGAGGTGCATCCCGTTGATAGTGCCCTTAAACAAGCCAATGGAAATATACAGACGTTGCTTAACAAAGTAAACCTGGAGGTGTTTAAACTACAAACCAGGCTTGAAGAAATTGAACTATATCAACGGCAAATGGCAGGGAATACGTTCAAAAGAGAATTTGATAACATTTGGGGAAGGGTTGGCTATTACAGGCCGTTTGATCAGATCCTTTCACAGGCAAAAGCCAAGGCCATACTCACGCTGTCGTTTTATGTACAAAACAATAGTGGCAAACTGATAATAATGGCGCTTTTAGTAATAGTAGCCTTTATCTATTTACGATCATTAAAAAGTATTTATATAGAAAACAAGCTGCTGGATGCCAGCTTTGAAGGTCAACTTGTGCTTAGGTATCCGCTGTTATCGGCAATACTCATCGTTGTTAACCTTTTTCAGTTTGTTTTTTTCTCGCCTCCCTTTATTTTAAGTGTTATTATCTGGGCGATAGGCTGCATTTGCCTGACCATATTGTTTAAAAACTTTATCACTAAATATTGGATAAATGTTTGGCTTATTATGGTGGCGCTTTTTATGGCAGCAACAATTGATAACCTGATATTACAGGCAACCCGAGTCGAGCGGTGGGTCATGCTAATCATTTCTATATCGGGAGTTATTGTCGGCACCCTTGTAATTTTAAAGGGCCGCATAAATGAACTTCGCGAAAAGTGGATATTAATATCAATTGGTTTTATGGCGGTACTTGAAGTGTTTTCTGCACTTGCAAATATATTGGGGCGGTACAATCTGTCTAAAGCATTGATGATAGCCGGCTTTTTAAATGTTATTATTTCCATCCTTTTCTTGTGGACGGTAAGGCTGATTAACGAGGGGCTATTCCTGGCGTTTAATGTATATCGGCAGCAGGATCGCAAACTTTTTTACCTGAACTTTGATAAAGTTGGTAAAAAAGCACCGGCGTTATTTTATGTATTGCTGGTTATTGGCTGGATGGTCCTCTTCGGGCGTAACTTTGCCGGGTTTGAATTTATTGCCAAGCCACTCAGGGAGTTCTTTAGCCGGGAGCGCACCCTTGGCGATTATACCTTTAGCATCAATACCCTGGTGTTATTTATTGTTATTATGGCTGTTTCGGTTATTATTTCAAAAGTAGTATCCTATTTTGCTTCGGATAAGCACCTTTCTTCTGATAAAGACAGGGATGGTAAAGGGGGGGTTGGCAGCTGGTTATTGCTCATTCGCATTACCATTCTCAGCATTGGCTTATTTTTGGCTATTGCGGCAGCCGGCATCCCTATGGATAGGATAACCATTGTTTTAGGCGCGTTGGGGGTGGGTATTGGTTTTGGCTTACAAACGCTTGTGAACAATTTAGTAAGCGGGCTTATTATCGCTTTTGAAAAGCCGGTTAACGTTGGCGATATAGTTGATGTTGACGGGCAAGGCGGCACCATGAAATCCATCGGTTTTAGGAGCAGTGTAATTGCTACCTGGGATGGCGCTGATGTAGTGATGCCTAACGGCGATCTGCTAAACTCTCATTTAACCAACTGGTCGCTTGGTGGTAACCGTAAGCGGATGTCTGTTATGGTTGGCGTGGCATACAACTCCGACCTCGAAAAAACGAAACAGATCTTGAACGAGATCTTAAACGCCGACGATCGCATCAGTAAGCACAAGGGGCCGGTTGTACAATACGAACAGTTTAATAACAGCGCTATTGATATCAAGATACAGTTTTGGCCAAAGAATATTAATGAGGCCCACGCCATCCGCAGCGATATTATTATGGCCATTACCACTGCATTTAGGGTGAATGGCATTGTAATACCGTACCCACAGCAGGATGTATATTATCATCACCCGGATAAGACGAATGAGGGAGATGGCATTAGTGGGGTTTAACGCGACGAGTACCTACCCTTTTTTATTTGAATAATCCGCAAGGGTTAAAAGCGGGTATGGTTTTTATATTTATTTCTGATATCGTTACGAAGGCACAGGGCAAAAATGATCAGGGCAAAAATAATTAAAAGAGTTACTATAAGCACCATTATAGACGATGTGCAACAGGCCAGGATATGATAGAATAAATAGCCAAATAAGCCAATGCCGGTTGTTAGTAATATTGCAATAAAGATATACAACAATAATGCGTTTAATTTAGGGGTCATAAGGTTAAATATAATAGGATCGCACCTGCAATCTATTACAATACGAACCGGGCATTAAAAACGCTACCATAGTGCAAAATCTTTGCTGTATACAAAGTGTACAAAAACATTCAGATAATAATTGAATTATTCTGCTTATAATTATATGTGGTAATTATTCAAACCTTATCTATTTAAATAATGAATCCTGAGATGGTTTTGCCCTCGCCGCACGAAACGGGGAAGCTAAAAATTAAACAGTTAAAAAGATTTTGGCAGGCAACCCAGCTTAATCGTAGTGGCAAGGCAGGTACGATATTACAGGATGAATGGCAACTCAATAAAGTACTGTTAGGGGCACTTAGCTTAGGCCTCGAACAAACGATTACACATATCTATCAAAACGCCCTCTCATTCGAGGATTTTGAAGATTGGATAATTGATACTGCAGGCATACCCGATAGCGACACCCTTGATCGTTTTAACAGGATATTTGATAGTGAAGAAGCTCAAGCCTGGGCTACAGCCCCTGTTCTCTCAGCCGAAGATCTGTTGTTTTTTGAAAAAAACGGTTACTTGTTAATTAAGAACGCTGTACCGGAAGATGATTGCAAACAAGCCATTAACGTTATTTGCGATTTTTTGGGGATTAAGCAAGACCAGCCAGATACCTGGTACAAGCCAAACCCCGCCCGCCAGGGTATTATGGTGCAGTTGTTTCAGCATCCAATATTAACCAAAAACCGCAGCTCGTATAAGATACGCGGGGCGTTTGAGCAACTGTGGCAAACAAAGAATATTTGGATGAATAATGACCGGGTGGGTTTTAACCCGCCGGAAACCGAAAGCTGGAAATTCCCGGGCCCGGACCTTCATTGGGATTGTAGCCTCGAACTTCCAATTCCCTTTGGCTTGCAGGGTATTTTATATCTTAGTGATACAGCAGCTAACCAGGGCGCTTTTACATTGGTACCCGGGTTTCAGCATCGTATAGAAAGTTGGCTTAACTCGTTGCCGGCCGGTGCCGACCCGCGACAGCAGGACCTGCATGCACTTGGCAGCAAGCCCCTTACAGGCAAAACAGGCGATTTCATTATATGGCAACAGGCGCTGCTGCACGGAAGCAGCCCCAACACCTCAACACAGCCACGCTTTGTACAATATATCAATTATCAACCAGTTCGCTTTACAGAACACACCAATTGGCTATAGATGGCTTTTATGCCAAATGGTTGAACCAAAAACACTGCCCGGCCTCCTTATACTTTTACATCCGCTTAAAAGCGAGTTAATAATGCCACTGAAATATTAATATCAAACCAACCAGACAGTAATGGGTTCTATGTAAATAACACAATCTATGCAGTATTTCAAAGAGATCAATAATTTTTTGAGTAGTTCGTCTTTTTTCTATACCATTGCCATTGGCCTGGATAGTCATTATAGCTATGTGAGTGATAATTACAATCGTAACTTTGCGCTATCAGAAAAATCATTGCTGGGCAAGCACTTCTCTACTACCATGCATCCCGATGATGTCGCAATCTGCGCGGAGGCGGGCATGAAGTGCTTTCAAAAACCGGGCATTCTTATTCCTGCAACATTGCGTAAGCATGATGGTGAAGGAGGCTTTGTTATTACCCAATGGGAAATGCAGGGGATATTTAGTGAGAAAAACGAACCTGAGGGTGTTTTTTGCATTGGCTATAATATCACCGAACTGGTTTCTGCTCAAACCGAGATTGAAACTAAAAACATGAAGCTATCCGAAATTAGCTTTATACAGTCACATGGGGTAAGGAAACCTTTAGCCAATATTATAGGCATTTCCTATCTTTTAGCAGATATGGAAGTTAGGCCGGATGTGCGTCAACTCCATGACAAACTCATTACCAGCGCAAATGAACTTGATATGGTAATTAAAGAAATTGCTCACAAAGCGGAATAGTATTACAAATACAGTCTCACCCGAATATATCACTCATCGCGCAGGGTTTTTACAGGGTTTGTAAGCGCCGCCTTATAGGTAAGATAAATAGTTGCCGAAAATGATATAAGCATTAATATTACAACCGGCACTACAAATTGCCACCAGGTTATTTGTACTTTAAATGCGTAGCCTTGCAGCCATTGATAAATAAGTACCCCTGCTACAGGCAAGGCAACCACGCTTGCCGCGAGTATAAGCTTTAACAGATCGTTTGTTAAAAGTTGTATAATGCTTTGGGCCGATGCACCCAATACCTTACGAACGCCGATCTCTTTTTTGCGCCTGGCGGTTGAGTAGGCTGTTAAACCAAACAGGCCCAGGCAGGCAATTACTATCGCCATAGATGAGAAGAGCATAAACACCTGCCCGAAATGTATATCCTGCTCGTATTGCTTGGCATAAAAATCATCCAGGAAAAAATAATCAAAGGATGAATCAGGAAAAAAATCAGTCCATAACTTACTGAGGGTTTGATTAGATGCCTCCATTTGCGCCTGATCTATCTGCACAGATATATACTTGAGTGGTACCCAGGTAAGTTTAGGGTCCATAAAAAGTACGGTTGCGGTATAGGCCTCTTTTAATGATTGCTGGTGATAATCCTTTACCACCCCAATTACCTCATTGGGTTCTTTATCTAAAGATTCTATCCAGATTTTTTTGCCAACAGCATCCTGGGGCGATTTAAACCCGAATTGTTTAACCGCCGCTTCGTTAAGTATCACTTTTGTGGAGTCGCCGGTATTGGCGCTATCGTAGCTTCGGCCGGTAATAAGCTGTAATTGATACATCTTCATGAAATCGAAATCAACCCGCAACATCTCGTAAGTCCGTTCGTCAGATTTTGAGGTGCCGTATCTGCGGCAGGCCGCCGCCATACCAACCTGCTTGCCGGGTACCGCGCCCGATACACTAATTGCCTTTACGCCCGCAACATTCGTAGCGCTATTTTTAAAGCTGTTAACTTTTTGTATGTAATTGTCTGTATTAGAGGGGGCTTTTATAACTACAGTCTGTTTTAAGTTTATCCCGGTTTCCTGACTGCTCATATACGATAGCTGCCTGTAAACAGCAAACGTGCCTGCCAACAACAGCAGTGATGCCGCGAATTGAAAAGACACCATTGCCTTACGCAACCACACGCCACTTTTTGAAAACGCAAACCGGCCTTTGAGCACCTTAATAGGTTGCAACCGTGACAATACAGTTGCCGGGTAAACGCCCGATAGCAATATGCTGCCCATAAAAACAAGGGCAACTTTGATAAGCAGGTTGTCATCTACCAATAAACGGTAGGTTTGGGTATCGCCCGATATTTGCTGCAGCAGGTAGCTGATAAATATTACCAGCAACGCAGCAACGCCAAGCGATATCAGGTTAATGATAAATGATTCTATAAAAAATTGAAGTATAAGTTGAGAGGTGTGAGCCCCGTTAACTTTTCTTATCCCGATCTCGCGCGCCCTGTCAACAGACTTTGTAGTAGCCAGGTTAATATAATTGATACAGGCAATAAGCAAGATGCCGTACGCCATTATTGCCAGGAAGTTTACAGCCCGTCTGTTGCCCTTCGTTTCCATTTCATAAGGTTTCGCAGTATTCAGGTGGATCTCGGCAAGGGGCACCAGTTTTACACTCCATTTAAGTTCCTTTAAAGGGGCCTCAGTTTTAAAACGCTCGGCAAGCGCCGGAAATTTTTGTTCGATGCTGGCTGCTGTTGCACCCGGCTTGAGTTTTAAAAAGGTATAATTTTCATGCTGGTACCAAAATTCTTTGATCCAGGCAGGTGATGTGGCCCACGATACCAGCATATTAAATTGCAGCGTTGAATTAGCCGGCAGATCTTTAAATACACCGGTAACCATACAGTTGTAACTGTTAAACCTCGACGATAACTGCATCATTTTCCCCATGGCAGCATCTGCATTGCCAAAGTATTTTTTTGCCTCGGATGCTGATATGACCACGCTGTTAACATCTTTTAATGCCGATGACGCATCGCCTTTAAGCAGCGGTAGCCCGAAAAAAGAAACAAAATTACTATCGGCAAAACACACGCGCTGCTCGCGGTATTTTACATTTTGGTAGCGCACTACACGTTCGTTATCATTCCAGCTAATGCGGGCATAACTGGCTATCCCCGGCAGGTTATCATACATGGCCTTTGCGTAACCGTTGGTGGCGGTTGCCCAGCTATCGGTAAGCTCCCCCGACCTGTAAAACTGGCTTTCCACACGGTAAATGTTGTTACCGCCGGGGTACATTTTATCAAAACTCTTCTCGAAATGTACGTATGCGCTTATCACAATAAATGCGGCAAGCCCTAAACTTAAACCAACCACATTAATTAATGTGTAAGACCTGTTTTTGATCAGATTGCGATAGGTAACCAGAAGCAGATTGCGTAGCATAGCGTGCGTTTTTTCGCTAATCTAACGATTTAGGTTTTCAGATAAACGCAAAAAAGCCTCAAACGTTTCTATTCAGGGCTTTTGTAGTCATTGTATATCTATGGTAACCGGCATGTAGCAACTGCAATGCATATTCATTATACTTAGCTACATATTATTGCACATAGTTGTTATCCTGTATAAGTGTCAGCACAACTTTACAAGCCGTTTCTTTCTCCCAGCGCGCTATTAACCAGGCAATAAAGCTCAACGTGAAGATATCGTTATTTTCAGCCTTGCTAAGCAGGGTTAAAACCTCCCTTCTATACGCCGAATCAAAAGCCACATCGGGTTTTAGCAGATATTTTTCAACCAACCTCAGATATGATAACACGCGTTCTTCTGACGTTTTCAGCAGATATTTCTTATAGCGGCGCCGGAAGCTTATTATCCGGGACATGGCAAGCTCGATGTTAGAGAACTGTGCATGGACCAGAATTTCCATCAGATTTTTTCGAATGGCCCATAACATGCCCATTCTTTTTTCGTACCAGGTATCGGTGCGCGTTAGTAATTTCAGATGCTTCAAACTTCCCCGGTCATTACACAGGGCTAAAAACATGGTCAGGCATATTCGTAAATCCTCTACATCTTCCGGCTTAGACGTATGCTTTGTATGGGAGAGTGACTCCTGCAATAGCAGGATCGCATCGCCGGCAAAGCCCGTAAAGAACAGGTTGAGCGCAGATAGTAACTGATAGCGTAAATAAAACAACGTATAATAACGATTGTCCGTCGCCATTAGATCCATCATTTCCTTAAGATAGGAGGCACTCTTTGCAAAATCTTTTCGCCGTAAATGAAAGTTTGCTAAATAATACAAGATGGATATATGGTAAAAAAGATAAGCCGGCTTTTTATCCGCCTGGTTTATAAATTGATTCGTCCGGGTGATATAACGCTCTATCAACCCATAATTCTGCTGTATCGCCGCGTATTCATTCGCAATGAAAAGAATTTGATAAATGGACTTATAGGTCATCAGGTCCTGTTCGGAAATTTTGTATTTCCGGATCGTCGTTAGCATCAGGGTGGTTAAATTAACGATCTTCCCTTTCAGGTGTATCTCCTGCAACTCCTGCCTTAAAAAGGCATAGGCCATATTGAGTTTGGCCTCGCGTAACATATGCGCCTGGTTCCCCAGAAATCGCGATGTTAAAGTATCAAGGTCTTCAGCTCCCGGCAGATGGGCATACTGCAGTTTTAACAGCAAAATCTCGTTCAGCAGGTTAAACTGCTCCAAATGCTCGGCCAGCCGCTCGGCCTTATCTAAACATTTAAATGCTATCTTAAATACATCATTTTCTAATAAAAAACGCCCTACTACCACCAGGCGCAACGCCTCATAGGTTTCAGAACTGTTGCTTTCAAAGGCTTTCTGAGATAAAAACAGCAGTAAATTATCCTGCAGCCTTTTACGTAAAGCATAGTATGCATCATTGTTTTTATCCGGTTCGTAAAGCTTTTTTAAGCCATTTATATCGTCAGTTTCTATCAAATCAAGTAACTGCAAATTTTTCACATCGCCTCTTTTGTTTTTCCGCTGTAAAAACTTCCTGAAAAGCCTCTTATCGACAGTGTTGAGTAATTTGATTAACTCCTGAATTGAGTCCATAAGGATATATTATATGCATATAAAAGTATGATTTTCAGAAAATATATCGTCAGTAATTTTCAAATTCTGCTTTTTACAGGTCTGTTATACAA
>NZ_JBAZRC010000131.1:0-14389 GCF_041663085.1 Mucilaginibacter sp.
CAGGTCGCCATCATTATCCAGATCCACGGCTAACGAACCTGCCGAGATAGACGGATCGCGCATATCATTACCTGCCGATACATCACTAAACTTTAGCTGAGCATCGCCATGGTAAAGGTAATTGTGTACATTGCCATCGGGCATCAGGTTAATTTTTTCCTTATCGAAAAAGCGGCTGGTCTTAAAATCTTTTATCACGTTAGGGTCGCCCAGGTATTTCAGGTAATCCATATCGTTAAGGCGTTTTTTGATACCGTTTGAAAAAAACATGTCCTTGCGGCCATCCATGTCAAAATCCTGCACCAGCGGCGACCATGTCCAGTCTGTTGCCGAAACGCCTGAATACAAACTGATATCCACAAATTTTTTACCGTTGCCTACATTTAATTGCAGGCTATTTTTTGAGTACTGGTAATAATAGCCCGCATTTACCTCCTGGTTATAAATATCAAGCGGTTCATCATTTATGGTTGATTTTAGCGCCTTCATTTCTTCAGGCAGCATATCGGTACTGATCACATCCAGGTGCCCGTCTTTATTTACATCGGTGATGGTGTTCCCCATAGAGAATAAACTGGTATGCCCGAAAGCGCTTTTCAACTCTTCCTTAAACGTACCGTTGCGTTGGTTCAGGTAATAGTAATCCTGCTCAAAAAAGTCGTTGCTTACGTAAATATCATCCCAGCCATCGTTGTTTAAGTCGCCAACACTTACACCAAGGCCATAGCCTATTGGCGCCGAATAAATACCCGAATTGGCGGTTACATCAACAAATTTGTTGTTATCGTTCCTGAACAGGTGGTCGCCTGCATCATGGCTGGTTTTAAACCGCAGGGTAGAGTCGCCATAGGTATCGTTGCTGTGTACCGATGAGGTTAGCAGGAACATATCCAGGTCGCCATCTTTATCATAATCTAAAAAAGATGCCTGGGTGGAGAAGCCCGCAAAATCTAACCCGTATTTGGCTGCCGATTCTGTAAACGTCAGATCGCCGTTATTGATATACAGCTGATTTTTACCTTTAAAGCCCTTGTAATTAGATACCACACAAACGTATATATCCTTGTAACCATCGCCATTTATATCAACAACCGTTACCCCGGTTTTCCAGTTGCCGGTACCGGCAACGCCTGCTTTGGCGGTAATATCTTCAAATTTAAGACCGCCTTTATTGAGGTAAAGTTTATTAGGCCCCTGGTTTGATACAAAGTAGATATCTTCCAGCCCGTCGTTATTAAAATCGGCCGATGCCACCCCTGCCCCGTTATAGAAGTACAAATAATCTAATATATTAACCGAATCTGAAACCACGTTTTTGTTTACAAAATTGATACGGGTCTCATCGGCAGATAGCAGCTTAAAAATACCATCGCCACGTTTTTTTGTATGGCATGACATGTACATGGCAATACCCGCCAGTATTACACAGCAAAAAAATATAATTTGTTTGTATGGCTTAGCTTTGGGCTTAACTGGTTTAGCTTTTGGCATATTGTGCTTAACGTAATTTATAAGCTTTAAGCTTATCGTCGTTTATTCCGAATAAATAGTATTTCTCTCCCTGGCTGTTTTTCATCGTTAAAGAAGAGCGTACCTGCCCGTTAAGTTTAATACCACTTTTGGCTGGCGAAATATAAACAAATCCGTTTTTAGTGTACTTATAAATTTGCCCATAACTTGCATCTAAGCGGCCAACCTCGGGCTTAAAGCCGTAAAAATTACCACCAAGTATAATGGATGGTGTACCGCTGTTATCAATATCATCGCACAAAATGGTGCCTACGTTTGATAGTTGCGCTTTGTAAGGCAATGGGTTACATGTAAATTCACCCTTACCATTATTTATAAATACCGCCGAAGCCAGGTAGTTCATTTCATGCTCTTCGGCACCTTCTAACATTTTATCGGTAAAAACTTCGTTGAAGGGTTTACCTGCGTAATCTTTATATTTTAGGTATTGCTTTTTGAGGACAGGCATCTGCCCCACCAGATCGGGCTTCATATGAAACACGTAGGCCGTGCCCTGCCTGTAAATAGATGTTACGCATTCTTTGGTACCGTTACCATCAAAATCTTTCACGTAAATTTTCATCGGTTCGGCAGCGGATGCTTTAAATTTTGAATTAAGGCCCAGGTTACCGGCTATTATATCCAGTTTACCATCATTATTAATATCGGCAATTTGCAGGCTGCCCCACCATCCTCTGTAGTTATCCAGCTGCTTATCCAGTGTAAACACCCCTTTATTGTTCTTGTATATTTTTATACCCATCCAGTTACCTGCTATTACCAGGTCGGGGTAACCGTTATTATCAATATCAGCCCATTGCGCTGCCGTAACCATTCCCGGTTTTACATCGGCGCCAAATACCTGTTTGCTTACATCGGTAAAGTTGCCCTTACCATCGTTATGCAATACGTATGAGTTTGGCGATGCACCATAAGTACCGGGCACACTGCGCCCGCCAATAAACAGGTCAAGGTGGCCGTCTTTATCATAATCGCAGGCGGTTATTACTGATGCGTTTACTGCTACCTGTATAGCCTTTTGCGCGTTACGATGCAGGTTACCTTTCCCGTCGTTTTCATAAAAGCGCGGGTAGTATATGTTTGTGCCGGCCTCGTCTGCATTGCCGCCTACGCCTATTATCAGGTCTTCGTCGCCGTCGCCGTCAAAATCGCCAAATACAGCCCCGGCATTTTCCAGATAGCTTTGTTTAGCCAGGTCATCTGGTATGTACTGTTTAAACCTGCCGCTTTTTTGCTGTACATATATCGCCGCAGGGCTATCCTTTGATGCGCCGAAATAAAAATCGGTCAACCCATCTTTATTGATATCACCTTTTGCCATATAAGGGTTTTCGGTTGATAGCATTTGCAGCATTAGGCGCTCGTTATCAAAGTCAATAAAACCGTCTTCAGTATGTTTGGGCACCGAATCAAACAGGGTTTTCTCTGCTTCTACAAACAAAGTTTTTACCAGTGGTTTTGCAAAGTTATATTGCAATCTTGCATCGGCAATTTTGTAGGTATAAACCTTGTTGGGTTGTACATTTTTAGCAAGCTGGTATTTGCCGCCCGGCCATATTACCATTACAGAATCTATCTGTTTTACTTTACCCAAGCCTATTGTAATAAGGTTTGGCGGCGTGCTGCTTTCAAAACCACGTGTTGGCTGGTGGTATTGCAGTATCTCGGAGTTTTTTGAGAAAACCTTTATGGTAGCGCCAATACCGAAGCGGTTAAGCCCTTCGCCCTGCAGCTTTAGCTGGATGTAATTATTGTGCAGTTTCTCTGCATTGTTTTTATAGATGAACAGTGGCATGTTCACATTATTTACCACAAGGTCGTTATCTCCATCACCATCCAGATCGCCATAGGCCGCACCGTTACTGAACGATAGCTGATCCAGCCCATATTCATGCGCGTTGTTGGTAAAGGTAAGGTTGCCGTTGTTTTTAAACGCATAGCTGCTAACCGGCGTTGATACCATTTTATCGGCAAAGTTTTTATAGTCGAATTTCTTCTTCTCGGCAATCTTATCCATGTTCTCGCGGTTGCCTAAAAATTCGATGTAATCCTGGTCGGTAAGGTCTTTATATATTCCGTTAGATACGAATATGTCTTTCCAGCCATCGTTGTCCATATCAAAGAATAATGCGCCCCAGCTCCAGTCTGTAGCGCTAACACCTGCATTAAACGCAATTTCAGAGAAGGTGCCGTCGCCGTTATTTAGTTGCAGGCAATTTTGCATAAACTGATTGTAGTAACCATCGTGCTGCTTAAGCTTGATCACATCGAACGACTCGAACGAGGTTATCTGTTTCATGCGTTTATCGCTCTCGGGCAACATCTCAGTTGTGAAGATATCCAGGTTACCGTCGTTATTGATATCAGCAATATCCGAACCCATCGATGCCAGGCTCAGGTGTCCGGCTTCCGACTGGATATCTTCTTTAAACCTTCCGTTATGCTGGTTGATGTAAAGGTAGTCGCGTTCAAAAAAATCGTTAGATACGTAAATATCCGGGTAACCGTCATTATTAATATCAGCTACTGATACGCCTAACCCAAAGCCAATATCGCTCGAGAAGATCCCGGCCTCTTTAGTAATATTAGTAAAATACCCGCCATCGTTACGGTATAATCGCGCTCCGCCCAATGGGTCGAACACCGCACGAAGGTTTTGGTTAAAATCAAACGAGCCAATGGGCCTGAAGGAGTTGTTGAGTATAAAACAATCCAGGTCTCCGTCGTTATCCATATCAAAAAAAATCGACTGTGTAGACAGGCCGTTATCTACAAGCCCATACCTTTCGGCTTCCTCTTTAAAAGTACCATCATGCTGGTTTATAAAAAGCTCATTCCCCTTTTTATCAATGATATTACCACTATGGCAAATATAAATATCAAGCCAGCCATCGCCGTTAATATCAACCATGGTAACGCCTGTGCTCCAGTATTTGGTTCCTTTTACTCCTGCTTTGTCAGTTACGTCATCAAACTTCCAATTCCCTTTATTGAGGTATAATTTATTGCCGCCCTGGTTTGATGTGAGGTAAATATCATTCAACCCATCGTTATTCACATCGCCAATGGCAACGCCACCGCCATTATAGTAATTACGAAAAGTAAATACGTTGGTTTGGTTTTTATCAACCAGTTGATTGATAAAGTTCACGCCCAAATCATCATTGGATTGTAGTGAAAAAAGAGGGTTTTTCACATCGCTTTTATGACAGGATGACAAAGCAATAAAAACAACGATCAGGGAGAAAAGGGTGCTTTTTTTTAACATCACGAAGGTTACAAAAAACAAACGTAGCGAATTACTTCGCTACGTTTAAAAAATCAAATCAAATATAACTAATTGTAAACTGGTATCAATTAATAACCTGGGTTTTGTTTCAGGTTAGGGTTAGTATCAACCGCACGTTGTGGTATGGGGTAAATAGTGCGTGTTTTGTCGGTAGTAGCAGGGCGCTGATCAACCGGATCGTTAAATTTACCAAAACGGATCTGGTCATTCCTTCTCCAGCCTTCCCAGTACAACTCACGGCCACGCTCAGCAAGCATGTCTGCTTCGGTAACAGTTGCCAATGCCGTAGCGCCACGAGGCGTACGGATAGAGTTAACAAGGCCTAAAACTGTTTCGCCTTTAGGATCTGTACCACCACGCATAATTGCTTCAGCTTTCATTAAAACAACATCTGCATAACGCAAAATAACATAGTCATTATCCTCACCACTATCAGTTACAGTACCATCAGCATTTGGATGTGGGAAATATTTAAATACCCTGATACCTTGTGCCTCTGTTGAAAAGTTAAGATTAACCTCTTCTGTAAAAATAAGTGGTTTACCGCTACGTTGTGTTAAAGCCTTGCCTTTAGGGCCGTATTGCTGGCCAACAGCAAAACCTGCCCTTAAGCCAACTACATCAGTTAAGCCCGGGTAAGCAACACCACGGCGCTCATCATTTGCATCAAAAGATTTATAAAAATCGGCAAGAGTTGTAAAGCCATTCCAACCATCAGGTGTTTGGTTATAGTGCAAGCCCATTTTCCAACGGTTCTTAGCTGATCCGTTTACCAATGCAACGGTATTGTATATACCAAAAATGTTACCGTGAGATTCTGTTGAGTTATCCCATGCAAAATCCTGGAAGTATTTACCGGTTGGTTCAAGGGCGAAACCCTCTGCTTCAATTTTATTGGCATACTCTATAACCTTATCCATATCTGCTTTTGCAAATGTGAAAGGGCCACCTACTGTAGAAGCGGTATATACGGCTTTGTTCAAATAAACTTTAGCTAATAACGCCTGTGCTGCAGCTTTGCTTGCTTTACCAATATTGGGGGCAGTACCTAAGTTAGCTTCAGCAAATTCAAGATCTTTGATGATGAATGCTGTTGCATCGGCACGGTTGTACACAATTGGGATAGAAGAGTTTGGCGCTTTAGGATCACGGTACGGAGCCTGGCCGTACAAGTCAACCACCTGGAACATAAAGTAAGCGCGTAAAAAGCTTGCTTCTGCCTTTATCTGGTTGTCTGTAGCCCTGTCTATAACCTGGCTTGCACGGAAAACACCGATGTTTAACTGATCCCAGGTATCATTAACCTGGTTATGTGATGGCGTCCAGGTATGGGTATGTAATTTACGCCATGTACCAAAATCTCCCCAGTCAGTACCACGGGTTGGGCCCATCATCTCATCGGTTGAGTGCTCTTGCAAAGCATAGGTGTTTGCCTGATCTGTTTGACCAAACAACTGTGAATATACCCCATTAAGGTCTGATGAAGAAGAAGCTCCCCCCTCATCTACCGTTTTTGAACCGTAAACGGTTTCGTTTAATTTTTGACAACCAGCAGTGGCTAAAATAACTAAACTGCAAATTGCTATCCTTACTGTTATTTTTTTCATACTAAATATTTTATTAGAAACTTGCATTTAAACCTAAAGTGAATGTACGTGCGCTTGGATAAGCGGTGTAATCTATACCTCTTGAAGGAACACCGTTTCTTTCTTTGTTTGTATTAATTTCAGGGTCAAGGCCGCTGTAATTTGTGATCAGGAATATATTTTGGCCTGTTACTGATACGCGCAGCGATTTGATAGCATTATTCTTAAGCGGAATAGTGTAACCGATGCTTGCATTTTGTAACCTTAAGAAATCACCTTTCTCTAAGAACCTGGTTGATACCTCACCAGAGTTAAGCGGGTTCTCGTTAGTTTCAGCTATTGCTTTAGTTACGTTACGACCGCTTACAAGGTTGCCTTTGTAAAAGAATGCGTTTGCTGTATTGTTATAAATATAGAAACCGGTGTTAGCATTCAGGAAGAAATTCAGTGTCCAGTTTTTGTAGCTAAAGTTGTTGGTTAAACCTGCCAGGAAGGTTGGAAGCGGGCTGCCCTGTGGCGAAGCCGCGTCAATACCTTGTGGGTATATACCAAAACCGTTTGCATCTAAACCGGTGTAGTTTGGCAAGTTAAAGGTATACAGCGGGTATCCGTTACCGAAGAACTGAGAGTAAGCACCAGAAAGGCCCTGACCATCAATATTACCGGTAATTACGTTACGGTTACCAAAGTTCTCAACACGGTTTTTAATAAATGTCATGTTGTAAGATATATCCCAGCTAAAGTCTTTGCTTTGTATTGCGGCAAAGTTTAAACCAACTTCAACACCTGTGTTGCGTACGTTACCAGGCAGGTTAACCCAGTATCTTGGTACTGCAGCAGGTTGTGCCAAATCTTGCAGGAACAACAGATCTTTTTGTGATTTGTTAAAATAATCAATTGTACCTGTTATACGGCCTTTAAGTATAGTAAAATCCAAACCTGCGCCATAAGCTGTTTGTGTTTCCCATTTCAGATCGGGGTTAGCAGCATTAAGCGGTGTGGTTGATGTACCTAAGTAGTTAAGCTGCTGAAGCGCTTTTGAAGCGTATGAAGGATAATCCTGGTTACCGGTTTTACCATAGTTTAACCTTAAACCTAAATCATCAAAAAATCCGCCTTTTGGCATAAAGCTTTCATTGCTTATCTTCCATTTAAAACCAAGTGCCGGGAAGTTAGCATATTGATGGTTTGTACCAAATCTTGATGAACCATCTCTCCTTACTGTACCGGTAAGGATATATTTATCCTGGTAAGAATAGTTAACACGTACAAAGTATGATTGTAGTTTGTAGCTGCTGCTATCTAAACCATTACGGCCGCTAAAATCATACGGCATGTGGTTTTGAAAAGCGTCATAATCTTTCAGGAAAACACCATAACCAGTTTGGTTCCAGCCTAAATTACCACGGCTGAAGTTTTTAAAGGTAGAGTATGAATAACCTACTACCGCGGTTAACGAGCTGTTATCTTTCCACTTTTTATCGTAGTTTAAAGTATGCTCAGTTGTTATGCTGGTCAATTCGTTCCAAACTCTTACAGCACGGCCATGCGTTGTTGCAGAAGGTACTCTAAAGTCACCAATATTGGCCTCATCAGTAAAACCTACAATGGTTGGGTCGTAATAAGTATTTCTGATGCCTCTTGATATATCAGCACCAATATTACCCTTGTATGAAATATCTCCAAACAATTTAACTGTAACCGTTAAGTTATTCAGGAAACGGTTAATGTTGTCAGTATCATCTATCTGGTCTAACAGCGAAACCGGGTTTCTGAAAGTATTACTTTTAGGGAAACCATTTTCATACCCGTTAAGGTTAAAGTACCTGCCTGCATTATCAAATACAGGAATTGTTGGGTTAGTTTGTATAGCAGCACCAATTAATGATCCGTTAAAGCCGGCGTTGTTAGTAATAGGTGCAAACCTGTCTTTTACATTTGAGTATGTTGACTGTAGATCAAATTTCAACCGCTCGTTAAAAAACGTTTGTGCAGCGTTGATACGGGCTGTAAAACGTTTAAGATTTGTATTTTTAACAACACCTTGTTGGTTGTCGTATCCTAATGATGCCCTGTAACTGCCGCCTTTATCATTTGCGCCGCCAAATGCAAGGTTATAGTTTTGTGACACCGCGGTACGTAAAATTTCTTTTTGCCAATCGGTATTGCCACCATAATCAACAGCTGCTGCATCAGCACCTACGCTTGCAACACCTTTAAGAAATTCATCGCGGTTTAAAAGATCATACGTTTTGGCAGCATTTGAGATACTTGTGTTTGCACCAAATTGTATCCCCTGGCCTTTACGGCCTTTACGGGTGGTAATTAATATAACCCCGTTAGCACCACGCGAACCGTATATGGCCGAAGAAGATGCATCTTTTAACACAGATATGTTTTCGATATCTGCAGGGTTAATAAAAGCAAGGGGGTTACGTGCTGATGAACCACCCGCACCGCTATCAAAACCACCTGCTGTACCACCATTGTCCAAAGGCACACCATCCACTACATATAACGGGCTCGAACCCGAACGGATTGAACTGGCACCACGGATATTGATTGTAGCACCCGCACCCGGCTCACCGCTTGACGGAGTTACCGAAACACCGGCAATACGGCCTTGCAACAATTGCTCGGGCGTTGCAATAACACCTTTGTTAAAATCTTTAGGACTTAAAGATGCTACAGAACCTGTTGCATCTTTAACCCTTTGCGAGCCGTAACCAATAACCACAACCTCATTTAACGAGGTACTGGCTGATTCCATGCTTACAGTAAGAGATGCCTGGCCATTCAACTGAACAACCAATGGTTTATAGCCGATGTAAGAAAAGTTTAAGCTTGTTGTACCTGAAGGTACCGAAAGCCTAAACGTACCATCAACATTTGTAAGGGTGCCTATACCTCCCGAAGCCCCTACCGATACACCGATAAGCAACTCTTTGGTTTTGGCGTCTGTTACCTTACCTGTTATAACTTTGTTTTGTGCCAGGGCTGGCTGAACAAAGAAACAGGTTAAAGCAAAAAAACATAATGTGAGTAAGTGTTTAAATTGCATAGTTTGTGGTTTAATTAATAATTGGTTATATAATTTTTAGTACATGGTTTGCTTTTCATCATAAAAAAGTTTCACAGGCAAAAACCGGCAAATCAATTTTTATAGCGTCGTGAGATAATATCGCCCGACAAAAAACTTCAGTAAAATTGGTACAGTTTATATTGGTTTATAATTGTGCTATTTAAAGCTTAGGGCTTAATTTCAATAAGCTTATCACTTATTAAAACATTCTATCCCTATACAAAGATGTGTGTCCTGAGCCTTATTCCCTACTACTTTATATTAATTGTAAAAAAATATAAACTTTATAACAATTAAATAATTGAAAATCAAATAGTTGATTAACAAAAACGATTTAAAAATATAACAATTTTTAACGCTTTTTAAGCCGTTTTTTGCTAAAAAAGTATCTTATATAGTTTTTAAAGTATCACTAATGATACAATTTGAACGGAGTGTTATTCGATTATATCAACAGCCTTAATGTCCATAATACACTGTTCAAATTGTTCGGGGTTTTTTGACTTTGCTTTTACGCGCATTTTGTAAACATAAATGGTGTTTACAGAGTATTCTAAAATTTTGGCGATGGTTTCGTTATCATCTATACCCATACGTATAAGAGCGAAAATACGAAGATCCGTATTCAGTACTTCATCCTCATGCGGCCATATCTGGTCCTTCTCATCAAACTGTGAATTGAATACAGAAATAAAATTGGGAAATATTTTCAGAAAGATATGATCAAAGCTGTAATACAGCGCCTCGCGCTCTTTTTTTATATTTATATTATTAACAATCAACCTGATATCATCATACTTCTTTATCGACAGCTTGGTATCGATAGACATTTTCAGCTTCTCGAGCTTGAGTATATAGCCGGATATGATCTTAAAAAACTGCCCGATATACTCTTCCTTTATATGTGCATCCTCACCTAACTTATGATTGATGTCCTTTAGCTGGATGTTTTGGTCTTCTATAATACGTTCTTTATGCTTAAGCTTACCTAACTGCTTGTATATCATTATTAAAAATAAAATAACCAGCGATGCCAGCGCTGTTATAGCCAGCAGATACTTCAGTATGGTTTGTTTTTCTTCCTCCGAGTGGTTCAACTCTTCGGCGGCTACCAGGGGTAAAATGGCGCCTATTTGTATTTTACGCTGCCTTGCCCCATAAAAATCCGCATCGGCCTTGGCTAATTGTATAAAAGCGTAAGCATCTTTTATATTGCCGTTTTTGTATAACTGCTCGGCAAGGGTAAAAAGCGCTACCGTTTCTTTTGTAGATGATTTAATATCGGCAATGGCCGACTGAATAAGTAAAGGCAGCGCCTTTTCTCTTTTGTTGGCATTTAGATAGGTAATAGCTAACGAACAATTTATCATGGCACGCAAATGCATAGAAATAGGCCGGCCCGAGCTCAATATCTTGCTTAACTCATCATCGCCCGTGGCCGGGTTACCGTCTTGTGCATCCTTTAAACCTGTATAGTGCATCCACTGGGTTGAACCTTTTGGGGTAAGGCTTATGGCCGAATCGATATAGGCATCGCTTGCTTTCATATACACCGGCGATGAATACTTATCATTATTATACTTGGCAAGGTCGCTGTTGCAACGATACATGATAAAGTAATACTCAACCTTCATCGAATCGTTAAGCACCCTGGGATCAACCTTACTCATACTGTCAAAGGTTTCTTTAAACATGCCCGATGATAGCAGGATAAATCCCAGTTTTATCTGGCTGTAGTACGCCCTCGACATGTCGTTCATGGCAACGCTGATGTTCTTAAGCTTATTTACGTATACGTATGCAGAATCGTACTGGTACGATTTATATTCTTCATATAACTTCAAGCAAATATCATACTGCTTTGAATAATCGAGCCGGTTGGCAGCATGTTGCAGCTTTTTCAGATGGGCTATCCTGTCCTGCTTTTCTTCATCATAAATATTTTTCCTGTTTATCTCCGTTTTTAAGGCTGCTAGCAAACTATCAGTACCGGCGCCGATAGCCATGGCTGGGTACGCAAACAGCATCGCGAAAAAAAACCTCAGAAAAAATCTCATATAACTGGTTTACAAAAGGGATTAAAAGTTAATAACTTAAAGCTTTTTAATTAAAAACTTAACTCAAAAATCTTTCAAACGTAATATTAACAATTATCCCCCAAACTTATACCAAAAGGCACATTTTTATAAAAACCCTAATAAAAAAGCCTGCATCTTAACAATAAGATGCAGGCCTGTATATGAATTAAATAAATCTCTTAAAAACTAATAGCTGATACTGAACTGATCGCCGGTGTTTTTAACCAGTACAGCTTTTACCTTCTCGCCCTCTACCGGGTTTGATAAACCTGTTGGATCAAACCGGGAGATAGGTACCATCAACGCCTCAAAGCTGTTCTCGGCTTTGCTTTGCTTGCCGTTCAGCTTAACAACTACGTTATCTCCAAAACCATGTAACAACAGTTTTATATTGGTGAATTTTGATTTTGCCGCCCCTTCCGCCTTTGCAAAACTGATGGTTTTCTTAGCCGGGTCGTACGCGATGGTACGTTTGTAGAAAGCGCCGCCTTCGTAATCAAAGCTTTCGCCATCATCTTCGTAATACACAAACTTGTTATTTACATCACCTTTGTATACGTGTACGTATAGGGTATCGGTTGGTTTTTCGGCCGTGGTTTGTATTTGCGATTGCATTGGGATAATACTGCTCTCTTTTACATAAACCGGCAATTGCGAAATGCCCAGATCAATAGCCACCTTTTGGTTGCCCTGTTGTACCTGGCCATTGTATAGGTTATACCATTTACCTGCAGGGAAATACAGCTTGCCATAATTGGTTACCCCATCAAACGGAAACACCAGGAATGATTTACCAAACATATACTGGTTTTCGTATAAACCATTGTAAACGTTATCATCATGCGTATAATCAATAGTAAGCGAGCGCATAATTGGGCTGCCACTTTGTGTCGATTCATAAAAGCTCGAATATAGGTACGGCAGCAAACGGTAACGCAGGTTAATATAGTTACGGGTTATCTCTAACACCTCTTCGCCGTAAGCCCAGGGCTCTGATGCTTTTGAGTTGATGCCCGAGTGGTTACGCATGTATGGGTTAAACGCGCCAATCTGCATCCACCGGGCGTATAACGATGGCGATGCACCACCGGTAAACCCTCCTACATCCATCCCCGAGAATGGCACGCCGCTTAAACCAAGGCTATTCATCAGCCTGACGCCTAATAGCATGTGGTCGTTCTCGGCACGGTTATCGCCTGTCCAGATAGCTGCGTAGCGTTGTAAGCCTGCATAACCCGAGCGGGTTAAAATGAATGGACGTTTGTTATCTCGCGCGGCTTTATAGCCATCATAGCTGGCGCGGATCATCTCTAAACCATAAGCATTATGGATCTGCATGTGCGATGCGCCCTTACCTTCGTAACTGAACAGGATGTTATCCGGCGCCTTCTGGCCCCAGGTGCTAAACTCATTCATATCGTTCCAGATCCCGCTTACCCCTTCGTTCGCATATTTTTTAAGCTCGGTGCCCCACCATGCGCGGCCTTTTGGGTCGGTAAAATCGGGGAAGTGGCACCAGCCGGGCCAAACCTGGCCGGTGTAGTAGCTACCATCGGGGTATTTGGCAAAAATATCTTCTTTAACACCACGGTCGTAAACGCCGTAGCCTTTCTCAACCTTAATGCCCGGGTCTACTATCAGGGTTACCTTAAAGCCGGTGTTGTTCAACTTTTTGATCATGGCTGCCGGGTCGGGGAAACGGGTGGCATCCCAGCTGAATACCTTGTATTTATCCATGTAGTGGATATCTAAAGTGATACCATCAGCAGGAATTTTCTTTTCCCTTAACGTTTCGGCTATGCGCATTACCTCTGCTTCGGGGTAATAACTGTAGCGGTTTTGCTGGTACCCTAAACTCCACAGTGGTGGCATTTTCATGCGACCGGTAAGCGATGTGTACGAGGTAATGATATCGGCAATGTGCGTATTGTAGATGAAATAATAATTCATTTCGCCGCCTTTGGCACCGAATGATGAGAACCTGTTGTTACTGGCGCCGAAGTTAAAATCACTTTGCCAGGTGTTATCAAAGAAGATCCCGTACTGCACATTGTGGTGTACACCTATGTAAAACGGGATGGTAGAATAAATAGGATCCTGCCCGGTGGTATACGCATAGGTATCGCTGTTCCAGTGCGTATATGCATTGCCCTTTCTATCCAGCGGGCCAGTTTTTTCGCCCAAACCTATAAAATGCTCGTTATCCTGCATATGTTTATAGGTGGTCACAGATTCGTTAACCCATGAGGTAGTCAAGCCCGCCTCATCCTGGTTGATCACCTCGCCTGCCGGAGTAGTAAATGTTACCTGGTAAGGATTTTTGCGGATACTTACCTTTAACGAATCGGTTGTAAGGTTTATCTCATCAGTGGTTTGAATAATGTTAACCTTGGTTTTAACCGGCTCGCTCACTACCGCGTACGAAAAATCGGCAGCAAGCTTTTGCTTATCCATACGCACCCGTATAATGCTGGGGCTGTACACCGTTACTTTTACAAAGGCGTTTTCGGTGGTGATATCAACTTCCTGGTTATTTATGGTTACAGCAGTTACCTTGCCAACCTGTTTTACGGGGCTTTGGGCAAATACGAGTTGCGCGCAGGCCGTAAATAGTACAGCAAGGGCAATGCAGCGGTTTAGTTTCATGTTAATTAATGTACTGGTTTAGCAATGGTTTATTAAACAGTTTAGGGCTGTTTAACACAGGCAGCCTATTGGCATACTGCCGCCGATTATTTGCTGAAATTAGAACAGATTTATGGCATGGCGTATACAATATCAATCGAGCAGATTTTTTTATAAAGCAAAAACCCGCTAATTATTA
>NZ_JBAZRC010000132.1:0-14352 GCF_041663085.1 Mucilaginibacter sp.
AAACTATTAAAACAAGCCTTTGCAATAGCTAAACAACAAACAAAATATCAGGAAAATTATTCAAATATTATTTGCTTTTAAACACAGTTCATTTCGAACGAGGTACGAGGAGAAATCTTATACGCTAAGCATGACCGCATGTAGCTCGTAGAAGATTTCTCGTTGCGCCCCCGCGCTACCCCGCCCACTGCTCGCTCGAAATGAACAGGTGGGACATACGGCGTAAAATTTGGTGAGGACACCAAATTAGAGAGAAGGGGGATTACATATTCACATTCACCCCAAAAAAGTAATTGCGCAGTGGTGCGGGGTTAAAGTAACGGGTGCCAACCGCATTCAAATCATTACCCAGGCTGTATTTTTGGTTAAGCAGGTTATCTGCCCCGGCGTAAAGCTCAAAACGGGTTTTACGGCTGATGGCGTGCTGCCAGGAAGCCTTAGCCTGCAGCAGGTGATACTTAGCCGCATAAATGTTATTGGCATCATTAAGCGGGATGCTTGAGGTGTAATTATGCTGTACAAATAATGATAGCGATGCGGGCAGGTTAAACAATACGGATGATACCACAACCTCGCCCGGTACACCTGTTAAGCGATTGCCCGAATAATTTGCGCCCGACACATTATAATCTTTGAATTTAAAACGGCTTAAGGTTACCCCGGTGCTTAATTGAATTCCACGGATAAAATTTATAGCGTTAGGCCTAACAACCCATCCCGATGCGGCAAGTTCAAGTCCCGGTTGATTGGTGCCTCCGGCATTAATGTAATATTCTTTCTCGTTGGCATCTAACTGGCGCACAATGGCATTTTTTAGCTTGTAGTAAAATATCGAGGCATCCAGCATAAATAGCTGCTCCTCATCCCGCAAGCGGAAACCTGTTTCATAGTTCCAGCCCAGCTGTGCCTGCAGGCCGGTGTTGATGATGTTGTTGGTTGGCCTAACCTCGGCTGTTGTTGGCGTAGAATACCCGCGACTAACAGACGCCCGCCAGATAAAATCGTTAGTGAGTTGGTAGGATAGCGCCAGCCTTGGCATCACCACGGCATCAAAACTGCGGTTGGTAAAATCAGCCTCGTTCAATGGGGCCAGGTTACGGAATTTGTAACCGTAGTAATTTAGGCTCGCTGCTGCCTCTACATGCAGGCGCTTAAAAATATCCGCCGCGTAACGAGCAAAGAAAAAGTGCTGCCCGGTGTTTACCTTATCTATTTTTTGAATGTTGCCTTTTTCGCCGGCGTTGTTGTCATAATTGCTTATTTGCGAATTGGTTTGCTGCCACTCCATACCCAGGTTTAGTTTCCAGTCGAAGTTTTCCTTCGGGATGGCGGCCAGTTCAAAATACGTGCGCATGCCGTAGGTATTTTCATCGCGCTGCTCGTAATTGGTAATAAATGGATTGGCAAAATCTACATGGCTGCCAAAAACGGCCAGTACGTTGCGGATACGGTCGGTAAGCTGCGCGTCGTTTACCAGGCCACCCAAAAGCATTTTGGTGTTAATGCGGATCTTTTGATCGATAGCTCCCGGTAAAGTGGGCGTTGGCAGCCGTGCGCTACGCGGATCTGCCTGCATTTGTGCAAGGGTTAAGCCTCCGGGTGTTTGATAATCAAGGTCAGAGTACATCACCAGCGCACGGAGTTCGCTGTTCTGCCCATATTGATAAGCATCACCCGCCTGTAAATAGTTACGGTGCATGCGGCTGTTTTGGCGGTAACCATTATACGTTTGGTACGATTGATTAAAATTAAAGCGGTTTTTAGCCCCGGTGTTTTGCAAGGAAACCTTCTCATGAAACAAACCGTACGAGCCGCCGTTTACCCCTGCCGAAAGGTAATTGCTATCGGTGCGGTTAACAGGGCTTAACAAAACTACGCCGCCCGAATTGGCCCCAAACAGACTGCCATCCGGGCCTTTTAGGATTTCTATATGGCGGATGTTACTGATATCGACAGCGTTTAGATACGTATTACCCCCCGCATCTGTAAGCGGGATCTCATCAAAATAAATTTTTACATCCCTCACCCCAAATGGTGAGCGCAGCAAACTGCCCCTGATAGATAAACGGTAACTGCCCGGCGAACGCTCTTCTGCCCGTACACCCGGTATCGTATTTAGAGCACTCACAAACGAATTGTCGGGTTGTTGCTTTAGTTGTGCAGCTCCCAACACACTTACTGAAGCGGGTACACTTAACACAGGCTGTTCTGAGAGGTATGCTTTGATGGTAACAGGCTTTAGCTGCCTCACCGTATCTGTTTTAGCAGGTTTGTTTTGGGAAAAAACGTTACCCGCCAGTATGAGAAACGTGAATAGTGTGAGGCAGTGTTTATTCATAATATAAAACGAAACTAATAAAAATAGCCCGTTACCTGGTAGCGGGCTATGCTTGTTATTAAATAATTACATTCCGTTTATTTTGCGCTTACACGCCATATCCGGTTACTGGTATCATCAGCTACCAGCAACGAACCATCCTGGGCAACTGCTACGCCAACCGGGCGGCCGTAAACCTCTTTCTTTTGGGCATTGGCAATAAAGCCGGTTAAAAAATCTTCCATTTGCGGTGCGGGTTTGTTGTTGATGAATGGCACAAACCCAACTTTGTAACCGGATAAAACCGACCTGTTCCATGACCCATGCTGGCCTATAAACGCCCCGTTTATATACTTTGCAGGGAATTTTTTGCCGGTGTAAAATGCCAAACCTAACGATGCGGTATGAGGACCTAAAGACAGATCAGGAGTGATAGTTTTCCTGACCATATCGGGGCGTTTCACCTCCAGGCGCGGGTCTTCGTGCTGGCCAAAGTATGCCCAGGGCCAGCCATAAAAGCCGCCCGGTTTTACACTGGTCAGGTAATCGGGCACCAGGTCGTCGCCTAAATTATCGCGCTCGTTAACAGCGGCATATAATACCCCAGTCCCCGGCTGAAAATCTATACCTGCAGGGTTACGTAAACCGCTTGCATAAATTTTTTCGCCGCTGCCATCGGGGTTTATCTCCAATACATCGGCCCGGCGTTTTTCAACCTCCATGCCATGCTCGGCAACATTGGTGCCCGAGCCTACCGCTATATATATTTTGGTTCCCGCGGTATTAGCGCGTAAGTTGCGTGTCCAGTGGTTATTGTACCCTCCGGCAGGTAATGATAATATCATTTTGCCGGGAGTTGTTATTTGGGTTTGCCCGGTTTTATAATCGTATTTCCAAAGTCCGTCGGTATTGGCTACGTAGAATGAGTTACCCAGTATCAGCATACCATAGGGCTGGTTTAAATTGCTTAAAAATATACCGCGCATATCCGGCACGCCATCGCCATTGGTATCGCGCAGTATGGTAATGCGGTTAGCGCTTTTGCCCAGGTTTTGTGATGCGGCTACACCGATAATTTTAGCACCTATCTTTTTAACGCCTTTCACCTCGGTATTAGCTTCAGATACCAGGATGTCGCCGTTGGGGGCTATGTAAATGTTGCGCGGGTTTTTAAGCGTATCTGCAAACAGGTTAACTGTAAAACCGGGGGGCGCTATGGGCATTTTACCGGCCGGCCAGCCAATAACTTTGCAATAATTGCTTACCGCCCTGGTTTGGTATGGGGCGGGGAGTTTAACTTCTTGTTTTACCGAGGTATTAACATCATCCGCCTTAGAGGCATCCACTTTTTTTTGTTTGCAGCTTGCCGCCATTAAAGTAATGCCCGCTATATATGCTATATAAATTTTCATTTTATGTTTTAGTTAAATAATTAACCTGTAATGATATGTTTTGTTTGTGAATGAAAATGGGTTGAAAAATCCTTATTGCAAAGAATATAAAGCAATTATGTGCTAAAAAAATATATTTTTGATATAAGTCTGTATACCAGCGCGTAAATGCTAACCAAAAAACTAAAATTACTTTTACCGGCATTCATAATATTGCTTTCTGCAAGGGGGATGGCCCAAAGCAGCCTGGGCGACCCAGTGCTGTATGAAGACTTTGGTTTTGGCACAAATTATACCCCGATTGGCCCACCGTTAGAGAGTAAATACACCACCATGAATGCCGGAGGTAACGGTGGCCGCTGCCCAAATCCGGGTGCCTATTTAATTTTAAACAGTTCTGCCAATTGTTACGGTGATACTTTTAAAACCATAAACTTTGACCATAGCGGTACAAGCCCTTTTGGCTATTTGATGATGGTGAACGGTGATGATAAACCTGTAGTTTACTATACCAATACGATAGATGCAGGAGTGTTTTGCGCCGGTGCAAAATATCAGTTTGCCGCTTACCTAAACAATATTAATACCGGGATGCCACGCCCGGACGGGTATGTTGATGCTGATGTGAGGTTTACCGTTAAAACATCTAAAGGCGCAATTTTGGCTGATTATGTTACCGGCCCGCTTGACCCCAATGAGAGCTTTGCGCAATATCATGTAGATTTTGTAGCACCGAATGATGGTTCGAATGTAATAATTACGCTAAGCAATAATGCGCTAACAGGTACCGTAGGTAATGATTTTGCTATGGATGATATTACAGTTAAAGCTTATGGCCCGGTAATAGATGCCGGCATTGGCTCAACAACTGGCCCTACCACAATTCCTCAGTGCTTGGATGACGGGCCTAAAAAGTATATTTTAAAGTCATTCCCTCATAATTATACCACACCCCAATACCAATGGCAATCAAACTTTAATAAAAAGGGTTGGGTTAATATGCCGGGTAAAACAGGCGCAAACCTTCCTTTAGATAACGAATTTTTAAACCCCGTTGTGGGTAAATATCAATATCGTGTCGGTGTTTTAAGCGCGCCGGGGGTATCATTAAATTGCCAGACATTTTCACTGCCAATAACCATTGATGTTGTTAAAAACCCGAGTTTTAAATTACCCGAAATAACATCTGTTTGTAAAGGCGAAATATTATCTATACATGCAGACGGGGGAACGGAGTTCCATTGGACCTATCCGGATGGGCGCACCTCTGATGCTCATTTCTTAGACGTAAGTACCAGTGCATCAAAAAGCGATGAAGGGGTATATAAGGTTGTTATTTCGCAGGATGGCTGTTCATATCTCACGCAAACACAGGTTGTGGTGGGCGAACCATTAGTTATAGAAGTGGATGACGCCGCGCCTGTAATATGCGAGGGGCAGGCGGTTCAATTAGGTGTAAGCGGGGGGACTATATATAAATGGACACCATCTACGGGGTTAGACCATGATGATATACCAAACCCAGTGGCAAATCCAAAGGTTAATACCGAATATAATGTTTTAATAAGTAACGGGAGCTGCACCAAGCAACGAACGGTTACCGTAACTGTTTTAAAACTGCCTGTTGCCAATGCCGGGCCCGACAGAACTATGAAAGAGGAGGAGCCCATAACGCTGCATGGTACAGCCGTTGGTACCAACGTTAATTATTTTTGGACACCAACCGATTACATGGACAATCCAACATCACTTACACCCAAAATTAATCCGCCTGATAATATAACTTATACCCTGCACGTAGAATCGCCCGACAATTGCGGAATAGTAAACGATGAGATGGAGGTAAGGGTATTTAAAAAACTTACAGTGCCATCAACTTTTACCCCTAATGGCGACGGCATAAATGATACCTGGCGCATTGATAAACTAATAACTTACCCCGAAAGTGTATTAACCATTTACACGCGCGATGGGCACGAAGTATTCAGGACCATAGGCGATGCCCGGCAGTGGACCGGCATTTACCAGGGCAGGGCTTTACCTGCAGGCGTTTATTATTACGTTATCGATCTTAAAAACGACTTGCCAAAACGGGCCGGCTGGGTAATGTTATTAAGATAGCCACACCCGATAAAGTTTTTTAGTTAGTTAGGCGCTAATTGTACAAAACACACCAATAGCCCGCAAAAAAGTATATTTTTGAAAATCGCTGCCTGTTCAGCAAACCCAATGCAATTTAAACCGAGGCTTCTTTTATTCATACTGTTATTATTTGCCGGCACCGGTGCCGGCGCTCAGGTGTGTACAGGTACCTTAGGCGACCCGGTATTTACGTTTGATTTTGGCTCGGGCAATACACCACAATTTCCTGTAACGGGTTACCAATATGTGGCAGGCTCATGCCCTAACGATGGCCAGTACTCTATCTCAAAAACAGAAACAGGATGCCATGACGATACCTGGCATAAAGTATTAAAAGACCATACCGGGAATGACGGTTATATGATGGTTGTAAATGCGGATGCTACACCCGATAAGGAATTTTTTAGCAAGCAAACAACTCTTGAAGGGGGCGGCGGCGCATTATGCCCAAATACAACCTATGAGTTTTCGGCTTATATTCTGAATTTGATCAAGGCCGGTCAGTCGGGTTTTACACAGCCTAAAATTACTTTTAGAATAGAGAAATCGAACGGCGAACTCATCAGACAATCCCCCATAATAGATATCCCAACTACCAGTAATCCAGATGGCTGGCAGAAATATGGTGTATTCTTTACAACAACCGATGAAACTGTGGTAGTTGTAAAAATTCTTAATAATGCGCCGGGCGGTGCTAATTTTCCTGGAAATGACCTTTTGCTGGATGATATTGCTTTTAGGGCTTGCGGCCCTGATGTGCACGTCGGTTTTTCGGGCGATGTATCAGTTACCGAAAAAAGTGTTTGTGTGGGTAGCCCGGCTACATATCATTTAACTACACCACAAATAACCGCATATGATCATCCCAGTTATCAATGGCAGGTAAATGACGGTACCGGATGGAGCGACATCCCCGGGGCAACAAATTCGTTTTATGATGTTGCTCTTCCTGCAAATACTCCGATCGGTGCATATCAATACAAAATTGGCCTGGCCGAGGGGGATAATATAGCATTCTTAAAGTGCCGGGCTTATTCCAATCCGGTTACCATTAATATCACTTCCTATCCCGACCCGCCTGCACCTACATCCTCACCAATATGCGAAGGCGAACCGCTTACCTTAACGGCATCCGGAGGGGCTACCTATAAATGGAACGGGCCAGGGATATCCGAGACATCTCAGAATCCTCTTATCATACCTCATGTAAGCATGGCTAATCAAGGCCAATACCATGTAGAGGTAATATCCGCTGCTGGTTGCTCAACCTTCCGCAATGTGGATGTTACCATTAACCCCAAACCCATTGTTACTGTAGACCAGGTGCTACCTGTTTGCAGGGGCGACGGTACCCAATTAACAGCATCTGTAGATGATGCCAGCTTATATACTTATAGCTGGTTCCCGTCTGCGGGCTTGTCAGATGCAAACGTTTATAACCCATTTGCCAGCCCTGATAATTCAACACTGTATACTGTTACGGTAACTAATAAAATTACTAACTGCTTTAATACGGCACAGGTACAGGTTAATGTGCTCGATGTGCCGGTTGCCCATGCGGGTAACGATAAAAAGATCTTCGAGGGGCAATCCATCAAACTTGATGGCAGCGCAGAAGGAAATGTAACTTATACATGGTCGCCGCCCGATTACCTGGACGATCCGCATTCCCCAACCCCCACTGCTACTCCGCCACATAATATGCCTTACTTGCTTACAGTAACATCTGCCAATGGCTGCGGTACCAATACGGATGAGGTGTTTGTAAGGGTTTTCCAAAAAATAGTTATCCCCAGCACATTTACGCCCAATAACGATGGGGTGAACGACCTATGGAATATCGAGGCTTTAGAGACCTATCCGGAGAGCACCATATCTGTTTATACGCGTAACGGTAAACAGGTGTTTCAAAGCCGGGGTTATGGTAAACCATGGGATGGCAAACTTAACGGAACGCAGCTTCCGGCAGATACCTATTACTACGTCATCGACCTGAAAAATGGTACCCCGAACCTCTCGGGCTGGGTGCTGCTGGTAAGGTAAATTAAAATTTGATGAACTTATCCATCTGCTCGTTAGTGTAGCGCAGCGTGTCTTCGGCAGTAAGGTTGCCGTTGCCGTCCATCTCTTTACGGATAGATGCGATATGGATCTTGAGCGGCATAACATGCAGGTTAAGGTAATGGCAAACACCGGTAAAATGATCGATGCCCCGGATGTTACCATACTTGCCCGATGAGAGGCCAACCAGCGCGGCTTTCTTATCGTAAAAACTTTCGGGGAAGCTGCACGCATCAACAAAAACCTTTAAAACGCCCGGGTAACTGCCGTTATACTCGGGTATTACAAACAAAAATTTATCAGTAGCGGTAATAATGTCCTGTATTTGGGCAAAGGCTTCGCTGCGTTTGCCGTACAGGTCGGTTTCAATTAAGTTAGGGGGTAGTTGGGCCAATGATAGCAGGTTGGTTTCCATACCCTTTGCGGCAAGCTGCTTTTGATAATATTGTGCAAGCTGCAGGGTTGAACTTCCGGGGCGGTTGGTAGATGCTATGATGGTGACCATTTTTATTTAGTAATGAGTGAGTTGGTGAATTAGTGATTGAAAAGTAAGTTGTGCTAATCTTAACTGGCTGGTTTTAAGCCAAAAAAATCACTAATTCACTAAATCATTAACTCACTAATTGCCTTCCACAAATGTTTGTAAGTTGGCAAAACTGTTAATTTCTCAATTGTTTAAATCCGTATCTTTAGCGGCGGATAAATAAACAGTACAAACATAGAAATTTCTAACCCTGTTTTACGTTTCAAATAAACCGCAGATATAAATTTTTTGGAGATACAGAATGAGTAAAATTATTGCTTTAGCCAATCAAAAAGGTGGCGTTGGGAAAACTACATCATCAATAAACCTTGCCGCGAGTTTAGCAGTGCTGGAATACAGGACTTTACTGGTAGATGCCGACCCGCAGGCTAACTCAACATCGGGTATTGGGTTTGACCCGCGTAATATTAAGAATAGTATTTACGAGTGTATCATCAATGATATTAACCCGCATGATGCCATCCAAAAGACCGACACACCAAACCTTGACCTGCTGCCCGCGCATATAGACCTGGTTGGTGCCGAAATTGAAATGATAAACCTTACAAACCGCGAGTATAAAATGAAAGCGGTTTTAGAGGGAATTCGTGATGAGTACGATTTTATCATCATAGATTGCTCGCCATCGTTGGGTTTAATTACCATTAACGCTTTAACCGCCGCCGATTCGGTGATCATCCCGGTACAATGCGAGTATTTTGCGTTAGAGGGTTTGGGCAAATTATTAAACACTATTAAAATTGTACAATCGCGCCTGAATACGCAGCTGCAGATTGAAGGCATATTGCTTACCATGTATGATGTGCGTTTAAGGCTTTCAAACCAGGTGGTTGATGAGGTGCGCACGCATTTTGAAGACATGGTTTTTGATACCATTATACAGCGTAATACCCGTTTAAGCGAGGCGCCAAGCTTTGGTATATCGGTAATTATGCACGATGCAAACTGTAAGGGTGCAGTAAACTATCTAAACCTTGCCCGCGAGATCATCCGCAAGAACGGTTTGGTGAGTAACGAAGAACTGGCTACAACAGTAACAGCTTAATTAAATTATGAGTGCAGAAAAAAGAAACGCACTGGGGAAAGGGCTAAGCGCATTGCTTAACGATTCGCCAAGCGTACTTCCATATAAAAATACTAACACCAGTGATAAGGTAAACGCAAGCTCGGTTTCTGAGCTTGATAGCCTTGGCTCAGTTAACGAGATAAAATTAAGCGAGATAGAGGTTAACCCTTTTCAGCCCCGTACCGAGTTTGATGAGCAGGCCCTTGCCGATCTATCAGCCTCTATAAAGTTGCAAGGGTTAATACAGCCCATCACCGTACGTAAGGTTAGCGCGCATGCTTACCAGTTAATATCCGGCGAGCGCAGGTTGCGTGCATCAAAAATGGCGGGCCTTACACAGATCCCCGCATACGTACGTACCGCCAACGACCAGCAGATGCTGGAGATGGCGTTGATTGAAAACATCCAGCGCGAAAACCTTAATGCTATTGAGGTTGCCCTGAGTTTTCAGCGGATGATAGATGAGTGCAGCCTTAAGCAGGAAGAACTGGGCGATCGCGTGAGCAAAAACCGGTCTACCGTTACCAACTACCTGCGATTGTTGAAGCTACCTCCAACCATTCAGGCATCGTTGCGTGATGGCGCCATTTCTATGGGCCATGCAAAGGCTTTGTTAGCGGTTGAAGACCCAACCATTCAGCTTTACATCCATCAGCAGATCATTAAGAACGAACTGTCGGTACGTAAGGTAGAAGAGATGGTGCGGGATATTCAGAAAGCGCCTCAAAAGAAAGAAGGAAAACAACCCGAAACACTATCATACCAGCTGCAAAAGGTTGAGGATGATCTGGCATCAAGGTTTAGCACAAAGGTTAAGCTTAAAGTTAATAGCCAGGGCAATGGAAGCATAGAAATTCCGTTCTTATCCGAAGACGATCTGGGCCGTATACTTGAAATGCTGGATTGGTAGATCTATATATGCTTAAACGATTTTTAACTACTGTACTTTTTTTAAGTTTCGCCTTTTTTGCAATGGGCCAAACGCCCGATACCGTAGCGGCAAAAGCTAAAACCGATACGGTTGCAAAAAAAATTGATACGGTTAGGCGATCATCATTTGCACCTAAAATAAAAAAAGAGAAGGAGTATCATCCCGATAGTACGCATAGCCCTAAACTTGCCGTAAAACGTTCGTTATTTATACCGGGTTGGGGCCAGTATTATAACAAGGAGTTATGGTATTTAAAAGTACCTGCAATTTATATAGGCCTGGGCTTTTTAGGCAACGCTATTATAGTTAACCAAAAGCAATACAAGATTTTTACTGCACTTGCTAAAATAACCAGGACAGGTGGGATACCAGAAAAAAGCAACCCACTTTATTCATCGTATCTGAAATATAAAAAAGAGTATGACTTATATGTTGTTCAATACAACATCTCAAATACCGATCTTGAAAGCGCGGCAAATGGGTATCAGCGTAATTTTCAAATAAGCATACTGGGTGTAATAGCTGTTTGGGGTGTGCAGGCTGTTGAGGCATACATTACAGCTAAGTTTATTAATGCCTACACGGTAGATAATAACCTGTCATTTAAAGTTAGCCCAACCTTAATGGGGGGGCAACAGCAGCCTATGTATGCTTCAAATTTTAACAATGCGTTTATTCCGGGGATAAAAATTACCTTTACGCTTTAAAATAAATACAAGGCATTAGCTAATAAATTTTACGGATGAAAATTGCATTGTTAGGCTACGGGAAAATGGGCAAAATAATCGAAAAGATTGCCCATGATCGTAAGCACGAAATTGTATTAAAAATAGATTACAGCAACCTTGACGAACTGACTGAGGAAAACCTTCAGAAAGCCGACGTGGCCATCGAGTTCAGCACCCCATCAACCGTTTTAGGAAATATTGAAAAATGCTTTAAGGCAGGCGTGCCTGTTGTTGTTGGTACCACCGGATGGCACCACGAAATTGCGCAGATAAAAGAACAGTGCGAATACCACGGGGGATCGATGATACATGCCACCAACTTTAGCGTTGGGGTTAATATATTTTTCCATGTAAATAAAATACTGGCCCGGTTAATGAATAACTACCCGTACTATGATGTACAGGTAGAAGAGATCCATCACACACAAAAGCTCGATTCGCCAAGCGGTACTGCCATTACTATTGCAGAAGGGATCATTGATAACCTTGACAGTAAGAAAGAATGGAAGAATGTGTTAGTAAGCGATGACAAGCCCGACGATGAAATTGTTGCCACTAACGAAGTGCTTATCGAATCGTTACGGATAGAGAATGTACCGGGCACCCACACCGTAATTTACGATTCTGAAATAGATACCATTGAGTTTAAGCACACCGCACACAACCGTAACGGGTTTGCATTAGGGGCCGTACTGGCTGCCGAATGGGTAAAAGATAAAAAAGGCTTCTATTCGGTTGAAGATATGTTTGATTTTAATAAATAGTAATTAATTTACTGCCCCAATAATTAAGTAATGAACTGGAAATTCTGGAATAAAAATAAATCTAAGGATAAAGCAAAGAAAAAAAAGAGCGCAGCCCGCGAATGGACTGATGCTATTATTTTTGCTGTAATTGCAGCTACCCTTATCCGTACGCTTTTCATAGAGGCCTATACCATACCAACCCCATCAATGGAACGCTCGCTTTTAGTAGGCGATTTTTTGTTTGTGAGCAAGGTTAACTATGGTGCCCGAACACCTATGACGCCGATTGCCTTCCCTTTTGCGCATCATACTATGCCTATATTAGGAACAAAAGCTTATTGGGATGGTATTAAATTGCCCTACTACCGTTTACCGGGTTTAAGCGAAGTTAAAAAAGGGGATGTGGTTGTGTTTAACTACCCTATGGAGGCCGATTCGCCGTATTTTAGGCCGGTTGATAAACGCGAGAATTATATAAAACGCTGCCAGGGTGCCCCCGGCGATACCATAAGCCTGTTAAACGCACAGGTATATGTAAATGGCAAAGCCGCACCAAACCCTCCGGGCGAACAAACTGACTATACGGTTACCACTAACGGAACGGACATAAATCCGCAGATCTACTCAGATCTTAATGTGTCTTTATATGATAATGTTGGCGCTCCTACCATGACTAAGGAGAGTGCTTTAAAATTGAAAGCTTATTCAAACATAAAAGCTATTACACCAAATTATAAACCTGCCGGTATTGCCGATCCGATGAACCCGGTGTTCCCGGCAGCATATCCAAAATACAAGCTTTACGCTACTAATAAAGATTTTGACTGGAACGTTGATAACTACGGACCTATCATCATCCCTAAAAAAGGCTGGACAGTAAAGCTTGATAGTTTAACCATGCCTGTTTATGGCCGTGCAATTGAAGTGTACGAGGGTAATAAGCTGCAGATTAAAGATGGCAAGGTATTTATCAATGATAAAGAGGCTGCTACCTATACCTTTAAAATGAATTACTACTGGATGATGGGTGATAACCGCCACGATAGCGCCGATTCGCGATACTGGGGTTTTGTACCCGAAGACCATATAGTAGGTAAAGCCCTGTTTGTATGGATGAGCTGGGATGATAACGCATCGTTCTTCAGCAAAATTCGCTGGAGCAGGTTGTTTATGGGGATACATTAATCTTCTTCCTGTTTAGAAATTTGAAAGCCCCGTTTGCAAGAACGGGGCTTTTTTTATAACTAACCGTCATTGCGAGGTACGAAGCAATCTCCCGATAGGCAATGGCCAAGCAAGGCGTTTATGCATAGTCTTGAGATTGCTTCGTACCTCGCAATGACGCGCGGGCGAAGGGCCGGGGAGGTTCTACCTATTCCCCAATATACTTTAACCCAACAATCGCCCTTGCGTCATCAATCATTTTGATCATCTGCCGAGACATCTCATGGCTGATAACAGGGCTTTCAATATGGCCGGTTTTAAGCAATTCCACAAAATGGGCTATTTCGTAATTTAAACCTCCGGCTGTAAATGGTTCATCAATTTCTACGGTGCGGCCATCAAGGTAGCTGATGGTAGCTTTTGCCGGGTTCCACCAGTTTTTGTGGATGGTAACATGGCCAATGGTGCCGCAAATTAAAGCATCGCCCTTGCCATGCAGATCAAACCCGCCATATAGCTGGGCATACCCATTTTGGTGCCTGGTTTGAAAAATGCTAAACATATCTACCTCCATCCCGCTGAAGCGGCCCATGGCCTGCACCTCTTCGGTATTGCCCAGCCAGTCTATCGCCAAAAAGGCTTCGTAAATACCTATCTGCATTAAAGCGCCGCCCGCCAGTGCATGGCTAAAATTTGGATGGTCGCGGCTGATATCTGCAACAGAAGAGCCCGCCCGTACGTAACCCACCGGGCCTATCGGGTCTATGGCTAAATACTCCTTCAATTTTTTATAAAGCGGGTAAAAGGGCGGTTTCATCCCCTCCATAAACAAAATATTTTTTGCTTTGGCTACGGCTAAAACTTCATCCAGTTGCGGTAAGTTTAGGGTAGCCGGTTTTTCGCACAATACGGCCTTGCCTGCGTTAAAGGCTTTTATAGTGTACACGGCATGGGTATCGGGCAGGGTGGCTATGTAAACGGCATCTATATCGCTTGCAAGCAACTCATCTGCGCTGCTGCAGGCTTTGCCTCCATATTGGTTAACAAAGGCCTCTACGGCCTCTATTCTGCGCGAATAAGCAGCCGCCAGCACATTATCAGGCAGTGCGTTTAATCCCTGCATAAAACGATGCGCGATACGCCCGCAGCCAATGATGCCCCATTTTGTCATAATATAAAGTCTTAAGTCCAGAGCCTTTAGTCAGAAGTTAAAAATGCGATTTAGTTTCCAATAAAAAAGCCTTAAGCTGATATTTCAACTT
>NZ_JBAZRC010000133.1:0-14222 GCF_041663085.1 Mucilaginibacter sp.
ACTTATTACCATCGGCATGCCATTGGTCCCAGGTGGTGATGCCACCGCTTTCAATAAGCGTTTTTACAAACTCAAAGGTTTCAAAGTGATCCATTTTGCCGAATACACCACGGGCATTTGCCTTTGCTGAAGCAACCTCTTTTCCATCTGCATTAAACGACGGGTATTTTTTGCGCAGCACAGGGCAACTTGGCTGAAACTGGTTTTGAACCGCCATCAGGTTAGGTGACGCCATAAGCCCTTTTAGGGTTAGCGTAGCGTTAAGGTTACGGTCTGCACTTACCTTGCTTAATATTTCGTGTACAACACCGGCACCTTCGCCCTGGTCGGTGATACCGTTTATCATATTCAATACTTCCAACAGCGCTTTTTCGCTTTCGAGGGTATTGATGCTTGTTGGCATTCCTGGGTATTCATTACTATCGTTTTGTTCAGGGTCTAATCTTCCCGGGTTAAATACTTCCTGTTGCAGGAAAGGGCAAAGTTTCCGGTTATCGCCTGGCTTTAAAGGAATCTCAACACCGGGGTTTGCCAGTTGTATTGATTTTGCAAATACAACATCCCACAAGGTTTTACCATCTGTATATTCAAGCGACAGGTATTTCCATAACTGCATATACATGTTACCTATCGAACCAAACCATGGTAATGGCTGGCCCGGTTCCCAACCTTCGTACGGGGCTTGCTGGTTGTATTTGCTTTGGAACATTTCCTCTGTCATCATGTGCCTTGCATCTTCTTCGGTTTGCTCAATAGCCAGGAAAAGATCCATTTGGGCCAAATTCATGGGGCCTATATTTACCCTGATATCTGGTTTATTGGTGTCTTTAAAATCCAGGATACCGGGCAGCACCGATGAATCGGGCGAGTAGCATTTCCACGCGAATGTTTTTTCATCCTGTAGCGGCTCGCAGGTAAACTTAGGGTCGTAAGCAACGGCCTTGGCCAGGTTTGATACAATTTGCAGGTGGAGCATTTCGGCCACAAAAACACTAAAAACAGCATTATATGCCAACTCGTTAGAGTTTACCGTTTTTGAAGTTGCGGACATGCCCGGCCAGATGCGACCTTTATACACACTGCTGTCCCTGCTGTTGATCTCGTGCATCCCCTGTAGGGAGTACAACGATGTCATGTACAATGGGATGGTGAATAATTCTACGTTCACAGCTGCCTGCACCAAAGTGTGCAAGGCTTTTTCATCCTTTTCGCGGAGTGCAACATCCCGCTTTTGTTTGTTTTTAAATAATAGAGCGCTCATTGTTTTAAGGTATTTAAGGTTTTGGTATTGTTCCGTTTGCTAAATGCCTAAGGCCATTAATACCCGGCAAAAACACATACAGGCCGCCATCCGTCCGTATAAATTGCGGCAGGCCGTCCAGTATCGTATAATCTTCCTTTTTGGGTTCTGGTGGTGAGCCGGGGGGTAAAAAAGCAAAATTCTTATGCTTATCTATACCATCATCGATGCCAAATACCGGGTCGATACCGCTATTATTGGGGCTTATGTCGGCCTTTTCCCCACCGTTTCTAAAGCCGCCACTGGTTACCCAGGTTTCCATAATAAAGCTAAACTGTGCGCTTAGATTAGCGCAAATAAACAGGCCAACTAAACCGCGCGGAATATTATCGGGCTTAGCGGGGTTATAATCCGGGCCATAAGGACCGGCCCTGCGCATGATCCTTTTTTCCTCGGCATTGTTTGTATTACCCTGCACTTTATCATCATCGCGCGGGTTGGTGCGCCTTATATGAGCGGCATATGGGCACAATGCGCCAAATTCATCATTTAACTTAACGCCCCTTTGGTTGGGTGTATGTGATAGGTAATTAAAGTTTGTAAAATCGAACCCCTCCAATTTATCTCCCAGTCTTTCCGGTTGGTAAGGATGATTGGGCGATACAGACAAAGGCGTACCATCATACCACCGGCCGCACATTTTTGCGGCTATCAGCTCGGGGATAATATTTTTGCCGCGGGGTTTCTCAATAAAATCTTTAAAAGCCTTTACGTCCTGATGAAGTACCCGAAATGCCGCAAAACTACCATTATACAACAGCGGGTGTGCTTTATACTTTGGCAGCATTGGGCTATCTGCTTTCGATGGATCCTTTTTAAATTTGGGGGTGATCACAAAATGGTAAGGTGGTACAAGCGGCCTGTCATCAACAGTGCTTTTACCAAGCAGCAACCGGCCTTTTGTAGTGTTCCATGGCACATTGCTTAACCTTGGCTGCGACAGGCTGTCCTTGTAACCAAAGTGGATGTAATCATCCCCGGCTTTAAGCGGGTCAGAATCCTGGAGGTATGCCTCCTTCAGCGCCGGGCCATTATCAGTTGATGGAACCTGTACTAACAATTTCTGATGGTAATTTTCGCGGTTCGCAATACTATCAGCATAAATACTTACCAGGATATGCAATTCATCATTGTTTGCCGAAGGCTTTTCTTTCAGCTTCCACTCACCCGATCTTTTCCACCAGTTTTTAGGGGCGCTTGCACCAACATCGCCAACAGCAATCGCGTCGCCAACGGCACCTTCCATAAAAAGCGAAAAAACGTTTGAGCTTTTCCCTTCCACTTCTTCGCGGTTTTCCTCCTGCATTAATTCTCGCATGCCGGAGTAAGTAAGGCCTATTGTTAAACTATACTCAGGTCTCTTATCAATTTCCCAGGGCTTAGCTGTTGTAACTTCAATATCGCTTGCTCCGGGTAAAATATTTGATATAAAGGCCCGCGCACCCTCTTTATCAGCTATGGTAAATATAATATAACGTATGTATGGAAATGTATAACCCCGAAGTATAATTCCTTGTATATCATCCAACTTTGGCGTAGGATAATTATTACGAATATCGTTTAGGTTGATCATTGCATATTAATAAGGCGGGTTAACAGGCCCTGCTGCAGGGCCTGTAGATTATTATTTACAAACAGGCTTTTTCGATTCGGCGAATTTTATAACCGGGGCCTTTGAAGGCCAAAGTTCGCGTGCATCAGGGTAGTTATCCAATATTTTTTCGATGGTTAAACCCGGGAATGTATGGGTTAACAGGTATTTATTAAAGCTTGTTATTTTTGCTGCCGCGGGGATGGTTGGATCGGCGAAATTATAACGCATAAGCAGGCAGTAAAACTCATTAGGGTTTTCTTCTACTTTACCGTTTTCGATGATGTATTTTGCAGATGTAGGGTCAGTGTCTTTAACTATGCCGCTTTCGTCCATATGCTCCAGGATAGAATTAAGCCCTCCGGCAATATCCGGATCATTCACAAACGAATCAATATACGGTTTAAAGTCGGCATCGTACAAGGCCTGTACAACCAAAAGGTCCTTGCCTTCGGCAGTTTGAAAACTTGGCACCGGCAGTTTTGGTGTGGTACCTGAAGGAAGGTAATAAAACATAGAAAAATGCACGCCTGTAGCCGCGCGGTTATCTTTTGCGTTTTCGGTCAATTTTAGTTGCAAATCGCTAACTGTTTGGAGTGCTTTGGCTCCGCCTAATTTTTTCATAGGCATAAAAAGTAACAGCATGTGTTGCTGCTCGCGAGCGGAAAGGGTGGTGATTGGTGAAACGGGTTCCATTGTGGTTTTGAGTTAGGTTGTATTATTTACCTACTCTGTTAAAGGCTTTTCGGTATCCGCCATTATTGTGATAATATAGATCAAAATTGCGTTACACTATTCCTATCCCAATGCTACAGTAAACCGCAGCAATAGATAAACCATTTATAAGGCCTGCATTACAGCAGCTTACGTTCGCTGGTTTTACCAAAGCGGTAGGCCAGGCTCACCTCATGTATAGTAGTGTTAAAACCACCCAGATTGTTTGATGATGTACCAAACTGATAGCTGTAACCCACTTTAAACGTATCGGTAATTACTGATATAATACCCGAAGCTCTTTTATTGGTACGATAGCCTGCACCAATACCAAGCTGTTCTTTTAAAAATATAGTCCCGGTAAAATCGGCAAGCAAGGGCGAGCCATTTACATATGATACCAGCGTTGATGGTTTAAATTTGATATCATCGCTCAGGTCGGCCAGATATGCGCCCGAAAAGTAAAAGTGGTTTTTAAGATAATTTGCCTGTTGTACCGATGCAGTACCCAGGCTACGGATACTCAACTCAGGTACCGATACACCTAAATAATATTTATCGCTATAAAACATTACACCGAAACCTATATTAGGTTTGGTTTCGCGTATATCATCCCTAAACTGCGGATCGTATGAATCGAGTGTTGAGTAATTTGCATTATAATTACGTACACCTGCATTTAACGATACAGCCAGGTAATCGTTCCCGGTAAGTTGTATGGCTTTGGCAAAAAAAGCGTTTACTTCTAATTGCTTTTCAACCGCTACCTGGTCGTTAAGTACATATATACCAGCTGCGCCACCTATTGATTCTATTGGCAGGCTACCGCTAAATAACAAACTGGTTGGCGCCCCGTTAATACCTATAAATTGTTTACGGCCCATCAAGTTTAATGATCCGGCTTTATCCAGCATGGAGTACGCAGGGTTTATGGGCGTTAAATTATCAGCGTACTGGCTGTAGGCATAAATCTGTTGCTGTGCCATAAGCCTATTGCTGCATATCATCATCAATATGCTTAGTAGTAGTAAAAATTGTTTTTTGTTTAGGTTTAAATTCATGCCTGTTGTTTCTCGCGCCACTGTTTTGTTAATCTGTTAATAATTAGGAAATATTTTGCTCGTATTTGCCCTGCTGATATTTGCTAATACAGATAATAAAAAATGATTTGAAGAGGATAGAATAAGCTTTACACATCTGGTACTATGATGAATATATGCCGGAAATTGTAGAAGTAAAGCCCTTTTCATAAAAGCAATTTTAATCAGGTTTATATCAATTAGTAACAAGCCCTGTCATCGGTAATAACCTTCAAGCAATTGTTTAATCAGGGGCAATTGTGAGCAAAGCAATTTACATATTAATAGCGTTAAAATATTATAATTATATCCCTTAAAACTACTGCTGCTACCTTACAAATCTCTATTAAAAACAAAACACGCTATAGGGTAAAAACAGCTTATTTACACTTTAATTAAGGGTGAAATAAAGTATTATAAAAGTTTTTTAAATACAAAAGCCCCCGTTAACACGGGGGCTTTTACCAGGATGGCTATTATTAATTAATACTTAATTATAATATATCCTGTTTTGCGTTTGTTTTGTTTATCAACCTGATACTCTAATGCATAGAAGTATGTACCCGGTTTTAACAACGCGCCGTTCTTGTTGGAGTGGCCATCAAACAGGTGGTTGCCATCCTTACCGTAGTCCTTGGTCTCAAATACCAACGCTCCGCTGGTGTTCATGATCGACAGTTTGTTACCCGCATAAGCGCTAATGCCTTCAATATACAGGAAGTCGTTTGAACCATCTCCGTTTGGTGATACACCCTGGTGAACCACTACCCCGTCGTCTCCCGTTGGTGCAACATTGTTAGCCGTCTTATTTGCGAATAGCAGTTTGCTGCTATTCCTGTCTACCATCAACGATTCTTCCATTATCCGGTTTACCGTAACTGAATAAGTTTTTGTTGTTACCCCATCCTCCGCTGTTATCAATATACCAATAACCGTTGCACCCGCGTCAAGCGCTATCGGGTTGGAATAAACACCGCTGCTAATCACATCACCATTTACACGAATCACCGCGTTTGCCTGCTGAACTGTCGTTCTCAGTCTCACACTGCTTACACTTGATGCTACCGTGGTGGTGTAATTCTCATTAGATGAACCTGTTGTACTCACCAGTGTGGAAACCGGGTCTAATATTAGGCCCGAAGCCGATGCATTTGTAGAGCCCGTGCGGTTTACGAGTACCGAATAGGTTTTAGCCGTTACACCATCCTGCGCTGTAATCGATACATTAATAGCCGTCGCTCCTGCATTAAGAAGTATCGGCGCTGAGAAAACTCCACTGCTTACCACGTTCCCGTTTACACGTATCACCGCATCTGCCTGTTGGGCGATCACCTTTAGCCTTACACTCGTTACACTCACTGATACAGCAGTCTTGTAGTTCTCATTGGCGGTGCCTTTTGTACTTATTAATGTGGAAGCCGGATCTAGTAAAAGGGAGGATGCCTGTGCATTGCCAGATCCTAAACGATTTATCTTAATCGAATAAGTCTTAACTGTTATACCATCCTGCGCGGTTATCGATACATTAATGATTGTGGCGCCCGCATTCAGCGTTATCGGATCAGAGTAAACATCGCTGCTAACGATATCACCGTTTACACGAATCACCGCGTCTGACTGCTGGGCTGTCGTCTTTAACCTTACACTATTTACAATAGGAGAAACAGAGGTATTATAATTTACATCCGCTGAACCCGCTGTGCTTACTAAGGTCGACACAGGATCTAATAACAGGCCTGATGCTAATGCGTTATTAGAGCCTAAGCGGTTGACTGTTACTGAATAAGTCTTAACAGTTATACCATCTTGAGCCGTTAATGATACATTGATAACTGTTACTCCTGCATTAAGTGTTAGCGGATCAGAATATGCACCGTTAGCCACCACATTACCGTTTACACGGACCACCGCATCTGCCTGCTGGGTTATCGTCTTTAATCTTACACTGTTTACACCTGCTGATACCGAGGTGGTATAATTCTCATTTGCCGAGCCTGTCGTGCTCACCAATGGCGAAGCTGGGTCTAATATCAGGCTCGATGCAGATGCATTGCTTGAGCCTGTGCGGTTAACTGTTATAGAATATGTTTTAACCGTTAACCCATCGGGTGCCGTAATTGCTATATTGATAAGCGTTGCCCCCATATTAAGTGATATTGGCGCCGAGAAGATGCCGTTGCTTACAACATTACCGTTAACACGCACTACTGCGCCCGCATCCTGGGTAAGTGTTTTCAGCTTTATACTGCTAACATCTGCAGATACCGCGGTTGCGAAGTTTACTGTAGCTGTACCTACCGTGCTCACGAGTGTTGAAGCCGGACTTAATATAAAGCCTGATGCAAACGCATTGCCTGAAGCCGCATGGTTAACGGTTACCGAGTACGTTTTAGTTGTTATACCATCTGGTGCGGTTATCTCCACATTAATAACAGTGGTGCCTTCATTAAGCGTTATAGGATCAGAAAAAACACCGCTACTTACCACCTTACCATTAACACGAATCACCGCGTTTGCCTCCACGGCGATGGTTTTTAGGTTAACAGTACTAACATCTGGAAGAACTGAAGTTCTAAAATTTTGGTATGAAGAACCTGATACACTTGCCAGCGTTGCAGTCGGGCTCAATACTAAGCTCGATGCCATTGCATTGTTGGATAGTGGTACTGCCTCCCGGGTTACATTTACTGTATAGGCTTGTGTAGTAACACCATCAGCAGCAGTTACCACAATTCTTATCCTGTTTGGCGGGCCTTCAGATAAATTAATTGTAGCTGTAGGGTTAGCCTGTGTAATTTGAGTATCGCCTATTGTTACAGTTGTTGTGCCAACAGTTGCTACCGGTGTAATACCTATAGATGTAACGTTATTTGGTACAGATACACTGTATGATCTTGTTGCGGGAACGAAGGCTGGTGTTAATGTACCAGCATTAACTGTTAATGAAGCAAGTGTTACATCAGCAAATGGTAGCCTGTTTACATGTACCTCATATGTTTTGGTATGGGCACCATCTTCTGAAGTTACCACTACAGTAAATACGTTATCACCTAATGATATCGGCAGCAAAGCTGTAGTAGTATCGTATGGCACGGTTACGCCGTTTACTGTTACGGTAGACACTTCATTTTCTGAAACCGGGAATATACGCACCGATTCAATATTATTAGGTGCGTTAATTATTGTAAGTACTTCTCCAATAGAAAAGTTAAAGTTTTTAGAGAAACTTGACCCCGAAGAAACATTCAGCGCTAACAGGTTAGCAATCGGCGACTGTAGCGGCGGTGCCTGGCCTGCGCGGGTAAGTACCAGCGTGTAGGTTTTGGTAGAGCTGGTATCCTGTGAGGTAACTACTATATGGTAAGTGTTTTGACCACCATGTACCGGCAATGTATAGTTTACAAATCTTGGCACTACCGTACCATCTATTTTAACTATAGCGTTTTCATCTGCAGATACAGCGCTTAACGGGATGCCGGTGTAAGTAGAATCGGCAACCGTAGCGGTGTAATCTAAAACGTTCGGGTTAAACTCTTCGTTAACAGATGTGATAAAAGGGAAAGATAAGCTTGCCAGATCTGCATTTGATGACCTTAGCCTGTAAATATTTAACACATAAGAAATATGGTTAAGGCCATTCTCCGAGGTTACATCTATAACTACACTATTAGCACCAAATGCTAAAGACACATTATTGCCAAAGGTTGTATTTAAAGATTGGTTGTTAACTTTTATAATGGCCGCGTTGTTTGTTGACGTTGGCAGGAACGTTAATGCCCCAACACCCGTTGCAACAGTTGCGCTATAAGCATGCGTACTGCTAATAAATGGCGTGTTTAAAGTAATGCTGCTGTTACCAATTGATGTCAAGGTAGCATCAGCAGATTGCGCACGGGTTACGGTAACCTTATATATCCGTTCATCACCGTTTTCGGCTTTAGAAACTATCATCACATCGGTTTCGCCAACATTAAGCGCGGTATTAACCGGGTTAGTTGTTGCCAGGTCATATCCACCTACAAATATGTGTGTTGTAGGAGAAATAGCGGTAGCGGTAACATCTGTTGAGGTAACCACGTTACCAACCGTTGCTGTATAATTTAAAGTACCAGCATCAAAAGTAGGGCTATAGGTTACGCCGCCTAAGTTTAGGCTGGCTAACAAATTATTAGTATCGTAAGCCCTGAAAATATTTAACGTGTAATATTTTGTTGTCGAACCATCCTGCGCAGTAACAATAACGTTAAAGTTATTATTTCCTGTATTTAAAGGGACGTTTTTGGTGATACCCGAAGTAAGTGCCCCCCCGGTAAACTGTAGGGTAGCATTTTGCTGGTTAACAGTAGCCATTAAATTAAACGAGGTTACGTTGTTAGCAACGCTAAAGCCATAGCTTGTCTGGCCGCTGCTAAACACCGGGTTTAAAGTGCCTTGGTCAACAGTTAGGTTGGCAAGTGTGGCATCGGTTGATGCAGTGATGGTAAGTGCATTACTGTTTGCTGCGTCCTGCACAAAATCATAGTTTGCAGCGCTTAAGCCACTGCCAATTATAGGATAGTTGCCAAGTGCGCTGTTTAAGCCTGCTGTTGATGTAAAGCTTAAAGTACCGGTTGTTGCCGATGCCTGGCTATCGCCATTAACAAAACCTGTTACCGAACCCGCAAAGGTTGGGTTTACCGTTTGGAACGGGCGACTTGCCGGCGTAGCCACATAAGTTAAGTTAGCTTTGCCTATTGACAGGCTGGCGCCGGTATAATTTAAAGTATAGTTGTTGCTTAATGCTAACGAACCTTGTGTGATAGCATGTGTGCCAACATCTTCGCCGGCATCCCTTGCAAGGGTACCTGTAAAGCCATCAGTAAATGCAAGAGCATCGTAAGTATAATCAAACGCAGGATCGGCAGTGCCGTAGGTTTTATTTTTGGCGTTTGCCGTAACGTTAATAGTTTTTTTACCGATAGTCAGGTTATTGCCATTGAAAGTAAGCGTGTAGTTGCTGTTTAAAGCTAAAGTACCCTGTGTGATGGCATATATGCCGAAGCCTTCGCCGGGTGCCCTTGTTAACGCGCCTGTGAAACTATCGCTAAATGCCAGTGCATCATTGCTATGAGTAAGTTCAGGATCAGCGTCACCATAGTTTTTTGTTTGCGCGTTGGCGCTAACGATAATTGGTTTAGCGCTGATGATTAAAGAAGCCGATTGAATGGTTATGTCGTAATTGTTGGTAACCTCCACGAAGTTACCATTAACGTTACCATAGAATTTTTTGGTACCTAAGGTCATCAAGTAAGTGCCAACGTTTTCGCCTGTAGCGCGCCCAAATTGGTCGCCAGTAGCGTCGCCGGGAGCCAGCGAACCTGCTGTGATCGAAAACTGGTTCAGGAAAGGATCCGCATCGCCATAAACTTTAGTTTTGGCCACAGGTAAAATAGTGATAGGCCTTGGGGTAATGGTTAAGTTTGCACCTGTATAATTAATATTGTAATTGTTACCGTAAGAGAGCGTACCCTGTTCAATTGCATAAGCGCCTATAAGCACATTAGTGTTTGGTGTTGCCCTGCTTAATGCGCCTGTAGGGGCATCAGTACCTACTACACCTGTTGCAGTGTAAGTAAAGGTAGGGTCGTTATCACCGTAAACTTTGGTTTTGGCATTAGCAGTAATGGTAACGGTTGCTTTGTTCACCGTAAGTACTTGCGCAATACTGGTTGCTGCAAGCCTGTTGGCATCCCCAACTTGCGAAGCGGTTATGTTTGCAGTACCCTGGCCTACTATGTGTATCTGGTTGCTTACAATAGTTGCAACAGCTGTATTATCGCTGCTGTAGCTAACGGTTAAACCGCTGCTTGCGGTTGCACCCGGTGCGAAGTCGGCAGTGCCGTAAGTTTTTGCGGGGATAGCGTTAAAGGTTATGGTTTGTGATGCCTTGTTTACGGTAAGAGCTTGCACAACATTGCTTGCCGCTAAATAAGTACCATCGCCACCTTGCGAAGCGGTGATGTTTGCGATACCCGCCCCTACTATATGAATTTGGCCGCTTACTATAGTTGCAACACCAAGGTTATCGCTGCTGTAGCTAACACCAAGGCCACTGCTTGCGCTTGCACCTGGTGCAAAATCAGCATCGCCATACGTTTTAGTAGCTGTACCGGCAAAAGTAATAGTTTGTGCTGCTTTTGCGCGGGTTACGGTTAACGTATAGGTTTTGGTAGTAGTACCATCTTGTGCGGTTAATACTGTTGTAATTACATTATCACCTATATTTAAGCTGATAGCGCCCGATGCTGTACCCGAAGTAACAGCAACGTTATTTACTTTTACACTGGCGTTAGCGTTGTTTGTTGTTGGTGTAACGGTGATAGTCGAATTGGCATTGGCTACCGATGCAGTATACGAGATGGTACCGCTCGAAAAACCCGGTGTTAATGTACCCGCGCTAATTGTAAACGCCGAAAGGTTAGCATCATTCGATTGTGTTGAGAATGAGGTAACAGTACCATAAGTAGTGCCCGCGCCACTTGTAGCGTAGCTCCTTACATAATAGGTTGTTGAAGCGCTAAGGCCTGATATACTTTGAGAGAAGCTGCCGGTGCCGGTGCCGATGGATGCCTGAGTTACGCCGCTACCGCCTATGGTTGGTGTGGTATTACTACTGCTATATACTACGCCTCGTGCTGTTACTGCGGCGTCACTTCGTGTTACGTTACCGCCTAAAGTTGCCGAAGCTGATGAGAAAGTTGAAACTGCAGTAGTGCTAACATTTGGGCGTGCCGGGGCAAATAATGCATAAACCCTAAGGTAATTGGGTGTGTTTTGGAGCCCTGAATGGTCAAGTATCCGGGTTGTCGCACCGGTTGTTAGATCAACCGAGTAAATACCTGTATCATCTAATCTTATAGTTGTTGAGCTCCCATAGTATCCATTGTAAACAAAAGCACGGTTATTACCTGCATCCAATGCCATATATTGGGGTGATTTAACTAAAGAAGATTTAATTACAATTTCACCGCCTGATCCGCCCGGCCGTATTTTTCTTAATGCATCATTGGTTGTGCCGGCATTAATTTGGTCATTGTCAGATGTAATATAATAGAGATAATCTGTAATAGGGTCGTAAGCAATAGCGTTTGCTATATTACTTACGGGTGCGTTGCCTGTAACCGTATTACTACCCAAATCAAAAGTTAATATTTTACGACCGCTAAAAATACCCTCATATATAAATACCCTGTTATTAGGTATATCAAGCGCCAGCCATTGCGGTAACGTAGCGATACCGGTTGCCAGTGCGGCATTTTGGGTGCCGTCCGGCTTAGATCTGTATACTGCATTCAATGTAGCTGATCCACCGTTACTGTTGGTTACATAATATACCCAATCGTTAATAGGGTCGTATTTAATAGCCGTTACAGATGGGCCGGATGTTTGAAGGCCGGATGGCAAAGTAATAGTATTGATAACACCGCCTGTACTCATATTCACCACATTGATAACCCTGTTACCTAAAAAGCCATTGTAAGTAAATACACGGTTATTTGGTGCATCAACTTCAGCTAAGATGGGGTTTGGTATACCCGTGGTAACATTCCCGTCATTACTGCCGGTATAATCAACTTTTTTTAATGCGTTTGCAGCATTGGTTGTATTACCTGTTGTACTATTTATAAGGTAATATACCTGTGCTTGCGTATTTTTGGTTATTCCCAATAATATCAGTAATAGCACAACCGCCGAGAACGATCGGCCGCCATTGGTTATCACGTTTCTAATGATTGGTAAAAGTTTTTTCATGATTTTGTGTTAATTGTTCAGGTTTATATTTTATCGGTTACACCGTTTATATTTTGCTAATGAATTTTTGCCCGGTTTTTAAACCATAAAAACCTGCATGGCGGGCCGGGATGCAAGTGCTATTAATATTGAAAAAGTTTATGCTCAGCATCTGATTATTGATGCAGGCCACATTAAACTTGTTATTTGCTATGTTAATTGTACCGGGTATGTTATTTGCTTCTGCGGAAGCTGCTTCGGCATCTAATATTTTTAGTTCGTACCCATTTATTAAAGTGCTTGCACCATTATTCCATGAGGTGCAGGCTTTTACAAGGGCTGTTATCTCTTTTGCATCCATCCTATCCCAGTTTATTATTACATCAGCCAGTTTGGGCATTTTGTAATACCGGGCTTCGGCCTCGTCCTGCATTTTATATATTGGCGTTGGCCTATTACTTAACTGTGTAAGTATCTGCGATACCCCCTGAACCTGCAACTGGCTAAAAGCCTGGTTTATATAATTGTAGTTATGATATTCTTCGTTCTTAATACTTTGTTCCCAGGCAACCTCCCCACTATCAAGCTTATCGGTTAACTGGTGTATAGCTAAGCCTAGCTGTGCTTCACCATTCTTTAATTGCCAGAAAACCGGCGATGGCCCCCTGTATTGTGGCAACTTCCCAAAATGTATGTTAAATATGCCTTTCGGCACACCGCCTAACTTGTCAACAGCAATTTTATGAGCATAGCCGGTAATAAAAATAACATCCGGCTCGTTTAGCTGCTGCCAATTGTAAAACTCTTTTTTATCATCCTCTGCATAAAACGCTATATTGTTCATCCTGCAAAAGACGGTAAGTTCGCTCACGCTGATATCAGTATGGGCTGATCTGCCGAAGTATAACATAACCCCTGCTTTAATACTGTTTAGGTACGAAAGCAAGGGTATGCATATTTTTGAATTTGATACGATGCCAATTTTCATTTGCACCTGCCAAAATCATTATATTTAATATTCATTAATATAATTACGGTCTTGAAGGATAGATCCCAGTCCAGGCTATAATATAATTCATACCTAAATATGGTGTTACAACATTTAACGGCTGACTACCACCGGTAGCGGCTACTGCCGCAGGGCTCAGTGTTGAATCTGATGCGGCATTAGACCAATTGTTAGTACCTTCACCAGTTGTAAGATCTACCGGAAGGCCTGCAAGGATATTACCGTTCGGTTGTGGCAAGTTTCCAAGGGTTACGGTATTAATTAAGTGAGAGTGTGCTGGCATTTGTTGCGCAGTAATAGTAACGTTCTCATTACCGCCTATTTGTCCAAGTTCATAACGTGATACATTTCTTCCTTGTCCATTGCCAGAGTGTATAGGCGTGCGGCCGCGAAGATCTGGTAATGCAAAGGTTTGTACACCATCGCCGCCATAGTTGGTACCCAATATTGAAAATAGCGCACTGTTTTGCGAAATTGACAATAATGTTCCGTCGCAAAAGTACCATCCGTTAGGTGCAAATGTTCCGGCAAACATTTTAATTTCTCCCATTAAAGGTTCCATAGTTTAAAGTGATAAGGTTTAGGTTAAAAATCTTGTTTATTTATCTGTAAATATAAACTATTTAATTAGTTCGCAATAATTTTTATTAAAAATCGTTAGCAAAAACTTCACAAACCTATCCGCACTAAAATTGCTATCGTTCAACTTAACAAATCTGCATTAAAACATATTATTAAAATAGGGTAAAAACAGCTTTT
>NZ_JBAZRC010000134.1:0-14135 GCF_041663085.1 Mucilaginibacter sp.
CCTAAGGTACGAAAACCAGACCCTCCTTTAAAATACTCCCGGATGATCGATGACTTATTAATTGTCTTTTTCATTTGGTACTTTTTTGTCAACCTATTTCAGGACAAGTCAAATCCTGGTTTTTATAAGGTGTTGTAAATGAGTGGTTAAACGAATGGGTGTGATGATGTTGTTGAGCTACTGACAAGATTTTGTCAGTATTAATAACCTGATTATCAATGTGTTCCGTTTGTCCCGTTTGTTCCGTTTTAAAAATGGAACAAACCGGGGATTGTTACCGGTATATAACAAGTTTTATTCGATAGTTTCAACTTTATCAAAAATGTTTATAATTGTAGCATGTCTGACGATGCAGTATTAAAGCGGATAAAAATTATAGTGAAGGAGCACGGCGGTCAGCTGGCGCTGGCTAATGCTATAAGCGTTGATCAAGGCTTTATCAGTAAAGTGATCAACAAAAAGCAGGACATCAGTTACTACCTTATCCGTAAATTATGTTTCCAGTTAAAGTACTCGCCCGAGTGGCTGATACTGGGCACAGGCGATAAAATGATCCACAAGCAAGACTCGGCCAAACTAATAACCGAGATACAAATGCTGCGCACCGAGGTAGATATTTTGCACGCCCGTATGCGCGCTTACGAACTACAGCTACAGGAAATAATACAGCAGGCAGAGGGCTCTCAGCAAAAAGCTGGTTAACAACAGGTTTGCCACGGTGCTTAACATTATGGTAATATTAAGTGGCGGTTATGGTAATGCATACATAACATTCAACTAACATCGGGGTAATAGTTTTGCGGTATTAAATTAATACACGTGAAAAAACTTTTATCCGCGATCATCGTATTATTCGTTTTTACCTTAACGGCGAGTAATTTATTTGCCCAAACCACAGGGCGCATCTCTGGAAAGGTAATTGACCAGAAAACAAGCGAAACCTTAATTGGGCAACAGTTAACATTGAGGGCACAACCAAGGGCTCTGCTACCGATGTTGAAGGCCATTACGCTTTAAGTGGCTTGCAGCCCGGTAAATACACCATATTGGTAAGGTACATTGGCTATCAATCTAAAACCATCTCTGATGTGGAGGTTAAAGCAGGCGCAACTACTCCGCTTGATATTACCCTTGGCCAGTCTGAGTCAAAAGCTCTGAGCGAGGTTGTGATCAAAGCTACCTATCGCCAGGAATCGGTAGGTGCACTGTACGCTATTCAGAAAAACAGTGTATCTATATCTGATGGTATATCTTCTGAGTTGATCAGAAGATCACCGGACAGGAACACCAGTGACGTTTTAAAGCGTGTGAGTGGTGCTACAATACAAGACAACAAGTTTGTAGTAGTTCGTGGACTAAGCGACCGTTACAATACTGCATCTTTAGATGGTTCGCCACTGCCAAGTACAGAACCTAATCGTAAAGCATTTTCATTTGATATTGTACCCTCAAACCTTATTGACAACATCATTATCAGCAAAACAGCTACGCCGGATCTTTCGGGCGATTTTGCCGGTGGTAATGTGCAGATATTAACTAAAGATATACCAGAGCAGAATTTTGTTACTGTAGGTATTGGTTACAGCTATAATAATCAGAGTACATTTAAAGATTTTAAAAGCGGTTACCGTAACGCAAGCGATTATTTTGGCTTTGATGATGGCACACGTAAACTGGTTAGCAATTTCCCTACAACTACCCAGATTGTTAACAGGCAGCTTACCCCAACCCAAACTATACAGTCGATAAGAAGCTTAAATAACGATTTTAACGTTTACAACAATAAGGCCTTGCCTGGTCAGAATTACCAGCTAACTATTGGTAACGTAAAAGAAATAGGTGCAAACAAAAATCGTTTTGGTACCACTATAGCTTTAACATACCGTAACTCTCAAACTATCGCCCCAGATCAGATTCAACGTTTTAGTGATTTTGATTATGTAAGCAGCATTAATAAATTCTCGACTAATGTGGGTGCTTTAGCAAATTTTGCATACAGCTTTGGTAAAAATAAGATAACCTTAAAGAATTTATACAATCGTGTATTTGATGATCAGTTCACCTATCGTACCGGTAAAAACTTAGGAACTGGTGGCGAAACAGGCGATAACCATTATTACGCTTATGATCTTCTGGAAAAAGGTTTATTTAAAACAAACCTTGAAGGCGAGCACCAAATAGGTGAGAAAAATTCCAAATTAAAATGGAACCTGGGTTACAGCAACGTAACAAATGATCAGCCCGATCAAAGAAAAGTTAATTACAGGAGCAGTGCCCCCGGCCAACCATATATAGCCCAGGTTACGGGCTTGCAAAAAGAGAACGCACGCTTGTTCTCTCATTTAAATGAAAATATCTACTCAGGAAAAGTTGATTATAATTTACCGGTGGATTTTTTAGGGAAAAGCAACCTTAAAGTTGGCGTTAGTTCACAGTATCGCCAAAGAGATTTCGCTGCAAGGTTTTTGGGTTTGGTTTATAATAACCCCGATCAAAGTAACCTGGAACGCCCTATTTCTACCTTGTTTGGTCCTAATATTATTAACGCAGGGTATTATAACCTTGATGAGTTATCTAACCCAACCGATACCTATTACGCGAAGAGCTATACAAACTCAGGTTATGCAATGTTGGATAGCAAGCTTAACGAAAAGCTTAGGATAGTTTACGGTTTACGTGTTGAAAAATTTGACCTTAATTTAAGAACAGCAGAAACAAACCAAACGCAACCACGGAGTAAACTTGATAACCTCGACTTTCTTCCATCGGTTAACTTAACCTATGCTTTAACGCAGAAAGCCAATTTTAGGGCATCATATTCGCGAACAGTTGCACGCCCGGAATTTAGGGAATTAGCAAACTTTGCTTATTATGATTATGAATTGTTAGCTACAGTACAGGGCGAACCGACATTGAAAAGAACAACTATTGATAATGCAGATTTACGATACGAATTTTATCCTGCTGCCGGACAAATATTTTCAGTTTCGGCATTTTACAAAAAGTTTGCTAACGCTATAGAGCCGATAATTGATGACAGGAATTCTTCAACCACCATCAGTTATTTTAATTCAAAATCTGCATACGTGTATGGCTTTGAATTAGAAGCGCGTAAATCGCTTGATTTTATCGATGAAAGTAAATTCTTTAAGAATACTACAGCTTATGCCAACTTTTCTATCAACAGGTCAAAAGTTACAAACCCTGATGACGGCATAGTAAGGTTAGAAAAAAGCCGGCCGCTGGTTGGTCAATCGCCATATGTTATCAATGCCGGTTTAACTCATACCGAAATGGATAATAAACTATCATTAAACATACTGTTCAATCGCCTTGGTAAACGTATATTCTATGCAGGTGGTTCAACCTACCCAAGTGTATGGGAAAGCCCTCGTAACGTGCTTGATTTACAGGTGGGTTATAAGGTTATTAAAAACCGTGGCGAGATCAAATTGAGCGGCAGTGACATCCTTAACCAGAAGTATAATTTCACTTACGAACTTGATGGAAAACCGTATGTGCCATCGGGCTTAGGTAACATCTTCAGGAATTACAACTGGGGTGCAAATTATTCATTATCATTTAATTACTCATTTTAAGAAATAGTTTAATAATAGTAGTTTGATAAACTACAGTTAATGTTGGCTTAATATTAATAGCCGAAATTTGATGGAAATCGAACAATAAACAACATGAAAAAACCATTATTATTTTTAGCGTTTAGCGCTATTATCCTGGCAAGTTCTTGCTCTAAGAACAACGCCGTTATCGATCCGATAGTTGTACCACCTACAAACGGGACTTCTGTTGAGATTACCGGTGATATAGCAACCAACACTACCTGGACTGCTGACAAAATTTACACTTTAAAAGGTTTTGTTTATGTAACCAACGGTGCTACGCTTACAATTGAACCCGGCACCATTATCAAAGGCGACAAAGCAAGTAAAGGTACATTAACCATAACACGCGGAGCTAAGATTATGGCAGTAGGTACGGCTGATAAGCCAATTGTATTTACTTCATCATTTGCTGCTGGCACACGTGCTCCAGGCGACTGGGGTGGTTTAATACTTTTAGGTAAAGCCCCTGCAAACAATGGTGGCAATGCTGCTATCGAAGGCGGATTAGACGCTAAAGGCGACCCTGCAAAATACATTCAATACGGTGGTGCTGATGCAAACGACAATTCTGGTACTTTAAAATATGTACGTGTGGAATACGCAGGTATCCCATTCTCACCAGATAACGAGATAAACGGTATCACTTTTGGTGGTGTTGGAGCTGGTACAACTATTGACTATGTACAGGTTTTCCGTTCGGGCGATGATGGCTTTGAATGGTTTGGCGGTACAGTTAACTGTAAACACATTTTAGCTATCGGTAACGTTGATGATGATTTTGATACCGATAACGGTTTCTCAGGTAAAATTCAATTTGGTATTGCTCAGCGTTACAATACTGTTGCGGATGTATCTGGTTCAAATGGTTTCGAATCTGATAACGATAAAGATGGTTCAAACAATGCACCAAAAACTTCAGCTATATTCACTAACATGACAATGTTAGGCCCCCAAACGTCAGCAACAACTGCAAACGTAAATGCTAACCACCAGCATGCGGCTCAAATTCGTCGTAACTCATCTATTAGCATATTTAACTCTGTATTAGCAGGTTATGTTGAAGGTATTTACATTGACGATTCTAAAGTAGCTACTGCAGGTGCAACATCTACCAACTTTACTTCTGGTAGCCTTGTAATTAAAAACAACCTTATATACGGTTCAAACAAAAAAGGTAATGAAGTTAAAGGTGACAATGCTGTACAAAAAGCACTGTTTGAAGCTAAACTAAGGGCCGATAATACCTTTGATGCAACACTATACGCTGATGCATTAATTACTGATCCATTTAAATTTGCTTCAGAATTTGCAAACCCTGGTACGCCAATCTTTACCCCTAAAGCGGGTTCTCTTGCAGCTTCAGGAGCGTTATTTACAGATAATAAATTAAAAGATCCATTCTTTGAGGTGGTAACATTCCGCGGTGCGGTTGGTACTACTGATTGGACTACCGGTTGGACTAACTTTAATGCACAAGTTATGCCTTACACTACACCGGGTGCTGTTAAATAATTAACAACATTCAACATAAAAAAGAGCGGCTATCCATTGGGTAGCCGCTCTTTTTTATACAGGATTTTACTGATCTACCTGTTAAATGGGTATTCATTAACCCAGTGAAATCCGCGCCTTAAAAGTAAAAACTTATTCAGGTCGTATTTTTTTAAGCTGATGTTAAGCGAATCGTTTTTGAATTTGCCTTTAAGCAGCAACACATCTTTCTGGGGCAGGCTGTAAGTATAATAAGCCTTGTTAACCGTATCGGCATAGGTGTTCATCACAATAGTATGCTTAGCGGTATCTATTACAAAATTATAACGTTTGCTGCTGTCATTCATGAGTATCAGCCTTGCCGCTCCTGAATAACTTATGGTCAGCTTATCCCAGCGTGTAGTATCGGTTTTTAAAGGCGCAATAGTATCCTTATTGCGCACGAAGCTTTGCACATTGTAGATGCCGTATAAAGGCGGTTTTTTAGCGGCATCGCCATACTGACCCATAGCCTGTATATCGCCATAAAGGGTTAATATTAAAGTATAGGCCACCAGTAAATACTTTACAGTAGTTAGGGTGATGTTTTTCCAACGTTTTTTAAACAGGTGCCGGCCAAGATTTGCGGGCTGTGCCGGTTTATTTAAAAAGAAAAAGTTGATAAGTCTGATCGCATCCTTACTTAGCAGATAGATGCACATCACCACCAGCATGGTTGATAGCAGCTTAACGGGCACATCAAACGCATAGTTGATGGCCATGATATTGCCCGCCACAACCAAACCCACAATTGCCCCCAGCGTAGCCGTGCGGCGGAAGAAGAGTAACAGGCCGCAGCTTAGCTCGGCTATGCCGGTAAAATAGTTAAACCCGGTTGAGTAGCCCATGTAGGTCCAGGCCAGGCCCATTGGCGATGCATTACCGAAAGGTTCCAGCAACCTGTCGGGTGATGGTGCCGGGAATTGTAGTTTGATGATCTTAACGCAACCATAAGTAACCATGGTGATGGCCACATAATAGCGTACAATAACGGTAAGCCAGTAAAAAAGATTGTTATAATTGCGTGCTTTGCGGTCAAGCAGGCTCCATATAATGGCACCTGCAATGGCTACTACGCCTGCAAAAAGCAGGGCAAGGTAATCATAAGTGGTATCGCCGCTGCCATTGGTAAAGGTAGTAACAGGGTTGCTTAAATGCAGTACATGAGCGGCCAGCCAAACAATAAGTTTTTGAAAAGGCGGGATGTAAGCACTGTAGGCTACATCAATATAAGGCAGTACCCCATTGGGGTTTAAAACAACATAAAGCACAAAAAACAGCAGGAAAAAGCGCAGGGTTGTCTTTCGCCCGGCAGACCAGTGAAGAGGTTCGGCAGTGGTAGTAGTCATTTGGTTTAAGGTATAGGTTTATAAATTATTTAGCGTTGTTGCAAAGCTCTCTGTTTTAATTAGACCAACCACTTGCCCTTTTATTACAACAGAAATATCGCCGGCATCTTTATGCAATTGCAGCCGCCCTTTAAACAGGCTGTTTTGCCCGCCTGCCAAAAAACGGCGCAGGTTACCAGGTGTTTCTTTACGGCAAGCCAGTTCGGTATGGCCATCTGTAATAACAAGCCGCAACCTTTTGTTATCGGGTTCAAATGTTAGCAACAGGTTGTTGTTCAGTTTAATAGTTTCCATAAAGTTTGGTTGAAACCTAAATTTAAGAATAACATTTACATCCTAAAACTATTTGTTATAACATTTGTACTTGATTAATACATAACCCATCGGTATGGCTCCCTTATATTTTACAGTTGGCGATAACAAATCAGTAAAGGTGATCCCCAATATACAGGGGCATGCCGACGGGCACCCGGTGCTAACTTATACCTACAATATTTACGCCGATGGTGAACACGACGAACTCATCAACGGGATGCAGGAGAATGAACTGCTGCTTGGGAAAAAGCTCGACCCCAGCTATCTGGGCTATATTACTTTTGAAGATCCCGGTAAAATGTTCACATATACGGCTGATGGCCATGGCGAACTTACTGCTGCCGAGGTAGAAGAGATCATTGAAAATATATCGCATTACCGTGACCATCCCGGTATGTGGAATTTGGACGAAGCGTAAATCCGCTACGGTGACCTGGCTGAATCATTGACTCCAAGTTGCAATTCTCGCTTTTGCCATTATCATTAACAATCGCTAATTTCAATTTCCAAAACCAATTATAATGGCATATGTAAATTCAAACGAATTTGCTGCTAATACTTTTGATGCTATCGTGATAGGATCGGGTATCAGCGGCGGCTGGGCGGCTAAAGAACTTTGCGGCAAGGGCCTTAAAACCCTGGTGCTGGAGCGCGGCAAGGATGTTGTTCATTTAAAAGATTATCCCACAGCCACTAAAAACCCGTGGGATTTTCCGCACCGCGGCCAAATGCCATTGGCAGTTAAACAAGAAAACCCAATTGTTGAGCGCTGCTATGCCTTTGGCGAAGCATCCGAACATTTTTTTGTGAAGGATAAGGAACATCCCTATGTGCAGGATAAACCCTTCGACTGGATCCGCGGGTACCAGGTTGGGGGGAAATCATTGCTTTGGGCAAGGCAAACCCAGCGTTGGAGCAAGTTTGATTTTGAAGGCCCCGCACGGGATGGTTTCGCGGTGGATTGGCCCATCCGTTATGATGACCTGGCGCCGTGGTACACCTACGTAGAGCAGTTTGCAGGCATAAGCGGTAACCATGATGGTCTGGAAACCCTGCCAGATGGCGACTTTTTACCACCCTGGGAAATGAACGTGGTGGAGAAGGAGATCCGGAAGCGTATTATTGCCCATTATAAAGACCGTGACGTGGTTATTGGCCGTTGTGCACATCTTACCAAGCCAAAAGAAATACACCTGCAGCAAGGCCGCGGGCAGTGCCAGGCGCGTAGCCTCTGCGAACGGGGGTGCCCCTTTGGGGGCTACTTTAGTTCTAACTCGTCAACCCTGCCATGGGCAGCCAAAACGGGTAAACTTACCTTAAGGCCCGATTCGGTAGTGCACTCCATTATTTATGACGAGAAACAACAAAAGGCCGTTGGCGTAAGGGTGATCGACTCAAATACCAATAAGGCTATTGAATATTTTGCACGGATCATTTTTGTGAACGCAGCGGCGCTAAACAGTAACCTTATCCTGCTTAATTCAACATCAAACCGGTTTCCCAATGGCTTGGGTAATGATAGTGGTTTGTTGGGCAAATACGTGGCTTTTCATAACTATCGAGGATCGATGTCTGCAAGTTTTGAGGGGCCGATGGATAGCTACTACTATGGCCGCAGGCCCACTGCCGTTATGATGCCTAACTTTAGGAACGTGTACAAGCAGGAGACCGACTTTTTGCGCGGATATATGACATTTTACACCGCCACCCGCCCGGGCTGGAGGCACCCCGCAGATGGGCAGCAAATTGGCGCCGAATATAAAGATGCTATAGCCGAACCCGGCTCATGGAATATTTATATGATGATGCAGGGCGAAACTATCCCTAAAGAAAGCAACTTTGTACAACTGAGTAATGATGCAAAAGACAAATGGGGTATACCGCAGCTACGTATCTCGGTAGATTATGATGATAACGACGAAAAGTTATTGAAGGATTTTTTGGTGCAGGGTGCAGAAATGCTGGATAAAGCAGGCTGTAAAAACATAGTGACTAGGGACAGCAAACAAGCGCCCGGGTTGGATATTCATGAGGTTGGCGGTATTCGGATGGGGCATGATCCTAAAACGTCCCTGTTAAACAAATGGAACCAGTTGCACAACTGCCCTAATGTTTTTGTAACCGACGGCGCCTGTATGACATCAACAAGCACCCAAAACCCCTCATTAACATTTATGGCCCTCACCGCCCGGGCTGCAAACTATGCTGCCGATGCGCTGAAAAGGGGGGAGGTGTAAGATAAACCGCTATGCGTCACAGGTTTTGTATGTCATGGTGAGTTTGTCGAACCATAATCAATCTCACCTAAAATCGCCCTTAAAACGCCCAAAACCGCCCTCAAAACCCCGAAGTGTTCATGTTCACTACCGTGAACACCCGTGAACGCAGGCAATAAACTGATAATCAGTGGTTTGTTATTATTCGATACTGGCAAGATTGCGCCCCTATTGGCAGCATACAGTGATATCTCAATTACTTCCACTCATTAATAGCCTCGCTCAAATCATAAACCGGTAGGGTATCAACAGCTGTCTGTATAATACCTGCCGCCGCCGCAGAGCGGTAACCCGCTGCGCAATGCACTACAATAGGCTTGTCAGCCGGGATCTCGCTTACACGCTCCCTTAGTTCGGGCAGCGGAATGGTCAAAGCATCCTTAAACAGTTTGCCTGTTTTTATCTCGGCCCAATTGCGAACATCAATAATGGTATAATGGTCTGGATGGCTCTTAAAGTCGGCGTAGTCGAGCACCGGCGATTGCACTTTGGCATCCGCAGGGATTAAAATAGCTGCTTTTATATTTTTCTCGTAACCTATTTTGGCTGTTTTTTTTATTACAGTTTCCAGTTCATCCTTGGTGGCTGCCAGTAAATAAAATGGCTCATTAGGTCCAACTACCGAACCAAGCCAGGTCTCAAACTTCTCGGCATCCTGCAGGTTGATGGCGTTTTTTACGTGCCCGCTGCGGTAAGCTTCTTTTACGCGGGTATCAATAACCAACACATTTTTTTCTAAGACAATATCTTGTGATGGCCTTGATACTGTTTCAATGCTTTCGGTAAAGTTTGGCGCACCGGTTTTGTTCAGCTCCACATCATAACCAAAGTATTTTGGCATAAAGGGTTGGTCGGCCATCAGGGTTTTAACAAAGGCCAGCTCATCCATTAGCTGTAGGGCATAATTATCGCGTAGCTCTTTACCAATGCTGCTTTGCAGATCGGGGCTCATGCTTTTACCACAAAGCGAGCCGGGGCCGTGAGCAGGGTAAACCGTTACATCGGCTGGTAAAACCATCAGTTTTTCGCGGGTGCTGTGATACATCTGGCGGGCCAGTTCTTCTTTTTTGGCGGTGATATTACCAACGTTCTCGCGCAGGTCGGGGCGGCCTACATCACCGGCAAACAGGGTATCGCCGGTAAATACGGCGCAATCCTTATCTTTTTCATCCTCCAGTAAAATACAGATAGAATCGGGCGAGTGGCCGGGGGTGTTGATAGCCTTCAGTTTAATATCATCCAGGCGGATAACATCGCCATCATCAAAACTTTCGTGCGGGTATTCGGCGCCTGCAAGCTTGCTTACATAGATAACCGCGCCGGTAGTTTGGTGGATCTCGAGGTGAGAGCTCACAAAATCGGCATGCGGATGTGTTTCAATAACGCCGGTAATATCTGCATTATGCAGCTGGGCAAAGTCATAGTAAGGCTGCGGGTTACGGGCAGGGTCGATAACAACCATTTTGCCCGAGCGGATAATGGCGTACGAAGCATGCGCCAATCCCTTATCGTAAAATTGATGAACTATCATATAATGTGTCAGTGGCGCAAAGATAGCTTTTGGTTATGAGTGTTAAAAGGTAGAAATGTGAGCAGGGGGTAAAGATTATTTTTATTGCCTTCACCTATTCAAGCGTCCAAGCTTGAATAGGCGAAGGATAAATAACAAAAGCCCGGTCTCTCAACCGGGCTTTGTCTATATACTTGATAATAAGTACTTGCTACTATCTACCACACTTTTATCCTGTCTTCAGGTTTCTTATACATTTTATCACCTGGTTTAACGTCAAATGCGTTGTACCAGGCGTCCATATTACTTATTGGGGCATTTGTACGGTATTGTTCCGGCGAGTGCGGATCTGTCAGGATACGTTGCGCGGCAGCCTCGGGGCGTTGCGAACCTCTCCAAACCTGCGCCCATGAAAGGAAGAACCTTTGGTCGGGCGTAAAGCCATCAATTTTTGTGGTTGATTGGCCTTGTTTGGTTTTCTTGTAAGCCTCGTAAGCAACGTTGAGGCCGCCCAGATCTGCAAGGTTTTCGCCAAGGGTAAGTTTGCCGTTTACGTGCATGGTATCCAACACGGTAAAGGCGTTGTACTGGCCAACCACCTGGTCGGCGCGTACTTTAAATTTATCGGCATCGGCTTTTGTCCACCAGTCGCGCAAGGTGCCATCGGCATCGTACTGGCGGCCTTCGTCGTCAAAACCGTGGGTCATCTCGTGGCCTATAACCGCGCCTATACCGCCATAATTCACCGCGTCATCGGCCCCAAAGTCAAAGAACGGGAACTGCAGGATCCCCGCAGGGAAAGCGATCTCGTTATTGGTTGGGTTATATGATGCATTTACGGTTGGAGGGGTCATGCCAAAGCGGGTCCTGTCCATAGGTTTGCCAAGGCGGCTCACATTAAAGTTATAGCGCCAAACCGAAATGCGCCTTAAGTTACCGGCGTAATCATCGCGGTTAATAACAAGGCCATCATAAACTTCCCATTTATCTGGGTAACCAATTTTAACACGGAAAGCAGCCAGCTTTTTCAATGCGCGGGCTTTGGTTTCCTCGCTCATCCAATCAAGGCGTTTTATGCGGTCGCCCAGGGTGATTTTAAGGTTGTTCACCAGATCGACCATGTATTTTTTGGCGGCCGGGGTAAAGTATTTCTCAACATAAAGCTGGCCTAACAGTTCGCCAACGCTGCCATCAACAAGGCCGCTCATGCGTTCGTTACGCGGGGTTTGTGTTTTTTGGCCGCTTAAGGCGCTGCTGTATGCAAAACTTGCATTCACAAAAGGTGAGCTCAATGAACCTGCCGAACCACGCAGGATATTCCACTTCAAGTATGTTTTCCAGTCGTTAACCGGGGTAGAGGCTAATAAAGCATCAGCATCTTTAAAAAAGGTTGGCTGGCCCACAATAATGGTATCCTGCCCGGTAACTTTTAACATGGGTAACAGTTTTACCCAGTTTAAATGCGGCGTGGTTTTAGCAAAATCAGCTATCGAAAACTTGTTGTAGGTAACATTCGGGTCGCGCTGTGCAACGCGGCTTAGTTGTGATTTAGCCAATGATTTCTCCAGGTCAAATATCACTGCCGCGTTTTTAGCTGCTTCATCGGCATTGGTGCCGGTAAGGGTAAACAGGGTGGTAATATAAGTTTTTAACGCGTCCTGGATCTTTTTTGAACGGGCATCGTCTTTTAAATAATTGTCCCTGTCAGGCAAACTGGTGCCACCTTGCCTAAGGCTTACAATGTATTTTTCTACATGCTTGTCGTCCTGACCTACGCCAAAACCAAACAGCGGGCTGCCAATGCCGTTTACACGCTCGTAAATCAGTTCATTAACAATGCCGTTCAGGTCGGTTATTTTGTTGATGCGGGCCAGGTCGGCGGTGATAGGGGTATAGCCTTTTTTCTCGATGGTGAGGCTATCCATGCCGCTGGCATAAAGGTCGCCAACGCGTTGTTTAAGACTGCCTTTTTGCTGGCCGGGTGTTTTACTTACTTCGTTAAGTAAACCTAACAGGCGGTTGGTATTATCCTGCCTCAGGATGTTGAAACTGCCCCAGCGGGTTTCTTTTGCCGGTATGGCGTTCTGTTTTATCCAGTTGCCGTTGGCATAGTCAAAAAAGTCGTCGCCGGGTTTTACAGACAAGTCCATATTGGCCGGGTCGATGAATTTGCGGGGCGGATCGGTTGTGGTTTTGCTTTGGGGTTTCCCTTTAACGGGCTTGTCGCCATTTGCGGCAAAAGCAGTAGCCGACAGGCACAACGCACCCATCAGCATTAAGTTGGTGAACTTTAATTTCATGATTTAGTCAGTAAAAAGATCAAGGTAATTATTTTATCTGCCGTGTAGCAAATAATAAGGCCGGGGCAAACCTATTTGTTGAACCAGTTGATCACAACAGATAATCTCGATAATCTTATAAAAGCGGCCAAAAAACGATTTACAGGTATTGTTTTCATCTTCGGTGCATTATTTATAATATATAAACGGCTGTATGTAAAAATATTGTTGCTAATATTTAGCATGGTGTAATTTATAATTGTTCCATATAATATTTAAGCCACTTTGGTATTTGACTCACCCCGCGGCACTACGTGCGCGACCCTCTCTGCTGCGCAAAGAGGGTAAAGAGAAAATAGTAGTTCAGCCCTCTTTCCGCGCAGTGGAGAGAGGGTGGTCGAGCGAAGCTAAGACCGGGTGAGTAAATTTCTGTGCCTTTGTCTAAAACTGCCTTATTTAGCTTTTCCCAATTAGCGCCAAATAGTTATTTTTGCAGGCTATGAGTATTGCAAAAACCTATTCGCCCACTGCAGCCGAAGAAAAATGGTATAGTTACTGGTTAAAACACAACTTTTTCAGATCAGTACCTGACCATCGTGAACCTTACACTATCGTTATCCCTCCGCCAAACGTAACAGGTGTGCTGCACATGGGCCATATGCTAAACAATACCATACAGGATGTACTGATACGCCGCGCCCGCATGAAAGGCAAAAATGCCTGCTGGGTACCCGGTACCGACCATGCCAGTATAGCAACTGAAGCAAAGGTTGTGGCCATGCTGAAAGAGCGGGGTATCAACAAAAAAGACCTGAGCCGCGAAGAGTTTTTAAGCTATGCCTGGGAGTGGAAAGAAAAATACGGCGGTATCATCCTGGAGCAGTTGAAGAAACTGGGCGCCTCATGCGATTGGGAACGTACCAAATTCACGATGGACGAGGACATGAGCGAATCTGTTATTGATTACTTTGTTCATCTGCATAAAAAAGGCTGGATCTACCGTGGCGTACGCATGGTAAACTGGGACCCGCAAGGTAAAACCGCTGTAAGCGACGAGGAAGTTATCCGTAAAGAAGTTAATCAGAAGCTTTATTATATAAATTACAAAGTAGCAGGCGAAGATGGCCATCTAACCATCGCAACAACCCGCCCTGAAACTATTATGGCCGATGCAGCTATCTGTATCAACCCTAATGACGAGCGTTACACACACCTGCACGGGAAAAAGGTATTCATCCCGCTGATAAACCGCG
>NZ_JBAZRC010000135.1:0-13916 GCF_041663085.1 Mucilaginibacter sp.
CGGCTTCCTTCAGCCAATGACAATACGTAATCTTTCTCCTTATCCTTTTTCTTCTCCTATAAAATTATTCTTATTCTTGTTTTAAACATCTCATACACAAACATAGGATGACAAGCGGGGTGCCGTTGAAAAATATCCGTTTGATTTCTCCCTAAAGAGTGCCAACTTCGCATTCCCGGTTTAGCCGGCATTACAAATGGAACAATACAATATTAAAATAGCGCAGGAACTTGCTGTCGGCAGCAAACAGGTAAGCGCAACCATAGCCCTGCTTGATGAGGGCGCAACCGTACCGTTCATATCACGTTACCGTAAGGAAGCCACCGGCAGCCTTGATGAAGTACAGGTAGCCGCTATCCGCGACCGCGTGCAGCAACTGCGCGATCTGGATAAGCGCCGCGAGGCCATCCTAAAATCGCTGACGGATATGGGCAAGCTTACCACCGAACTGGAAAAGCAGATCAACGCTGCCGAAACCATGGTGCTGCTGGAGGATATTTACCTGCCATATCGCCCCAAACGCAAAACCCGCGCCACGGCAGCCCGAGAAAAAGGTTTACAGCCACTGGCCGATGCCGTTTTGGGCCAAAAGAGTTTTGATATTGAGCTGGAAGCCGGTAAATATATTGACGAAGAAAAAGGTGTTAACAACATAGAAGAGGCTTTAGCCGGTGCCCGTGACATTATTGCCGAGCACATTAGCGAGCATGCTGAAACAAGGGCGAAAATGCGCCAACTGTTTACCGAAAAAGGCGTTTTTGAATCGAAAGTAGCGCCCGGTAAAGAGGAAGAGGGCATTAAATACAAAGATTATTTTGAGTGGACAGAGCCGGTTAAATCGGCACCCTCGCATCGCATCCTGGCCATGCGCCGAGGCGAAAAGGAAGAGATCCTTTACCTGGATATCAAACCTACCGAAGAAGACGCCATTGCTTTATTAGAGCGTGAGTTTATCACTTCCCGCAACGCGGCAGCAACACAGGTTGGGCAGGCTATTGCCGATGGTTACAAGCGCCTGCTTAAACCATCTATGGAAACAGAGATCCGCCTGTTAACCAAAAAGAAGGCCGACGAGGAAGCTATCCGTGTATTTGCTGAGAACGCCCGCCAACTATTGCTTGGCGCGCCGCTTGGTCAAAAGCGCATTATGGCTATCGACCCGGGTTTCCGTACCGGCTGTAAGCTGGTTTGTTTGGATGAACAGGGCCAGCTATTAGAGAACACCGCCATTTACCCGCATACCGGTGCAGGGCAGGCTAAAGAGGCCGAGAAAACAGTACAGCACCTTTTTGAAAGATACAAGATCGAGGCCATCGCTATTGGCAACGGTACCGCAGGCCGCGAAACAGAATTGTTTGTACGTAACCTGAACCTGCCGGACGCAACCATCGTTATGGTGAATGAAAGCGGGGCATCCATCTATTCCGCATCCGATGTTGCCCGCGAGGAGTTCCCGGATAAGGACATTACCGTAAGGGGCGCCGTATCTATTGGTCGCCGCTTGATGGACCCCTTGGCCGAGCTTGTGAAGATAGACCCAAAATCTATCGGCGTTGGCCAGTATCAGCACGATGTTGATCAAAACAAGTTACAAACCTCGTTGGATGACACCGTTATGAGTTGCGTGAACGCAGTGGGCGTGGAACTGAATACAGCATCTAAGCAAATCCTGGCTTATGTATCGGGCCTTGGCCCGCAGCTGGCGCAAAACATTGTGGAATACCGCAACCAAAACGGCGCTTTTAAACGCCGCGACCAGTTGAAGAAAGTTGCCCGCCTTGGCGATAAAGCCTATGAACAGGCGGCTGGATTTTTACGCATCCGCGGAGCGGAAAACCCATTGGACAGCAGCTCTGTTCACCCTGAGCGTTATACACTGGTTGAGCAGATGGCCAAAGACCTGAAATGCACCGTGCAGGACCTGATGCGCGACAGCAACCTACGCAAATCTATCCCGTTGCAAAAGTATACGTCGGAAACGGTTGGTTTACCAACGCTAAACGATATCATGGCCGAGCTGGCCAAACCCGGCCGCGACCCGCGTGAGCAATTCGAGGCCTTTAGCTTTACCGAGGGTGTTAACGCCATTAACGATTTGAAGGTAGGCATGAAACTGCCGGGCATTGTAACCAATATTACCAACTTTGGCGCCTTTGTAGATATCGGCGTTCACCAGGATGGCCTGGTGCATCTGAGCCAGATAACTAACCGCTTTATTAAAGACCCTAACGAGGTTTTGAAAGTGCATCAAAAGGTTGAGGTAACAGTTACAGAAGTTGACGCAAACCGCAAACGCATTTCGCTATCGATGAAAGAAAACGAGAAACGCGAACCAGCGGCCTTTAAACCGCGCGAAAATAAACCGGTCCAAAAAGCCTATCCATCAAAACAAAACAGGCCCGAACCAGTGCCGGAAATGGATATGATGAGCAAATTGGCGGCGTTGAAGAACAAATTCAAGTAAACGCTTGAGGTCTATTCCGGGATCTTTCCAAAAATAAGGCGCGCATTCGGCACTAAAAAGATTGCGTCTTAGCGTCTTTGCGTGAGGTTTTTCTCGCAAAGACGCTAAGAGATGCAAACAATTATGTCATGGTGAGCTTGTCGAACCATCGCTTATACAAATCTTCAACGGGCTCAGACCGACAAAGCCGACTACCACTTATGATGTTTCCTTAAACTTTGAAAATCGATATATACAGCACTTTAACCGAAAAATTATTGTTCTGCGGCAAGTTGTAGGTGTCTTTAAAGTTGTTGTAATAATTTGGGTTGCCCACGTTGGTACCGCTCTATGCCGCTTGTTTCCAGGCCAAACTTACAGTGGCGTAAACGTTACAGGCCCTTGTGTTAAATATTGGTAACAGGCGTTAATGTTAGCGGTGTGGTTGTTGGGTGAATTTTATATCTTGCCTGTCTAAACCTATTATACATGAGCAGAATTTCAGCTATAGTCTTAATCGCATTTTTGCTCTCGTTTGTTTCAGGCTCATCCTATGGGCAGAATAGCGGAATCCTCATTGCTCCCAATATTACGCTGCCGAAGGATACGGCCGTTACACAAATAATAACCTCGCTGAATAGCCTGCGGGGTCAAATTGAGAACCCCAACAAACAGAATGTATTTATCCTGCCAACCGAACTGTTAACCACATCGGCCCTGGTTGACGAGATGAGGGGCATGGAACAAAACGCCCAACTGCGCGATAAAAACTTTTACAAGCCATACCTTGTCAATATTGTAAAACAGCGCGATAACTACCTGGTACAACTCGCATACATTGGCGTTGCAGAAGGGACACCGGTTATAAAGGCAAGCTTTAAGCTGATTGCTAAACAACAGGGCGGAAAATTCCTTTTCTGCTCGCCATTAAATCAAAACACCGTCGGCTGGAAAACAAAAACGCTCGGCAACATCACCTTCCGTTTTAAGGATACTCTTAATACCACTGACGCCAAAGCATTCCAAAAAACGGTTACCCTTTATGATAAAAAACTACAGGCAAACGCGCCCATTATACAATACTACTGCGATAATTTTGCAGAAGCGCAGCAATTACTGGGAATAGATTACAAAGCCGATTATGCGGGTATCAAGGATAATAACCTAACCGCCAACGAAGGAGGTACCAGCCTTATCATTAACGGGTGGGGAGCCGAACAGCATCGTTTTGATCCGCATGATCTTTTTCACGACCGCCTGCGCACAGTGCTTTCGCCCGATGTGATCAATCGCCCGGTTGATGAAGGCGCGGCTTATTTATATGGCGGCAGCTGGGGCCTTACCTGGCAGCAAATCATCACAAAATTCAACACCTATGTTAGCCAAAATCCCAATGCCGATTGGTTAACCCTTTACACCGATGGCACAAACTTTAATAACGAAGCTAAGATCCTGAAGATCTCCTACGTTATCAACGCGCTTATTATCCAACAGCTCAAAAAAGAAAAGGGGTTCCCGGCGGTGATGGAATTACTTAGCTGCGGTAAAAAAGAAAAAGGCGATGATAATTATTTTAAAGCACTTGAACGGTTAACCGGGATTACCAAAGCTAATTTTACTCTGAAAGTTGGGGGGTTGATAAAGGCGGCAAAATAGTTTGGTCGATTTTAGGAAGCCCCGGCAGAGTCTCCTAAAGCCACAAACACGCCATCCATCTCATTTTCATATATATTAGCCAAATCGCTTCAAAATCTTAACTTTGCAAACTCAAAAATTAGGAATTTATAATGTTTGAAAATTTATCGGATAAACTCGACAGGGCGTTTAAAGTACTGAAGGGTCAGGGATCAATTACTGAGATAAACGTGGCCGAAACCATGAAGGAGATACGCAAAGCCCTTCTGGATGCCGACGTTAACTATAAAACGGCCAAAACCTTTACAGATGATGTGAGGCAAAAGGCATTGGGCGAAAACGTATTGACCTCAATTTCGCCGGGGCAGCTTTTAACCAAGCTGATGAACGACGAGCTTACCGAGTTGATGGGCGGCACCACTGCCGACCTGGACTTAAAGGCATCGCCAACCATCATCCTGATTGCGGGTTTGAACGGTGCGGGTAAAACAACCTTTACCGGCAAGCTGGCTAACTACTTAAAAACACAAAAAGGCAAAAAGCCATTATTGGTTGCCGATGATATTTACCGCCCTGCGGCGATAGACCAGTTACAGGTTTTGGGCCAGCAGATTGGCGTACCGGTTTATGCCAACCTGGAATCAAAAGACCCGGTAGCTATTGCACGCGAGGGTATTGCCCTGGCTAAGCAGAATGGCCACAACGTGGTTATTATTGATACCGCCGGCCGTTTAGCTATTGATGAGGCCATGATGGTGGAGATAGAGCAGGTTAAAGCGGCTGTACAACCGCATGAGATATTGTTTGTTGTGGATTCGATGACCGGTCAGGATGCCGTGAATACCGCCAAGGTGTTTAATGACAGGCTTGACTTTACCGGCGTTGTTTTAACCAAATTGGATGGTGATACCCGTGGTGGTGCCGCCCTATCCATTAAATCGGTTGTGAACAAGCCAATCAAATTTATTGGTACCGGCGAGAAGATGGAAGCACTTGATGTTTTCCACCCGGATCGTATGGCATCAAGGATTTTGGGCATGGGTGATGTGGTTTCCCTTGTTGAGCGCGCGCAACAGCAGTTTGACGAGAAGGAGGCTGCCGAGCTGCAAAAGAAGATCCGCAAGAACAAATTCGACTTTAACGATTTTTACAGCCAGATCCAACAGATCAAAAAAATGGGGAACATGAAAGATCTGATGGGCATGATACCGGGCGTTGGTAAAATGATGAAGGACGTAGAGGTTAGTGACGACGCTTTTAAAGGCATCGAAGCCATCATCAACTCTATGACACCAAAGGAGAAGGAAAACCCCGACCTGATCAACCCAAGCCGCCGTAATCGCATTGCTAAAGGCGCGGGCACCGATATACAAGAGGTTAACCGACTGATGAAACAGTTTGACGATATGCGTAAGGTGATGAAGCAAATGAGTAACCCCGCAGCCATGGCCAGCATGATGCGACGCATGCCGAAGATGTAAAGCCCACTATAAAACTTTAAGCCCTGATATTTATATCGGGGCTTTTTTATTGGTAGCCATCAGCGTATCTTTATTTTATGAAACCTAAACTGCTTGCACTTTTCCTTTTAATATCTGTTGGTGTAAAGGCCCAAACCAAACAAATAGAATACTACAATAAAGACCTTGGCTTAAAAGAGGTTTTTACAGTATCTGATAGTGTTAAAAATATTAAAGAGGGTGCATTTAAACAATTTCCGGGACCAGGAAGCGGGAACTCAACAGAGGGATATTATCATAACAACCTTAAAGATGGCGTCTGGAAATATTATTACAGGGACCTACTGGTTGCAGAGGGTTACTACACCGCCGACAAAAAGGTAGGCATTTGGGTGGGTTATACCCGTGGTTTTGAACGTCTAAAATACGATTTTACAAAGCAGGAGTTACTGGCGTATATACCCGCCACTATTGATACCGTACAAAAATTCAAAGCACTCATACCCTCTGCCGATACCGTGTTCGACAGAAAGCCCATTTATATAAATGGCATGGTAAACTTTGCAAATAATCTGCTTAGGGGTGTACGTTATCCCGCATTAGCAAGAGGAAGTGTTACGCATTATGAAACAAAATAATGGCGCATGGGTGCCGGCAATTTTAAAAGGAAAGCCGATGGCTGTTGAATGTGAGATTCCTATTGTATTTGAACTCAATAAACCAATGGATCTCCCTCACCGGCCAAATCAACTGGTAATAAGGGCTACCGGGGTAAGCAGATAAAGCCCGGCTATTTTCTTTTTACGGGAACTTATACAACACCCCAAGGGAAAGCCCCTCAGTACCCTGTACATCTTTTATCCCTGTGTTTTTATCAAATAGTAAGGTGCCGTTTATAGATACGTTGATGAGGCGGTTAACTTTTGCCGATAATACCGCATCCATGCGGTGGCGGGTATAGCTGATGGGCTGGCCATAGGGTATAAACATTTCGTAACGTGCATTCAGGTGCATGTTTTTGGCGATGTCTTTATCAAAGATACCTACTATCTGAAATGCGATATCGTTACGCACGCTTTTGCCATTAGCGGTATCAACACCGTATGATTGTACCTTGCGCACATCATCATCCAAAACAAAAGTCTGGCGGGCTGTTCCTGTACCTAAACGCAAATCGAAATAGGTGGTTGGCTTATACTCAAAACCTATCGACTCGGTAATGTAACCCGGCGCCATAAAGTTTGAGATCAGCACTGGTGGTACCTGGTTGTTGGCATCGTACTGGTACCCTTTGTCAAACTGCGACTCAAACGTTAATGATCCGAAGAAGAACCAATGTTTGGACATTTGGGTTGCTATTTTGTTATCCCAAAAAATACGATCGTTTGTTTTACGGGATGATTGCCCTTTGTTTTTTGATTTACCGTATTGCAGGTTAAGTTCTGATACATAACTGAACGGGGCCTTATTATATTCCAACCGGTAAATAAAGGTAGAACCTATGGCAATTGAGGAAACGCCCCCGGCAGCGTAGTTATTACTAAATGCCGCCTGGTTAAAATTCAGCCCAAAGGTTACAAACTTGCGCCAGTAGCTTATCTTATAATCAAGCATGGTTACCGGTATCAGCTCCTGTTGTATTTGCAATGGGGTTGGCGGCACCGGTATGGCATTCTTTTTTGTTTGAATGCGGTAATTATTAAGTTTGGTGGTGTCTATTTTAACCGTATCTTTTTTAACGGTATCGGTAGTTTGCGCGTTTGCTGATAATGCAACTGTGAATGACAGTAAGAAAAATAGCCTGATACTGGTTTTCAACATATACTACAAATAAAAAGCAAAAATCTGTTATTTCCTTGATTTAATTAAAAATAGCTACCCCACGCCTGCCATTTTCTATGTTTAAGGTATGCGGTGTTGGCTTCGTTGGCGTAAGCCTCGCGCTCAAATACAATATGCATATAGGCTTTATGATGGTTGCGATAAACAAGCAGGTTAAGCAGGTAGTTGAGCAGATATAACACGTAAAACGGTATCACAAGCAGCTCGGCCTGCTGCCGCAAATGGATGCGCTCGTGGTTTATTAGCATCACGTCATCAGCCATCCGTTTATCCCTGATCAGTATAAAGGGGAATAATGCCATTGCGTTTACCTTTAAAAAGGGCGCTACTATTATTTTGTTTCCGGCTCCCATTTAACCTGTGGTAAAGGCGCAAGCCCATAAGCCCATGGGCGACGCAGATAGCGCTTTAAATTGGCTTTTATATAGGCAATAAACTCGTAATCGCCGGCGGTAGTAACAAGGTAATAGCCGGGGCGGTATTTTTGCATAAAATCGGTTAGTTTTGGCTCTTCCAGGCGCGTTATACCCTGTACAAAGGCTTTGTTAAAGCGATAATCTATAATGCTTTGCCGATATTCGGCATCTATCAGCCCGCGCAGCTTTTCGGCATTGCGGCCACTTTTGCTAAATGCGCTGTACAGCGCATCAATACTAAAGCCAACCCCGCCCGATCCCACATTGAGCAGGTCGGTGTTATAGGCCGATCCATAGATCTTGCTAAACTCGCGCTGTGTGTTTGCCAGCCGGCGTTGAGGTGTCAAAAAACTATCACGTATAGTTACCTGCTGCAGCTGTATCGCCATTGGTTTCATATAAACCGCCAGTGCGGCGTAGTTTTTTACCGTAAGGGTGTCGCTATGATGGTCGGGTTTGCTAAAAACGAGCACATCGCCGGGGCTGGCGCCTATGGTAAACTCTCCTTTAAAGTTATTGTATACCCCCTTGCCTGATGTTATGTTCTGCACATTAACCTTGGCAACACGCGCTTTGCTATCCTTATCAAATACAATACCCGTAACCTCCTTTTGCTGTGCAAAAACAGATCCGCATACAATGCTTAAAAAAAGGGTGGGCCATAACTTCATTACAAAGTTTAAAGCTACTGGTTTGGGGAGGGATAATTTATACTTTAACAATCTTTAACACACTATTTCACAACAACAAGTTTCTGGCCTATTTTAATCCCGGTATCGGGCAGCTTATTAAGCTCTTTAAGGTCATCAACCGTGATACCAAAACGTTTAGAAATATTGTATAGTGTGTCGCCCTGTTTTACGGTGTATATTTTATCGTCGGGCGTGGTTTTGGTTATGCTATCCTGTTGCGGCTGATTAACTGTTTGGTTTATTTCGCCCAGCACCCGGTCTTCGCGTTTTATTTTAGCTATTTCGCCTTCCGGGCGGTCATATTGGTCAAGCTGGTACTTGGTAATGATGTTCAGCAGCAACTGGGGGTACTTAGGGTTGGTGGCATAGCCACAGGCCTTTAAGCCATAGGCCCATCCGTTAAAATCATTCTTATCCAGTTCAAAAAGCCGGGCATAATTTTTTTTCTTTAAAAACTCGGAGTGGTCGCGGAATGACTCCTCGGGGTTGTTGTACACCCTAAAACAATCGTTCTCGTTATCATCGTTCTTATAATAGCTTTCGCCCGTCCAGGTGCTGCCGCATTTTATACCAAAATGGTTGTTGGCAAATTTAGCAAGATCGCTGTTGCCGCTCCCGCTTTCAAACAGGCCCTGTGCCAGCGTAATACTTGCGGGTATGCCGTAGCTGTTCATTTCCTGTATGGCAATGGCCTTAAAGCGCTCTATGTACTCAAGGGAGGTAAGGTCTTTATGCGCCGCTATAGATTCGCGGTTACGCTTTTGTATGGCTTTATTGTTTTTGCGGGCCTTACTGGTGCTGATGGCATTTTTATGCGCCGAGCACGATGTGAATAGTAAAACAGTGACTAATAATGTATATATCCTACGCATGCATTTAGCTTATTTTAGCCAAACTTAAGGTTAAAAATATAATTATTACTGGTTGTTGGCTAATTCTCTTTTGGTGCTGTCGGGTGCGGCATCATCATCAAAGTCGTTAAGGTCGTATTTATTGATGATACCCAAAACCTGGGCAGCCCATTTTTTACTGCTGGCGTAGCCGCCACGTTGAATGCCTTTTGCCCATCCTTTGTAATCTGAGGTAGAAAACTTATCAAGCAGGTGGCTAAACTGCTTGCGCTCTGTCATGATGCGGGCAAAATCTTTAAAAGAATCCATTACGCTATCGTAGCGTTTGTATGATGAGCGGACTTTTTTGTTGTTTTTATAGTACACTGCGCCGCCGCCGCCTTTTACACCAAACTGGTTGTTAAGGTTCTTGGCTATAGCGCTTTTCCCGCTGGCGCTCTCATGCATGGCAACCCCCAATATGATACTTGCCGGCACCCCGGTTTCGTGCATTATACGAATGGCATTATCTTTGAACTTCTCTATGTATGATTGTGCAGCGCTTTGGGCCGAAACGGCCGATGTAGAAGCAATGAAAAGGGAAACTGAAAGCAGTGTAATAGTTAAGAGTTTCTTCATAATTATTTTTTTCTGATGATCAATAGGCCATCACGCACGGGTAGAATAAATTTTTCAACCTGTGTGTTAACGGTTATTAGTTCATTTAGTTTGCGGATGTTTTGGGTATCGGCATCTTTTTCGGCGCCAAACACCTTTCCTTTCCACAAAACGTTATCAATTATTATTAAGCCTCCTGGCCTTACTTTATCAATTATTAACTCAAAGTACTTAAAATTATTTCGTTTATCCGCATCAATAAATACTAAGTCGATGTTAGTAAGCTCTAAATCAGCTATTACAGCCTCTGCTGCGCCAAAATGAAGCTTTACTTTTTTATCCACATTTGTTGATTTGAAATGTGAGTTAAGCATTTCTTCAAACTCGCGGTTCACTTCAATGGTGTGTAGTATGCCCCCTTCTTCCAATCCTTCTGCCAAACAAACGGCCGAGTACCCGGTAAAGGTGCCTATCTCTAAAATAAGTTTAGGTTGTATCATTTTGCTGAGCATACTCAGCACCCGGCCCTGGTAATGCCCTGATAGCATATGCGGTTTCAGCACCTTCAGGTAAGTATCCCGGTTTATTTTTTGCAACGCCTCGGGTTCAGGGTCGCAATGGTTATCAAGGTAGGCCTGTAAGGCCGGATCAAGGATTTCCATGGCCGCAAAGGTAAGGAATTTATTTTTAATGGTCTCCGCCACGTTATCCGGGTAATGACGCATGGGGAAAATCATGGTTCAAAACGATTTACTCATCCAGGATTGTAAAAGTATCACTGCCGATATTGTATCTACCAATTCTTTATTCTGCCTTGCTTTTTTGCCCATGCCGCTTTGCGCGATGGTAGCCGATGCCATTTTTGAGGTAAAGCGCTCATCAAAAAGCTCTACCGGGATCTCGGGAAAGGTTTTTTTGAGCAGGTTGGCAAAGCCCTTAACATGCATGGCCGATTGCGATGGAGTATTATCCATTTGCTTGGGCTCACCAAGTACAAAACGCTCTACCTGCTCGGTTTGCAGGTATTTTTTCAGATAATCGATAATTTTTAGCGGGTGGATGGTATCCAGCCCGGTCGCAATGATCTGCATCGGGTCGGTAACCGCTATGCCGATGCGCTTGGTTCCGTAATCAAAAGCCATTATGCGCATGGCTTCGTAGATGTGAGATGTGAGATATGAGATATGAGATGTCGCATAGCGAAAATTTAACGCTTATTTCATTCAAAGATAGGCCAATCCCCCGGTTGTCTCAAATCTCATATCTAAAATCTCACATCTAATTTTTACCTTGCACCAAATGCAGTTTAAAGATATCATCGGACAGGAGGCAATTAAGCAAAGGCTCATCAACTCGGTAAACGAGAACAGGGTAAGCCACGCACAATTGTTTTTAGGCCCCGAAGGTGCGGGCGGTTTGGCCCTTGCGGTTGCTTACGCCCAATATCTATCGTGCGAGGATAAGCAACCCGATGATTCATGCGGTGTGTGTTCATCATGCCGGAAGTATCAAAAACTGATGCACCCCGATTTGCATTTTTCATACCCCTTCTTCGCTAAACATAAGGATGATACCGCGCTTACCTTTATTGAGCAATGGCGCGATGCCTTTACGACCAACCCATATTTAAGTCTTGATATTTGGCGCGGGTATCTGGATGCGGATAACAAGCAGGCCAACATCAACATTGCCGAGTGCCACCAGATCATCAAAAAGTTGAGCTTTAAACCGTTCGAATCGGTTTACAAGATCCTCATTCTTTGGCTGCCCGAGTATTTGGATAAGGAGGGCAACGCCCTGCTTAAAGTAATTGAGGAGCCGCAGCCCAATACGCTGTTTTTGCTTGTGGCCCAAAACCAGGACCAGATATTGAACACTATCCTGTCGCGCACGCAGCTGATCAAGATACCTTGTTTAAACTACGAGGATATTAAAGGTGAACTGGTAAACAAGCACCATCAAACAGAAACCGCAGCCTCAGAAATCGCCTACCTCAGTAACGGCAACATGACCGAAGCGCTGGGCATGCTGCAACACGATACCAAAAGCTACCACACCCTTTTTGTTGACTGGTTGCGTTTATGTTTTGGCAACAAAGGTCTTGATGTATTGCGGTTTGTTGACCAGGCATCAAAAATGGGCCGTGAAAACCAAAAGAATTTTTTACGTTATGGCACCAGTTTTATCCGCGAGTGCTGCCTGCTGAGAGCGGGGGCCGATAGAATAGTGAAACTGCCCGAACAGGAGCTGGAAACGGCAAAAAAGATGTCGGCGGTGATCAATAATGCCATGGCGCAGGCCATTATAACCGAGCTGGAAAAAGCTCATTATCATATAGAACGTAATGCTAACCCTAAAATCTTGTTTTTAGACGTATCTTTACAAATTATAAAAGTACTAAGTTTTAAAATTACCCCTACGGGGACTCATTATATACCGAATTAAATTATGGGATGCGGAAGTTGCTCAACAGGCGGCGGTTGTTCGCCTGCAGGCTGCAAAAGTAATGGCTCATGCCTTACAAATGGTTGCAGCAAATTAGATGTACACGATTGGCTATCACATATGGATATGCCAACTAACTATAAACCTTACTCAATAATCGAAGTAAAATTCAAGGGTTCGCGTAAGGAGTTTTATCATAATAACGACAATATTTACCTGGAAGCGGGCGACCTGGTAGCGGTGGAAACTACTACCGGCGGTTATGATATTGGCCACGTTTCTATAACCGGCGAACTGGTGCGCATGCAAATGACCAAGCGCCACGTAAAAGAAGCCGATGTTGTTAAAAAGATCTATCGCCGTGCTACTGTTGCCGATGTAGATAAGTGGAAGCTTGCCAAGGATATGGAATGGGAAACCATGCATAAATCTCGCACGCTGGCATTGGAGCTAAACTTATCTATGAAGATAAGTGATGTAGATTACCAGGGCGATAAAACTAAGGCAACCTTTTATTATACGGCCGAAGGCCGGGTTGATTTTAGGGAGCTGATCAAAAAAATGGCCGAGAGTTTCCGTATACGTATCGAAATGCGCCAGATTGGTATGCGCCAGGAAGCAAGCCGCCTTGGCGGTATAGGCTCATGCGGCCGCGAACTTTGCTGCAGCACCTGGTTAACCGATTTTAAAACCGTTTCTACCTCTGCCGCGCGTTACCAAAACTTATCGTTAAACACCTTAAAGCTTGCCGGCCAATGCGGTAAGTTAAAATGCTGCCTTAACTATGAGCTGGATACTTACATGGATGCGCTTAAGCATATCCCTGATAATGTAAACGTACTGAGGACTGAAAAAGGTGATGCCCGCCTGCAAAAGACCGATATCTTTAAAAAGATCATGTGGTTTAGCTACCCGCGCGAGGAAGCCTGGGTGCCGATGCCAATTGCCAAGGTTAAAGAAATTCAACAACAAAACCGCGAAGGCATTATCCCTGCCGACTTGGGCGAAGTTGTTGAAATAGAGACCAAACCGGTAAAAGTACTGGATTACGAGAACGTTGTGGGCCAGGATAGCCTTACCCGCCTTGACGAGCGCCGTAACCAAAACAACAACCGCAATAAAAACAAAAACAAAAGCCGCAATCGTAACCAGGGCGGTGGCCGCCCGGACGGGCAACAAGCCGGGCCAAGGCCAGAAGGCAACCGCCAGCAACACCAGCAGGGTGGCGGCAACAAGCCCGAGGGACAGCGCCCGGAAGGCGGCAATCGACCGCAGGGCAACCGCCAGCAACACCAGCAAGGCGGTAATCGCCCAGATGGGCAGCAGGCAGGGCCAAGGCCAGAGGGGGGCGGTGGCAATCGTCCGCAGGGCAATAACAACAGGCGCAACAATAACCGCCGGCCAAATAACAATCAACCACGAAACGATAATCCGCCCAAGTCTGAGTAAATGAATGCGTTTAAATTTGTTTTTTACGGATTAACAGCCCTTGTGCTTTTTACAGCGCAGGGCTGCACCGACCCAAATGCAATTAT
>NZ_JBAZRC010000136.1:0-13780 GCF_041663085.1 Mucilaginibacter sp.
ATAATTTACTGGGTATGTATGAACTTTGCTTGTATTATTTAAAATAAACGGCAATTGTAAAGCCAATAGCAAGCGCCACTAATATCATTAGGCATTAAACTGCCTCAGGTGATGGTTGGTATGTTTATATGCTAATTGCCCAATTGGCTCGGTTATAAGTTTCCCGAAAAAAATAATGTATAAAATTAAGAGGGTGGTAACCCCATAAACACATGGCTTATTGCGCCGTATTAACCAACAATTTAAAAATATCAGCCATATTATTACGCCTATGTATGAAGTGGAATTGCTATATTTAACCGGTGGTTTATTGTGGGTGATAAGTGAGTAAAACCACCACATACATTAGTTCCTGTTTAATTTAGCCGAAAACCATGCCTTATCACACCGCTATAAAATGGTTTATGAAGCACTGCTGCTGGCTGCTGCTGCTTTTTTCTATTCCCGGTTACGCTCAAATAGCAAAAGTAAACGAGTTATTAGGCCAGCTTAAAAAACCAATTGCCGATACTACCCGCCTAAGATTGCTTGGCAAACTTACTGAAGCCTACAAAACCGTAGATCCTGAGAAAAAATTCTACTACTCTGTTATTTATAAAAAACTTGCCGAAAAATTGCATGACGATAAAGCCCTTGCCGATGCCTACCTGAGCATGGGAGTATCATATGGTATCCGCAGCAGGCTGGATAGTGCTATTTATTATTACACTTTAGCGTACGATACGGCGGTAAAAACAAACTATCTTATTGTAATGGGTAAAAGCTTGTCAAACACAGGCCTCTCATACGCCCGTTTAGATGATGATAAAGAAGCCATTAACTATTACCTGAGGGCGCTTGCCATCTTAAAAAAAGCCGATTTTACAAAAGGTGTTAACCAGTGTTACATCAATATTGGCTCTATTTATGAAGACAGCAGGGAATACAAGCTTGCCATTACCTATTATACCCAGGCGTTGAAAAGCTATACCATATTAAAAGATACCGCAGGTATTGGGTATGCCCTATTTTGTGTTGGCGATTCTTATGCTCAACTTGGCCAGGTAAAAAAGGGGATGGACTACCTGAACAGGAGCCTCGCCATCCGCATAAAGCTCGACGACCAAAATGGCATCGCCCTTGTAAAAAAAGCGCTGGGTCGGGCGTATCGCCAAACAAAACAATACGAACTGGCTATTGGCAATTTAAACGAAGCGCTAAAAATTACGCAGGGTTTAAATGACCAATACGAACAGCTTGCCATCATGTTAGACCTTTCCGATGTTTACCTTGATATACCCAATTATGATAAGGTAAAAGATTACGCCCTTCAGGGCATCAAAATAGGGAAAGCTATCGATTCAAAATCAGGTGTGGCCGATTGCTACCTGCGCCTGGTTACCGTTTATAAAAAGAAGCACGATATACCCAAGGCTTTTGCCGCACAATCTGAAATGTTGGCCATACAGGATAGCTTACAGGGCGAAAAATCGCTAAAGGATGTTACGCTTATGGAGATAAACAGGATGCGGGCAGAAAACGCGACGCTGGCAAAAGACAACCACCTCATCACCACCAAAAACACCAGCATACTTACCAAGTTAAATCATTATTCAAATACCATTGTTTTTACATCGATAGTTTTAGTGTTGGCCATTTTTTTACTGGTAGTACTATATCGCCGCAATGCTGAAAAACAGGCGTCGAATAAACAACTTGTAATACAGCAGCAGGAAATTGCCAACATCAATAAAGAACTGGCCTTGGTTAACGAAGAGCTTAATACCCAAATGGAGCTGGTAAGCGCACAGAATATTGAACTGGAAAGGCTTAATGATATCAAAACAAAATTCTTTTCTATTATCTCGCACGATTTGCGGGGGCCGCTTGGTACCCTTCAAACACTGCTTGCTGTGTACCATGATGGCATTATCGGCAAAAAAGAATTTAACTCGCTTTTAATGAAACTGGAAGATACCATTATATCTACCGGTACTTTTTTGGATAACCTGCTGGAGTGGTCTAAAAGCCAGTTGGAAGGCATTATAATTAAACCTGTAAATTTCAATATAAGCGAATGCATTTTGGAAAATGCCCGGCTTTACGAAACCAAAATTGGTTTAAAAAGCCTTAAAGTAATTAACCTTGCAACAGAGCCTGTACAGGTTTATGCGGATAGGAATATGATAAACCTGGTGATCAGGAATCTGCTATCAAACAGTATAAAGTTTTGTAACCCCGGTGATGAGATAAAGCTGAATGCCGAAGTAAACGGTGATAAAGTAATTGTAAGCATTGCAGATACCGGGCCAGGCATAAGCGCGGCAAATGCAGATAAACTTTTTAATCTTGAACATACTTTAAGCATGGGTACCCATGGCGAAAAGGGAAACAACCTCGGTTTAATACTATGCCGTGATATGGTAACCCAAAATAACGGTAAAATTTGGTTTGATACCAAACAGGATGAAGGCACCGTATTTTGGGTGGAGCTACCCGGCGCAACAAAATAAAAAAGGCTATTTGACCTTGCGTGGAACTTGGATTTGTTATCCTACCTCTCTCTTCTAATTTTATCGCGATGCATTTCTCCCCATTCAGCCAGGGCCAGAAACAAATCTCCCAGTGTATCGGCATAATCAGTTAGCTGGTACTCTACCACAACGGGTGTTTGGGCATGCACTGTTCTTTTCACAAAACCATTCATTTCAAGCTCCTTTAACTCGTTAGACAGTACGCGGGCTGAAATACCGACACTAACCCGCTGGATCTCGTTAAATCGCTTGTGGCCTTCTCTTAAAGATGCTATCACACGCAATTTCCACTTCCCGCCAATTACATAAAGCGCATCGTCTATAGCGTTTAATTTACTGGTGCATTCCGCCGTTGATCTCTCGGCCATTTTTTTATAACTATTTGATTTTCATAAAACTATACAAAAGGTTACCGCTAACCTTTTGTATAGTGCTAATAATTTGTAACCAAATGTAGATAGTTTTGGCAGAATAAAAAATCAAAACACGATGAAAAAAATACTTCATATCATTTCCAGCCCAAGGGGTGCGGCATCTTTCAGTATTAAGTTAGGGAATGCCATTATCGAAAAGTTAAAGGCCGAATACCCGGGCAGCACGGTGAAAGAAACCGACCTGGCCAATCAGCACTTCCCACACCTGGAAGAAGCGCAAATTACTTCGTTCTTTACCCCTGCAGAAAACCGCACGCCCGAAAATATAATAGCCGTAAAACACTCTGACAATGCCATTAAGGATATTGTGGATGCTGATATTATTGTGATAGGCGCACCTATGTATAACTATACTATCCCTTCGGCATTAAAGGCATGGCTTGATCATATTATAAGGGCTGGGGTTACTTTTAAATATGACGAGAACGGCTTGCAAGGCTTAATTAAAGGAAAAAAGGTGTACATAGCAGAAACCAGCGGGGCCGTATATACCGAAGGCCCTATGCAGTCGTTTGATTTTATCGCCCCTTATTTAAAAGCTGTACTGAGCCACATTGGCCTTACAGATGTTACCATATTCCGGATAGAAGGGACATCAATACCGGGCGTGCAGGATACCGCAGTAGAAAAAGGCCTAAATAGTATAATATTGAATTAATTAAAAAAAATGCGTTTTATGGGGTAACAAAATATCGCCATAGCTGATATAGATACAGAAACCCTTAAAAAATCAAGATCATGAAAAAGTATTTATCAGCAGCAATTTTAACAATTATCAGCGCAGCAGCTTTGGCCCAGGCCCCGCAACAAAAAGGCGGCATCAATACCGTTAACAACAGCATGCCCTCACGTATCTCAATGAACGTTACAGTTGCCCGGCAAACACCCAACACCAGTTTCGGCGAAAAGGTAAACGCCGGGTTAAGCACAGCAGGTTCGGCAATAGCAACCGGCGCAGCCGCGGTAACAACCCCAGCACCCGGTCAATCAGCATATCGCGAACGCAGAACATATACTGCGGGGCGTAAATATTAAGCTAATCCGGCTTCATACTTAAAGCCATCTGCATACATGCGGGTGGCTTTTTAATTGCGCTGGTTAACCGCTCTGTAACAATCATTATACTATGCAAGCATCGTATTAAATAAGAATTTGCTTTACTTTGGTTTGTTTTAACTAACTGACCTTAATATGAACAAATACTTACTAACTGCAACAGCTTTTATGTTGGCATTTGGCGCAAATGCCCAGCAGCATGCCCCTGTAACCGCTAAGGATTACGAGCATGCCGAAAGCTTTTTAAGTTTTAATACCGAGCCCTTTATTGACCGTGCCGGCATCAGGCCAAATTGGTTACCGGGCGATAAGCTTTGGTACCGTGTTAATACCGCGCAGGGCAGCGAATTTATATTGGTTGATCCCGCCAGGAAAACACGCTCTGCCGCCTTCGACGCTCAAAAACTGGCAGATGCCCTTGCTGCTGCAGGCGGTAAAAAATATGAAGCTAATAAGCTGCCATTCCAAAGCATAAACTACACTGCCGACGGCAAAACGGTTTTGTTTACTGCCGACGATAAAAAATGGGCATATAACCCATTAACCAATCAGTTAACAGCCGATACAGCCAAAGCACAAACCGAAAAGCAGGAAAGATCTGGTCGCGCCGCGCGGGGTGGCAATGAGTCGCTATCTCCTGATGGTAAACGCGCCGTTTTTATTAAGGATTATAACCTTTGGGTGCGCGATGTGGCTACCGGCAAACAAACCCAGCTGACTACCGATGGTATAAAAGATTTTGGCTATGCTACTGATAATGCCGGGTGGGCAAGCAGCGACAGGCCCATCGTGTCATGGTCGCCTGATTCAAAAAAAGTCGCTACTTTTCAGCAGGACCAACGCAACGCCAGCGACATGTATTTAGTTACAACCAATGTAGGCAAGCCAACGCTTAAAGCATGGAAATATCCCTTGCCGGGCGATAAAGAGATCATCACCATTCAACGCGTAGTTGTTGATGTAGATAATGCAAAAGTTATCCGCCTTAATGTAGCGCCTGATCCGCACCGGTCAACGCTGAGCGACAATATATCAAGCAATGGTACACTTAACGATATAGAGTGGAATAGCAATGGCAGCGAACTTGCCTTTGTATCTACCTCCCGCGATCATAAGAATGAGAAGGTCCGCATTGCTGATGCCGCTACCGGAACCGTACGCGAAGTATTCGAAGAAACCGTTAAAACACAATATGAATCGGGCTGGAGCGCTATTAACTGGCGTTACCTGCCTGCATCAAAAGAGATCATCTGGTTTTCGGAACGCGATAACTGGGGTCACCTTTACCTTTATGATGCCAAAACAGGCAAACTAAAAAACCAAATAACCAAAGGCGATTTTGTAGTTACCAAACTACTAAAGGTTGACGAAAAAACCCGTACACTGTACTTTACTGCAGGTGGCCGCGAACCAGGCAACCCATACTTTTCGCATTTTTACAAAATTGGGTTTAACGGCAAAGGCTTAACCTTGCTTACGCCAGAGGATGGCAACCACACTGTTAGCTTCTCGCCAACAGAAAATTACTTTGTTGACAGCTACTCGCAGCCAAATGTTGCGCCCGTTACTGTGCTGCGCGATCTGAATGGTAAACTGATATCAACCTTAGAAAAAACTGATATCTCAAGGCTGGTAGCCACCGGCTGGAAAGCGCCAATCCCTGTTAAGGTAAAAGCGGCTGATAAAACCACCGATATTTACGGGCTGGTGTTTACACCAACAAAAATGGAGACCAGCAAAAAATACCCGGTTATTGATTATATCTACCCCGGCCCACAAGGCGGCAGCGTGGGCAGCTGGTCGTTCTCGGCATCAAGGGGCGACCACCAGGCACTGGCCGAGCTTGGCTTTATTGTAGTATTGATAGAAGGCACCAGCAACCCGCTGCGATCAAAAAGCTTCCATGACATGAGCTACGGTAACATGGGCGAGAACACCCTGCCAGATCAAATCACCGCTATCAAACAACTATCGGCACAATACCCTATTGATACAACCAGGGTGGGCATCTGGGGCCATTCAGGCGGTGGTTTTGCAACAGCCACAGCAATGTTTCGTTACCCTGATTTCTTTAAGGTTGGCATCTCAGAATCGGGCAACCACGAGAACCGCAATTATGAGGACGACTGGGGCGAACGCTATAACGGTTTGGTTGAAAACTCCAACTACGATGCGCAGGCCAACCAAAATATAGCCAAAAACCTGAAGGGTAAACTAATGCTTGCCCACGGGATGATGGATAACAACGTGCCGCCATATAATACCTTGCTGGTAGCCGAAGCACTTGAAAAAGCAAATAAAAGCTTCGACCTGGTGATATTCCCTAACAGCCCGCACGGTTACGGCCAATATTCATACTACATGATGCGCCGCCGCTGGGATTATTTTGTGAAAAACTTATTGGGTGCCGAACCACCTTATGATTATGTAATAAAACCCAAAACAACCCAACGTTAAAAAACCGCGACAAGTTTATATTCCTGAGAAAGCCTGCGACAATTGTTGCGGGCTTTTTTGTTCCTTTTGTGCCAGGTCAAGCGTCTACGCTGAAGGCACGTTTCGTGAGCGTGGACGCTTGAACGAGCGAATTATTATCAATACTTTTAAACCATGCTTAGCCCGATAGACAATTACTTTTTGCAGCAGCCAGAGCCAACCCAAAGCTGCATGCGATTTATGCGCGGGCATATTTTAAAACTCGACGATAATATAACCGAAGCCTGGAAATACGGCATGCCTTTCTTCTGTTATAAAGGCAAAATGATGTGTTACCTATGGGTACATAAAAAGCTGTTGCTGCCTTACCTTGGGATTGTTGAAGGTAAACTCATCAACCATCCCGACCTTATCATTGAGAAAAGAGCTAAGATGAAGATCCTGCTTATTGATCCTGAAAAAGATATCCCGATGGAGTTGATAGACGGTATTCTAAAAGAGGTGCTTCGACATTATATTAACCGCTATCGCGAGCTTTCAGCTCGTGATTAGCACAAGGTCAGCTTTCAGCTGACGTAAGCAGAATGCTTACTCCATGTAATATCACGAGTTACGCTACGCTAAACTCGCGACAGCATATTAATGGTTTTTTAAGGTACTTTCAAGTAATTCTAATTGATAAGTATATCGGCAGGCGATATACAAAGGGATAACCCCTATCACTCCAAAAGAGCAATCTACCAGTTGCCAAAACAAGGGGATGTGCCTTATTGGCCCGGCTATAAAAGCCAGCGGGAATATCAGCACGCAGGCTATCATACCAAACTGCAGCACCCATATATTCCGAACCGGGTCGCGCAGTGGCCCAATAAATGCAATGGCGATAATGATGTGGGCAAATGCCAGCCAATCGGTACCGTAACTTAAATACGGGTATTCGGCATTGGTGGTTTTTACAGCCGTGTAAATTGTAGTTAGCCAGTGCTGCATTTTTGGCGAAAAGATCTCTATATTATTCATTGCAATAGCCAGTTCGCTTTCTATAGGGAATGCGGTAATGCCGCTTAATACCAGGCCGGCCATCAGGAAAATAAGCCAGCGTTTTATCTTCTTTTTTAATTGTGTTGGGGAGGATTTCATGGTGTTGATTTTAGGCTCTGATGCTTATAATATCTTTAATAGCATGCTCTACTTTGGCAAACTGGAACTCGAAGCCGGCATCCAGCAGGCACTTTGGTAGCACCCAGCGGCTTTTCAAAATCAGTTCCGTTTCAGTACCTATCAAGGCGGCGCCCATTTCCAGCAGCCAGGCCGGTGCAGGCAAACCAAACAGAACACCACAGGCATGGCGAAGCTCTTTCATCAGGTCGGTATTTTTAATAGGATTAGGTGCGGTGCAGTTTAATACACCGTTTATTTCAGGGTGTTGCAGCAGCCATTCGGTGCATTTTACAACATCCTGCTCGTGCACCCATGATACATATTGCTGCCCGTCGCCCTGGTGGCCGCCCATACCTGCTTTAACCAGGTTTATTAACCTTGGCAGGGCGCCTTCATTATGGCCAAGCACGATGCTGATGCGTAAAGCAACTTTGCGGGTATGCGGAGTTTCTGTTTCAAAAAAGGCCTGCTCCCATTGTTTGCAAACATCAATAGAAAAACCATAGCCAATTTCGCCTGTCTCCTCATCCTGCGGGCGGTCTTCGGCGTGGCGATATATGGTGGCAGATGCAGCGTTGACCCAAAGCTTAGGCGGGTTAACCAGCCCATCTACAACCTTCCCCAACAACCTTGTTGGCTCAACCCTTGATCGGATAATCTCTTCACGATTTTCTTTTGTGTAACGGCAGTTTACATTTTTGCCGCAAAGGTTTACCAATAGGTCGGCACCTTCCAGCTCTTTTGCCCAGTCGCCTAATGTATGGCCATCCCATACCAGGGTTTTGATGTTGTCTTTTGCAGGGGCAGCTTTCCTGCTCAGGATGATAACCTCTTCGGCTGTGTCTTTATAATGACCGGCAAGGGCTTTACCCAATTGCCCGTTGCCTCCTGCCAATATGATCTTATGATATTTCATGACGCTTTAAGATTAAATGAATAAAATTACAGCCAAAATAGCTGCACGGTAAATAGCCCAGGTGATAGTCATCACCCAGCCCAGGTTTAGTATTTTGCTTCTGCGGATGTGTTCTAAAAACATCAGCCCGGCAACCAGCATAAAGTATCCGGCGTAAATAACAGGGTGTTGCCCCAATACATTTGCCAGCAATACAACCGGCAACAGCAGCAGGCTCCCAGCAAAAGAGATGGTCATCATGTTACCCAGGTAATCCCATTTCTTATCCGCAGCAACCAGGCTAACTATGATGCCCTGGAAAAATATTTGTCCGCCACAGATCAGGCACTCGCGGTACAGGCTGCCTACGGGCATTACCCCTGCAAGCAATACTGCATAATGAGTGAGTATATATGAAGTAATTACCCAGGTAAATATTAAATAAGTTACCCTGTATCTCAATTTAAAAGTTGGCTGCAAATCAAAACCATCGCCCGCGGTGGGGATAATAACCCTCCGGTTGTAAGATATAAAAGCATAAATCTTGCTCATCAGCCAAACAAATGGTGTAAAGGCAAACAGTGGTTTAAATACAGGCATGGCATTACCCAATATTTTAAACAGGCTTTTTATGCCGTAGGTAACTTCGCCGGTTTTGTTGTCTATTAAAGCAATCTCGTTTACGGCACGCTGCCTGTTTACCATAGGGCAGGTTTGAGGTTGCAGTTGCTGGTAAGGCGCACGGCCGTTATTATCCAGCAAACCTGTTTGCACAAATGCTTTGGTGTACAGGTTGCACATGGGGCATTCGGCGTCGTAAAGTATGGTATGATTATTTAAGGCTTTCATTATAGTATTATTTGAATTTTCAGTAAATATTGAAATATATAAAGCAAAAAAAATGCTACTTGAACATTTTAAAAATAGAACCCCAAAACCAGCTTTCTTCTGCCTTCAGCATGGTCTCTAATGTCCTGTCTACATTTTTAGCCATCTTGTTAATATCGGTAACCGATTTGTTAAAGGTTGCATATTCAGGGTCTTTGCTATCGCCTTTTACTTTTACCAGCTCATCTAATATTTTCATAACCGGTTCAAGTTCGCGTTTGCGGCGCTCCTTGGCCACCTGGCGGGCAATGTTCCAGGTATTTTTATCGGCAAAAAAGTATTCCTTACGCTCGCCGGCTTTGTGTTGTTTTTCCACCAGACCCCAGCTCATCAGGTCGCGCAGGGTCATGTTGGCATTACCGCGCGATATGCTCAGGCTCTCCATAATATCCTCTGTGGTCAAAGCATCCGGCGTTACCAGCAACAGGGCATGTACTTGCGCCATGGTGCGGTTAATGCCCCATTCAGAACCTAGCTTGCCCCATGCCTCAATAAACTTTTGCTTTGCTTCTGGTAATTCCATATGCAAATATAAATAACTTTTTAAACTTTCAAAATATATTGAAAGTTTGTTTTTTTTATTTGATATACCCACCTTGTTTATCCAGCTCTTTTAAAAAGCTTTCGGCAGTATTAAGGTGCTTTTGTTGTTTTTCTTTCGGCATTTTATCAAAGGTTTTAATGAGCATGCCCAGCCTTGGGTTTTGCAGAAAAAAGTTGCGGTGCACATGCATAAACCTCCAAAACAGGCCATCCCAGATATCCTGCCATTCGCCTTTTGGCCAATCGCCCATTTTCATTAGGTAGTTACTGCCGCTGATGTATGGTTTGGTCATCATCAGGCCGCCATCGGCAAACTGTGTCATGCCGTAAGTATTGGGCACCATCACCCAATCATAAGCATCAATGTACATTTCCATAAACCATTGGTAAACCTGATGTGGGTCAAATTCGCAAAGCAGCATAAAGTTGCCCATTACCATCAACCGTTCTATATGGTGGCTGTACCCCGTTCGCAACACCCGCTTAATTACCGTATCTACAGGTGCGATCCCGGTTTCACCTTTCCAGAACGATGCGGGGATCTTCCTGCTAAAGCCCCAGTAGTTTTTGGTACGCTGTTTTACCCCTTCGCGCTCGTATACAATATGGATAAACTCGCGCCAGCCCATTATTTGCCTGATGAACCCTTCTAATGAGTTAAGCGGAATGTTATTTTCGGCGGCAAAATCAAGCGCTTTATTAATTACCTGCTGCGGGTTGAGCAGCCCAATGTTTAAAGCCGGAGTAAGTACAGAATGATATAAAAAACTTTCATGCGCCACCATGGCATCCTCGTAAATGCCGAAGTTTTGAAAGCTCTGTTTCAGAAACCTATCCAGCCACTGTTCGGCATTGGTATAAGTAACCGGGTAAAAACCGCCTAAATTACCAAAGGGCGATGCCGAACTGCCATAATTATCGGGGTAGTGCTCATCTACCCATTGTTGCGCTTCGGTTACATATTTGTTTTCATCGGGCACTTCCAACAGCGGCACAGCTGCGTTTTTAGGGAATTTTAAGCGGTTCTCGCTGTCGTACGTCCACTTACCGCCGAGGGGTTTGCCGTCGGCTTCCAGCAAGATATTTCTTTTTTTACGTTCAGCTATGTAAAAATCGGTTTGAAAATAGGTTTTACGGCCATCAAAAAACTCTGCCACATCATCAGCGCTGTTCAGGTAATTCGGCGTACGGTATTTTGCTAACGCGATGTTATGCTTAGCACATTGGGTATCCAATCGTTTCTCCAGCCAGTCGTCGGCTACATCGCAATAATGGATTTGCTCTACACCCTGCTTGGCCAAAAACGGCACCAGTTTGCGAACATCGCAAAGGTCATCCGTAGCTTCAATGTATTCAACTTCGATGCCTTTTGCCGTTAAATGATCGGCATAAAACTTCATGGACGCACGGTGCAACACCAGTTTCTTTTTATGGAAGGTGTATTGGTTAAAGTAAAGGCTTTCTTCTACCAGGTAAACCAGCCGCTCTTTTTTTACAGCCGGGTGCTTTTCAAATAACTGGTGCGGAAAAATAAGCGCGATACTTTTTGGGTGCATGTACATTTAACATACGTTGATAGGCTATTGTTCGATAAATGAGGATAAGCGCGATGTTTAAATTTCTTTCCATAATTCGTGTTATTAACCCATCTTTACCGTACATCTATTATGAATATTTTAGTTACCGGCGCAACTGGCTTTATTGGGCGGCAGCTTTGCCTTGTGCTTGCGCAGCAAGGGCATCATGTAAAAGCGCTTTGCCGTAATATTAATCACCCGTACCTGGCAGATCATCCAAATATCGAACCTGTAAAAGGCGATATACTTGATCCATACAGCCTGCTTACAGCTGTGCAGGGATGCCAGCAGGTTTACCATACAGCCGCAATGGCTAAAATGTGGTGCCGTAACCCAAACGATTTTATGGAAACCAACGTAACCGGCACCCGCAACGTGCTGGAAACCGCAAAACAGGCAGGTGTAAAACGTATAGTTTATACATCAACCTGTGGGGTTTGGGGGCCAACGCTTAAACACCCCATGACGGAAGACGACCCGCGTGTAGTGGGTTTCCAAATAGCTTACGAGCGCACTAAATACTTCGCCGAGCTTGAGGTGAACAAGTTTGTACAGCAGGGCATGGATGTGGTTACTGTTAACCCATCGCGCGTGTTTGGCGAAGGGCCAATAACCGACAGCAATACCGTAAGTAAAATGATAAGCGGCTACCTGAAAGGTAAATGGCGTATCATCCCCGGTGATGGCGGGCAGGTCTCTAATTATGCCTATCTTACTGACGTGGTTGACGGGCACATTGCCGCTATGGAAAAAGGCACCTGTGGTAACCGCTATATTTTAGGTGGCGAGGATAAAAGCTTTAACGAGTTTTTTAAAACGCTGGAAAACATATCGGGCGTGCATTACAAAATGGTAAGGCTGCCGCAAAAGGTTATTAAATTTTACAGCCGTATTGAGGCTGTAAAAACTAAACTGACCGGCCTCGCCCCAGTTTTTTTACCGGAGTTTGCCGATCGCCTTTTGCTTAACCAAAAATACAGCAGCCAAAAAGCTACAGAACAGCTTGGCTACAAAATAACGCCCTTTACCCACGCTATGCGCAAAACGATAGATTTTTTAAAAGCACACTGATATGCCGCAATTAACCGCCATAGTTACCGGTGCCAGCGAAGGTTTGGGAAAAGCTTTTGCCGTTGAGCTTGCCCAACGGGGACATAACCTGGTGCTGGTATCGTTGCCAAACACCGGGCTTGCCAACTTAGCCAGTTATCTGCAAAAAACTTTCGACATCAAGGTGGATATACTGGAACTTGACTTAATCGCCCCTCACAGTCCGGAACATATCTTTACTTATTTATCAAAACAGAAACTTACCGCGCATATCCTTGTAAACAACGCCGGCCTGGGTAACTGGGATTGGTTTACCGATAAGGAAACAGCCTTCTACAAAAAACAGATAGACCTGAACATCACCACACCTGTTTTGCTAACGCGATTATTTCTGGGTCAGGTTGATACAGCTACCACTTCATACATACTAAACGTAGGTAGTTTGGGCGGTTTGTTTGTAGTGCCTAAAAAGCAGGTTTACGGCGCTTCGAAATCATTTATGCGGTATTTTACCCGTTGCATGCAGCTGGAGCTTACCGGCACTAATGTGAAAATGAGTTTGCTTAGTCCGGGTGGTATAAACACCCGGCCCGAAATTATCCTGATGAACCAAAAGCTTAAAGGCATTGCCAAAGCCACCATTTTTGAAGCTGATGAGGTAGCGCGCATCGCCGTTGATGGTATGTTCAAAGGCAAAAAAGAGATCATCCCCGGCGCGGCTAATAAGCTGCTGGTTTTTTTGAACGGCATTTTACCGGGCTTTATAAAGGATGCTATTATTAAAGGGAAGTTGAAGGATCATGCGTAAATACTTCACCAACTTGTCAAATAAGCCTTGTCATTTCGAAACGATAGTGAGAAATCTTGTTCAATGCGCAATGGCGAACTTTGCATTTCGAACAAGATTTCTCCTCGTACCTCGTTCGAAATGACATGTTGGAGAATTCAAAACTAAACGCTTACTTCCCGCCAAACCTTGGTAGTATATCAACAGCCATACCCGGCATTTTAACTTTATAGCGGTAACCACCTCCAAAGCTGTCTTCCTCCTTTAAAAATTCATGGCCTTTTTTGCTGATCCAAAATGTTTGGGTATAATGGTTGCCTTTGTTCTCGGCTTCGTTAACCAGTTTCCAGCAATCCACTTTTTGGTTATCCAGTGTGCCTATCACTTCACTGCCGGTAACTTTGTAAATGATGTACTCGAGATCGGAAGAGCACACGTCT
>NZ_JBAZRC010000137.1:0-13677 GCF_041663085.1 Mucilaginibacter sp.
TTACGTTCCAGCAGCTCGTTATTTACAATAATGATCTCTTCATTGGTGCTTTGCAGCTCTTCTTTTGAGGTTTCCATTTCCTCATTTACGGTCTGCATTTCTTCACTACCCGATAATAACTCCTGGTTGGCGCTTTGCAGTTCCTCGTAAACAGATTCCTGCTCATCTGTAACCGCGCGCATATCTGCACGTGTTTGCATCAGTTCGGCTTCCAGTTGTTCAATCCTTAAATTATTTGCGTAACTGCTGCCCCGTTCTGTAGCGTTACCGTCCGTATTGTCAATATATACTATTTGCGACAGGTCTTCTTTAAAGATCACCAGGTAATGCTGATCGTTTGTATTAGCAAGGGGGGCAACTTCCATATCTACGTGATGCTGCTCATCGCCAATTTTAAACAATACGTTATTTTTGTTAACTACGGTATTGGTTTTTTTAGCCTGCTGTAATAAGTTGCGCAACTCAAAAGCCAAACCTTCGCGGGCCATTTTTAAAATATTTAAGCTTGCTTTGCCGCTGGGCAATGCCAGCCAGTTATCGGTTTTGCCCCTAAACTGTATAATGTCAAATTCTTGGTTAACCAATACGCCCGATGGTGAGTACCTGGCAAGGATAGTATCATCAGCAATTTTAAAAACGTCCTGTTTGCCGCTTTCCTTACGGATGCTGTTATCGATATTTTTAAAACTTTGCTCGCCACCGCGGCTGGTTACCGGCATGTGGCGGCCGCTTGTGCCTTTTTTCCTGAATAGCTTTTCGTGATGGCTATAGGCCGAGAACAGTTCAGGGTTATTATTTATGCTTTCAGATTTTCCCAGCATCAGGAAACCCTGGTCGTTTAATGCGTAATGGAATGTTGCCAACGCCTTTTTTTGCAAAACAGGCTCCAGGTATATCAAAACATTACGGCAGCTAACCAGGTCCATTTTTGAAAAAGGAGGGTCTTTAAGCAGGTTGTGATGGGCAAACACACACATATCCCTGATCTCTTTATTTACCCTGTAATTACTGTTTTGCTTTGTGAAAAATTGCTGCAGGCGCAAAGGCGATAACCCTTCCAGGTCGGTTGGGCGATACACGCCCGAGCGCGCTTTTTTAATAGCTGTTTCAGAAATATCACTGGCAAACACCTGTATTTTTATGGCCGATGCTTTATCGCCCATTAACTCCTGCAGGCATATAGCCATTGAATATGCTTCTTCGCCCGTGGCGCAGCCCGCTATCCAGATCCTTAACGAGGCGTTATCTGCTTTTTGATCTAACAGATCAGGGAAAACAGTTTTACAAAGCAATTCAAAACTCTCCGGGTCGCGAAAAAAATTGGTGACCGATATCAGCATATCATTGTACAAAGCATCCTGTTCGCTTTTATTTTCGCTTAAATAGGAAAGGTAGTGCTCGGGTTTATCTATACTGTTAAGCGCCATACGCCTGATGATTCGGCGCTTTAAAGTGCTTTTTTTATAATACGTAAAATCAACCCCGCGGCGGGCAAGCAAAACTTTAAGCAAGTTGTTAAATGTTTCTTCGTCGTTTTGCGCGTTGCTCTCCTCGGTTTTTATGCTGTCGGGGTTAAAGGGGTAATTGATAGCGATAATTTGCTCAGCTATCTTAGCGGGGGGCAACACAAAATCTACCGTGCCGGTGCTTACAGCGTTATTGGGCATATCATCATAAGCAGCCGATTCGTTATCCTGTGCAAAAGTTATGCCTCCATAGGCTTTAATAGCCTGCAGGCCTATAGTGCCGTCATCTAACAAACCAGATAGCACAACGCCAATAGCATAGCCCTGGTGCACTGCTGCAAGGGATGAAAAAAATAAGTCGATGATCCTTATCCGGTGGCGTTTTTCGTTTAACGGGGCAAGTTTAAGCACGCCATCTGTGGCAGTAACTATTTTATTATTGGGGAGGATATAAAGGTTATCAGGTTCCAGGTGAATATTATCGGTAATGATATGAACCGGTATGCGTGACTGCTTTTTAAGAATACCCGGCAACAAGCTCTCGTGTGTAGGGCTTAAATGTTGCACAAATACATAAGCGATACCTGATTTTTCAGGCACTGCCTGTAAAAATTGTTTTACAGCGTCTAAACCACCGGCAGAAGCACCTATGCCCACTACAGGGAATTGATTGGAGGAAACAGACTCTTCGTCTGTTCCTGTTACTTTAGTCATGGTATCGGCTTAAAATATTACAAACAACAGGGTATTATTATGACTACAATAACTATTGCAGAAAAACAGATTGGAAAAGTAATACAGGAATTACCTAAAGGTAACGTTAATTAAATTAACAATATTAAATATTAATCAGAACGATTGGCAGGCAAACCTATTTACCGGCAAATGATAATTTATTTGTTGCTATCAATTAAGTTTGCCCGTACAGAGTAGTATATATAAATGACACACATCCTTGATAACCCCATTTACAACGCACTTAAAACAGGTAACAAAAAACTCGCGATAGGAGAAGGGCAAACAAGCATCTTTCGCCGGGATGTAGCGCCTTTTGCCGGGATGAAGAATAATAATGAAGAGGACTTTAAGGCAATAACCGCCCTGGGCGCCCATATAAACCCGGTTGTTATTTTCACCCCGGTAAAACTAAGTATCCCAACAAACTGGGAGGTGGCAAGGGCGTTTGATATGCTGCAAATGGTATATGAAGGGCCGGTACCAGTAAATTCAACTTCGCAGCAAATAACAGACCTTGACGACAGCCACATACCGCAAATGCTGGAGCTTACGCAGCTTACCAAACCGGGGCCGTTTTTGCAGCGTACCATTGAGTTTGGAAACTATACTGGTATTTTTGAAGATGGCAAGCTGGTATCTATGTTGGGGCAGCGTATGCAGCCATCGCCGTATATAGAAATAAGCGCGGTTTGTACCCATCCCGGTCATTTGGGGAAAGGTTATGCAGGCATCCTGCTAAACGAGCAGATCAAAAGGGTTATTAAGGCTAACGGTATCCCGTTTTTGCATGTGCTGGCAGATAATCATCAGGCCATAAGGGTTTATGAGCGTGTAGGTTTTAAAACCCGCAAACCAATTTTTGGTTATGTTTGTAATAGCATAAAAGATGCATAATGCCCTGGAGAAACGGAGATTACCCTCCATCATATAAAAACCTGCCAAAACCAATCCGCGATAAAGCGGTAGAAATTGCCAATGCGCTTTTAACAGATAAACATATGGAAGAAGGCGCGGCCATGCCATCGGTGTAAAAAATGCGAAGGAATGGTACAAAAACCATAACGACGAAAATAAAGCCGGTCAGATGCCCGAGTAATCTGTTGGTACCAGCATGGTTGATGTTATTTTTGATACCAGCAGGGCGTCGGCATATTCAGGTACGGCGCTAATCTTCTTCCATTCGGGGTCGTCAACAAAAGCTTTCCAGTGGGCAGCCTTATCTTCCATATCCTTAAAGGTAACCATGTAAGTTAAATTTGGCCTGTCGTTGCCAAAAATGGTTTCGCCAAAAAATACCGGTTTAAAGCCAAGCCGTTTAAAAATATCAATCTCGCCTTTATCGTTAAACATTTCTATTTTCTTTTTACCGGCAGCCTCGCTTGCGCTTTTATATTGGCGCAGCTCAAAAATGCGTTGCTCGCGCGGCGGGACCTGTTTAAGGCGCATGTGCATAAAAGCCTGCATTAAAGACGTATCCATGCGCTCAAATGCAGGGTCGGCTGCCGGCGCGTTCAGGAAAGCGGCACCTTTCGCCCAGTATTCCTTATCGTTTTCCAGGGTGTGGTTTAAGCCCGCGTAACGCTCATAAACATTGTAAGGTATTAATACATATAGCTTTGTTTGCCCCGCCGGGGTCAGCTCTGTAAAAACCCCCACGGGCTCATGAAGCTCTTTTCTTACTTTCGGTACAAAAACATCCCGGTAAAAATCCTCGGTGGTTTTTTGCTGCTGCACGCTTTTAAAGGTATACACCCTTAATTCGTAATGCTCGCGGTACGGTGGCCTGTCAAATTCGGGTTTTGCCATAGCTGCTACCGGTGTAATAGCGGCGGCTGCGCCACTTATTAATGATCCTTTTACGAACGAGCGTCTTTTCATTATTCAGAAATTGGGTAGGCCTAATATAGGCATATTATCCTACTCAATTTCTTCAAAATATTCATCTGCTGTGAAACTGCCGTTGATCGTTCGTGGTTTTTATTTGGTTAAATTTATCCGTTATAATTGGGGTCAAATTCCACTATCCATTCAATGCCGTACTTGTCCCTAAACATTCCGGCGTATGTTCCCCAGGGGCTATCGCCTATAGGCCCTTCAATATCTCCACCTGCTGATAATCCGTTAAATATTTTGTCAGCTTCTTCACGGCTTTCTGCACTAACTGATATTTTAGACCGATTCTCGTTTTCGTTTACCCGACCCATAAATTCGGGAACGTCATTAGCTATTAACACATTGTGTTTGCCAATTGGCAAGGCAATGTGCATAAGTTTGTTTTCTTCATTTTTGGGTACAACAAATTCAGCGCTTGCTAAGTCCTTAAAACGAACAACTTTTGTAAACTCGCTGCCAAAAACTGATCTGTAAAAAGTGAATGCTTCTTCGGCATTTCCGTTGAAGTTGATCCAGGGATTAATTGTTCTCATGATTTTTATTTTAAAATTGGTAATTTTTCTACTTATTATTTCTGCGATAAAGTCGTAAGCAGGTCTTCCAGGTTTTTTAAGGTAATGGTAAAGCCTATTTTGAAGCCCTCTAATAATTTCTCCAATCGCTCAAAAGATTCATTAAAAATAACGATGTTCACTTTGGTAATGCCATTTTGTTCGCTGAAATTGTAATCCCATTCAGAACCCGGCAGTTCACGGTTTTCGTCTTTATCAGCAAACGCGTTGTACATCTTAAAATTTGTTTTCGGGGTAATGGAGGTGAATTCCTGTACCGCCCAACGCTCCTGCCCATCGGGGCTTATCATGGCATAAAACCGGCGCCCGCCAACTTCAAAATTCATATACTTAGTTTTAGCGCGCATAGGTGCAGGTGCCCCCCATTGGTCCAGCAATTCGGCTTTGGTAAAAGCATCCCATACTAAAGACTGTCCGGCATTAAATTCTCTGGTTATATAAACTGTTTTCGCGGCCTTGTCAACGTTAAAATCAAATAGCAAATCGTTGTTCATTATTTCTGTTCTTTAATTGTTGTTAATAATACGTCAAGCTGGTTAAATTGAGTTTTCCAGCTTTGCCTGAACTGGGCTACCCAGTTGTCAAATTCCTGCATTTTTTTTGCATTAAAGTGATAATAAATTTCCCTGCCGCTTTGCTCGGGTTTAATCAATTCGCATTCGTGCAATACTTTAATATGTTTAGATACTGCCTGCCGGCTCATATCAAATTTTTCTGCCATTGCATTTGGTGTTAATGCCTGTATGGCAAGCAAAGTTAAAATAGCCCTTCGTGTTGGGTCGGCTATGGCCTGAAATATATCTTGTTTCATTTGATGTATCTGTATATTTGCAACCTTTTGGTTGCAAATATACATGCAACTTTTGAGTTGCGCAAATTTATTGCAATAATTTTTTCAGTATTAACAAAGAAGGGATTTTGGCGAAGGCCACAGTATTATGTACAAATACTAATAATGGCAGGCCCAATACAACCAGGGATGATTAATTGGCCGGCCTATCTTGAAATTTACTAAAGGAACTGCAACATCAAGCCGATCAGGATAGGGGGGGATCTGCGAGGATTTTTAACATTCAGAAACGGGCAAGGGTATTATCCTACTCAAAATCTTCTTCATCGTCACCATCATCTTCGGGCACATAATTGGTTATGGCCTGGCCTATGGCGTTTACTTCGGGGTCGTTATCAAACAGCGGCATTTCGGTTTCGGGGTTTAGCTTTATCCAAAGGTTTTCGGTGTCTTTTTCTATTTTGCCAAACTCGGCGCCGGCCTTAAATATGGTATAAATATTATCTTCTTCAGGAAAAACGGAATAAACCACTCCATTCACCAGTACATCAAACGGCTCTTGTAACTCTTGCATAGTATATTATTAAAACGGCGCAATTTACCATTTTTACAATTATAGCCGTAAAACCATACAAAAGTTTACCATTGTGTTGCTTTTTTAATGGCATACTTGCTTACATTTGCGCCCACAATTGCACAGGCGCGGGTATTAAAACTTTGGCCGGTTTTTAGCAGTTAATTAAGCATGAAAAGAGTTGTTATTACGGGCCTGGGTGTAGTATCACCGGCCGGGAACGATATGAAAAGTTTTTGGACCAACATTGTAAACGGGCGCAGTAACGCGGCCAACATTACACGTTTTAACGCCGAAAACTTCAAAACCCATTTTGCCGCCGAGATAAAAGATTTTGTAATGGCCGAGCATCTTGACCGTAACGAAATTAAACGCAGCGACCTGTACAGCCAGTACGCTTTAGCTGCTGCAAAGCAAGCCATTGACGATTCGGGCTTTGAATTGGATAAAATGTCGCCGTTTGATGTGGGCGTAATATTAGGCTCGGCACAGGGTGGCTTTGAAACTTTTGAACAACAGGTAAGGGAATTTGCCGCTAACGACTTTAATCCGCACTTTAACCCTTTCTTTATCCCTAAAACGCTGATCAATATGGCAGCGGGCCTTATCTCTATCAAATACGGTTTTATGGGGATCAACTTCTCTGCCGTTTCTGCCTGTGCTTCAGCCAATACCGCCATTATGGATGCGCTGAATTATATCCGCTGGGGTAAAGCCAAAATTATTATAACAGGTGGTGCCGATGCGCCTATCAGCGAAGCCTCAATAGGTGGTTATAATGCTTTAAAAGCATTGTCAACCCGCAACGATTCGCCTGAAACCGCCTCACGCCCCTTTGATGTGGAACGCGACGGCTTTTTAATGGGCGAGGGCGCCGGGATACTGGTATTTGAAGAATACGAACATGCCGTTGCCCGTGGCGCAAAAATTTATGCCGAAGTAGCAGGCGCCGCCATGACATCAGATGCTTACCACATCACCGCTACTCATCCCGAAGGTAAGGGCGCTATACAGGGAATGAAATTTGCCCTGCATGATGGCGGCCTGAATGCTGAAGATGTAAACTACGTGAACGCCCATGCCACCTCAACATCGGTAGGCGACCTGAGCGAGGCCAGGGCCATAAACGCAGTGTTTGGCAATAATAAAGACTTTTCGGTAAGCGCTACCAAATCTATGACCGGTCACCTGTTAGGTGCTGCCGGCGCAATCGAATCTATCATTGCGGTAAAAGCTATTACCGATGGTATTATCCCGCCAACCATCAATACACATACTATTGATCCGGAAGTACCCGCAGGCTTACATATTGTTATTAAAGATGCTATCAATAAAAAAGTTAATGTGGCTTTAAGCAACACCTTTGGTTTTGGCGGCCATAATGGTATAGCACTATTTAAAAAGGTATAAAAATGGACAATCAAGACTCAAGAACCAAGAGTCAGGAAAACAGCTGCTTATTGACTAATGCCCTGGCAACATAATAAATACTAAGTTTGTTTAATTCTTAATTCTAACGTCTTGACTCCTGGCTCGCATGGTTTAGCGCCTTTTTAATATATTTATACCGATGGATCACAGCCTTTTGCTTAGCAGTATTGCCAAACACGTTACGCTTGATAAAGCGGAGGAGGAATATCTTGTATCCCTGCTTCATTATAAAAAAGCCAGGCGCAAACAGTTTGTATTAGAGGAAGGCGATGTAAGCTCTAAAATTGTATTTGTTACATCGGGCTGCCTGCGCAGCTATGCCGTTGATAAAAATGGCACCGAACACGTTTTGCAGTTTGCCCCATCGGGCTGGTGGATAGTTGATATGCGCAGCTACATTACCGGCGAACCTGCCCGCTTAAATATTGATGCCATTGAGGATACCGGGTACCTGTTTTTCCACAAGGCTGATTTTGAAGAGCTGAACCTTAAGGTGCCAAAATTTGAGCGTTTTAACCGCATACTGGGGCAAAATGCGATTGCAACTTATCAGCACCGGCAAATAGATAACGCCATCTTCGCGGCTATGGAGCGTTACGCCAACTTTTGCCAGCTTTACCCGTCGCTTATTAAAACCCTTCCGCAAAAACAGGTGGCATCTTATATTGGTGTTACACCCGAGTTTTTAAGCAAGATGCTGAATACGCAGATTGTTAAATAAGCTAACCCACCGTGTCATTTCGAACGATAGAGAGAAATCTTGTTAAATTGACAGGCGGCGAACTATGTATAATGAACAAGATTTCTCCCCGCTGTTCATTCTAAATGACATTCCTATTTTGCCCTTGTTGGTGTTATCCTCACAGGCATTCGGGAGATTAAGTATGCGCTCCGCGCCGTTTACTCACCCGGTAATTACTTCGCTTGACCATCCTCTCTCCGCAAAGCGGAAAGAGGGTTAAACTCATTATTTCATACCCTCTTTGCGCAGCAGAGAGGGTCGCGCACGTAGTGCCGAGGGGTGAGTAAATTGCCAACAAATAGCGAAAAATCCCTGTTCCATTTGTTCAAAAAGCGGAACAAAATGGAACAGCCTTAAAATTGTTAAACTACTGTAAATTAAATAGTTAATTAATTAACGTTGTGGGTTTACATTTGCTTTTCAATATCTCAAAAAGGCCGAATTAAGGTCGAAAAAAGTCGTTTTTTGCCGTTATTTTACCTGTTATTTCCGCTCTGTTTTTGTCTCGTTATTTTAAAAAATGGAACAAAATCTTGAAAATTATAAATATCTGTAAATAAGATTATTGATCATATTTAGTTAAAGTAAAATTTGAGATATGGGTGCAAATTTAAAAATTCAATCTGCTGATTGTCAATATGTTCCGTTTGTTCCACTTGTCCCATTTTATAGTGGGACAGAACGGGCGGCAAATGCTGCTTAATTTATCGCTACATGTCGCACTTAATCTACATTAAGTTTCTGTCTTAACCTGCCATAAGTATTGGCCTTAACCTACATTATTGGGCTGCATGCGCTTACAGGGTATCTTTGTTATATCAAATCGAAAGAGATATGAAAAAGAAGATCCAACACATCCTTGCAGGCAGGGAGAAGCAAATAACCAAAGAAGAAACCGTAAGGCAACCATTGCCACATATGGATTTCAGGTTTGCCAATCCGTTGATCGTTTTGCACCATATGGGGCCAAAGGAAATTACACCGGGCCAGGAATTGCGTATCCATCCGCACCCGCACCGTGGGTTTGCACCGGTAACGTTTCAGCTGCAGGGCGAAGGTTACCACAAGGATAGCGCAAGGCACGATGGCATTATTAAAGCCGGAGATGTGCAATGGATGTTTGCAGGTAAAGGCGTTTTACATAGCGAAGGCCCAACCGCCGACCTTTTAAAAAATGGCGGCACACAGGAGCTGATACAGCTTTGGATAAACGTACCAAAAGCAAATAAATGGGACGAGCCAAGCTATCAATCGGCCACCAAAGCACAACAGCCCAATGTATTACAGCAGGATGGCGTAAACCTAAGGCTGGCAAGCGGCAGTTACGATGGTAAAACCGGTCCGCTGAAAAGCTATACACCCGTTGTATCAATAGTGGGCGAAATAGCACAAGGCAAACAGGTACAGTTAATGGCAACCCCTGGTTACTGGACACTGCTCTATATAGTAAAGGGCAGCATAACGGTAAACCAGGAAACCGTTAGTCAGTATAACCTCATTGTTTTTGAAAAAGATAATGAAGAGATCATCATGACAGCGGAAGAGGACGCACAAATACTGTTTTTAAGCGCCGAGCCAATTGAAGAGCCGGTTGCCGCTAAAGACAATTTTGTAATGAACACCGCCGAAGAAACCAATCAGGCTATTGAGGATTATAAAAATGGTGTATTCGGCAAACTTGAATTTTAAACAAAACTAAACATAAAACATAAACACACACAGATCATGGAAAATACAATAAACGGCATACATCACATCACAGCAATTGCAGGCAATGCCAAACGCAATCACGATTTTTATACAAAAGTATTGGGGCAGCGAATGGTTAAAAAAACCGTGAATTTTGATGACCCCGAAACTTATCACTTATACTACGGCGATAAACAAGGCACGCCCGGCACTATCCTTACTTTCTTCCCATGGGAAGGGATAAGCACAGGCAGGCGAGGTTCAAGGCAGGCAACTGAGATAGGTTACTCTGTACCCGAAGGCAGCTTTGATTTTTGGTTGAAACGTTTCGAAAAACACAACGTTACCTATAATAAAGTAGCCGAAAAATTTGGCGAGCAATACCTTACCTTTTTAGACCCCGACGGTTTAAAACTGGAATTGATAGCCTCAAAAACTACCGATACCCGCTTGCCATGGGAAACTGATGAGATAAAAGCAGATAATGCCACCAAAGGTTTTCATAACATAACCATCACCACCAACAAAATGCAGCCAACTGCCAATATCCTTACTAATGTGTTTGGCTATCGTTTATTAGAGCAGCATGTAAACCGTTACAGGTTTGTAACCGATGCGGTTGATAACGCCAATATAGTTGATCTGGTAGAGGTTGCCGGTGAAGTTGCAGGGCATGTGGCAGGTGGCTCTGTTCACCACGTGGCGTTCAGGGTTAAAAATGAGGAAGTATTGATGCAATATCGTGAGAAGATAGCAGCATTAGGGTTAAATATTACCGATAAGATAGATCGTAACTATTTCTACTCATTATACTTCCGCGAGCCGGGAGGCGTATTGTTTGAGATAGCTACCGATAACCCGGGCTTTAGCGTTGATGAACCGGTTGAAGAATTAGGCACACATTTAAAATTGCCTGCACAACATGAAAGGTTCCGCAGCGCTTTAGAAAAATCATTACCAAAATTAGACTAAGCAAATGTACACACACAGCAAACAAATAAGCATTGGCGGCGCACCAGCCGCCAATGCAAAAGCTGCCCTGATTATGCTGCATGGCAGAGGCGCTTCGGCTGCCGATATAATGCGGCTTGCCCGTGAGTTTAACGCAACTGAAATGACCGTTTACGCGCCACAGGCTACCAATAACAGCTGGTACCCCTACAGCTTTTTAGCACCTGCTGAAGAAAACGAACCGGCTTTAAGTTCGGCTTTAGCAATTGTTGATGAAGTGGTAGCACAAGCCTTGGCAGATGGCTTTACTGCGGATAAGATCTACTTTGCAGGGTTTTCGCAAGGGGCATGTTTAACCCTGGAATATATCACCCGCAACGCCAAACAATACGGCGGTGCGGTAGCTTTTACAGGCGGGTTGATTGGTGAAGAGCTAAATCTTAATAACTATAAAGGCGATTTTGCAGGTACGCCTGTATTGATTACCACCGGCGACCCCGACCCGCATGTGCCTTTGAGCAGGGTAAAAGAAAGTGTAGCCGTTTTGAAAGGGATGAATGCAAACGTGACTTTAAAAGTATATAAAGGACGCCAGCATACCATTAGTTATGACGAAATTGCATTAGCTAATAAGTTGGTGTTTATATGAAACCGTCATAAGCCTCCGCTCAAAAAACGGAACTAATAAAACGGCTCATGATAGCTTCATCGCCATTGAAAACTAATTACTCTGATGAAAAAATTGATCGATTATTTACTGGCGCTGTGGACATCGCGCCAGTTTAAAAAAGTAAGAAAATGAATTACGATAACATACAACTTGTAAATAACGAAGCTATCCACAACTTTGAATTGGTTGTAGACGGGCATCGCTCTTTTATTGACTACAAAACCAGGGATAACAAGATCTACCTGATCCACACCGAAGTGCCTGCCGAACTGGAAGGCCGTGGCATTGCTGCCGCAATTGTAGAAAAGGCATTAATATATATTGAACAAAAAGGATTAAAGCTGGTGCCTTTGTGCGCCTATGTACAATTCTTTTTAAAACGCCACCCCGAGTGGAACCGCATAGTAGCTTAAGTATGGAAACCTTTAAAGTAACCCGTGTTTATGCGGATGAAAATGGCGAAAGCCGTTTTGATGAAGTGTTTTACCCCTTAACGGATCGCGGGCCTATTGGTCACTTATCACAAAATGTAGAGGTTAAGCAACTACAATTCAGAAATGTGCCTGCCGGATATAACGACCTGCACAATGCGCCACAAAGACAATATGTAGTTTTATTGGATGGTGGTGTAGAGATTGAAACATCAACCGGAGAAAAACGTGTGTTTCAACAAGGGGAGGTATTGCTGATGGAAGATACCACAGGCAAAGGCCATCGCAGTAGTAATCTGGAGCAAAAGGAGCGGAGCTCCCTGTTTATCATTTTATAATAACAGTACATCTATCCGGTGGGCATGCACCATACTCAGTTCTACAGACCAGGCAAAAACCGTAAACTGTCCATCCTGCGAGGCCACCAATGCCACAGCATCATGCTGATCGCTTACAAATTGTGCAGCTGCTAAATGGCGGCTGCCGCCACTTTGGGAAGGGTGCATCCTTACCGCTTTGCCATCGGCAACAGGTTCTGTCATGATGATTTGCCCTACGGGGACACTATTAGCTGAACGTGCTGCTTTGGCGCCAAAAGCAAGCAGGTCATACTTATCAGTAATAACCGTAGCGCCATCAACAGCAGTAAAGCCGCCTATCAGGTCAATAGCTTCCAGTAACGATTCCTGCCACTCCAGTTTTTTACGCTCTTGTTCGGTAAGTTTTAAAAGTTCATCGATAGCGCCATAGGCTGGTATAACAGGATATTTTACCGGTTGTACGATAGATTCCCTCCATTTTTCTGTCCCTGCCGGAACCATCAATACCAATCCCCCACGTTTATGCTGGCGCATAGATGCCGCCAGTTGCACCAGTACGTTAAATGATTCGCCCATGTACGATGGCAGGGGCATATTGGCAAGCGATTTTAGCAACTGCGGGCAATCGGCCACCCCCATGGTAGCCTCATCCAAAACTTTTATCTGGTCGCCCTGTAAAACGGCTACATTCACAAACTTGCCAAAGCCATCAACCCGGCGGTGTTTAATTACCAGCAGGCCGGGTTCAACCACCTCTAAAACAAAGCAAATGGCAGGTACGCTGTGGGTAGTGCCCCATATGAACAGGTCGTCGCCATCGGGCCAAACACCTAAGTGTATGCCTGGCTGCTCAACAGCGGGTGCAAGTTTGATCAGGTTTTGGGTAGTTAACCGTAGCTTCTCGCCAAAAATAAGGGGCTTGTCTGATTGCGACGGCTGTAATAGCGCCAATGAGATATTAGGTGAACGCCCTTCTTCGCGCCGCATGCTCGACCAAAATGCGATATCAATAACCGCTTCAATGATGTGACTATCCGGTGCGGTAGCTATATTACTATCGGGGATACTTTGCGCCGCAAACTGATGCTTTTTAAAGTGGGCTTCAATTTCGGGAGCAACCATACGGGCTGGTAAGTAGGTAGGTTCAGATAGCATCGATACAAGTGTTTTTCAATACAATTATAGTTAATATCTGCGGGCATTAGTGTTAATGTTATGTAAGTTAATATTGTTTGCGGTTGATGTGACAATTGATGTGCAGTAAGTGGATTTTCTTATGTGGAAAATTAACCGCGCTAAAGCTTTTAGTATTTACACAAAATGTTTTACTTTGTAGCTATGCCGGTGTTTATAGCGTCATTGAATTCGGGGAGTAACGGCAATTGCTATTACGTTGGCAACGAGCGTGAG
>NZ_JBAZRC010000138.1:0-13665 GCF_041663085.1 Mucilaginibacter sp.
GCACCCAATAACAGGTAATGAATAACCTCGGGATAAAAAATACTGTAAGTTGATTTGATGATGATGATAAGCCCTGCTATGCCAACCAGCGCGCCTTCTATAAATACCGAAAAATACTCCACCTTGCCATGTCCATAAGGATGGTTCTCGTCCCGCGGCTGCGATGCCAGGTAAATACTAAAAAACGCAAATGAGCTTGCAATAACGTTCACAATACTTTCGGCAGCATCGGTTAATACAAAGTTGGAGTTTGTAAGAAAGTATGCGCCAAACTTCATTACCATGAGCACTGCACCGGTAATAAGCGATATCAGAATTATCCTTTTTTGTTCCTTCAAAACCAACCTTTTTAGAGAGGCCAAACTTACGGAAATTTAGCTTTTACATTCGGTTAAAAATGTAACATGTTTGGTTTGGGAAGGGTTATATCTAAACATAGATATCATTTTCATTAATAATGCCAGGGGTGTAAATAGCCACACTCTCCAAATGAAAGCAACATTTTAAATTAACATAGTATAAACATACAAGTTGCCCGCATTTTGTATTTTAGTCCCCATTGACCCCTTAATTATTAAAAATGAAAAAACTTATCCTGATCTTATCCGCTCTAAGCTTGTTTTTATCTGCAAAAGCCCAAAACCTATTCCCCAATAAACTCGACAACTGTATAACAGAACAATTTTGCCTTGACTGCGGTGATGAAAAGGCTGGTGTAAAAGCCAATGAATTTAAGGCTCTTGTAGATGACCTGAACAATACCATTGATTTTGGTAATGCTTCAGGTAAAATATTGTTCCAGGTACTAATAGATTCGGTTGGCAATGGCTGTGTACTAAGCCATACCGATAATTCAAAAAGCAAGATCACTAAAAGTATTATTGCCCAATTTAACCAATTTAAAGGTTGGGCACCGGCCAAAGAAAAAGGAAAAACACAGGGGCGTGTGTCTATAAATATAATGGCCGAAGTTAAAGACCATCACCTTACCTGTAGGATTGACCGTGTTGATATGCAAGCGTTCAAAAACTCGTTTGACAGGCCGAAAGATCCCGAAATATTTAACAAGAATTATACATACAAAAATCAACATCTAAAAGATTACACCATCACTACCTGGAACTCAAAGAATTCAAACCTGCCAAATAATTTTAATGATGATATAGCAATTGATAACCGTAACACTATTTGGCTAACAGTAGACGAAGGACTTGTACAATTTGATGGAAAAAGCTTTATACGTAAGGAGCAGGATATTACCGATAAAGGAAAATATTTTAGCTACAACGCTATTGCAGCAGATAATAAAGGCATTAAATGGACAGTTGGGCAAGGCGACATTTATAGTTATGATGATAAAAAGTGGACGCTCTACAGCAAAAAGGCATTAGGTTTTAATGGCGCATACCATATTTATAATAATACCAATAGTGGCGAGTTGTTATTTTGTACAGATGAAGGCCTGCACATCTTAAAAGACAATAAATGGAGCACAATTAATAAAGATAATACCAGGGAACTACCTATAAACAGGGTTTATTTTGCACAGCGGGATTCAAAGAAGAGGCTTTGGATAGGCACGTTTGCAGGTTCGGCAATGATTGACACCGACGGAAAAGTAACCAGCTTTAATAATGGCTCAACAGTGCTGAAAGGTCAATGCATCACTTCGTTAGATGAAGATGAAAACGGCAATATGTATTTTGGCTTATATGAATATAACCCTAAAGATAAAAAGGAAGTAAACCGTAACGAAGGCATTGCGATATGCAACCACGCCGGCGAGTTTAAACAACTAACTACAAACAACTCGGGCATGCCATTTAACCACGTTTCAAAAGTGCTTTATGATAAAAATGAAAAAGTACTTTGGATAGCTACTGACAGGGCTGGGCTGGTTAGGTACGATCTGAAAGATGGTTGGGAGAATTATCATAACCAAAACTCGGATATGCCGACATCTTATATTGTAGATATGGCGTTCGATAAAAATGGGGTGTTATATCTTGCTACAAGGCAGGGCCTGGTGCGTGTGCAAAGAAATTAGCATTAGTGCGGCCATAATTAATCATCAGTAAACAAATTTTCTATATTTGCCGCAATAACAAAAACAACAATATGAGCGCATTAAGTAACAGGATAAACAACCTGTCGGAATCCCAGACCATTAAAATGGCAAAAATGGGTCGCGAATTGGCCGCTAAAGGTGTAGATGTAATAAGCCTTAGCTTTGGTGAGCCAGATTTTCATACCCCTGAGCACATTAAGGAAGCGGCAAAAACAGCTATGGATAATAACTTCACCTATTATACCCCCGTTGCGGGATATCCAGACCTGCGTAAGGCCGTGGTTGGTAAGTTGAAGACAGAAAACAACCTTGATTATACTGATACGCAAATTGTAGTTTCTACCGGTGCTAAACAAGCCCTTGCCAATACGGTATTGTGTTTGGTTAACCCCGGCGAAGAGGTTATTATCCCTACCCCTTACTGGGTTTCTTATTCAGAAATAGTAAAACTTGCCGAAGGTGTTAGCGTATTTATTGATACAACAGTTGAAAGCAATTTTAAAATAACCGCCGAGCAACTGGAAGCTGCCATTACACCGAAAACAAAATTATTCATGTTCTCTTCGCCATGTAACCCTACAGGTAGTGTTTACAGTAAAGAAGAGCTTGCAAGCCTGGCTAAAGTATTTGAAAAACACCCAAATATCTACATCCTGAGCGATGAGATCTACGAACATATAAACTTTATTGGGGGGCACGAATCTATAGCCCAATTCGAGAGTATTAAAGACCGTGTGGTGATCGTAAACGGATGGTCTAAAGCTTTTGCCATGACCGGCTGGAGGATTGGTTACACCGCATCTAACAGCGAAATTGCCGCCGCTTGCGATAAGATACAAGGCCAGATAACATCAGGCACATGCTCTATCACCCAAAAAGCCGGTGTTGCCGCTTACACAGGTGGTTTGGAAACTGTTCATCAAATGCGCGATCAGTTCCAAAAACGCCGCGATTTAGTTTACGGCCTGTTAAAAGATATTCCGGGTGTTACCGTTAACCTGCCTGATGGCGCTTTCTACTTTTTCCCTAACGTTACTTCATTTTTTGGCAAAAGTTATAATGGTAAAACCATCAACGACGCTGATGAATTAAGTATTTTCTTACTGGAAGAAGCACATGTCGCTACTGTAGGCGGCGATTCTTTCGGTGATAAAAAATCTATCCGTATCTCCTACGCCGCTGCCGAGGATAAACTGGTTGAAGCTGTAAAAAGGATTAAAGCTGCGCTGGCTAAACTAGCATAACAGTTAGAATCAGGATTTTCTGAATTCTGTTCATTATAAAATTCTGAAAATCCAGATTCAGACCACAACAAAAAGCCCCTTGCCAAATGGCAAGGGGCTTTTTAATTAAGTAAAAGTTCCGGCTATAATTACAATCCGAAACCGTAAGCTATACGTAAACCTACTGTACCATAGTTATTGCTCTGGCCAGAGAAGTTTTCATAACGTGCACCTATATCCCATGATTGGTTAGCCCAACCAATACCTGGTGATGCAATTAATTTAGTATTACCATTGCTGCGGGTCTCAAAACCGGCACCAACTTCTGCACCCAGGTAAATATTCTGAGATACAAATGCCTTGATACCCGCTTTAAGTGGTACTATACCTAAATCATCATAATTGGCATCTGTTCCGGGGATTTTTTTACCAAAGAAGTTATAGTAACCCGAGGTCAACGTTAAAGCTAAATTATCAGCTAAACCATATTGTAAACGCGCGGTACCACCGATACCAATGTTTGATACATCGTGCAGGTTGCCTACTGGTGCTAACCCCTCAAGACCTATACCAAAGCGTAAAGCGCTTTTAGGGGTAGACTGTGCATTAACATTTGTTCCGATAAATAAAGCTGCTGCTGTAAATGCTGCGGCTATTAGTTTTGTCATTCTTTTCATTGTCGTGTTTTTAGTAATACAATTATTAATTGTGATACACCGCTATCATCAAATACTTTGCCATATCCCTTTATTTTTTAATAATTAAACACCATCGGATAAAAATAAAACCATCTTTTTACAGACAAAAACGGCTTTTATATACTGATAATCAACTTGGTTCTACACTCTATTCTAATTAGCTACCAGTGTTATTTTATATATTATTTAATATCGGCATACATAAATTTACGTGTCTGATTAACTACAAAAGTGTATGGTGTTAGGCATAAAAACACTTTTGCAATGCTTAAATTTCATCTGTTTTTCATGCCAGTATAGCATTATAACATAAAAAAGCCCTCGTTAACTAACGAGGGCTTTTAATATTATGCTTCCGGATCTATCTCCGGATCGGGTTTAAAATTCTTCTCCATTTCGGCAAGTTTAGCATCGCCATAAGAGAATTTGGTAATGATATAATACAACACCGGCACTATAAATATAGCCAGTGATGTTGCTGCAAGCATACCGCCAAACACTGTCCAGCCAATGGTTTGCCTTGCCTGCGCACCGGCGCCGGATGCTATTACCAATGGTAAAACACCCAGGATAAACGCCATCGATGTCATCACAATAGGCCTTAAACGTAGCCTTACTGCTTCCAGCGTAGCTTTTTCGAGGTTCATACCCCTATCCACTCGTTCTTTGGCAAACTCCACTATCAGGATGGCATTCTTAGCGGCCAAACCTATCAGCGTTATCAAACCGATCTGCGCGTAAACGTTATTGGTAAGCCCCGGTTTAAACCAAAGGAATAGAATAGCACCAAACGCACCAAGTGGTACAGCAAGCAGTACAGAGAACGGTACCGACCAGCTCTCGTACAGGGCAGCCAGGAACAGGAACACGAAGCCTATTGACAATGCAAATATGTAAACGGTTTTTGAACCCGATAACAACTCCTCGCGGCTTAAACCCGAAAACTCATAACCATAACCTTGCGGAAGTGTTTCGGCAGCAACCTCTTTCAGGGCTGTAATAGCGTCACCGCTACTAAAGCCGGGTTTGGTACTACCATTTATCTCAGCAGAACGGAACAGGTTATAGTGTGATATTAACGGGGCATTTTCTATTACTTTATAAGTAGTAAGCGTGCTTAGTGGTACCATAGCACCGGCTTCGTTACGCACAAAGTACTGTCCTATATTATCAATATTGGTACGATAATTTGTATCGGCCTGGGCAACTACCCTAAAGTTACGGCCATAAACGGTAAAATCGTTTATATATGAACTACCCATGTAGGTTTGCAGGGTGTTGTTCACATCAGATATTTTAACACCTAATTTTTTAGCTTTTTCCCTATCAATTGTTAACTGGTAAGCCGGTGTATGCGCACCAAAAAACGTGAAAGCTTTGGCAATTTCGGGGCGTTTATTTACAGCAGCCACAAAAGTATTCAACACCTTTTCAAAGTTTTTAATATCGCCACCAGCTTCTTTCTCCTGCAATATGAAAGAGAAACCACCCGTGTTACCTAAACCCGGAATTGCCGGCGGAGAGATCACAACCACACTGGCTTCTTTAAACCTGGCCAGTTTACCCTGTAATGTTGCAATAACACCATTTAACTGGTCTTTTTCGTCTTTACGCTCATCCCACGGTTTTAGTTGGACAAATATGGTTGCGCTGTTTGATTTTGTAGCAAAGTTAACCGCATTTAACCCGCCCAAAGCGGCGTAGTGGTTAATAGCGGGTACGCTATCCAATACAGCCATCATCTCGTGCAAAACGGTAACTGTGCGTTCGGTTGATGAGCCTTCAGGCAAATCGTAAGTTACATAAATACGCCCCTCATCCTCCAGTGGTAAAAACCCCGATGGTTTGCCTTTAAACAAGAGCACCGTACCGATAATAATACATACAAGGATTATAACGATGAATTTGGAGTGTTTGATACCTTTATCTACCGCGTTACGATAACGGCCGGTAACCCTGTCAAACCATTGGTTAAACACATAGAAAAACCTGTTTAACCCGCCCGATTTTTCATCTATTTTATGCGGACGTAATAATATGGTACATAATGCCGGCGTAAGCGATAATGCTACAAATGCCGAGATCAATACTGATATGGCGATGGTGATAGCAAATTGTTGATATAAACGGCCAACTATACCCGGCACAAAACCTACAGGCACAAACACCGCTGCCAAAATCAATGCGATGGCAATTACCGGTGCGGAGATATCGCGCATGGCATGTTCTGTTGCCTCTTTAGGCGACATGCCCTTCTCGTCCATATAATGCTGTACGGCCTCTACCACCACAATGGCATCATCTACCACAATACCAATGGCCAGTACAAAACCAAACAGCGTTAAGGTATTGATAGTAAAGCCCAGCGGGATAAAGAAGATGAACGTACCCACAATTGATACCGGGATGGCCAGTACCGGGATAAGGGTTGTGCGCCAGTTTTGCAGGAATAAAAACACTACCACAATTACAAGCGCAAGGGCTATAACCAAAGTCTCGATAACCTCGTGCAGGGACACCTTTACTACCGTAACCGACTCAAAAGGAACCACATAATCAATATCTTTCGGAAAAGCTTTTTTAAGCTCGTTCATGGTGGCGGTAACATTATCAGCAGTTTCAATAGCGTTACTGCCCGGCGCCTGGTATATTAACAGGTACGATGCCCTTTTACCATCAACAAACGAGTTACCCGAGTAATTAAATTTACCCAGCTCAACACGGGCTACATCCTTTAAATGTACAACAGCACCTGTTTGCGGTATAGTTTTAACAACAACATTCTCAAACTCCGATTTATCTGTTAAACGGCCTTTAACCAATACAGAATATTCAAAGGTTTGCCCTTTCATTTGCGGGGTTGCACCTACCGTACCTGCTGCTACCTGCGCGTTTTGCTCAGTTAAAGCGGCGGTAACATCTGCCGCTGTCATATTTAAAGCGGCCAGCTTATCCGGCTTTAGCCACAAACGCATACTAAAATCGTCAGCACGGGTAAATACGTCGCCCACACCTTTGGTACGCAATAATGCATCCTTTATAAACACGTTGGTATAGTTATCTGTAAAGGTTACATCGTGCGTGCCTTTTGGCGAGTACATAGCCACAAGCATTAATATACTTGGGTTACGTTTACGCACTATCATACCTAAACGCTGTACCTCTTGCGGCAGGGTTGGTAAGGCAATACCTACACGGTTCTGTACATCAAGTGCGGCATTATTAATATCGGTACCAACCTCAAAGTTAACGGTCATGCTCATGGCGCCGTTGCTGGTGCTATTACTTTGCAGGTAGGTCATACCCGGGGTACCGTTTACCTGTACCTCTACCGGTGTAGCTACAGTTTGCTCAACCGTTAAAGCATCGGCACCGGTATAAGTACCGGTTACCTGTACCGTTGGCGGTGTAATTTCCGGGTATTGCCCAATTGGGAGGCTCGATATGGCCAGCATCCCAACGATCAGTATTACCAGCGATATTACAATTGCGGTTACAGGGCGTTTTATAAAAGTATCTGCGATCATTATTTATGTCTTTTGCTTATGTATTTCGGGGTATGTGCCCCGCTTAGCTTATCCTATTATGGGATATATCCAATTAATTATTTTGCAGCAGGTGCACTTTTACCATCTTTCCCTGCCGGTGCAGCGCCTGCAGGCGGGCCAAAGGTTATCTTGCCACCATCACGCAACCTTTGGAAACCTTCGGTAATAACCTTTTCGCCCGGTTTAACGCCATCCAACACAATAACATTACTTTGAATGCGCTGCCCTATCTTTACTTTACGCTGTTCAGCAATGGTATCTTTAGATATAAATACAAAAAACTCACCCATCTGCTCGGTTATCGCTTTGTAAGGGATCTGCACGCGGTCGCCCGAGTTATCGTTAAGCACCTGCAATACACAGCTCATTCCGTCTTTCAGTTCATCATGTGCATTTGGGAATTGTACACGCACTTTAATAGTACCTGTTTGGTCGTTTACGCCACGGTCAATAGCAAATATCTTCCCGGTTTTGTTAAAGGTTGTACCATCGGGCAACTGTAACCTGAAGGTGGTATCGGTACCTGCTTTTTGTATTTTATAAAAACGGCTGATGTCTTGTTCGTTTATCACAACATCAACACCAATAGGGTTACCTGTTGATATTGTATTTAACAATGTAGTACCCGGCGAAACCTGCGCCCCCAGTTTAACCTGTGATATACCTATACGGCCAGTAAACGGTGCCCTTATTGTAGCATAAGAAAGATCTGTAGCGGCAGAAGAAACACCTGCCTGCGCAACAGCAACCTGGCTTTGGCTGGTTTCGAACGCGGCGGTAGCCTGGTCAACCGTTTGGCGTGCTACCGCATCGTTTTTCAACAACATGTTATAGCGGTCAATATCTTTCTGTGCTTTGCTCAGGTTTGCTTTGGCGCTTAATAAGTTGGCCTTGGCCTGCTCATAAGCAGCTACATATTTGCGGCGGTCTATCTCATACAATGGGGCGCCTTTAGTTACTACGTCACCTTCTTTAAAAAAGATGCCGGTAATAAAGCCGCTAACCTGGCTGCGTAATTCAACTGAATTTAAAGCCACAACGGTTCCCTGGTATTTATCATAATATATGGCATCAGCCTTTTTTGCTTCAATAACGTTTACCGGTGTTGCAGGCGGCGCAGCATCTTGTTTAGGCCCTTTGCTACCGCATGACGAAACTGTTAGTAATGCCATGGCAGCAATGCAGTAGATATATGTATTTTTCATGTTATAAGTTGTCGAATTTGTGATGATGATGATAAAGTTTTTACTCTGTTGGCAATGTACCCAAAGCTTTTTCCAGGTCAATTTTACTTGATAGTAACTGGAACAGTGCGTTATAATAGTTCAGTTCGGCTGTGCGCAAATCTGCTTGCGATACAATAACGTCAAGATATGTTTTAATCCCCTCGCGGTACTGCAGGTCTACAACCTTATATACATCCTTGGCAAGTATAACGTTCTCGTTAAGCGTTTGCCAGTTATAATAACTGCTTTTATAATTTGCCAGCGCCTGTGTATATTCTGTATTAATTGCGTTGCGGCTGTTCACCAGGTCAAGATCTGAACGCTCTACCTGTAAGCGCGCCTTGGCCAGGTTTTGTAAACGTTTACCACCTGTAAAAATCGGGATAGATAAAGAAAGCCCTGCGAATGATGTTGGGAATGCATCCTTATACATTTTAGAGAAACTATCATTAAAGTAGCCCAGGCTATATCCGCCAACGGCAGATAACGATGGCAGCCAGCCCCATTTATAATAGGATATATTTAAATTAAGCAGGTTTTTTTGCGTTTGCAGTAACTGATATTCAATACGGTTTGTATAATTTAAAACCTGGTTGGTGTCAATAACAGCCTCGCTTTGTAAACGTGCCGAGTCATACGAAAGGCTTAACTGCCTGTTAGGGTTAAAACCCATTATCTGTTTCAACAAAGCGGTTTTGCTTTTTATAGCTTCCTGTATTTGCTTTTGCGATGCAAGCGAGTTATTTAATGCGATGGTTGCTTGTTTATAGTCTGTTTTATCAACCACACCTGCCTGGTAACGGGAATAGGCATCCTTTAAACTGCGGCGAAGCCTTATAATATCCTCCTTAATAATATCCAGTTGGCGTTGTGATAATAGTACATCATAAAATGCCTTGCTCACATCAGATACCAGGTCTATCTTGCTGCTTTCGGTATTCTGCTTATAGTACTGCCTTGAATATTTTGATGCACGCGATGCTTGTAATACATCGTTATTATATATAACCTGGCTGGCCTGTGCGCCCAGGCTGGATACGTTATGTGCTATAGCTAAATTTTGTCCTGAACCGCTACCTGTCCCCGTACCGGTACCTGCTGCAACCTGTGCGGGCCTTTGAAAATAATGCTGGTACTGGCCTGTTGTACTAATTTGTGGCAACCAATTTGATAAACTTATCTTAATATCACGTTCGTTAATTTGCTCGTCGATATTTGCCTGTTTAAGTTGTGGTTGGTTGCGCAGGGCAAAATCAATACTTTGTTTTAACGTTACTACAGCAGTTGTTGTATCTGCAGCAGTTTGGGCAAATAGTATTACCGGCGAAAAAATTAGTATATTAGAGAGGAATAAGTAGCGTAGTTTTTTCATAAAGGATTGAAAGTAACATATAAAAACGAAAAATTTAAAGAAAGGTTCTCTTTATTTTCGATGTTATTAACAGGGAGGCGAATATGAGATTATTCTATTTTAATAAAAAACACACAACAGAAATTTTACCTAATTAGGAGATTTGAATGATAATTGGCACGATTTTTCAACTTTTTCAAACAAAATGTAAAATAGTGGTGGGGAATAAATAAAAAATTTAATTAATTTGCCTGATGGAAGTATATTAACATACTATTAAGGTGGTGTGTAAAAAATTTACATTCTCCATGCAAGTTATAAGCTTATTCATGGTATTTTTACAAAAAATTTAAGCAGTGTTTATAAATGGTTAAAAAATTACACGAGAAGATTGCCCAGTTCCAGGATGCAAATATGATCAGGGCACAGGGACTGTATCCTTTTTTCAGGCCAATAGAGTCTGGTCAGGATACCGAGGTGATCATAAACGGCAAACGTGTTTTAATGTTTGGTTCAAACTCCTATTTAGGTCTTACGAACCATCCTAAAATAAAAGAAGCAACAAAAAAGGCAATTGACAAGTACGGATCAGGTTGTGCAGGCTCAAGGTTCTTAAACGGGACACTTGATATTCACATCGAACTCGAAAATCGTCTTGCAGCGTATGTCGGCAAAGAAGCAGCAGTATTATTTAGTACCGGTTTTCAGGTAAACCTTGGGGTTTTATCATGCATCACAGGCCGCAACGATTATTTGATACTTGACGAATATGACCACGCCTCAATTATTGATGGTACACGTCTGTCATTCTCAAAAGTTATTAAATATGCCCACAATGATATGGCTGATCTGGAACGCAAGCTAAGCATGCTACCAGAAGAAGCCGTAAAAGTTATTGTTGTTGACGGTATCTTCAGCATGGAAGGCGATATTGTTAAATTGCCTGCAATTGTTGAGCTTGCCGACAAATACGGCGTTAACATTATGGTTGATGATGCACACAGTTTAGGTGTAATTGGCCATAATGGTTCAGGTACTGCATCGCACTTTGGCTTAACCGACCAGGTTGACCTTATTATGAGCACCTTTAGTAAATCATTGGCATCACTTGGTGGTTTCATCGCCAGCGATCATGATACTATCGACTATATTAAACACCGCGCACGTTCATTAATGTTCAGCGCCAGCATGACCCCCGGCTCGGTAGCCAGCGTAATTGCAGCCCTTGATATTATTGAAGCCGAACCGGAACGTATCCAAAAACTTTGGGACAACACCAACTATGCCGTTAAATTATTAACCGACGAAGGTTTTGATATCGGTGCATCAGAAAGCCCAATACTACCTATATATATCCGCGATAACGCAAAAACTTTCCAGGTAACCAATTATCTGCAAAACGCGGGTGTATTTGTTAACCCGGTTGTATCCCCTGCCGTTCCGTCTGATTCATCATTGTTAAGGTTCTCATTAATGGCAACTCACACATTCGCACAGATAGACGAAGCAGTAGAAAAGCTTATACAGGCATTTAAAGTGGTAGGCGTAACTAATAGTACTATTAAAGAAAATATATAATCTCTTTAAATATACCGGTACTACGGCCTGCATAGTACCGGTATTAACCCAACATCCACAATGAAAAAAATTGTTCCGGTACAGTCGAAAAAAGAACTTGCTACTTTTATTGACTTCCCGCATGATCTCTACAAAAACGACCCACTTTACGTACCCGAACTATTTATTGCACAAAAGGACCTGCTAACCACGCACCCTTTTCACAAACATTCATCATTACAAACTTTTTTGGCTTATGATGGCGATAAGGTTGTTGGGCGTATCGCAGCAATTTTTAACACCAATCATAACGCGTTTAATAACGTTAGCGATGGTTTTTTTGGCTTTTTTGATGTTATTAATGATCAGGAAACAGCAAATTTATTAATTAACGCAGCTACTGAATGGGTTAAGCAAAAAGGTGCCACTAATATTGTTGGCCCTGTAAACCCAAGCACCAACGAGGTTTGCGGCCTTTTAATTAAAGGGTTTGACCGGTCGCCGGTGGTAATGATGCCCTACAACCCCGAGTACTACATTACCTTACTGGAAAATGCCGGTTTCAAAAAACAAACCGACCTGCTGGCATGGTACTGGGATGGCGCTAACTACAACGATAAATCATTAAGGATGCTGGATATGTTGCAAGACCGCCTTAAGCGTAACAGCAACATTGTTATCCGTAAAATAAACCTGAAGAACTTTAAGCAGGAGGCTGATGCCCTGCGCGATGTATATAATAAAGCATGGGATAAAAACCTTGGCTTTTTCCCGATGACAAATGAGGAGTTTGACTACACAGCCAAAGACCTTAAAATGATATTAGACCCTGATTTTGCCTTAGTGGCCGAGCAGGATGGTAAAATTGTTGGCTTCGGGGTAGCTATACCAGATATTAACCAGATCCTTAAAACCATTAAAAAAGGCCGGTTATTGCCTACAGGTATCTTTAAGCTTTTATTAAACAAAAAGAAGATCACCGGTATCCGTATTATGCTTTTGGGTGTAATTGATGGTTACCGCAAGTTAGGTATCGAAGCCAGCCTTTATGGCAGCATTATAAAAGAATACAGGCGTAAGGGCTTAAAATACGCCGAAGCATCATGGACACTTGAAAACAATGATATGGTAAACCGTGCTATTGAAGCCATTGGCGGCGACCAGTACAAAACCTATAGGATATACGAAAAGGCCTTATAAAACAGCCAATCTTCATCTGCCTGTAAACTTTATAAAAATATAAGTTTTTAAAACAAAATTTATATTCTTTTGCCCCTCAATTAAAGCTGGTTATGTATGCTTTAATTGCACTAAAAAGATAGTAACCGTGCTTTGGCACTACTATAATACAAACAGTAAACAAGAAAACTATCATATAACATGCCCCCTACGTGTTGTATAATAGCTGCATTATCCTTAAAACAAAAAACAAGTAATGAAAATTAACATTAAACCTGCAGAAGGTAAACTTGGTATTTTAATACCTGGTTTAGGCGCAGTAGCTACTACACTAATTGCCGGTGTTGAAGCTGTAAAAAAAGGCATATCGCAACCAATAGGTTCATTAACCCAAATGGGCAGCATCCGTTTAGGCAAACGTACCGAGGCCCGTCATCCAAAAATTAAAGATTTTGTACCATTGGCTAACCTTAACGATATTGTTTTTGGTGGCTGGGATGTGTATGAAGATAACGTTTACCAGGCAGCTGTAAACGCAAAAGTACTTGAGCGCGACCTGTTAGATTCAGTAAGGGAAGGTTTAGAATCAATTAAACCAATGAAGGCTGCGTTTGATAAAAACTACGCTAAAAACCTTGATGGTACTTACATTAAAACCGGTACCCGTTATGAGCTTGCACAGCAAGTTATGGAAGACATTAAAAACTTTCAGAAAGATAACGGCCTTGACCGTGTAGTATTAGTATGGTGTGGTTCAACCGAGGTTTACTTTGAAGGTTCAGAGATTCACGAAACTTTAGCAGCATTTGAGCAAG
>NZ_JBAZRC010000139.1:0-13584 GCF_041663085.1 Mucilaginibacter sp.
GTAAATTTATAAGCGTTGGATAGCAGGTTAAAAATGATACGTTCTATCTTATCCTGGTCAAAACTGGTTTTAAATTCATCCACTTCGGCATCAAATACAAAGTCGATACCTTTTTGCTCGGCCACATCTGTAAACGAGTACGACAGGTCGCGAATAAACCCAATAATATCCCCCGGGTGATTATGCAGCTTAAGCTCCTGGTGCTCCATCTTCCTAAAATCCAGCAATTGGTTTACCAGGTTCAGCAGCCTTTTGGCGTTACGGTTAACCAGCAACAACTGCTTTTGTATTTCGGGCTCCTGTGTTTGTTTAATGATCTTATCCACCGGGGCCATAATAAGCGATAGCGGCGTGCGGAACTCGTGACTTACGTTGGTAAAGAACTTTATCTTCATCAGGTCAAGCTCGTGCAGGCGGTGGGTTTCTTCGCGTTCCTTCTCCAGCAAAAATTGCGCGCGAATCTTTTGGATACCCCTGTGGCGCAGGTAAAACAAGGCGCCCACAAATGCCAATGCATACAATATGTAGGCAAAAGTGGTTTTCCACCAGGGGGGCAGAATAGTTACATGCAGTAAGATCTCCTTGCTGTTCCAATAACCGGGGTTTGATGCACGTACTTTAAAAGTATAGTCGCCGGCATCAAGATTGGTGTATACCACTTTGCGGGTAAGGTTATCTGCCGGGATCCAGGCTTTATCAAAGCCCTCCATCATGTATTCAAACTTTACCTTATCGGCATCAAAATAATTAAGGGCGGCAAATTCTATCCCAAAAACATTTTCGTTATGGTTTAGTTCAACCGAGTTGGTTTGGGTAATAGCCTGCTGCAATACCACCTTGCCGTACAACTTTTCGCCAACGGCAATACTTTTGTTAAACACCTGGAAATCGGTAAAAACCAGCGCCGGGCTATTTTTACTGGTGCGCAAACTGGCCGGCTTAAAAATATTAAAGCCATTGCCGCCGCCAAATATGAGTTCGCCGCTGCGGGTTTTGTAGGCCGCGTTCATGGTAAATTCCCTGCCTTGCAAGCCATCCCGCTCGTTATAGTTCACAAAACGGAACCCTATCTTATCAGCCCCACGGGTCACTATAATATTAGAGAGGCCGTTTGGTGTACTTGCCCAAATATTATAGTTATCATCCTCCCGCATCTCTATCACCGTATTATCCGGCAAGCCATCGGCACGGGTAATATTGGTGAACTTATTTTTTGCGGGGTCGAGCACGCTCAGCCCCTCGCGGGTGCTTATCCATATCAGCCCGCTGCTATCTTCTAATATACTGTTGGTATTGTTATTTACCAGGCTGTTGGGGTTCTTCTCATTATGTATATAATGGCTAAAGCGGCCTGTTTTTCTGTTCAGTACATCAACCCCAAATGAGGTAACTATCCATAGGTTTTTATGCCTGTCCTCCATCAGTGCCGATATGTAGTTGGAGTAAAGCCCCTGCTGGTCGCCCAGTTTTAGTTTATAATGTTTAAAGGTATCTGTTTTACGGTCCAGCAGGTTTAAGCCACCCGCAAGCGTACCCACCCAAAGGTTGTTATCAGAATCCTCAATAATAGACCACACCCTGTCTTCAGATAAACTGCCCGGGATGGCATCATTATGCCGGTAATGCTTAAATGTTTTGCCGTCAAAGCAATCCAACCCGCCAAAGTAAGTGCCCAACCAAAGCTTCTGCTCGTGATCGAGAAACATAGTTACAATTACATTATTGGTAAGGCTGTTGGGGTTGTTGGCATCGTGCAGGTATTTTTTAAAGCTGCCATCCTTGCGGTTAAAATAAACCAGGCCGCCGCCATTAGTACCCAGCCATAGGTTGCCGTACTTATCTTCAATAAACTTATTTACATCGCTAAAGCTCAGGCTGCCGGGATCTGATAAATGGTGCGTGTACAGCGGGAACTTGATAATACTTTCGTGGTAATAACTAAGGCCTCGCTTGTAAGTACCCACCCAAATAATGCCGGTATCATCCTTATACAGCATAATTATGCTGTTTTGGCCGATGGTTTTGTTATCATCCTCGCGGTTGGTGATGTACTTTATTTTAAAGTCTTTCTTATCCAACAGGTTTACACCACCGTGGTCGGTTGCTATCCATATACGGTCTTTATCGTCCTGTATCAGGTTTGATACTACGTTGGTGTTTAAGCCATCGGGGCCGCTGCCTTTATCAATATGCTTAACAACGGTTTGAGTTGAATTGATGTAATACACGCCCGATGAGTAGGTAGGCACAAAGGCCCAAACATCATCCTGTCTGTCAATAAAAACCCGGTATCCTGTGTTTAACCCCCAGGGCAGGGCGTTTAACTGTTTGCGGTAATTAACCCGGTAGGTTTTAGGGTCAATACACTCTAACATGCCCTTGTTGTATACCAGCCAGATATTTCCTTTTGAGTCTGACGTAATATCGGCAACGGTATTGCTATAAATGGATGTAGCAGAGCCCGGCTGATTACTAATGTGAGTAGTTGTTTTGGTTGATGCATGGTACTTATAAATACCCGAACTTACATTCAGGAACCAGAAATTACCAAACTCATCTTTTTTAACAGCAGACAACCCTTTACCCGGAATATTGATTTTTTTAAGGTAGCGCCCCACATCATGGCTAAAACGCTCGGTGACGGGGTCATAAATATTATAGCCATTGCGGGTTTCAATCCATAGCTTGTTTTCGGGTCCTTCGGCAATGCTTACTATAAAATCATCGTTAAGGCTGGTAGTATCGCCCTCAATGTGTTTATACACTTTAAATTTGTACCCGTCGTACTTATTAAGCCCGGATAGTGTACCGAACCACATAAAACCCTTGCTATCTTTAAGCATGGTATTTACCTGGTTATGCGATAGGCCGTTAGAGATATCCAGCCGTGAAAACTGAAACTCGTTATTTTGCGCCGGGGCTGCAACCGCTATAAACAGTGCAAAAAATGCATATATACATGCCTTGTAAGCTATTTTCCTCTCTTCCCTCATGAATTTACTTACAGCCCTACTTATAAAAGGATAAGCCGGTATCAAATTAGTTTGTAATTATAATTGGTGTATCAAACATAACCAAATTAAAAAGTAAGCCATAATACTATTTTTACATTTCTTAATGGTTACTTAACCATTAAAATTTATTAATCAATCTATTTTTGAGGATATTACGTTAATATACGCATTGCCGGTATGATACTTTTATTTCACTTTGGCATTATATTTAGTCTGCACTTATAATTCTTTAAAAAGTTATCAGTGCGTTTTAAGCAATTATTACATTTTACTGATTAACTTTTAAAACAATTTGGTCAATCTGTTTATCTATATCTTTGTTAAGTTATACCTTTGCCACATTAATGGATAGCGTAAATAATACCACCAACCCTGCCCCATCGCGTATAAAAAAAGCGCGAAATAAAGTGGCGGATTTCTTTTTGATGCTATACAGGGTTTATGCCTTTGTATTGCGTTTTTTTAAGGAAGTATTTTTGCCTCCTTACGAGTTTAAAGAGATAGTACGCCAATGCTATGAAACGGGCGTACGTTCGTTTACGTTAATAACGCTGACAGGCTTTATTGTAGGTGTTATTTTCACTAAGCAAAGCCGCCCTTCCCTTACCGATTTTGGCGCTACATCGTGGCTGCCGTCGTTGGTTTCTATCGCTATCATGAAGGCCCTTGCACCACTGGTTACCGCGCTTATTGCTGCGGGTAAGGTAGGCTCAAGCATAGGTGCCGAACTTGGCTCTATGCGTGTTACTGAGCAAATTGATGCCATGGAAGTATCGGGCACAAAACCTTTTAAATTTTTGGTTTGTACGCGTGTTATCGCAACAACCATCACCATACCTTTATTGGCCACCTATACAGCTTTTATTGCTTTAATAGGCGGATACTTGAATGTAAGCCAAAACGAGGGTACCAGCTACAGCGTATTTATGGAGCAGGCGTTTGAGCCATTAACTTTTATTGATTTTTGGGCATCGCTTAGCAAGGCTATTGTGTTTGGTTTTACCATTGGCATTGTGGGCTGCTACCAGGGCTACAACTCTACCAAAGGTACCGAGGGGGTGGGTAAAGCGGCCAATGGCGCAGTTGTAACAGCCATGTTTTTAGTGTTTATTGAAGAAGTTTTAATTGTGCAGATAGCCGGATGGTTCCGCTAATATAAAATGGAAAAGCAAAAGGCACATATCGATAAAAATAACACCGTTATCAAGATCCGCGGGGTTGAAAAATCTTTTGCCGATTATGATGTACTTCGTGGTATTGACCTTGACCTTTACCAGGGTGAGAACCTGGTGGTGCTTGGCCGGTCGGGTACGGGTAAATCTGTATTAATTAAGCTGATATCGGGTTTATTAACTACCGATGCAGGCACTATAGAGGTTTTGGGAAACGATGTTACCCATATTAGCCAGCGCGCACTGGAAGACCTGCGCATCCGCATAGGCTTTTCTTTTCAGAACAGCGCCCTTTATGATAGCATGACCGTGCGAAAGAACCTGGAGTTCCCGCTGGTGCGCAACCGCAAGGGCATTACCCGGGACGAGATCAATAAAAATGTGGAAGAAGTATTGGAAGCTGTTGGCCTTTCGCAAACCATTAACCAAATGCCGTCAGAGCTTTCGGGCGGGCAGCGCAAGCGTATTGGTATTGCCCGTACGCTGATACTGAACCCCGAAATTATGCTTTATGATGAGCCAACCGCAGGACTCGACCCCATTACCTGTATCGAAATAAACGACCTGATAAATGAGGTGCAGCAACGCTACCATACCTCGTCTATCATTATAACGCACGATTTAACCTGTGCTAAGATGACCGGCGACCGTATAGCCATGTTGCTGGACGGACAGTTTCAGCGGGTGGGCACTTTCGATGAGGTATTTGCTACCACCGACCCGCGCGTTAAACCTTTTTACGATTATAATTTTATACAATAGATATTAGTACCCCATTATATGGATGCATCAGAAAATAGAAATTCAATAATTGTAGGCGTGTTTGTACTGCTCGGCGTGGCCGTGTTTGTAATAGGCGTGCTTACCCTTGGCGGCCAGCAAAAAAGCTTTGTAAAAAGCATACACATCAGTTCGGTATTTAACGATGTATCGGGCTTGAAAAAAGGGAACAACGTGTGGTTCTCTGGTGTAAAGGTAGGCACCATCAAAAACTTAACTTTTACCGGCCCCGGCCAGGTTGATGTGGTAATGAGCATTGACGCCAGCACACAGCAATACATTCACCGCAACGCGGGTGTACGCATCAGCAGCGACGGTTTGATAGGAAACAAGATCATTGTGATTGATGGCGGTTCGCCGCAGGCACCTATTGTACAGGATGGTGATGTTTTACAATCAGAGAAACTATTATCAACCGATGATGTAATGAAAACCCTGCAGCAAAACAACCAGAACCTGCTGGCCATCACTACTGATTTTAAACAGTTAAGCAAACAAATACTGGCAGGTAAAGGCACCGTTGGTACTTTATTAGCCGATAGCAGCATGGGCTTGCAGTTAAAACAAACCATGCGTAACCTGCAGGCCGCTACACAAAGCGCCGCGCAAATGGCGGTAAGCTTAAACAGTTTCAGCAATAAAATGAACACCAAAGGTGGCTTTGCCGATAACCTGCTTACCGATACCGTTACCTTTAACCGCATCCGTGCATCGGTTGGCCGTTTAAAAGAGGCTGCGGATAACGCTACTATATTGACTGATAACCTTAACAAGGCCAGCAATAAGCTTAACACTACCGATAATGCACTGGGTGTTTTACTAAACGACCCAAAAGCAGCGGTAAAAGTGCAAAGCACATTAGATTACCTGCAACAAAGCTCAATTAAACTAAACGACGACCTGGAAGCTGTTCAGCACAGCTTTTTACTAAAAGGCTTTTTTAAGAAAAAGGAAAAAGCCAAACAGGATAGTATAAAGAAAGCGATGTAAAGAATTTAAAAGCGATGTTGATCATCGCTTTTTTTGTGTTAGGTATTCTCCGAAACGTCATTGCGAGCGATAGCGTGGCAATCTTCGACATGCTTATAGTCGACTTTTCTATCGAAGATTGCTTCGTATCTCGCAATGACGCGTGTTGATATTAAATCCAAACCATCCACCCTCTCCCCTGTTGCTTATATACATCAACAGAAAATAATATGCGCCAGTACAGGACACACATTTGGCAAACTTTAGGATTAGGTGCAATAGCCGGGGTGCGTGCAAGTGCCGCTCCTGCCATTGCAAGGCATATGAGCACCGGGTTTTACCCCGCCTTGTCGTTCCCGGGTATGATGTTTTTGCGGTCGCCGGTTACTAGTATGGCTACCCAGCTATTCCGTGCCACCGAAAACGAACAGGCAAAGGCAAACCGTAGTGCCGATACTTTAGTATTCTCTGATCTTGTCGCCAACATTGCATCAGGTGCTTTTGTAGGTGCTGTAATTTTCAGGAAAAGCAAGCAAAGTATGCTGCCGGGAATGGTAATAGGTGCGGCGGCAGCACTGGCAACCAGTATAGCCAGCTTTTACCTGCGCAAGCATGCCGATAAACTACCCGATGCTACCAAACACCTTACCGGCGCATTCGGTGATGCGTTTGCTTATAGCAGTGGCGTTAGTTTAGTTAAATAAAAACTACTCTTTCAGCTTTGTTGGTACTCTTTTTTCTGTTGGGAGCTCCTGGTATTTTTTGTAGCAGTCGTTAAGGTAATTTACCAGGTTAAAATCATTTGCGGAATAAACAGCTGGGGTTGGGGTGTACAAGGTTATAAAGTTATCCAGTTCCGGGCCGGTTAATGGTACGTAATTGCCAATGGTTTTGGGCGTAAACACCAGCGATATGTTGTACATGATATCATACTTCCGTTGTTTCTCTTCTAGTTTTGCTTTTTTCTTCGCATCTTTTTTCCAATACCAAATACGCCATATAATGCCGCCCGTGAGATACCCCTTCTTATCTCGGGCATAAACAACCGGTTGCCCATGATACAGCGGATCGTAATAAGTATTTATGTTCTTGGTTTCGGCAGTGGTAATATTTACCGGTTGCAGCTCGTTATTTAAAGGCTCTAAAAAAATCTCTTTGGCCCATGGCTCGGTTACCAACAAAGTATCAACGCTATATGCAAACCCTTTAAAGGTTAGCAGGTCGCCGTTTTTAGCGGGGATAGAAAAGTTACCCGTGTTATTGGTAACGGTTGCCTTTTTGCTGTTGAGGTTCTCTACCCTTATGCCTGCAAGGCCTATTCGGGTTTTCAGTTCAAGTACCCGCCCGTTAAAAGGTGCCTGAGCAAAAGCGGCTGATGAAAAGAATAAGGTGATAAGAAGCAGGTAACGCGCCATGGCTTAAAATTATTTAAACCTGCCGGGTTTTCGGCAGTTGGCGGCAACATTTAACTTTTATTAACACAATAAAAGCCTTAAGTTTATTAACACTTAAACAAGTACAATCAAACAAAGAAATTTTATTAACTGAATATTATTTTTTTGATTAGATTTAGATGCCGAAATAAACAATTATAAATACTTTTGATAGCCCTTAAATACATTTGATTTAAACTTGAAACAACAGTTAACATATACTGACGCTTCATTACCCGCAATAAAGCAAAATAAACATAGCTTATATACTAACTATAGTGCTATGCTATTGGGTTATATACAAGAGGTAGTTAAGGAGCAAGCCATTGCCGAGCAATACCTTATTGAGATTTTTAACGAATTAAAAGCTGACGACATTAAGGAAATGATGGCAGCCGGCGTAAACACTTTTTTGCGTTTACAGCAAATAGCCCGTAAAAAACTTTCGTCGTTCATTACTACGGTTGAGGATTGTGCCGACCAGGCCGAGATCGCAATCAAAAAAGCTATAACCGGCAACAAGTTTATTGATTTGATGGCCCCCGAACAACAACTTGTTTTTTGCGGCGTGCATTATCATGGCAAAACTATTGTTAAACTTGCCGCCGAGTTAAATAAACCCGAAGACACCATAAGGCAATTACTAAGAGAATCGTTTACTATTATCAGGAATAACCGTAATGATACAGCAGTACATCAATAGCGGCATATTAGAAGCCTATGTAACAGGTTCTGCCTCCGAACAGGAGGTAAAGGAACTGCTATACATGAAGGCCAACCACCCTGAGGTAAACATTGCTTTACAAGAGCTTGAAAAAGACATGGAGCTGATTGCACAGCAAATGGCTATAACCCCGCCCGAGCGTACCTGGGACAGGATATCTGACACCATTGATGAACTGATACTGCGCCAAACCAGCGATACAGAGAAATTTACCGGTCGCGATAATGGTAACGGTCAAAACTCCACCAAACCCGCCACCGGGCCGCAATACATAGAAGTGGAAGCCGAAAGCAACCACATGAAGGTGCATAAAATATGGAAATGGGTGTTTGCAGCGGTATTTGTTTTGGGTAAAATATTCCTGGCCTTTGCTATTTATTTTTACCTGGAAAACAGGCAGGCCCAACAGCAGCTTAAAGAAATAAAAACCGAATTGCAGCGACTAAAGCGTTAAGCAACTGCAACCGCACTCTTTCATAACTTTTCTCCGGTTAAATTGATGTCTAAACGCGTTTAAAACTGCATTATTCTTAAACCTTTTATACCGCCACAGGTTGTATAACAGGAGGTAACACACATCATGACAACTTCACAAGACAGGGCAGGCACTTCAAAAAAATCTGCAACAAAATCAACGCCGTCCGCAAACAAGGATCTGGAAACCCAAATGCCGCTCAGCGAAAAAGACGAGGTTAAAAAAGTCGAGCAGCGGATGAACAAGAACACTAAAAAAAGCTGATCAGTTCAGCTCAAGCATAACAACTGATTTTGCCGGCAGGGTAACCACCAGCTTACCATTTTCTTGTTTGGCACCGGTAAAATTACGCAGTGTAATTTTTAAAGGCTGGCTAAAAGTGTTTACATCGGTAATATTAGCTGATGTAAGTATTTGCCCGGTAACTGTTTTCCATTGCAGGCCCTTTAATTCCGTGCTAATGTTTACCGTTTTATTCATATCGATATTTACCAACGACAGGTGGATCTTGCCCGCCGCATCCTGCGAAGCAGAAACATTTACAGCCTTTAAACTCCTACCATCCACCTCGTAATTTGGCGAGTTAAGCGCTATGTTCAGATATTTAGCATCCTGGTGCACTTTGTACATATCAAATACATGGTAGGTTGGCGTTAATATCATTTTTGTTTTTTCGGTAAGTATTAAAGCCTGCAATACATTTACGGTTTGCGCAAGCTCGGCCATCCGTACACGGTCGCTGTGGTTATTAAAAATATTTAAAGTGCTTGCTGCTATCAACGCATCGCGCAGGCTGTTTTGCTGGTATAAAAAACCGGGGTTTGTACCAGGCTCCGGATCGGTCCATATCCCCCACTCATCTACCGCTAAGGCCACCTTTTTTGCAGGGTCGTATTTATCCATAATGGCCGAATGTTTGGTAACCAGCTCTTCCATTTTAAAGCAGTTAACCATGGTATTAAAGTATTCCTTTTCGTCGAAACTGGTTGCAGAACCCTTTTTGTTCCAGTTACCGGTAGGTATGGTATAATAGTGCATAGATAAGCCCCACATCATACTATTGGGGATATTTTTCATGCACACCTCTGTCCAGTTATAATCATCGGAGTTGGCACCACTGGCAATTTTCTTTAAGGCTGCACCGGGGTAATTTTTAGCGAAGGATGCATACCGCTTAAATTGGTTTACATAATAATCGGGGGTCATTTCGCCGCCGCAACCCCAGCTCTCGTTACCAACTCCCCAAAATGTTACTTTGTATGGCTCGGGATGGCCATTCTGTTTACGCATATTAGCAACCGTGCTGGTACTGTTAGAGTTTAAGTACTCTATCCATTTAGACATTTCTTCTACCGTGCCGCTGCCTACATTTCCTGCAATATAAGGCTCGGTATTCAACAGTTTGCAAAGCGCTAAAAACTCGTGGGTACCAAAGCTGTTATCCTCGGTGATGCCGCCCCAGTTGGTATTAACCATTTTAGGCCTTTGCAAACGCGGGCCAATACCATCGCGCCAATGATACTCATCGGCAAAACAGCCACCGGGCCATCGCAGGTTGGGGATCTTTATTTTTTTCAACGCCTCTACAACATCAAGCCTTATGCGGTCTTGCTTTTTAACAGGCAGGTTTTTATCTACCCAAAAACCATCGTATATACCACGGCCCAAATGCTCGGCAAACTGCCCGTAAATATGTTTGCTGATCACATGGTCAGACACGCCGGTTATAGTAATGCTGCCATTGCTTTGCGCAAAAGCACTAAGCCGAAAACAGATCAGCATCAAAAGGAAAAGTTTTCTCATAAACAATAAGTGTATAATTTACATTTAAAAGTATGCAGTTTTGTGGAGCTTTTATAATTTATTATAAAAATAATAAATACCGGTCCTGTTGGTTAAGGAAAAACAAGATAGCCGACGCGCCTTGTACGGCCAATTGCTTTTTCATAAATTGAACCCATTATGAAGCACTTATTGGTTTTAGTTATCGCTCTGTTTTTTATTCGCCCTGCTTTTGCGCAGGACGCCCGGGCTATCTGCATAAAAATAAACGAGTTGAATACCGTTGTTTTAAATGGCACCATAATAAGGCCCAAAGCTGCCAACCAATTTAAAACACTTATTTCGCAGCTACACAAACAGGTAACAGATGTGCCCGGGGCTTCAGACAGATGGGTGTTCCCGTTAAAAGGATATAACTACCGCGCTGTTGGCGGCACAAATGGTAACGGCTACTCTGATAAAGGATACAATTACCTTGATGGCAACAAACACACCGCCCACCCCGCGCAGGATATTTTTATAAATGATAAAAACCAGGATGGGCTCGATGATAAAACCCATAAACCGGTTGATGTTTTAGCGGTAAGTGATGGCTATGTTATTGCCTGCAGCGATACCTGGGATTCTACCAGCACACTGCGTGGCGGCAAGTACATCTGGATCTATAACGATTACCACGGGTTAACTTACTACGCACACAACCGCGCCATATTTGTAAAACCCGGCGATAGGGTAACCCAAGGCCAAAAAATTGCCGAGGTTGGCCGTACCGGTTTTAACGCTTACAAAAAGCGCTCGCCCACGCATTTACATTTTTCGGAGTTTAATGTTGATAATGGCATCCCGAAGCCGGTGAACCCTTTTCAGAAACTTAAAAACGTTAGTATCAGCAAATGAAAAAGCTTTTAATCTTTCTCCTGTTACTATCGCTGGTTTCTTTTACCCCGGCAGATAACGTTATCAGTCGTTTTAAGCCATCGGCCGGGTATAAACATCTTGCCGTTACTCCCGGCAGCTTCGGGGCGTACCTGCAAGGCCTGCAATTGCTGCCCGCAGGTACCCGTACCAAAACCTATACCGGCAGTATAGCCCGTACCGATCCACACACCGCCGCGGTTGTTGATATGAGTATTGGCAGCCAGGACCTGCAACAATGTGCCGATGCCGTGATACGCCTGCGTGCCGAATACCTGTATCAGCAAAAAAACTACAAAGCTATTGCCTTTAATTTTACCAGCGGTTTTAAATGCGACTATATCCATTATGCCGATGGATACCGCTACGCTGACGGGCGCTGGGTGTTAAAGGGAAAGAAGGATTACTCGTACCCCAACTTTTTAAGATACATGACCCTGGTATTCTCGTACGCGGGTACCTTATCCCTGCAAAAAGAATTACAGCCCGTTACCAACCTCGCCGATATTAAAGCAGGCGATGTATTTATAAAAGGCGGTTCGCCGGGCCATTGTTTTATAGTGATGGCTGTAGCAGAGAACGCCGCTCATAAAAAACAGTTTTTACTTGCCCAAAGCTTTATGCCCGCCCAAAACATACAGGTATTGCAAAATGGTTCGCCGTGGTTTAGTTTAGATAAGGTAGCCGAAATTCCTTATGGTGAGCTGGTGGATGCAAAGTATTTGAAGCGGTTTTAATACCTCTGTTTAGCATGTTACTGCCTTAAGCGATAAGTATAATACCCCTTTACAACCACGCTTTTTTGTAGTGTATTGTGTACACAATTGGTTTCTGCGGATATACTAAACTCCTTTTAAAAGAGTTTATTTTAAACAGGCCTCCTACCTAACAAAAACCCTCCTTATTACACTTTCATGTTCAAAATTAATGTGTTAAGGCACGGCTATTGCATTATAAAAGTTGAACTATTTGATTAATTTATGAGACACCTACTTGAAGATTTGCTTCACCTATTTGTTATTTTTATGATGGTGGTGTTTGTAATAGGCGGTATTTTAGCTGTTACAGGCACGTTTGATCATTGGACAGAACGTTACCGTTTAAAGAAACGCCGGCGCCGTTTGTTAAGGGACCGGACAAAAACTACCACTAACCCAGGCAACATCAGCAATATACCCTATTATTCTACCCAACCCGATAAAGAAACAATAACCTATAAGGTTAATGCACCTGATGAAATATAAAGTTTAAAAGCCCCCGCAAAACACGGGGGCTTTTTCGTATCTAAATATTACGCCTTTGTTACAGTTACTTACTGATACTATTTATATATTTAAAAAAATATATAAGCCATGAAGAAATTATTTTTTATAGCCTCGATAATTGCACTCTCGATTACAGCGAAAGCACAAGAGGCCGCAAAGCCCGAAATACCCAAGTTATATAACCCGGCGGCTGATGCTAAAGCAGAAATTACCGCTGCTGTTAAAACCGCGCAGGCACAGCATAAAAATGTACTGCTGCAAATTGGCGGCAACTGGTGCGTATGGTGCTTAAGGTTTAACGACCTGGTAACCAAAGATGCCGAACTTAACAAATACATGAACGATAATTTTGTGGTGTTACACGTAAACTGGAGCCCCGAAAACAAAAACGAAAAAGTACTTGCCGACTTAGGCTACCCGCAGCGTTTCGGTTTCCCGGTGTTTGTTGTGCTTGATGGTAAAGGCACCCGCCTGCATACGCAAAACTCGGGTTACCTGGAAGAAGGCAAAGGCCACAGCAAAGCCAAAGTGATGGAGTTTTTTGAAGGCTGGTCGGCAAAGGCGCTTGATCCTAAAAGTTACGTAGAGAAGGAAAAGGCTAAGTAAGGTGATTAGAGGTTAGTGATTGGTTGATTAGGCCTGTCAAGCAGCGATGGCTTGTGCGATTCCTTCCTTGGGGAAGGAGGTGGAAGGGGTTAGCGGTCACCCGAATATTCATTAACCCCTCCCTACCCTCCCGGGGGGAGGGAATTAAAATATAGCCAAAACAAAAGAGGGTTATGCATTCAGCATAACCCTCTTTTGTATATAATAATCGACCGGAAACTAATCTCCAGTCACTAACCTTTAATTACTATTACTCAATAACACTTACTTTAAGCATATTGGTTTTGCCTTTTTTAACAATTGGCACGGCAGCAGTATTAATAACCACATCGCCAGCATTAAGCAATTGCTCTTCTTTAAGGATGTTGTTTACATCGGCAATAGTTTGGTCGGTGCTTTCGGCCTTGTCGTAGTAGAAAGCCCTTACGCCCCATACAAGGCTAAGCGCG
>NZ_JBAZRC010000140.1:0-13524 GCF_041663085.1 Mucilaginibacter sp.
AAACCTCGAAGAACCATCTTCCCTGAAGCTGAACTCGGCAAGGTATTTTGATTTGTAGTTATAATTAACACGGCCTACTATAGATTTATTTACATAGTTGTAAATATCGCCGGGATTAGCCGACCCAACCTGGTTTAAGGCACTACCTGCAAATAATTGGTCAACACCTAAAGAAAGTTCGCGCTGGGCATAAAAGTTATCCTGCTGGCGGTTGCTTTCTTCGTAAAGTAATAACCCTGTAAAACTGTGGTTACCAAAAGTATGGTCATAGTTAAGTGAAAATTGCGTTAAAGTACCCGGTCTTTCAAAAAACTCCCTGCGGAAGGTAGCCGGTGTTTGGTTAGGCACAGCCCCATAAGCATCTTTACCCGCATCATAGTTATACAGGTTGTATGCTTTTTGGTAGATACGGTTACTTGAGCTGTAATAATCGTAACTAAACATTCCTTTTGCACTTAAACCCGGCACAAACGGCACTGCATACGTTGCAGACAACTGCGATTGAAACCACTTGTTATTAAATACTTTATAGCCGTTTACATCGGCATCGGCAAGGGCTATTGGGTTGGTACCATCAACCTGCCCGTTATTCAGGTAATCGGGGTTATTGTTGGCATATATGGTTTGGGTAGGCACCTGCCTCCAGAACGATCTGATGATCCACCAGGCGTCCTGGTAAGGTTGGTTCTTCTGATCCATGGTACCGTTCAGGTTCAGATCAACCGTTAGGTTCTTATTTATCCTGGTAGATAAGTTTGAGCGCAGGTTATATCGTTTATAGTTCAAATCGTCGCTGCGTAAAAAACCGGCCTGGTTTGTAATACCGGCGCTAATAAAGTAGTTGGTATTTTCGTTACCGCCCATAGCGTTTAAGTTATGCTGCGATTGCGGCACACGGTTCTTTATAACCGGTGTGTACCAATCTGTGCTTACCCTTGTGCCGTTCCTGAAGGCGTCAAAGTCGGCCGGCGAATAGGTAACCTGGCCGCCGTTAACCTTATGCAGCGCCTGCTCGTTAACAAGGGTCATGAAATCGATAGCGCCTACTGCTTTTGGTAAGCCCGATGGCACTTCAAAACCGTACGTGCCCGAGTAGTTAAGTTCAAGCGCGCCTTTCTTACCTTTTTTAGTGGTAACTAATATTACACCGTTTGCTGCGCGCACACCATAAATGGCAGCCGATGCATCTTTCAGTACCGATACACTTTCGATGTCGCTAGGGTCAAGGCGGGTAATGTTATCGCGGGGGATACCATCTATCACCACCAGCGGGGTGCCAAAACCACGGATATCAAACGAACTATCGAATGATCCCGGCTCTGAGCTGTTTTGAACAATGCGCAAACCGGCTACTTTACCGGTTAACGAGTTTAAAACGTTCTCGTTTTTGGTGTTAACAATTTCGCTGTTGCTTACGGAAGCAATAGCCCCGGTAACGGTAGCTTTCTTTTGCGTACCATAACCTACTACCACCACCTCGTTTAATGATGATGAGTTTTGCGCTAACTTAATGTTAACGGTTTGCTGGGTAGCAATGGTTACTTCCTGGTTTGCGTAACCAACAAACGAAAATACAAGCGTTTGGCCCAAGGCCGCATTTAGCGAGTATTTCCCGTTAATATCGGTTACCGTACCAACATCCGAGCCTTTAATTTTCACGGTAACCCCGGGTAGGGTGCCGGCATCATCAGATACGGTTCCCGTAATTGGTTTGCTTTGTGCAAAGGCTGAACTGCACATCAATAAAAACAAAAACGACGTAATGCAAAACTGCACTGCCTTTTTCATTTTTACACCGTAGTAAATGCCACGGCATTCACCACAATAGGTAAAAATTTCATCCATAGGTAAATTGGTTTAATATTGGTTTATAATAACACCGGCGTTATGCACAGGAATGGTTAGCCCTTAATGCATTTGGTTTTAACCGGCACACAAGTATAGATGGGGGTGTATTAAAATACGGGTTAAAAAAGGGGTTAACACAGTTAAAAATTCATTAACCGAGTAATTTTAACCCTTTTTTTAAGGAAATAGATTATCTGTAACGGATATTATTTACTTATATAATCCCTGAAAAAGAATTACTTACAGATCTTTTCGAAGGGAACAGGGTATTCACCCCCTAATGATTTGTGATACTCGGCCACAAATTCATCATAAACCTTTTTGGCATAATCTATCCCCTTGATCCTGCGGAGCGATTTCAACTTGTATTTTAAAGCGCCGTCATTAAACGGATCTATGCTCAATATTACGCGCGATATTTCGAGCGCTTTCTTATGATCGCCGCCATCATAAATTTTTTGCAGCTCGGGCAAGATCACCCGGGCAAGGGCTTCTTCAAAATTTAACTTGATATCGTCCAACCAGGTTTCGGGCACCTGTTGTAACAAACCACCACGTGCAAACAAGTCGAAATTTTCGGTTATGAATTGTTCGGCAGTTTTATAATGGCGATGCACATTTGCTATGTCATCGGTTACTAAAAAGTAATCGCAGAAAAAGGTATCACTTAGTTTAAAGCTGTAAGTATCGTTTAAAAAGGTAAGCTCTATGCCATCAATGTCAGCAATTATACTCCTGAGGTGATTAATAGTAACCCCTTTTATGTTTTTTGTTTTTACCACCTCCTTATCCGGCCATAAGGTTGTTGATATTTTTTTGGAAACAACCCCCTGCTCATCTTTGCTGTTTAGCAAAATCAGGATAAACAACTGCTTTATCTTAGGGCTAAACAGGTAAGTAATATCCCTGCTATTTTTATTAAACACCGTAAATTCGCCAAGCAGGTAAACCGCATTAGGTTTTTTATCAGCCTCTTTTTTCGGAGTATAAAAATCGGTGCCTACTTCATCATCAATAGTAGTTGTATTGGCTTTCCGTTTTCTTCTTCTTACAAAATACCATACAGTACCACACGCAAATATTATCAGCGCGATAAGATACTTGTAAGTATTGTTAAACTTTGGTTTATCTGGCTGCTGGGAATTTAAATACGCCTGCTGGCTTACAGGGGTGCCGGTAAGCGCATAGATCTTTACGGTAGATTGCGAAGGAGATGTAAACTCCTGTGCGGTACAAAAAAATGCATCCTGTGTAGGGTTGTAAAACAAATTAAAATCACTTTCAATCCGCTCTGATGCAACCGGGATGGTACCACTCACTACTTCATATGAACCATCTTTAATGGAGAACTTATATAACCGTAAACTTGTTTTTGGTTTTTCGTGCGGGTAGCATAAAGCGTAGAAATATTTTTTATCCTTTGATATAACCAGGTTATTTGCCGACACAAACGGTTCTTCGTTAGGGCTTATTTCCCAGCACTTTTTTATGGTATGCTTGGTTAAATTAACCCTGTACAAATCATAAAAATGCGTGCCGCCCACTATTTGGTTACCCGATTGATTACCATAACCACCAAATATGTACACGTCATTATTCTCATCGGCCTGGCTGCTGCCCGAAAAAAACCGTGGGGTTATCGTATCGCCTGTAAAGGCAATCTTTTCCCATTTATCTGTGGCCTGTTCATACTTAAAAAAATCTTTATGGTAAGAGAATGACCCGTACCCGCCAAAAAGGTAGATGTTAGCCTGATCTTTATCAAAAAAGATATTGTGATGGTGCCTTTGCTCCTTTATAAACCCTTTGCCAATATGCTGCCACTCCAGGGTGTTCAAATCAAGCGCTGCAATACTGTGTGACGAATCGGGTGGTTGCACCTCGTACACATAACACTTATTTTGCTTATTGTTAATGATGCTTTTACCAAGCAAAAGCTTAACAGGCAGTTTATTTTTATAAGCTTTGGTTGTTGTGCTCCCCCCCTGCACGTTATAAACTATCAGCGAATCTGTTTTGTACATAAACACGGCCTGCTGGTTTACATCAAAGTTTAACCCGGCTACTTCATTAAAGTGCCTTTCAAACTTTGGTGTCCAAAAATAAGATTCATTGATAAGCCATACAGGATGGTCTACAGCCCCTATTATATCCCCATCGGCAGTATGCACATTTTTCCCTTTCCATTCATTTAATGGGAAGGAATAGCTTTTGCTGTCATCATTAATAATCAGGTTTTTGACTGCCATTTTTGGCACATCAGAATAGTGAGGGTTTTTACCGAAGGTGATCTTTGGTGTTATGCTGCCTTCAAATCCAAAATCGCGGGCCCTATACCATTTGCCATTCACTAAAAATGCTACAGTATTCTTCTTCAGATCAATATCGGCCCTGATTTTTATCCATTTACGTTTTTTTAGCTGGGCAAGGCTAAGCGGTATCTCTATCTTATTGCTTTTACTGTCGATGTTAAAGTTTAAAGTAGGCGACCCATTATAGTTATAAATATAAGTTAAGCTGTATGAATTGCTTTTGGTATCGGTAATGTTAAATACATAACCCAGATGGTCGTTGTCCCATAAAGACAGGTCAAAATTGATGGATAGATGGTCATTAAACGTAGGCGCTTCATTAGCAAAAACGACATATGAGGTGCGTTGGCTCATTAAGCTGTCGTTTGAATTAAATTGTAACCCTTGTGCTTTACCTTTAACAGCAGGAAGCAACATCACTAAAAGAAACACTATTTTATATGCCTGGGGCAACAGCAATAAAATTTTATCTTTTCTTATCATTTATGCAAGTAACCATCAAATACAGATGTATGGGACGCTGACAAAATTATACTTTTTTTTACTTAATAATTTACATGAAATTAAGGTTTGTTTCACACAACTAGTCATAAAAAAAGCCGCTTATCGCGGCTTTTTAGTTTTAGCATGTGTTTTACTGAATAACCTTTCGTATACGGTTGTTATTATAATCGGCAATAAATATATTTCCCTGCGGGTCTAACGCGATACCTTTAGGCCCATTAAACAGGGCTGTACTACCGTCTCCATCTACGGTGCCTGTTGCACCGGTCTTGCCCGCCAGCGTGGTTACTATCCTGTCCTTGCTTATTTTAAGGATACGGCCGGCAGCATCTGTAATGTAAAAGTTATTGTTGGCATCAACTCTCAGGTCCTGCGGGCTGCCCAGTTTAAGTGCAGCAGTATCTACACCACCTGCAAAGGTGGTTACTACATAATCCTTTGTTATTTTTCTGATCGCGTTGTTTGCAGCTTCGGCAACGTACATATTACCGGCAGCATCAAATGTTATCCCTGTGGGTTTGTTAAAAGTAGCGGCAGTACCAATACCATTTATGTAGCTACCCACGCGGCTACCCGCAACCGTGGTAACAACACCGGCAGGGGTTACTCTCCTGATAATATTGTTATTGCTATCCGTAACATAAAAATTCCCATCGGCGCCTATAGCAATACCGCTAGGGCCGCTAAATGTTGCCGCGGTACCGGTGCCATCGGCAGATCCGGATGAACCATTTCCTACAAAAGTACTTACAACACCGCCAGGTGTTATTTTCCTGATGATATTATTACCCAGGTCTGCTACAAAAATATTCCCGGCGGCATCAATTACCAGGCCCGATGGCACATAAAACTGTGCTGAAGCGGCCGGACCATCCATGTATCCAAAGGTGCCCGTACCTGCAATTGTGGTTGTCACACCCTGTGGTGTTATTTTCCGGATAACTGAATTATAAGAATCTGAAACGTACATATTACCTGCAGCATCCGTTGCAAGTGAAGTTGGGCGGTTAAATAAGGCTGCTGTGCCTGTATTGTTTTCATACCCTTCGGCAGATCCGGCCACGGTGCTTACCGTTCCGTAAACTCCGGGTGTACCGCTGCCCGTTTTAAACTGTACTACATTACCATAACCAGTATTACCTACCGAATTGGTTGCGTAAGCCCTTACATAATACACCGTATTTAAAGCCAGCCCTTTAAGCTTGCTGCTGTATGAAAATACATTCACCTTATCTGTTGTTTTACTATCGGCAATAGTAGGCTCGCTGTTAGTTGTACTATAGCAAACACCATAAGCCGATACGGCTACATTATTGGTTATTAAGCCGCCCGTCCAGGCTATAGTAGCTGTTGGGTCGATAATAACATCGTTGGTTACAAGTTCCGGCAGGCTAACGGTTACCGACGAACCTTTAACGCAGGCGCCGAGCGTAGCAACCACCAATAGCAGTAATAAATTGATCTGAGTAATTTTAAGTTTCATGTAAATTGAGGTAAAGAGTGTTAACAGTAAAAGCAGGTGTAGGATTTGGGGACTAATTTGAATGTTATTATATTAAGATGTAAAGCTGTTTATGTTAATTAATGTTAAAGAAACAAGCATGTTACAATAGCAATACGGCTAAATAACGCGGTTTGTAACAGTATATACAAGAATGTATCGGTAGGTACTGTAAATGTGCCGATTAAACTGGCTTCGGATCAAAATGCTTTAAAACAAAAAAGCCCCGGCGTTATGCCGGGGCCATACTTAATTACTATTTCTACTACTATTGAAAAGTTATTTTCCTGATAGTACCTGCATCTGTACCAACATAAAGCACACCTTTACTGTCAACTGCAATTGCATTTACCCCATTAAATCCGGCTGCTGCGCCAATACCATCAATATCGGCTCCCGCACCGGCACCACCTGCAATGGTGGTAACCACACCACGCGGGTTTATCATACGTATAATAAACTTCGAGGTGCCGTAGTCATTATCGCAAACATACAGGTTACCCTTTTTATCAAGCACAATGCCAAATGGTGCGCCAAACTGTGCGGCTGTGCCTACACCATCTTTTGCAACATGGGTGTTGTTACCGGCCAATACCTTTAACCCGCTATTATCTTTTACCCAAACCCGGCCGTTTGTTGCATCAGACACATAGGTTGTTGAACCTGAAAGTGCGATGCCGTATGATGATACCGTTTGAACAGATGGCTCGGCAGATTTAAATGCAATCGCATCTATCACAATGCTTACCGCTCCTGCCGGTGTAATACGTTGCACATTCCCTCCATTGTATATATATAAATTATCCTGCTTATCAAAGGTTATAGCCGATGTATGCACCCAAAGATTATCTTTAGTGGTGGCAGTAGCGCTTACCCCAAAACCGGTCCACCACTCGGCACTTGTTGGGGTGGCTGCATTTATACGGAATATCCCTCTATAACCTGACGTATCCGGGCTTGCCTGCGATGCAAAATATATTTGAGCCTGGCTGTTTGCAGCAATGGCCCATAATGTGGTTTTACTATTTAAAACAGGGATATTTCTACCATCCCCGTTAGGGTTCGGGAATGTAGGTCTGTAGTACGAGATCTGCCCCGCGCTGTATTTTGCAAGCCTGGCCGCTGAAGTATTACCGCTATAGTAATTATCTGTCCAGTAAACATTATCAGCCGCATCAAGCGCAACACCTTGTACAGGGCCGCCGCCGGTACCTGCAATAGTTGTAACATTAGCTTTTTGTACGGTTAAATTTTGTGGGGCAGTTATGGTGCGCCCTTTGGTATCAATAGTTAAAAGGCCTGCTTGTACGCCTTGCGGTACTGATATTATTAATGAATCTGGACTGGCGCTGTGTACAGTGGCTACAATGCCATCAACTTTAACTACATTTTTATCTGCAGTAAGGCCTAAATTAGCTCCGTATATGGTTAACAGCCAGCCCGGGAAGGTTTTAACATCAGCTACGCCTGTAATATGCGGCAAGGTACTGGTGTTAAGTAACCCGGCAAGGCTAAATACCACAGCGTTATCACCAGTTGATAGTACAGTTATATTTAAGAAAACACCATTCAAAAGCCATTTATCGCCCACTTTGGTTAAAACCAGTTTTTTACCGCTAAGCGCTGTAAAGATTGTACCACTGGTTGTTTTGGTTATATCTACCTTACCCGGTACGATGTAATCTTTCACTACCGAAGAATCGGGCAGGTACACGTCAGTACTCGCGGTTACTTTTTTTATGCTTGTTGTTTTTAGCATATAAGCCTTGTTAGATGGCGCAAAAACCGTTACACCTGCATCTACCTCTGCCTGGGTAAGCCCGGCAGCTTTAAACATTGTTGCAAACTGGCTTAGCGTATCCTTGCCGGCAAGGGCCGTATTTACACTGGTTGTAACCTCTGCAACAGTGGGTTTTGCAGGCTCAACAGGTTTTGGGGTAACAGGATCACTTTTTTTACATGATGCTGCAAACAACGCAACACAAATGAGTACTAAAATGCACTTGGTTAGCTGATGTATCTTGTTCATGGTAAGGAGTTTAGTTGATCAATATTAAGCTTATTTATACCGCTGATATATACCCAAAAGCAGGTATATTTAAGATATTTATTGCTATTAAAAAACTCATTACAAACCGCTGACCCAATAAATTTTGACCATTACACCTTAACGTTATTTTTGTACTGTTAACTGATTAATTTCTTTCGTTTAAAAAACTGCATGGCTGAAACTACTTTAGCAAGACGTTTGGGCCTGGCGCAAGCCACCGCGATAAACATGACCGACATGGTGGGCATTGGGCCGTTCATAACTTTACCTATGGTAATTAGTATGATGAACGGGCCATGGTTTTTATATGCCTGGCTGGCTGGCGCATTACTGTCATTTATTGATGCCATGGTTTGGAGCGAACTTGGTGCGGCTTTCCCTATGGCCGGTGGCTCGTATAATTTTTTGAAAGAAACCTATGGCAAAAAGGGTCCGGGCAGGCTTATGAGCTTTTTATTTGTTTGGCAAACCATGATACAGGCCCCCCTTGTTATCGCATCCGCCGCCATCGGCTTTTCAAAATACTTTTCTTACCTGTTACCCCTAACCCGTACGCAGGAACGGGTAATGAGCGGCAGCGTAGTTGTATGTATTATCATATTGCTTTACCGCAAAATAGAATCTATCGGTAAAATAAGCATGGTGCTTTGGGTGGGTGTGTTACTCACCATGATATGGATCATTGCCGGCGGTTTGGCACATGGCAATTTCTTATCCCCCATAAAACACATTAATGATGGGCTTACCGTTAATTACGCCTTTGTTGCGGCTATTGGTTTTGCAAGTGTAAAAAGTGTTTACAGCTATTTAGGATATTATAATGTTTGCCATTTAGGCGGCGAAATTGTTAACCCTTCTAAAAACATACCAAAAAGTATGTTTATTTCAATAGCTGGTATTGCCATACTTTATATGCTGATGAATGTGAGTGTGGTTAGCGTTATACCATGGCAGCATGCTAAGGATAGCCAGTTTGTAGTAAGCGAATTTATGGAGAAGCTATCAGGCCATACGGCGGCAAAGGTTGTTACCTGTTTAATACTGCTTGTTGCTTTTTCTTCTGTATTCTCGGCTACTTTGGGATATAGCCGCATCCCATATGCAGCCGCTGCGGATGGTGCATTTTTTAAAATATTTGCCAAATTGCACCCAAAAGGCAATTTCCCATACGTATCGCTATTGGTTTTGGGTGGGATAGCCTTTGTGTTTAGCCTGCTGTTTAAGTTAAGTGATGTGATCAGTGCTATACTGGCCATGCGGATACTGATCCAGTTTATATCACAGGCTTTAGGTTTATATCTGTTGCGACGAAAGAAAAGCGAAACTAACTTCCCTTATAAAATGCCGTTATTCCCATTGCCTATATTTTTGGCAATAGCCATGTGGGTGGGCATTTTGATATCAACCGGCTTCCACATGGTATTGGGCGGATTGAGCGCTATTGCATTAGGCACCATTGTTTATTTCACCAAAGCAAAGGTGAATAAAGAATGGCCGTTTAAACTTGTTAAATAGCATAAGCCTATTCTTTTCCGAATATGTTTTTGATGATGAACTTTGATTCGTTAACCATCAACTTTTGATCAATCAGGTCTTTAAGATCGGCAATTGCCCCATCATTTATTTTTATCTTGTTAACCTTACAATCATTCACAAATTCCGAATAGAGTTTTTTAGCTTTATCAAACTGCCCTTTTCTAAGCGTTGCTAAAGCAATATTAAACATCGGCACAGCGGTTTTTGTAAGGTTTAGTGATTTGTATGAGTAAAAGATGCATTTATCATAATCGCCAGCGCAATAATAAGCCCAGCTTAAATTGGTAAGCGCTGAAGAATATGCAGTATCTATTTTTATCGACCTTAACCCGGCCTCGATAGCCTCCGGATACCTTTTAAGCTTTATATAAGTTAAATTTAGTGATTCCCATGTCAGTTCATTATTTGGTGCGGTCTTGATTGCTTGCTTATAGTATGAGATAGAAGCCTCATACTGCTTTTGCTTATACAGGCATTCCCCAATTAACCTGCTAACATATGCGGTAGAATCTCCTAATTCAAATGCTCTTTTAAAATCTTTAATGGCCAAAGATGCTGAATCTGCAAAATAATAAGATTCGCCTCTGCTTATATAGTAACGTGGCACCTGCGGTTTCAAAGTTATACATCGTGAAAAAAGATCCGCCGCTTTCAAGTATTCTTCTTTATCAAAATAAACATTCGCTTTACCGTAATAGCCTAAAGGGGCTTCAGGGCTTATCGCTATATATTCATCAGCATAAACCATAGCGCTATCCATCATTTTCAACTCCTTATAGCACTGGGAAAGATTATACGTCACGAGAAAATAGTTTTTTTTCTTTTTATAACATTTCATATAATCTGAAATGGCATCGCGGTATTTATCAAGACTTTGATATTGCGATGCACGGGCATATAAGGCCTCGTAGTAAGTAGGTTGCAATGTTAACGCTTTATCAAAATCATCAATAGATTTTTCGCTCATTAATGTATAACAACTCCCGCGCATGTAATATGCATAAGCGTATTGCGGCATTATCGATACGCATTGTGTGAATGCACCCACTGCTTCTTTCCATTTCTTTTCAGCAAAGTATTTATCTGCTTTTAACAAATTCGCCGAAAAGTTAGAAGGGTAACGACTCAGAAACGCGTTTAATTCGGTAGTTAAGTTGGGATTATTTTCACCAACCAAAGCCAATAGTTTCACCCTGCTTGAGTATTCACTTGTGATAGTGCCGGCAAAATAGGAATTAAATATATCATCCATATCGGCGTCGTCCGTAAATGAAGCGTTTATAAAGGCGTCGGCTAATTTCTTATCATCTTTGCCAATAGTTCCTGAAATTTTTAGCAGATCTAAAAATTCATAATATCGATATGATAAATTAGAACTTATTCTACCCACTGCTAAAGCGTTAACCAAAGATTTATTCAACAAGATTAAGCCATCATTAAACTTTTTTTGTTCAATTTTTAAAATAGCTTCATTAAATTCAGCCGATTTTCCGTTGAGTTGTTTTTTAACTTCCCTGCCCAAGTTTGAAAAGGCATTTGTATAGCCGATACCTAAATGTTTGCTTGCAGAAAATGATAATACCGGAGAATAAAGTAAGCCTACGATAAGCAGTATTGTAATAAGGCGTTTGGTCATAATGCCTGAAGATACAGAACATCCCTAATAATTACAATCTATAAAAGTCTATAGCGTTCTTTGCCCAAAAAAGTTCCTGTTCATTTTGGCTTAATTTACTAATATAATTTTCGATGCCCCTTAATACGCCCGCATATCCACCGGCCACATTACATACCGGCCAGTCGGAGCCGTACATCACCCGGCTTACACCAAATGCATTGAAAACAACATCAAGGTATGGCGTAAAATCTTCGGGGTTCCAGCTATGCCAATCGGCTTCGGTAACCATGCCCGATACTTTGCAGGACACATTTGGATAAGCTGCCAAAGCCTGTATACCTTGTTTCCAGTTGTTAATCTTTCCTGCCTTTATAAATGGTTTAGCCAAATGGTCTATTACAAAGCGCTGATCCGGGAAGGCGGCTACAAGTTCTTTGGCATAAGGTAAATGGTTTGGTTTGATCAGGATATCGTAACTAAACCCGTATTTATTTAACAGGCTTATGCCGTACATAAACTTTGCGTTCAGCATAAATTTATTATCAGGCTCGCCCTGCAGAATATGCCGGAAGCCTTTCATCAGTTTTATTTGACTGTAGTGCTGCAGGCGCTCTTCAACATTGTCAGCACAAAAATCAACCCAGCCTACAACACCTTTAATGAAGTTATCCTTTTGGGCAAGGCCAAGCGTGAAATCATTGTCGGCTTCGGTTTGATCTACCTGTACAGCAACGCAGCCTTCAATTTCATTCTGTTGCAAAATGGGTAGCAGGTGAGCGGGCAAAAAATCTTGCTGGCAAGCCCGCATACTATCGTCTATCCAGCTATGCCTTTCTTTATCGTAAACCCAAAAATGCTGGTGACTATCAATTTTTCTCATATGCTTTCAGCACTTGGCGGGCTTCGCCCAAGCCATCAATACCAAGCTCAACCACATCGCCCGGCTTTAAGTAAAGCGGCGGTTTAAAGCCCAGGCCAACACCTGCAGGTGTACCGGTAGAAATAATATCGCCGGGCAGTAAGGTCATAAACTGGCTGGTATATGATATGAGGTACGCAATGTTAAATATCAGGTTTGAGGTGCTGCCATCTTGCATGGTTTTACCGTTAAGGGTTAACCAAAGGCGCAGGTTATGTACATCCTTTATTTCATCGGCGGTAGCCAAAAATGGGCCTATCGGTGCAAAGGTATCGCAGCCTTTGCCTTTATCCCAGGTGCCGTTACGTTCCAATTGAAACTCCCTTTCAGATACATCATTATGCAGCGCGTAGCCTGCCACGTAATCCATCGCTTCGCTTTCGTCCACGTACGATGCTTTTTTGCCTATAACTACAGCCAGTTCCACTTCCCAATCCGTTTTTACCGAATTTTTAGGGATGATAATATCATCATTCGGGCCAACTAAAGCGGTGGTTGATTTAAAGAACAGGATAGGCTCTTTTGGCAACGGTGCGTTGGTTTCTTCGGCGTGGTCTTTGTAGTTCAACCCGATACATACAATTTTTGAAGGGCGCGCAACCGGGCTGCCCAGACGTTCGCCATCGGCAATTTTGGTTAAGTTGCCTTTGTTTGTGCTGATGAACTGCTGTAACCTGTTCAGTCCGTCGTTCTCAAAAAAGGCTTCGTTATAATCTTCGCCAAAGGCTGATGTATCGTATTTTATATCATCAATAATAAGCCCGGTTTTCTCTTTGCCGGCAGCACCGTATCGTATCAATTTCATATTAGTAAGTGGTTGATTAGTTAAGTGGTGAGTGGTTGAATTGTGTGCCCGTACCTGATAGTTCTGCGAACTATTCAACCACTCACCAATCAACCATTCTCTATTCAATATAAATTAGTTATTCAATTTTATAAAGCCCCCGTCAATAGGGTAATCGCAACCGGTAATAAAACCTGCTTCGTCGCTGCACAGGTATAAGGCCAGCGCGGCAACTTCTTCGGGTTTGCCCATACGGCCTATAGGCTGGCTTTTTGATAGTTTTTCAAAGATCTCATCCTCGCGGCCTGCGTAATTTTTAGCTATAAACCCATCCACAAAAGGTGTATGTACCCTTGCCGGGGATATACTGTTGCAGCGAATGTTGTCAGCCAGGTAATCGCGCGCCACAGAAAGGCTCATGGCCATCACAGCACCCTTACTCATGGAGTAAG
>NZ_JBAZRC010000141.1:0-13428 GCF_041663085.1 Mucilaginibacter sp.
ACCTTATTTATCCTGGCAATCCCCTTCTTCCTGCGAAAATTTGGTATTAAGTATGTGATGCTGTTTAGCATGCTGGCATGGGTACTGCGCTTTGGCTTATTTGCCTTTGGCGACCCTGCAAACGGTTTATGGATGATCGTATTATCATGTATTGTATACGGTATGGCGTTTGATTTCTTTAACATCTCGGGTTCGCTGTTTGTGGAAACACAAACCACCCCAGAAATCAGGGGCAGCGCACAAGGGTTGTTTATGATGATGGTTAACGGTTTCGGCGCATTATTTGGCAGCTTTGCAAGCGGCTTTATCATCGATAAATACTTCACTCTTGCAGATCAGGGTAAGAACTGGCACGGCATATGGCTTACATTTGCGGCTTATGCTTTAGTCATTGCAGTTATTTTCCCGTTTGTATTCAGGTATAAACATAATGCGGCACTTAAACACGCTATAGAAAACGCTTAAACCCATACACATCCTAAACCGATGAAAAAACACTACCGTAAGGAGAATGATTGTTTGAATTGCGGAACCATCTTAGAGGGTAAATTTTGCCATAATTGCGGGCAGGAAAACCTGGAGATGAAAGAGAGCTTTGGCCATATGTTAAACCATGCCATAAGCGATTATTTCCACTTTGATTACCAGTTTTTTCATACACTAAGGCCGCTTTTTTTTAAACCGGGACACCTTACTAACGAATACCTTGCGGGCCGCCGCGCACAATACCTGCATCCGGTTAAAATGTACATTTTTATCAGTTTGGTATTTTTTGTGTTTTTCTTTCAGGGTAATAAACATGAAAACCAAAAGGTAAAAGATGAGAAGCGCAGCGAACAAAAAGGAAATAAAAAGGATAAAACTGCGACTAATAAAGGCATTTACTCAAATTTAGACCTTACCGTTGAGCAAAAGAAAGCGATTGCCGAAAAGCTAAAGGCCTATGTACCAGATACAATTGCCAAAGAGATAAATGCAGATATTGAAAAGGGCTCCCCTAAAGTTAAGGTCCGCGAAACAGATAATGAAGGCGGTTTTACGTTTTACGGTGATGATAATGTAGATAAATTTTCAACATACGATGACTATTTAGCCAACCAGACTAAACTATCTGCCAAAGACAGGGATAATATGCTGGAGCGTTATCTTGTAAAAAAGAACTACGATTGGAAAAACCAGGGAAAAAATGCTAAAGAAGTTTTAATGGAGGGCTTTAAGCACAATGCACCAAAAATGATGTTTTTGCTGCTGCCTTTGTTTGCGCTCATCTTAAAAATAGCTTTCTGGAAAAACCATAAACTTTATGTAGAGCATATTATTTACGCTATACACCTGCACTGTTACATCTTTTTGTTTTTAACGGTAATTATATTATTGAATATGCTGTTACCAGATAGTTGGGAAACAGTTACAAATATTTTGCAGGCTGCGGCTAATATCACTATTATATGGTACATATATCGCTCGTTACGTGTATTTTATAAACGTAGCCGCTGGCGCACAGTAAGCAAAATAGTTGGGGTATCAATTATGTACACATTGGGTTTTAGCCTATCCGCCCTTATAATACTTTTTATTACAGCTATCACATCGGTATAAAACTATTTAGCCTATAACTCTTTTTGTAAAGCTTCAATAGCATTTGCCAGGTATGCCAAAGGTGCATTCCAGTTAATGGCTACCTCGTTTGTGGCGTATGAGCGGTCGTCGTCAATAAAAGCTTTATCGGGTACTACAGATGCTAATTTTACGCCATCCTGCATGCCCGGATTAGGCCCGCCTGATAACAGGCCGGGGACAGGTTCTGTTACCCTATCGGCAATAGATGGCCTGTGGTGCGGATGCATAGGTGTTTTACTGCCATATCCTGTAACGTATGAGTATCCCGCAGCATTCCGGCCCAAAATATAATCGAGGTTACTTAAAGCATAGTTAAGGTATTTTTTATTGTGAGATAACTGGTAAGCTTTTATTAGCAATATTCCTTGATTAGCGGCATCGCCGTTACTCCCCCATTGAAACTTTGCGGGTGCTTTTGTCATTACAGTTTGGTAAGCATTGTTGCCGGCAGCTTCAATAAGGTTATCGGCAAAGCTTAACAACAGTTCCTTCATTTCTGCTAATTGGGGATTGCTTGCTGTTTGCAGGCCTGCATGTTGTGCCAGGGTATAAATGCCCAAAAGCTTAACCTGTGCCCATGATGCAGGGATACTGATACCGTTATTTTTACCCGTTTTGATTTTATGGTAGTACTCATCTTTATCAGTAGCTACAAAAAGTTCGGCTCCTGCCCAAAACCACTCGTCACTTAAATACTTATCACCATAAGCGCCCGTGATTATTTTAGGGCTGAATGTTTTATTCATTACGTCCTGATCATAAATCACAGTCGGGTTTTTAACCGCCCATTGCCAAGCTTGTTCGGCAGCGTTCAGGCATGAGTCGGATAAGCCCGGCACCTGGCCGGGGAATTTCTTAAAAATGCGCGACGCCTGTGCCATAACCGCGGCAAAATCAAGCGTAGCAGCGGTGCTTTTTTGCACTACATAGCGTGTGGTATTAGCCTTATCGGGCATTAATATTTTATCAAAATTGGCGTTTGTAAGCTTATGATAGATACCACCATCGTTAGGGTCTTGCATGGTGAGCATCCAGCGCAGGTTCCATAGTATCTCATCAAGTACATCAGGTAATTGATTGCTGCTTTCGGGGATATTCAACTGTACAGTTTTCATGTACGCCGGGAAATCCTCATAAAGCGAAAGTAATGTTGCTGTGCTGATACCACTATTTACGATGTATTTATTGTAATCGCCGGCATCGTACCAAGCGCGTGGACTGGATATCACTGTCCCTGCCGGGCGCTTATTGCTTGCTGCTGATGGATGTACCAGTACTTTATTATCCGGATGGCCTTCTGCCCTATGCCACTTGCCGGCATACTTTTCATCCAGGGCTATAGATGCCCGCTGAAAGTAAAAGGCTTTAATGCTTGCATCGGCTACAGGTTTTAATACAGAAGGCCGAATGCTAAAAGGATAAGAATAACCGCTTCCCGGAACGTACACCATATATTTCCCCGGTTTGCTAAATGCCGAAAAATCGGCAATGAAAGTATAATTACCCAAAAAAGCCGGCTGTGATGATTGTTTTAACTCGCCCGTAAAAACTATTTTTTTATTACCGTTTTGAATATAAAACTTACCTGGTTTTGCATTAGTGAGTATTGCTATTTTAGCGCCGTTTGGATAAAAGCCAGTTTGGTTTAAACGAATATTCGCGTTACCGGCCGGCTCTGTTTGGGCAAACAATTGCGACCGACTGAAACCTGCGGTTAACAGTAATAATATAGTTATTAAACGCTTATGATTCATATTTAACAGGCTAATGATGTAAGGGCTAATATAAGCGCATCGGGCATCACAACCATAATACTATATTGACAACGACTGCGCCAATTACGATACTTTCTTGGCCCTAAACAAAAAAGGCCCGTGCAATGCACAAGCCTTTTATAATATTATTGGTTTGCTTATAAAAACGCGTAACCTAAGCTTAGGTTAAATAAGCTTACACGGGTTTTTATATTAGTAGAACCATCAATATATTCTTGTTTGGTAAGTCCAGCTTCATAACGAAGATCGATAGATATCTTGCTAATATCAATACCGGCACCGGCAGTTATTGCAAAATTGGCATCTTTATAACGTAAATTTACAGCATCACCTGCAGCCGAACCAAATGAATTACCACTTCTATTTATAGCAAATGACATTAACGGGCCAGCATAAAACCTACCTCCCAAACCAAAGGCTCCAATTTTTCCACCTAATAATAGTGGCACATCAATACTTGTAAATTTCGCATTACTTGAAGAGCCATTGCTTGAGTTGATATTAACATTTTTACTGGTCACATAAAGCTCGGGCTGAAAATTAAAGCCTAATGCGCCAAATCTTGCCCAGATACCGCCAAGGTAACCGGCACGGTTATCGGCACTAAATGTACCTGATGAGTTTGACAGGCTTGATAAGTTAACGCCTCCTTTTATACCAACCTGTACTTTTGGTAATATCTGTGCTTTTGATACTGCCGTTATGGCTAAAAATATCCCTAAGGTGAGTAATAATTTTTTCATGGTTTTAGTTGATTTTAAGGTTTAACGGGTAAATATACGTTTTGTTTTAAAATGAAATATCCGGCTACTTTTATGTATGCCGGATATTTTCACTGTGATATGTTTATTAGGTTTTTATAATGCCAAATGCCCCTGGTAATAATCTAAAATTTTGTTGTAGATGTAGCAATCGTAGCGGGCGTTTATCAGGTTGAGGTTTGCCCTGTCCAGGTAGTTTTTAGCCAGTACATAATCAACAGAAGTTAATACCCCCGCGTTGAAACGGATCTCGGCTATTCTGAACGATTCCGCATAAGCTTTAACCTGATCTTGCAGGGCTGCATATCTTTCTAAAGCGTTGGTCATGTTTAAGTAAGCCTGTTCAACGTTTTGGCGCAATTGTATTTTAGTATTTTCCTCCACATACTTATAGTTCTGCAGATCTATTTTGGCTAAAGTTATTTTATTACGGTTTTGCCAAAAGTTTAAGATGGGAATCCTTACAGTTACACCAAAGTTATTGTTAAAGTTGTTTTTTAACTGATCTCTATATGGTATAGTAGAATTATCGACATCACTCACCTTTGTTGCACTGGAATAAGTAGTGTTTAACCCGCCAAATAATGATATAGTTGGAGATAAGGCGCCTTTGGCAAAGGCAACTCCTTTTTCTGCACTTTGACGCCTTAAAGTGGCTGCTTTTACATAAGCCAATTGCGCTAAAGCAGTTTGATAGATCTGATCTGATGTGCCGTTCTGCTGTAATATTTCTGCACCTGATACCTTTTCAAACCTTATCTCGGGTCTGTATGGAATGTTTAATATCTGTAACAGGTTTAGTTTTGACGTTTGCAAGGTTGCCTTTGCGTTAACATAAGTTACCTGGTTATCGGCATAAGTTCCTTTAAGGTCGTAAAAATCGTTTGGTTGCTTGTTAGCACCCTGTTTTTCCAAAATATCTAACCTGTCCAGCTGCTTTTTAGAAACCTCTAACTGGTTTTGTACCTGCGAAAGAGCTTCGGTATTATTAAGCACTTGCAAATAAGCAGTAATAGTATTGATGGTTACCAGGTCTTTTGCTTGTTGCAGGTCCATTTCCCCTGCCTGGTAAGCCAACGATGTTTGCTTTATCTTGTTCAGGTTTTGTAAACCACTAAATAAGGTTAGGTTAGCATTGGCATTGTAATTTGCAAATTTTGTAGACGCGTTAACGTATGTATAGTCAACCTGGTTAAGGCTACGGCCATTGTTTATACCATGGTCAATCTGGCCATTTATAGAAGGCAGCAGGTTTTCTTTAGCCTGGTTCTTATCAACCTTGGCGCTTTGCAGTTGCAGTTCGCTTTTCCTTACATCAAGGTTATGTTTTATGGCAATATCAATGCATTGCTGTAGTGTAAGCAGGGTATCAACCGCCTGGCTGTGTGCCAGTACGGGTGATAAGGTTATTAAGCTAAAAAGTAAAAATTTAAAGTATCGCATTTTGTGTTATAGTTCAGAGTTTTTTCGAAGATTCTACCCTTCCATCCAGCAGGTTAATAATACGCGTACCGTATTCCGCGTTTTTTTCGGAGTGGGTTACCTGGATGATTGTAACGCCATCTTCTTTGTTCAGCTTTCTGAATAGTTCCATGATCTCTTCGCCTTGTTTTGAGTTAAGGTTACCGGTAGGCTCATCGGCCAGTAATAATTTAGGTTTGGCAATTAAAGCGCGGGCTATACCCACCAACTGCTGCTGACCGCCTGATAACTGCGCTGGGAAAAGATCTTTTTTGCCAACTATCTGGAAACGATCCAGCATATCTGCAACCATCGCTTTACGCTCAGATCCTTTTACATCCTGGTATATCAGCGGGGTCTCGATGTTTTCATAAACGGTAAGCTCATCTATTAAATGGTACGCCTGGAAAACAAAGCCTATATATTGCTTATATAGCGCCGAACGTTGTTTTTCTTTTAACTGGTGTACGGCTTGGTCTACAAAGTAATGGAAACCGTCGGTTGGCTCATCAAGCATACCTATAATGTTCAGCAAGGTTGATTTGCCCGAACCTGATGGGCCCATGATAGAAACGAACTCGCCTTCGTCAATATCCAGACTGATGTCGTTTATGACGAAATTCTTGTTCCCGCCTACCTGGTAATACTTTGAAATATGCTGAAGTGATAACATGTTTAATTATTGTGTTAATGAATTACTGAGTTATTTTGTTGCAATTTCTTAAACTGATTTTGGTATTGAAGCATGAATAGCATACCAAAGTTATAAGTAATTGATTTTTAGATTATTATATTGATTGTTAAACATAAAAACTGTACGCTTCTGTACAGCGTGCGTTCGGTTATGATACAGTTGTTGGTTAGACATTGATATTTACAGATCGGGGTTAGAAAATCAGAAACAAAAAAGGTTAGGATAAACTCCTAACCTGCGATCTCTATTCATTAAAGCTCTATTCCGACCGTAAACTTTTCACCGGGTTGGCAAATGCAGCTTTTACCGATTGGAAACTTATGGTGACAAAGGCTATAATAACCGCAAGGCCGCCGGCAAGGGCAAACACCCACCATTGTATATCTATACGGTAAGCAAAATCCTGCAGCCACTTGCTCATGGCGTACCAGGCAATAGGTGTGGCAATAAGTATAGAGATACTCACCAGCCACAGGTAATCTTTTGATATCAAACCAACAATATCGCCTATACCCGCTCCCAATACTTTACGGATACCTATCTCTTTTACGCGCTGCTCTGCAGTAAAGCTTACCAATCCAAAAAGGCCTAAGCAAGCCAGAAATACGATAAGTAAGCTAAAACAGGTAAATAACTGTTGGAGTTTAAATTCGGCTTTGTATTGTTCATTCAATTGGTCGCTTATCCAGTCGTATTTAAATACTTTTTCAGGGTAATATTGCTTGTATAGTTTATCAATGCCGGTTAAAACCTGTTTTTCGGTACCCGGTTTAACCCGAACAAGCATTGCCCCCCATTGCGGGTTGCTTACGGCCTGTATTATTGTAGGCTTAATTTTGTTATGGAGCGATTCGCTGTAAAAATCTTTTACGATGCCTACGGGGATACCTTCAAACTTATCTGTTTTGCTGTTCAGTTTCATATCCAGCAAACCGGCGGTATAGTTGGTTATCAATAATGGCTCTACGGCTTTTAGGGCCAGAGTTTGTTTGCTGCTGCCGCTTATAAGCGAGTCTGCATCCATGGCGTCGGTACTAAGCGATGGATCAAACACACGCCCTGATTTTAGCTGTAGTTTTAAAACCTTAGCCAGATCGGCATCGCCCTGTATAAAAAACACATCCATTTTTTCGTTTCGAACCTTTATCGTTCGCGACATATTGCCTGCGCCTGATGTTGGGTACCAGTCGCTGATGCTTGCGCTTTCTACACCCGGTATCTCTTTAATTTGCTGCTTAAAACTCCTGGCGCTTTTGCCCCATTCGGTATAGCTGATATTAAGAACATTGTTTTTATCGAACCCCAGATCTTTATGGTTCATAAAGTTGATCTGGTTGTGTACGATAAACGTAACCCCAATAATAGCTACCGATATAACGAACTGCCCAACTACCAGGGCCTTTTTCAGGAAGTTTAGCTGCAAGTCTGATGAGATCTTATCTCTTAATATCACTACCGGTTTTGGCCTGGATAAAAACCAGGCCGGGTATAAACCAGTGCAAAAACTTATTAAAAGCACCCCACAAATAGTGATAAATAAATAGGCCGAACTGTATAAATTAGACACCAGTTGGTGACCCAAATAAGTTTCGAGCGGTTTAAGCAAAAATGGATATGCAAAAATTGCCAGCAGGAACGAGATCACAAAAAATAAAATCGACTCTGAAAGGAAGCGTATAAGCAGTTGCGTTTTACCGGCACCCAATACTTTACGTACACCGGTTTCTTTAGCGCGGTTAAACACACGCGATATGGTAAGGTTTACAAAGTTGATACAAGCGATCAGCAAAAGCAAAGCGGCCACTGCCGAAAATATGTATACGTTTTTTATACTGCCGTGTATATCCTGCACCGCCGGGAAATCCGACTTCAGATATACATCTTTTAGCGGTTGAAACTGTGTACTGTAGTCGCCCTTTTTACCCATACCTTTTTCATACCATTTGTTTACTTTTTGGGTAAGTTGGCTAACGTTGGTGCCGGCTTTTAATAAAACGTACACAGGTTCGAACGTAAAATAACCGCTCACGGGTAAGGTATTTTCGCTTGCGGCGTATTCATTTAGTGTAATAATATCAGCCCTAAGGTGTGTGTTTTGCGGAATGGATTCAACTACGCCTGTTATTAAATATTGCCCCGGCTTACCATATTCAGGCAGGTTATAGATCACCTTACCCAGTGGGTTTTGCCCCGGAAAATACTGTTCGCTGATCTTTTTACTGATTACAAGATTGGTATAGCCCTTTACAAATTTTTGAGGGTTACCCTGTATGATGTTAAAATCAAACATCCGGAATACACTTGTTTCGGCTTTTAGTGCTTTAAAGGCTATCCCCTCTTTATAATTACCCAGTTGTAGCCTTTCGTTCCTTACTGATGCACGGCAATAGTCGGCAACCTCTGGCATATCCTTTTTAACCGACGGGCCAAAGCCCGAGAAAGTAACAGGCATTTTTTCGGCACCCTTTACATTGCTGTTTACAGATAGCACCCGGTAAATATTATCGCCTTTTGTCCATTGGTGATCGTACGATAGCTCATCAATTACAACAGTGGCCACAATAAGGCAGGCAACCAGGCCGGTGCTTAAACCTATAATGTTTATTAATGAATAGGCTTTGTGTTTCCACAAGCTGCGCCAGGCAATTTTAAGGTTGGTTTTAAACATATTGGAAGAAATTCTAAGTACTAAATTCTAAACAATTGCAATTAATTGGCCATTAACCTACTCTGACCGTAAACTTTTCACCGGGTTTGATAATGCTGCTTTTATAGATTGATAACTCACCGTTAAAAATGCTATAAGTGCCGCTGTACCGCCTGCAATTACAAACACCCACCATTGTATATCAATACGGAAGGCGAAGTCCTGCAGCCAGGTGTTCATGGCGTACCAGGCAATTGGCGAAGAGATCAGGATGGCTATTAATACCAATTTTATAAAATCAAACGATATTAAGCCAACGATACTCACTACGCCTGCACCCAATACCTTACGGATACCAATTTCTTTGATGCGTTGGCGGGTTGAGAAAACAGCCAGGCCAAATAAACCAAGGCATGATATAAATATGGTTACCACGGTAAATGCGGTAAGTATGCCACCGGTACGCTGGTCGGTTTTGTACATGGCATCAAACTCCTGGTCAAGGAAATGATACTCGAAAGGTGCGTTTGGATAAAACTTATGCCATTTGGTCTGTATAGCGTTGACTGTGTTAGCGGTGTTTTTGCCCGATGTTTTAATAAGCAATTTACCAAACCAATCATACTCTGGGAACATCACAATAGGCGTAATTTTTTCATGCAGCGACGCAAAGTTAAAGTCCTTTGCTACGGCTTTGATGGTACCCATACGGCCATTTAAACCTATTTTTTTACCAATGGCTTGTTCCGGCTTCCATCCCATTGCTGCAACAGCTGTTTCATTTAAAATAAAGCTATAACGCCTTTTGGCAGAAGCGGTATCCTGCACCTGTTGCTCATCACCAAGGTCAAGATCGCTGCCTGCAACTAATTTAATACCTAAGGTTTTGGTGAAACTTTTTTCAACCGGGATAGCGGTTACCGACAAGTTATAATCGGAGTTTTTGCCTTCGGCAGTATTAATGGAATAACCACCACCAACGTTAACGGGCGAATCATAGCTGGCCGTAGAGCCTAATACACCTGTTTGCTGGCTAATTTCGGTTTTAAACGATTCTATTTTGGTATAAGGCATGCCACCAATATCAAGTACTAAAACCTGGTCGCGGTTTATACCCGTATTAAGGCTTTGTATGTAGTGTAACTGGTTGCCTGCAATAATGGTGCTGATGATAAAGAAAACCGATACCACAAACTGGAAAACCACCAGTGATTTTCGCAACATTACCCCGCCTGCCTGCGATGACGCGCTGCCCTTAAGCGTAACAATAGGCTTAAATGCCGATAAGTATAATGACGGATATGTACCGGCAAGTAATGTAACCAATACAAATAAAGCAACCAATGCCATTAGCAGCCATGACAGGTTCCATGTTTGGAAACCTAATGCCTGGCCTGTAAACGTACTAAATGACGGAAACAACCCGGCCAGCAACGCCACACCTATTACTATAGAAAACAAAGTGATGATGCCTGCTTCAATGATAAACTGACTAAATAATTGCCCGCGCATAGCACCCATTACCTTTCGTACACCAATTTCTTTGGCACGTTCTGCAGATCGGGCCGTAACTAAATTAAGGAAATTAACACAGGCCAGTATCAGTAATATTACCGCAACAAACCCTAAAATGTAAACGTATTTAATATTACCAGATGGTTCTAAACCATAAGTTGCTGTGGTATATAAATGCACTTTAGTTAAGGGTTCTAAACTAAACCACATTTTATTACCTGATTGTGGCCTGTCTTTAGTGATGTAGCTGGTCATTTGTTTGGCCACCGCCTCCCTATCCGCACCCGGTTTTAAAAGGATGTACGAGTAATCGTTTGATGAATCCCAGGCACGTGTTAACGAACGTGGCATCATGGCGTAGCTTGCCATCAAATCAAACTTTATTTGAGAGTACTCGGGCACATCTTCAATTACGCCGGTAACCATCATGTTATTCTTTTGGTCAACCTTGAGTATTTTACCCATGGGGTTGTCATCACCAAAGTATTTTTTGGCAGTTGATGCGGTAATTACAATTGATGATGAATTTGATAAAGAAGATGCCGCATTTCCCTGTATAAACTTAAAAGTAAAAATTTTAAAGAACGAGTCATCGGCCGCCAGCATTTTTTTTTCTTTAAAAACCTTATCACCAAACTGTACTACAGCGGCCCGCATGTTAGAGTAATTCACAATACGAACACCATCTTCTATGTCAGAAAACTCTTTCTTAAAAACCGGGACAGGCGCAGTAGGTGTTATAGCCGCAGTTTTTGCTTCGTTATCATCTGCGGATTTGTAGCTAAATGTTAACCTGCTTATCCTGTCGGCATTTAGATTAAACCTGTCGTAGCGTAACTCATTTATCAGATAGGTTGTAAGCAGCAGGAAGCAGCAAATACCTACAGCCAGGCCTGCCATGCTTATTAACGATGTTGTTTTGTTTTGCAGCAGGTTACGCCACGCGGTTTTTAAATAGTTACGAATCATATTTTGGAAATTCTAAATGCTAAAGTTATGTATGCCAAATCTCTGATTAGCGGATCACTAACCTCATTCACTCCTTAAACTCTTTACCGGGTTTGCCAGCGCGGCTTTTAACGCCTGTGAACCAATGGTTAAAAGACCAATAAATATCGCGATAGTTGCAGTATAAGCAAATATTGTCCAGTCGATATCTTTGCGGTAGGCAAAAGCCTGCAACCATTTATTCATCAGCCACCATGCAATTGGCGAGGCGATGATAACAGATGCGATGATCAGCTTTAAAAAATCCACCGACAATAATGATACGATAGTTCTTACACTCGCGCCTAATACCTTGCGTACGCCAATTTCCTTTGTGCGTTGCTCTGCGCTAAAAGCTGCCAGGCCAAACAAACCAAGGCATGATATTAATATCGCTACAACAGTAAAATAACTTACAATACCGGCCAGGCGGGTATCAGCCTGGTAGTTCTTCTGGAAATCATCATCCATAAAGGTGTAATCGAACGGATCGTTCGGGTCATACTTTTTCCAGCTGGCCTCTATTGTTTTTAACATGGCAGCCATGTTCCCTTGTTTGGTATGTATAACCATATAGTTATAGCCGCCGGTGTTTAGTAAAAAGCCGTAGGGGGTTACCGGCAGGTGCAGGTCCTCATAATGGAAATCTTTTACCACACCGACAATAGTAAACGAGTTGGTATTACCCTGAAAATTGTTTTGTACTTTTTTATTAACGGCATCTTGTGCACTGGCAAAGCCAAATTCCTTAGCCGCTTTTTCGTTTATAATGATATTGACATTGGTATCTGCACCAAATTGCGGAGAGAACAACCGACCGGCAACTGGTTTGATATTTAAAGTTTGTAAAAAGTTGTTATCTACATAGTTAAGGCGTGTACGCTTTCCTTCTGCTGTGGTTTGTCCTTCGCGGTATAACAGGTTATCACTTGGATTAAATACCCCCGGGTAATAAGCCGATGCACCGATTGATGCTACCTGGCTGTTTTGTTGCAGATCTGCTTTCATGGCTGCGTATGCTGCCTTGGCATTAGCAGTACGTAAAGGCAGTACTATCTGCTGGTCTTTTGCAAAGCCTAGGTCGGCGGTACGCATAAAGTTCATCTGCCGCGCTATAACAACCGATGCCACAATAAGTACCACCGAAATGATAAACTGGAAAACAACCAATCCTTTACGCACAGCTACTACAGCCAGCGAATTGGTTAGCTTGCCCTTTAACACCTTAACCGGGTTAAATGACGATAGGTAGAATGCCGGGTAACTGCCCGCAAGCACGCCGGTAATAAGTGCCATCAGTAAAAACTCGAAGAATAGTACTAAATCTTTATCTATAGATAGAGTAATATTCTTATCGGCCAGCTGGTTAAATAAAGGCAGTAATATCAGGGTGATAACAATAGCAAATACAAAGGCTATTAAGGTCATCAAAACAGATTCGCCTAGGAACTGCCTGATCAGGGTTGATTTTTCTGCCCCCAGTACTTTACGTACGCCAACTTCCGACGAGCGTTTTGATGAACGCGCGGTAGAGAGGTTCATGAAATTGATACAGGCAATGATCAGCGTAAATGCTGCAATCGAGAACAGTACGTACAAATAAGTTTTGCTTGCAGGCGCGGTTACGTTGCTTTCTACCTCATTGCTCAGGTGGATGTCGCGCAGGGCAAGTAAGGATTGTTCTTTCTGGAAACCCATGTTCTTCAAATCCTTACCAGCGTATTTGTCAATAAAAGCGGGTAGTTTAGCCTGGAGCGATGCAGGGTTTGTGCCGGGTTTAAGCAGCAGGTAAGTATAAAACATATTGTTGCTGGCAAAATCGTTTCCCTGCCTTTTTATAAAGCCCTCCATTGAGCCTCCTCCTACCGAAAGGAAGAAATTAGCGTTGATGTGCGATGGTACTTTGCCGTCATCAAATACACCTGTTATGGTGTAATCCTGCTCGCCGTTGGTATTGCTGTTAACATG
>NZ_JBAZRC010000142.1:0-12776 GCF_041663085.1 Mucilaginibacter sp.
GTGCGCCCGACATGCCAAAAACACCCTCGGTTATAACCAGTATACCGCCACCGGTTTGCTCAACCATACGCTGGGCTCGTTCCAGTTGTTTTTCAAAGCTTTCTATATCGTTATGCTTATACACAAAGCGTTTGCCCATGTGCAGGCGCACACCATCAACAATACAGGCATGTGATTCGGCATCGTAAATAATTACGTCGTTACGGTCAACTAATGCATCTATGATAGATACCATCCCCTGGTAGCCGTAATTAAGCAGGAATGCAGCCTCTTTACCCACAAATGCGGCAAGGTTGTTTTCCAGTTCCTCGTGATGTTTGGTATTGCCCGACATCATCCTGGCGCCCATTGGGTAGGCCATGCCATAATCGGCAGCGGCTTGCGCATCGGCCTCGCGTACTTCGGGGTGGTTGGCCAGGCCAAGGTAATTATTAAGGCTCCAAACCAAATGGCTTTTACCTTTAAACATCATGTGCGGGTGTATCTCGCCTTCCAGATGCGGAAAGGAGAAGTAGCCATGCGACCACTTTTGGTGCTGCCCGATAGGGCCGCCCATATTTTTGCTTATCTTATCAAACAGATCCAAAATGTATATTCTTAGTATAAATGTTATGCAAATATAGCTCTTAGTAAAAGTGCGAACCTAAACTTTATCAATTATGATATAGCTATAACAAAAAAGCCCCTGCATTGTTGCTAGGGGCTTCGTATTTGGGTTCAGATCAATTAGTCAACATTGTCGTGTAGAAAAGAATTGTTGTTCCTGATCTCTGTTTTGCCTTCGCTATCTGGCAGTAAAGAGAATCGTGATACCTGGCTTTCGTCAGACGCAGGGGTTTGCTGCAAGGCAATTTCTTTACGTTTATAAGCAGGGATATTCTCCAGCTCCTGGATGTTGCCGTTACGCAGCTTCATGCTCAGGTCTTTTAAACGCATAATACGCTCGCGCGATTTGCGCAATTGCTCTTCTATTGATTCGTCTGTTTTATTCTCGTCGGCATTAACAACTTCTGGTTCCGGCTCCGGCTCAGGTGCTTTTACTTCGGCTACGACCGGTTCAAAGTTCATCACGGTTTCGGTAACCTTAAACGTAAACTCAGATGGTTCGTTTTCTTCAACAGATGGTACTTCTTCGTTCAGGTCGTATTTGATGATATTTTTATCAGCAGCGTCCTGCTCTTCGGCGCGGGCAAACAGGTCAAACAAACCGGTTTGTTTTGGCTCGTCCTTCAGTTTCATATATGGGCTGGCATCCATTTCGGCATCAGCTTTAACCGGGGTAATAAATTCATTTACCGGTTTTACCAATGGCTCGCTCTCTGGCACCAGCATTGATACCACTTTTTTGTTGCTGTTCTCTTTTTCGCGCTCGTCTTTAGTTTGGAAACCTGTAGCTATAATAGTTACAGATAGTTTTTCGCCAAGGTTTTCATCAACGCAGTTACCCCATATAAGGTCGGCAGCCAAACCGGCTTCTTCCTGTATATAATCGGTAATAATGCTTACCTCATCCATGGTAACCTCTTTAAGGCCCGAACTGATGTTCAGCAGGATGTAACGTGCGCCTTCAATTTCATTATCTTTCAACAATGGTGATGACAAGGCACCTTCCACTGCTTTTAAAGCGCGGTTTTCACCTTCGGCAGTGCTGCTACCCATGATAGATACACCACTGTCTTTCATTACCGTACGCACATCTTTAAAGTCGACGTTTATATAGCCAGGCAGTGTAATGATCTCTGCAATACCTTTTGCGGCCGTGGTTAAAATATCATCGGCCTGGCCAAAAGCAGAACTCATGGTTAGGTTACCAAATATCTGGCGCAGCCTGTCGTTTGAGATCACCAGGAAAGAATCTACATATTTTTTCAACTCTTCCATACCGGCATCGGCCTGCATTTTACGGCGTTTGCCTTCAAATGAGAAGGGGGTTGTAATGATACCTACAGTAAGGATATCAAGTTCGCGCGCGGCTTTGGCAATAATAGGGCTTGCGCCTGTACCGGTACCACCACCCATACCTGCTGTAATGAACAGCATTTTGGTGTTTGAGCCAAGCATTTGCTTAATATCGTCGATATTTTCGATCGCCGAGTTTTTACCTACCTCGGGGATAGAGCCCGCACCCATACCTTCGGTTAAGCTTGCGCCTAACTGTACTTTATTGGGTATAGGGCTTAACTCAAGCGCCTGTGCATCGGTGTTACAAATAATGAAATCAACACCGGTGATCCCTTGCCTGTACATATGGTTTACTGCGTTACCGCCGCCACCGCCAACACCAATTACTTTGATGATAGACGATTTTTCCTTTAACATCTCAAACTGCATAATCCTTATTTTCAGCTATATGTATTCTGATGAATAGATAGATTTTCTTAATGTAATATTAACTCTTTTTCCACAAGGTTTTTCCACAAATGTGTACAATGTGGAAAAGTTTACGGATGTGGATAAATTAGCACTTCCGGTCATTTTTACATCCTCGCGAGTTTACTCACCCGGTCTTTGCTGCGCTCGACCACCCTCTCTTCGCTGCGCGGAAAGAGGGTTTTGCTCATATTCTCACCCTCTTTGCGAAGCAGAGAGGGTCGCCAGCGAAGCGTAGCGGGGTGAGTTACTTTTCTCCTATTTCAAAAAGTCCTCGTCTTTGATATCATCCTTAATAAATTTCTTACCCGATTCCAGTATTTTACCTAACAAACCAAATTTGCGGTCGTCGGTGTATTTTACTTTTTCTGCTTTAACCGCTGCGGCAGGTGTTTGTACAACATCGTTATACTCCATTTTCTGGATACCTTTTATCAACAGGCCTATACCTGTTGCAAACGTTGGGCTTTGCAGGTCTTCGTATATATTTTTCGGCAAAAACTCATTTTTGGCCAAATGCTCGTTAGGGTAACCTACGCGGCAATCTAAACCGGTTACGTATTCTATTAACTGGGTTAGGTGTTTTAACTGCGCCCCGCCACCGGTTACCACAATACCTGCAATCAGTTTCTTTTCGTAGCCGGATGATTTGATCTCGTAGTACACATGCTCTACAATTTCTTCCATACGCGCCTGGATCACAAAAGCCAGGTTTTTAACCGAGATCTCTTTTGGTTCGCGGCCGCGCAAGCCCGGTACGCAAACTATTTCGTTCTCTTTGTTTTCTTCTGCTAAAGCAGATCCGAACCTTACTTTCAGTTGCTCGGCAATATTGCGCATTACTGAGCAACCCTCGCGGATATCCTCGGTTACGCTGTTACCGCCAAATGGGATAACCGCTGTATGGCGAATAATACCTTCGTGGAATATGGCCACATCTGTTGTACCACCACCTATATCTACTAAAACAACACCGGCTTCTTTTTCTTCGTCGCTCAACACAGATTCCGACGAAGCTAAAGGCTCCAGTATAAGCTCCTGGCTTTCCAGCTGAGCTTTGTTAACGCATTTTACAATGTTTTTTATAGCGGTTACCTGGCCGGATATGATATGGAAATTTGCTTCCAAACGTACGCCTGCCATACCAATCGGGTCTTTTACACCCGGCTCGTTATCAACCGTAAACTCCTGCGGTAATACATGGATGATCTCCTCGCCCGGAGGCATCACCAGGTTGTACATATCTTCAACCAGCTTATCAATATCCTTGCGGCTTATTTCAGAGCTCAGATCTTTACGGGTAATTAAACCACGATGCTGCAAGCTTTTTATATGCTGACCGGCTATACCTACGTTTACTATCCTGATCTCGACGTTTGATTGCGTACCCGCGATATCAACCGCCGCTGTAATACCCTGTACGGTTTTATCAATATTTGATACCATACCACGCGTAACCCCTGCCGACTCGGCTTTACCTATACCCAATACCTCTATTTTGCCGTTTTTGCTCCTGCGGCCAACTATCGCGCAAATTTTAGTGGTTCCAATATCAAGGCCTACTACAATTGGCGAACTCTTTTCTTGTGTTGAACTTTTGTCCATATACTTAGTTTTTAATAGATGTCTTCTCTTTTGTGTCTTCTAATACCGGCATCGCATCACTCTTAGCCGTGGTATCCCGTTTAATTTCCGCGCGTTTTAATGAATCGGCCATAAACTGTTTATGCCGTTTGATGGAGTCGAGCAAGGTTTCGTTCCTAACCCCTACCACCTGGTTCATGTATTTAATGTTGATCAGTTTATAAGCATCCCACCCAACCAAAGGCAAAGCCTGCTTATAAAATACTTTTAAGTTGTTAAACTTTGTTGCCAGCGAATCGGCATTACCCAACAATATGCGTTGGTTACCTACGCGCGGCACCAGTTCTATCTCATGATCCTGGTTGATGTACAATTGCGCTATCTGCGCATCCCAAAGCGAATCTTTCCGGATAAAGTCGGCTGTTTTAAAGATATCTTTTGCCAAAGCCGTATGTAACGAATCTACCTTGTTGGCAAAAAGTTCATCTATATAACCATTAACCGCCAGCACACGTGCTGTAAAGTTTTGCGATAGCGGCATCTTCAATCCGTGCTCATCCACATAAAAATCCTGGTCGAACCGGTTCATGATACGCAGGATAGGCTGGCGCTGGCTTACCTCAACCTGTAGTACACCGTCCATATCCATATATACCGTGGCAAACTCCACAAATGGGTTTATCTTCAATTTGTTCTCCAGCGCGTGTATATCAATATTCTCGATCCGGCGACCTATCAGCGTATGACTGGTAGTTTGCAGGATATTATCAACTTCCTGCCTGTCTATAAAATACTGGTTGCCGGGTATAAAAACATTCACCTTTTTGCAAACCAGCTCGGCTTTTTTAACCTCAATGAAACTCATAAGCACCACCAGGCCTGCCAGGCTAATAAGCCAGCCAAAACCAATAAGCAGCGGTTTCCATATGCGTTTCTTAAACATTATCTAATACTTGTTTTAAGGGTAAAACCAAAGTATCAATATCGCCCGCGCCTACTGTTAAAAGCAGTTCGGGTTTTTCATTCTGTACTATCTCAATACTTTCCTGCTTGCCGCACTTGCGCTTGTTGGCCAGGTGCATTTTACCTAATATCATTTCGCTATCCACCCCTTCAATAGGCAGTTCGCGGGCCGGGTAAATATCCAGCATCAGTAACTCATCGGCCATATCAAGCACCTCGGCAAAGCCATCGGCAAAATCGCGGGTACGGGTAAATAAATGCGGCTGAAAAATAACCGTCAGCTTTTTAGTTGGATAAAGCCTTTTTACCGATGTTATGGCTGCCCTTAACTCTTCGGGATGATGCGCGTAATCATCAATATAAATGTGATTGTCGTTCTTTACGATGTATTCAAAACGGCGCTTTACTCCTTTAAAAGAACCCAGTGCCTCATGGATGGCATCAGCAGAAACCTCTACATGCAGGGCTGCTTCAATAGCAGCAACAGCATTTTCTATATTATGCAAACCTGCAATACCCATTTTTATATTGGGGATACTGGTTTTGCTATCATTAAAATCAAAGTAGAAGTTACCTTCTTCTATCCGCACATTGGTTGCCATAGCCTGAGCCTGCTCGTTCATGGCATAAATAAGGCCATCGCCCAGGGGCAGGCCTTTATGGTAAATAAGCGTACCGCCCTGCTTTAACTGCGAGGCGAAAAGCTTAAACGATTCTTCCAGTTGGGAATGGTCGCCGTAAATATCCAGGTGATCGGCATCCATGGATGTAATGATGGCGATATCCGGGTGTAGCGTCAGGAACGACCGGTCGTACTCATCGGCTTCAACCACCATAATGTTATTATCGCCATAAAGCACATTGGTTTGGTAGTTGGATGATATACCACCCAAAAACGCAGAGCAATTGTTACCTGAGTCTTTCAGGATGTGCGCTATCATGCACGATGTAGTGGTTTTACCATGCGTACCGGCAACAGCAATAGTGTACATGCTTTTGCTGATGATACCCAACACCTGCGAACGCTTGTAAAGGTCGAACCCTTTACGGCGGAAATAGTTCAGGATCTCAGAATCTTTCGGGATAGCGGGGGTGTAAATGATCAGTGTGCCTTCGTCATTATTCTGAAAGCTCATCGGGATCCAGTCCTGCCTGTCTTCAAACACCACGCAGATGCCTTCGTTATGCAGGTCATCGGTTAGTGGTGTGTGGGTTTTATCATATCCGCAAACAACACAGCCTAAATGATGGAAATAGCGCGCAAGGCCACTCATGCCTATGCCGCCAATCCCTACCAGGTAAACTCTTTTTATGTTGTTTAATTCCATTTTCTGTTTCAAAAAAGGCTATCCTCCCGATATACAGGAGGATTAGCCATCTAATTGTTGTTTGTTATTTGGATAACCTCTTTTGCAATAACGTCATCGGCATCGGGCAGGGCCAGTTTGCCAATATTATTGCTTAATGTTTTTTGTAAATCATTATCATTTAAAAGTGCAAGCACTTTATCTACCAGTTTTGCTTCGGCGTCCCTGTCGGCCACAAACAAGGCGGCATTTTCCTGTACCAGCGCCAGCGCATTTTTGGTTTGGTGGTCTTCGGCTACGTTTGGCGATGGTACCAATATCACCGGTTTTTTAATCACGCACAGTTCGGCTATGGTGCCAGCCCCTGCCCTTGATATGATCACATCGGCAGCGGCATAAGCCAGGTCCATGCGGTTTAAAAACTCCACTACGCAAACATCAGGATGGTAATCAATGCCCAATTGCTCTACTACTGTTTTATAATAGAACTTACCTGTTTGCCATATCACCTGAACATCCGCAGCTGCAAGCTTTTCAATACCTGCCAGTATACTGTTATTTAACGTACGCGCCCCAAGGCTGCCTCCGGTTATCAGCACCGTTTTTTTGAACGACGACAGCTTATACAACTCCAGCGCCTGCATATGTTTACCGGCAATGTTCACCGAATCTTTACGGATAGGGTTACCGGTTTTGATGATCTTATCGAACGGGAAAAATTTCTCCATCCCGTCAAACGCTACGCAGATCTTTTTTGCCTTGGCACCTAACCATTTATTGGTGATACCCGCATACGAGTTTTGCTCCTGTATCAGCGTTGGTATCCCCCGTAACGATGCTGCGTATAGCAACGGCCCTGATGCATAACCACCTACGCCAACCGCAGCATCGGGCTTAAAATCTTTTATAATTTTAATGGCCTTGCGTACACTGTTCAGCAGTTTAACCGGGAACATCACATTCTTCCAGATGGATTTACGCTGGATGCCCTGTATATCTAATCCTATTATTTTATAACCGGCCGCCGGAACCTTTTCCATTTCCATACGCCCACTGGCACCAACAAACAATATCTCGGTATCCGGATCAAGCTTTTTCAAAGCATTGGCAATAGCAATAGCCGGGAAGATATGCCCCCCTGTACCGCCGCCGCTTATGATGATCCTTTTTGCCATTTTTAAAATACCTTTTATTCTTATGTCTTGACTCTTATATCTTGCTTCTCTATTTAAGCTGCTACACTTATTTCGCCCACTACAACCTTCTTTGGTTCGTCTATATCCCTACTAACTGATAATATTATACCAAACGCCACACTTGTAAATAATATGGATGTACCACCCATACTTACCAGCGGCAATGGCACACCTGTTACCGGCCCCAGCCCTACTGCTACCGCCATATTGGCAAATGCCTGTATGGTTAGGCTAAAGCTTAGCCCTGCGGCCAGCAGGGCCCCAAGGCCTTGGGCGCTTTTGTTACAATTTTTATACACCGGTATAGCAGGAACAGGTAAATTGCTATCAATATCACCCCTCCAAATAAGCCGTACTCTTCTATAATGGTCGAGTAAACAAAATCCGAATACGGGTGAGGCAGTATATTACGCTCGGTACTGTTGCCCGGGCCTTTGCCAAAAAACCCGCCTGTTGCTATGGCAATTTTCGAGTGGTCGGCCTGGAACGATTTATCCGGGTCGGCCTTATCAGGATGCATAAACGTGTTTATACGGGTTAAGTACATGTGGCGGCGCGGGCCTAACAACATAATACCTGCCAGCAACATTACACCTGCAACACAAACTACCGCTATTTGTTTAACACTTATACGCCCCATAATAAGCAGTAAAATACTTACCCCAAACAGCATTAAAGCGGTTGAAAGATTTGCCCATGCTATTAATGCAAACACCACACAAACCGAGCCCATAATTGGGATAAAGGAGTTTTTTACATCTTTTATATTCTCCTGCTTACGCGATAGCGTACGTGCCAGGTAGGTTATCAATGCCAGCTTTGCCAAATCGGATGTCTGGAAGGTTAAACCTGTTCCGGGAATGGCTATCCAGCGGCTTGCCTCGTTGATGTGGCTACCAAAAAACAATGTGTACAACAACAACGGAATGGTTATCACCATCAATATTTTGGAGATACCGGCGTAATACCGATAATCTAACAGGTGCGAAAAATACATCAGTGCAATACCGCCTATTATCATAAACAGGTGCTTCATCAGTATCAGCTCCGCTGCTTTACCCTGTTTATAGGCGAGCGTACCCGTTGAGCTATATACAGCAAGTAATGACAGCACAGACAGCAGTATGACGATAAGCCATATCCAGCGGTCCCCTTTTACGTTACTGAGTATCTGATTCATATTATTTTTGTGATTACACCGATTTTATTGTGATTTCACCGATTGTTATAATTCTTTAACTGCGTCTTTGAATTGACGACCGCGATCCTCATAGTTCTTAAACAGGTCGAAACTTGCGCAGGCAGGCGATAGCAATACGGTATCTCCTTTTTCGGCCAAATGATAAGCTACCTGTGCAGCCTCAGCGGCCGATGCTGTGTTCACTATCACTTCTACATCATCCTCAAAAGCATCATGGATGCGCTTGTTATCTTTACCTAAACAAACTATGGCTTTTACCTTTTGCTTAACTAATTGTTTAAGCATACTGTAATCATTACCCTTATCAACACCGCCCAATATTAAAACAACATCGGTGGTCATGCTCTCCAGCGCGTACCAGGTAGAGTTTACATTGGTAGCCTTAGAATCGTTAATGAAGCTAATGCCCGATATTTTACCCACCGACTCCAGCCTGTGTTCAATATTTCGGAAGTTACCCATACTCTCCCGCATCGTTTCGTTGCGTAACTCAAGCACTTTGGCTACGATACCCGAAGCCATAGAATTGTAGATGTTGTGCTTTCCCTGTAGGGCCAGTTCGTTTATTGACATTTGAAAATGTTGTTGGTGTACGTTTATAATTAGGTTATCCTGATCGAGGTATGCTCCCTCGCCAATCTTCTTTTGTATAGAGAATGGCAGTTGCTGCGCTGCTATCTCTTTTCCTTCCATTACTTTTATTGTTTCGGTATCATCCGCGCAATAAATAAAATGGTCGGTGCCGGTTTGGTTCTGCGTTATCCTGAATTTGGATGCCGCGTAATTCTCCAGCTTGTATTCGTAACGGTCAAGGTGATCTGGGGTGATGTTTAACAGCACCGCTATATCCGCCCTGAATTTGTACATGCTATCCAGCATAAAGCTGCTTATCTCCAGCACGTAATATTCAAAATTTTCGGTAGCTACCTGGTAGGCAAAGCTTTTACCAATATTACCGGCAAGGCCTACATTTAAGCCCCCGTTTTTAAGGATATGATAAGTAAGGCTGGCGGTAGTTGTTTTACCGTTTGAACCTGTTATGCATATCATTTTAGCATCTGTATAGCGCCCGGCAAACTCAATCTCGGATATCACCGGGATGTTATTTGCAACCAGCGTTTTCACTATCGGCGCCTTATCGGGTATGCCCGGACTTTTTATCACCTCGGCAGCCTTTAAGATCTCGTCTTCGGTATGGCCGTTCTCTTCAAACCTTACGTTCCAGTCTTTTAATTGCTGTTTGTAATGATCGGCAACGGGCCCAAAGTCCGACACGAACACATCATATCCCTGCTGCAGGGCAAGGTATGCCGCCCCAACGCCGCTTTCGCCGGCGCCAAGTATGGCAAGCCTTACCCCTTCCGTCCCCTGAAGGGGAAGCTTTTGATTGGGTATGTTATTAGATGTGTTCACTATTCTTTGTCTTGTGTCTTGATTCTTATCTCTTGATTCTTTATCTTAACTTCAGCGTTATCACCGTTATAATCGCCAGGAAGATGCAGATGATCCAGAAGCGGGTTACGATCTTGGATTCGTGGAAACCTTTCTTTTGATAATGGTGATGCAGCGGCGCCATCAGGAAGATCCTGCGGCCTTCGCCATATTTACGTTTGGTGAACTTAAACCAGCCCACCTGCATAATTACCGACAGGTTCTCTACCAAAAACACGCCGCATAATACCGGAACCAGCAACTCCTTACGAATAATAATAGCGAATACAGCTATGATACCGCCTATAGCTAAACTGCCGGTATCGCCCATAAATACCTGCGCCGGGTAAGAATTGTACCACAAAAAGCCAACGCATGCACCTACAAAGGCACCGGCAAAAATCACCAGCTCGCCCGAGTTGGGTATATACATAATGTTCAGGTAATCGGCTATCATGGTGTTACCAGATACGTAGGCCAATATGGCCAGTGTTAACCCGATAATTGCTGAAGTACCCGTTGCCAGCCCGTCAATACCATCGGTAATATTTGCGCCGTTTGATACCGAAGTAATGATAACGATAACAAAAACCATAAATACAAGCAAAGCATAATGCTCATACCCGGGGCCAATAAACTTTAATACTTTAGCATAATCAAACTCGTTGTTCTTGTAAAAAGGCATGGTTGTTTTAGTCGATTTTACATCCTGCGTATAAACGGGCTTATCGCCACGCATATGAAAATCAACCGGCACATCATACTTAACAGGCAGTTTAACTTCCTGCCTGATGGTAATGTTGGTATGGAAGTACATCGTCCACCCGATGATGAGCGCCAGACCCACCTGTCCGGTTATTTTAAACTTGCCGGCAAGCCCTTCCTTATTCTTTTTAAATACTTTAATATAATCATCCAGAAAGCCTATTAAACCCAGCCAGATGGTAGTAACCAGCATCATGATGATATATATATTATCGAGCTTGGCAAACAACAACGTAGGTATAAGTATCCCTAAAATGATAATGATACCACCCATTGTAGGCGTACCAGATTTTTGCATTTGTCCTTCCAGCCCCAGGTTACGTACAGTTTCGCCAACCTGTTTAAAGCGCAGGTAATCTATCAGCCTGCGGCCGTAAACCGTTGTAACCAGTAACGACACTATTACCGCCATAGCCATCCGGAACGTGATGTACTGAAATACACCTATCCCGGGGATACTGTAATTTTTACTCAGATAGCTAAATAGATAATATAGCATCGGCTTTTTTTTAATTCAGTTCTTTAAATTGTTCAAGCAACTCTTCCATATCATCAAAATGGTTTTTCACGCCATTTATCTCCTGGTATTTTTCATGGCCCTTACCGGCAAGCAGTATAATATCGCCCGGCTGCGCAAACATGCAGGCCGTTTTAATAGCCTCGCGCCTGTCGGCTATACTTACAGTATGGCGTTTAAAGGCAGGGTCTATCCCTTCTTCCATATCTTTTATGATCTGGGCGGGGTCTTCGGTACGCGGGTTGTCTGATGTAAGGATCACCTTGTCGCTCCATTCGGTAGCAACCTTTGCCATAATAGGTCGTTTGGTTTTGTCCCTGTCGCCCCCGCAGCCAATTACGGTTATTACTTTTTCGCTTCCCTTACGGATGTCATGAATAGTGCTCAGCACATTCTGCACCGCATCCGGGGTGTGGGCGTAATCAACAATTCCTATTATTTTATTTGGCGATACAATGTATTCAAACCTGCCTTCGGCACCGGTTAATTTGCTCAGGCTTACCAATACTTTCGATTTATCCTGCTCCAGCAATAAAGCCGCCGAGTAAACAGCCAAAAGGTTATAAGCATTGAATGTACCTACCAGTTTAAACCAAACTTCTTCGCTATCAATATTTAGCAGCAGGCCGCCAAACTGGTTCTCAATAATACGGGCCTTATAATCGGCCATGCTTTTTAAACCATAAGTTTTTTTGTGAGCCGGTGTATTTTGCAGCATCACATTACCATTTTTATCATCGCTGTTGGTAAGTGCGAACGCGCTTTTTGGCAGGGTATCAAAAAATGCCTTTTTAGCCTTCAGGTAGCTCTCAAATGTTTTATGGTAATCCAAATGATCATGCGTAAGGTTTGAGAAAATGCCGCCCGAAAACTTCAACCCTTCAATACGATGTTGTGCTATAGCGTGCGAACTTACTTCCATAAAGCAATAATCGCAGCCTTCGTCAACCATATCGCTCAGTAGTTTATTCAAAGCAACCGGATCAGGCGTGGTATGGGTTGACGGTATAACGCGGCCATTCACCTGGTTCTCTACTGTTGAAAGTAAACCACATTTATAACCCATATCTCTAAACAGCTTATAAAGCAGTGTAGCAATAGTGGTTTTACCGTTTGTACCGGTAACACCAACCAGTTTTAGGTTTGATGACGGGTTCTCGTAAAAATTAGCGGCAATGGTCCCCAAAGCCTTGGCCGAATCGGCAACCATTAAAAAATCAACCTCGGTAGCGGTATGCGCAGGCAGCTCTTCGCAGATAATGGCTATTGCTCCATCTTTTATGGCCTGGTCAATATAATCATGCCCATCAACGGCGGTACCTTTTACGGCCACAAACATGCAGCCCGGCACCACCCGGCGCGAATCAAAAACAATTGCAGATATCTCCACATCGGCACTTCCCTGTAATTCGGTAAATGCCACCCCCTCTAATATATCGCTC
>NZ_JBAZRC010000143.1:0-12747 GCF_041663085.1 Mucilaginibacter sp.
TATTGCCCTATCATTGTTTATCATTATAATGGCTATTAACAGGTTCAAGAAAAAAGAAGAAGCCGCACCGGAAGTTGCACCTGTACCATCAAAAGAAGAAGTATTGCTTACCCAGATACGTGATATACTTGCAAAGGACAAATAAGAAAAAAAGCACCGGGAAGCTGATCCTTGTAAAAACGTTGATAGCAATTGCAGGATTGCTAATTAGTTCGGCCCTTTTTATTATTTACTCGCACAGGTATAACTATATTTATCAATATGGCCCTGCTACTGGTATTGTACTATCCGGTATAGGCTTAATCACCCTATGGGATAGCGACAAGCCGGTTGTATCGAAATGGCACCGTGTTTTATTCGGAATAGTATTTGGGCTTATCCTGTTTTCTTTTTTAATAGCATTGATAACATTGCGCACCATGTACACAAATTATCAATTACATAAATACGGGGCCAAAGCACGTGGTATAGTGATAGATATTGAAACCCATACAAGTCCGCGCACGCGTACTTCCTATCATGCAATTGTTAAATATAATTTTGACAAGAAAACTTACTGGCAGGATATTTTAGATAATCAGCATTTATATAAGTATGGCGATAGCCTGTTGTTAAAATGTTCGTCACACGATCCCGAAATTATAGTTGTAGTTTCGCATACCAGCGCCTTAAAAACTGAATACTAACATGATTAATGTTGAAGCTTTCAGGCAAATAGCCCTTTCGCTGCCCGAAGTTACCGAAGAGCCGCATTTCGAGAAAACATCTTTCCGTATAAATAAAAAGATATTTGCCACTGCTGTGCCTGAGCATAGCAGGGCAACCGTAAAGCTTTCGCCTTCCGATCAGGATATCTTCTGCACGTTTGATAGTGCCATTATTTATCCTGTGCCCAACAAATGGGGCAAACAGGGGTGGACGCATGTAAACCTGCAAGCCGTACACAAAGAAATGCTCACCGAAATTTTAAAAGCCGCCTACTGCGAAATAGCGCCAAAGCATTTGGCGGCTTTGATAACATTTGACTAAACTAACTCTGAATCACTAATGACAATTTACCGATGACTAAAAAGTCTTCGCCAGTTTAGGGTTGGTTAAAATAACATAATCGCCCAGTTTGGTGAATTTGCTCCAGTCGGGGTTGTCAAAGCTTTCATCGGCATAAGCTTGTATATTGATGATGCGCACTTTAGGCAGATATTTTTTTAGCTGTGCCGCTGTACCCATCTTCTCCTCGCTATGGAAACCTCCATTCACCTGGAATACCTTATAACCCTGATGCGACTTCAGAAATTGGGCTATATTCCAGCCCATGGTAGCATCCCACAGGTTTTGCGATTGGTAGATCTTTAGGTTACCCATTGCGCTATGCCCGCCCATAATAGTTACAAATTTCTCGTAATAGGGCCCTGTAGCGGTATCAATAGGTAATGGTGCTAACCAACCTTTTGCTGTAGCATCAAGCTTTTGCAGGTCGGCTAAACCAACGCGGGTAACCATATTTGTATAACGGGTAGGGGCGTTGGCCGCTATAACCGGTAAATGCGCAGCTTTGGCCGTTTCTACCATAGGCCGGTAGTCTTTATAGTTTTTCCAGGTGCGTCCTTCGGCTATCAAATTTTTCTCACGAATAAAGTCGGCCAGGTACTCATTCAACACCGTCTGGCAATCGGTTTGGAACATCTCCATAGACAGGGCCGATTTAGCCGGGTACTTCTCTGCTATTTTTTTAAAGATCAGGCTTTCCAGATAATGGCCTGTGCTATCGTTGTGCTCTTCGCCAAAAAACAATACATCGGCTTTGCTTAAGTCATTTACAATATCATCAACAGTGGCTATACTGCCCTTTACAGTGTTGTAAATTTTGTAATTTTGTGCCATTGGCTCCTGGCAAAAGGCAAATAATGGCAGAAAAAATAGTACGGATAAGGCGGTAAATTTCATATATTGCTTAGGTATGTTAATAAGTTGATAAATATCGATTATCAAATTACCGCATTTGTATTTGAAAAAACTAAAAAAAAGGCTACATTTGCGCTCTTGTTTTAAAAACACAGACGTATAGAATAAAGAATAAAATATAGTTATGAAAAGAACGTTTCAGCCCTCACAAAGGAAAAGAAGAAATAAACACGGTTTCCGTGAGCGCATGTCAACTGCTAATGGCAGAAGGATCCTTGCAGCAAGAAGAGCTAAAGGCAGAAAAAGGTTAACCGTTTCTGACGAACGCAGTCACAAAGCATAATTCTGGTTGTTTACTCCTTGTAAAAGGAGCTGACCCGGTTATGTAAACATGTTTTCGGTTCAGCATCAACAACTATGTATACTTTTAAAAAAGAAGAACGGTTATGTAATAAAAAGCTTATTGACGGGCTTTTTCATAACGGTTCTTCTTTTTTGTGTTATCCCTACAAGGTTTCATGGATGCTTACCGATGGTGAGCAGCAATTCCCTGTGCAGATAGTATTTTCTGTTGCCAAGAAGCGCTACAAACGCGCTGTAGACCGTAACCTGGTTAAACGCCGCATGCGCGAAGCCTACCGGCTTAATAAACAAGCGCAATTATATGATGTACTGAACGGTGCCGGTAAAAAACTGGTGCTATCCATTAGTTACATTGGTAAAGAAATATCCCCTTACGAGTTTTTTGAAAAGAAAATGCTTAAGCTTTTAATACAGCTTGCGGGGGAAGCCAGTAAGTGAATTTTTTAATTAAAGGGATAAAAAGCATTATTGGTGCTTTTTTTTTATTGCTCATAAAAACATACCAGTACCTTATTTCGCCTGTTTTGCCTAATGCGTGCAGGTATACACCTACCTGTTCCCAGTACGGTATTGAGGCGATTAAAAAATATGGCCCGTTTAAAGGCGGCTGGCTCACACTGAAACGTATAGCGCGCTGCAACCCGTGGGGTGGGCATGGGCATGATCCGGTACCTTAATCAGTAAGTCAAAATTCAAAAGGTAAAAGTCAAAAACCTTGTATGGGTATATCGCTTTCACTTTTTAATTTTGACTTTTTAATTTTGACTTTACAGAATGATACTACAAATAGAAACAGCAACAACGTCCTGCTCGGTAGCTTTGGCAAGTGATGGTAAGGTATTGGCTTTTAAAGAGATCAACGCCCGTAACATACATGCCGAGGTTATTACTGTTTATATTGATGAGCTGATGGCACAAACAAGCAGTACTTATGCCGATTTGGATGCTATAGCGGTAAGCTGTGGCCCCGGCTCATATACTGGCCTGCGTATTGGGGTATCAACTGCAAAAGGTTTGTGTTTTGCTTTAGATAAACCGCTTATATCTGTACCAACATTAGCTGCTATGGCTAATGGGGTAGCTTTAAGTAATAATATAGACAACCTGCTGCTGTGCCCGATGATAGATGCGCGCCGTATGGAAGTTTATACAGCCGTATATAGTGCCGCAGGCGAAGTTATTAAGCCTGTAGCGGCCGAAATAATTGATGCGGATAGCTTTAGTGATATCCTTGCCGAAAATAAAATATTGTTTTTTGGCGATGGTGCCGATAAATGCCGCCAGGCATTAAGCCATAACCCCAAAGCGGAGTTTTTAGCTGATTTTGAAAACTCGGCTACGCACCTTACCCAAATTGCTGCCGATAAGTTTGCACGTGCCGATTTTGAAGATGTTGCTTATTTTGAGCCTTACTATCTTAAGGATTTTATTGCCGGAAAAAAGGCAGGTAGCTAATTATCAATCGTTCCTGTCTTTATGGAAAATGCTGTTCCATAAGCGGGTTATAAAGCCCGGCTTGTCGCCCAGTGGAATGTGGCTGCTATTCAGCGGGTGTTCTATTACATTGCCAAATTTTATTGAGAAACCCATAAAGAAATCGGCGCCCGTGTAGGATGCACTCTTATTGATCTGTGTTTCACTTTTATTTGCGGCACCAGCAAGGCTAACTGATTGCATAATACGGTCACTGCCGATGAAAAACTCAACATTTGGTGTTTTTACCATGAATTGTAAACCAGCGCTAAAAATGCCGTAATTGCTATATGATGTGGTTAATGTACCTACCACGTTATTATACTGAAAAGGATTTACCAGGGCGGCAGTATAACCATCGTAAAATACTTCTTTTTGTAATATAACTGTTGGCGAGTATTTAAAACGCCTGTCGTAATCAAACCAATACGATTTATTTGCGCTGATCTCGGCTACACCATTAGTAGCTGTGGTAAAGGATTGTTGCTTATCTGCGGAGCGGATGATGCTATACGTTGTGGCGTACAAATTATCCTCTCTTCGGTTGGTACTAATGTCGGGAGCGGTGCGGGTGGTATTAAAATCACTAACTATTGAACTTTTGTACCAGTGTATAAAACCAACATTTTTTAAATTGAACTGGATGTTAAAATTATCCCTGGTACGGAGAGCCGTACCAATGCTTATGGAAGCGCCCGGATTTCTTAGGGTGGGGAGCAGGTCGTGCTTGGTAAATTCGCCGGGCGTATAGCTTATGCGGTACCTGCCCTGCAGGCTGATGTCAGCTGCATCGTTTGCCCTGTCAAAAGTTACGTGCGATTGATCTATTTGTAACTGCTGATACTGTATACCTAATAGTGCGCTCAGTTTAAAACCAAAAGCAAAGTTTTTGTTAACCTTTTCCCTGTAGTTGAAGCTTATTTGATGATAGGTTTGTTCGGTATAATTATTATTGAAAAGGTTAGTATAATCATCGGCGGGGAAGCTGTTAGGGCCGTTAAGCAACAACAGGCTTTCATCTGTAAACAGCCCGCGGCCTTCTGCACGTGTTTGGGTAGATATACCTATCTCCTGGTTGCCATCTAAACTGGTAAAGGCTTTAAACATTAAGCTATAAATGTTTGCATTTACATTTGCCCGGCTAAAACGGCCATCGCCTATAGTAAGGGCAGTATTGGCATATTTGCCGTTAAATGCGCGGCTTTTGAGCGGTACCTGGCCGTTACCTGTAATGTATAGGTTGCTGTTAAAGTTGGGGATGAAAAAGTTGAACGCAAGTTTGCGGCTGGTATCGGGTACAAAGGCTGCCTGTGCCGGGTTCTCAAAAGAATCATACAAAGTGCCGGTATTGTATTGGGAAAATTGCTGGCCAAAAGTTTCAATAGAGATAAATAAAAAACAAACCGCCAATAGAAAATTCTTCATACACACATTCGCAATACCTGATGTTTTACAGGCGCCTAAATAAATTGCTTTAAAACTTGTCAACTAATATACACTCCATTTTACGTAATTATGGGCTTTTTGGTTGTGTTTTATCAATTTTTAGTCGGTTTTTTTACTAACAGTAGTATCGGGCATATTTTGTAATAGGCAAAAATTTGTGTAGAAATTCTTATCAGTTGCGGCAAACTGAAAAGAAGCGCCATAAAAGTTCCTCCAGGATAATGAATTGTTTTTATAGGCAAAATAAAAGTCATCTTTTAAACCGTCCCTTAAAATAAGTTGAGAGTTTTTAAAGTGGATAAAAAAGGCAACGTTACCTCTTTCGGCAAGTAAGTTATCAAACTTTACGTACTGTTCAGTCTTGTTTAAAAACTTACGGTTCATATAAGTGTCGTTATAACTTTCCAGTTCTTTAACACTATTGGCCAGTATTAAATAGTTATCAATTATTTTAAAGTATGGCCTTTTAAATGCGTTAAAGGCATCGCCCAGTAAAAAGAAGGGTAGCTTGGTATAATTAAACTGGCCAACGTCATCGGTTATCATACCGCTTATATTGGCCATAAATGGGCGTAATTTCGAACCGTTCTTTACATTAATTATCGCTATTTTTTCCTGGTAGCGGGTAGTGACAACTGCAAATTCGTTGCCCAGTAATTGCGTAAATTCCTGTATAAGGTTAATACCTGTTTCTTTTTTTATTTTAGCGAACAAGGCATCTTTTTCGGTTTTTAAGCCTGCCCTTGTTTGAAAGTCGGTAAGGTCTGTAGTAAAACCTGCGGGGTTTGATACAGCCATGCTTAAAGCATAAGCGGTTGTAGAGGGGAATAAGTCTTTAAGTATATTTGTTACCGGCTGTTGGTTGGTAAATACATTCAAATAGGTGCCCCGCTTATCTCGTTGTATATTGGTGTAACCGTTAAACATAACGGCATCATTCTTAAAATTAAGGTTTAGGGCTGCCAGGGCAGGTAATATTCTGAAGGGTTTAAATATATCGGTGTTGCTGTTTTTAAATATTTGCGTGAACAACGGCCCAAGGTGCTCGTAATTAATATACATATTAGCCAGCGAGTTTGAGTTTTGCTGATCCGGCAGCAGCATAAACGCTTGTTTCTCGCGGTCGGGCTTGTAGTTGGCATTTTGGGTGATCAGGTCCTTTGAAAAGCTGCCTGAAAATATATTACCATCAATATTGATCAGGTAAAAGCGCTTTTTTAATGAGTTGAAATAAATATTATAACCTCTTTTTTCGCCAATTTGCAGCGGTGTTATTAATAGCCCGGTATTTTTTTGTTTGGCTAATTGGTCAAACTCGGTAAGGTCAACATCCTTTGCGGCTGATGCTGTGAGCAGTAGTTCAATCTGGTTGCTTTGGGATGGATGTAGCGAGACAAACACATTGCGGCCGGTAAAAAACGATTGCAGCGCCGGGTTATTGAAAAGTACGTTTCTCACGGTATCCAGGTCGGTTATCACCTGCTCGCCAGTAAGGTTAGTGAGCAGGGTGTTGCCCGCGTATATATCGTAAAAACTCTTCTCGTTGGTAAATTCAAACACCACAGCGGCATTATCCGGGATAGTGCGGATAACATTACCCGCATGAGTCCCCGATGTATTTAAGTTTTTAAAATACTTAACGGTTATTAATGCCGTTGCGGCAATTAAAACTAAAGTAATAACTATCAGTCGTTTCATTCTGTGTTTGCGTGTGCAATTTAGAATTTTACCGTACCACAATAAAGTAATACTTTCATTTGGTTAACTTAGCCTTTTATATCTGCATGAACAAACAAATAATTATTACAGCATCGCTTTTGGGCGCGCTGGCCGTTATAGCCGGCGCTTTTGGTGCACATGCCCTTAAAGCCTCGTTATCCACTTACCAGCTGGAAGTTTGGCAAACCGGTGTGCAATACCAATTTTACCATGTATTCGCGTTGCTGTTCCTATCCACCTTTACACGTTTTAAAAACAAGGTTATTGTAAGTACCTATTACCTGTTTACCTTTGGTATTGTTTTATTCTCGGGTTCGCTTTATTTATTAGCCTGCCGCGATCTGATCAATATGCCGGGTTTAGCTGTATTAGGCCCGGTTACACCAATAGGTGGCCTGCTGTTCATCATAGGATGGGTATTTTTAGCTTTCGCTGCTTTCAGAAACAAATAAACACTGATGTTAGAATTTACCGAGGGTTTATCGGCTACGCGTAAAACACTTTTTGTTGAAGTGATATTGCCGCTGGCTATAAGCCGCAACTACACTTACCGGGTTCCTTTCGAACTTAATAATACCATAGCTATTGGTAAACGGGTAGTGGTGCAGTTTGGTAAAAGTAAACTCTATACAGCAGTTGTATCAGTTATAACGGAGCATGCGCCCGAAAAGTACGAAGCCAAGTACATCATAGATATACTGGACGAGCAGCCCGTAGTTACACCGCGCCCGCTGCAGTTTTGGAAATGGCTGGCCGAATATTATATGTGTAACGAGGGCGAGGTGATGAATGCCGCCTTGCCGTCGGCACTGAAACTGGCCAGCGAAACCAGGGTGATGCTGAATAAGGATTTTGCTTACGATAAGGCAAGCCTTAACGATAAAGAATACCTGATAACCGAAGCGCTGGATATACAACCCGAATTAACCGTAAGCGATATAGCCAAGCTGCTTGGGCAAAAAACTGTGATGCCTATCCTGAAATCGCTGTTCGAGAAAAATATAGTTAATATATCTGAAGAGGTAAGCGAACGGTACAAGCCCCGTAAGCGCACATACCTTACATTAAACCCTGCTTATCATAACCAGGAAAGCCTTAAGGAGCTTTTCGGTATACTGGAGAAACGCGCCCCAAAACAGGCGGATGCGGTACTGGCCTTTATTAAATTATCGCGCCAGCAGAAAGCGGTCTCAAAAAGCGAACTGATAGAAGAAAGCGGTAGTGGCGATTCCAGCATCAAGTCGCTTATTGAAAAAGAAGTATTTATTGCAGAAGACAGGAACGTTAGCAGGCTGGGATATGACGAGGATGATGACCAGCTAAGTAATTTTATACTAAGCGAAGCACAGGAAATTGCCCTTGCCGATGTGCAGAAACAATTAAAAGAAAAAGACGTGGTGCTGTTGCATGGGGTAACCTCATCGGGCAAAACACAGATCTATATCAAACTGATAGAAGAGATGGTAGCCACCGGAAGACAGGTGCTTTACCTGTTGCCCGAGATAGCGCTTACCACACATATTATAGAACGGCTGCGTGTTTACTTTGGCAGCACTATAGGTGTTTACCATTCGCGCTTTAATGATAACGAGCGGGTAGAGGTTTGGCAAAAAGTACTGAACAATGAATATAAAGTGGTGCTGGGTGCGCGTTCGTCGGTATTCCTGCCGTTCAGTGACCTGGGGCTAATTATTGTAGATGAAGAGCACGAAACATCCTACAAGCAATTTGACCCTGCGCCACGTTACAACGCCCGCGACGCGGCCATTTACCTGGCCAATATGTATAAAGGTAAAGTGCTGCTGGGTTCGGCTACCCCATCGTTCGAGACATATTATAATGCCCGTGTACATAAGTACGGCTTTGTTGAACTGACCGAGCGTTACGGAGGTGTGCAATTACCATTAATAGAAGTGGTAAGCATATCTGAAGAAACCAAACGCAAAACCATGCAGTCGCACTTTAGCAGTGTGCTGATGCAGGATATGCAGCGGGCGCTTGATAATAAAGAGCAGATCATCCTGTTCCAGAACCGCCGTGGTTATGCCCCCGTGCTGATGTGCAAGGTATGTGCTTATACACCAAAATGTATCAATTGCGATGTAAGCCTTACTTATCACAAACATACCCACAAGCTGCATTGCCATTATTGCGGGTATAAAGAAGATTCACCAACCATTTGCCCGGCCTGCGGCTCAACGCATTTAGAGTACAAGGGTTTTGGTACCGAGAAGGTAGAGGACGAATTATCTTTACTAATGCCGGATGTTCGGCTGGCACGGATGGATTTGGATACCACACGCTCCCGTAATTCGCTGCAAACTATTCTGAATAACCTGGAAGAAAAAAAGATAGATGTTTTAATTGGCACCCAGATGGTGGCCAAGGGGCTCGATTTTGCCGATGTAACTGTGATAGGCATCATCAACGCCGATAGCCTTTTAAAATATCCCGATTACCGCGCTAATGAACGCAGTTACCAGATGCTTGCCCAGGTAAGCGGCAGGGCAGGGCGCAGGGGTAAACAAGGCAAGGTGGTGATTCAAACTTACGACCCTAACCACCGGGTAATAAAACAGGTGATTGAAAATGATTATACCGACCTGTACTTTACCGAAATGGAAGAGCGTAAGAGCTTTAAATACCCGCCGTACTTCCGGATAATCAGTATGGATGTGAAGCACCGAAACCCCGAGATACTATATAACCAGGCAGAATACCTGGCCAACGAGTTACGCAAACACTTTGGCGACCGCGTTATTGGGCCCGAAGCACCGCTTATCAATCGTATCCGCAACTACTACATCAAATCTATCATGCTTAAATTTGAGCGTGATACCATCTCTATCGTAAAGGCAAAAGCCATCATCAGGGATGTGATCACTCAGTTCCAAACCACTAAACTAAGCAAGGGTAGCATTATCCAGCCCGATGTAGACCCCTATTAGGAATAATTGGAGATGTTTTTTCAAGACACCCAACTCCAATCCCATTTAATATTCTTTGATGCTTAAATAATATATATGAAATATATTGTTTAATAATTATACATGGTAACCATAAGTTTTTAAATTCTCTTTGCCGTTAAAACAGGAGGGCGATACGGTACGTAAAAATACCCACTTCTGGGTATTTTGCATATTCGGATGTGCTGCTGATGGTAAATAATTTATATTTATCTCAACTTAAACCCTTAAATATGAAACTATTGTCGCGAATTTTAATAGCCATCTTCCACCCCCCACCGGTATCATGGTTGTATGTTAAGCAATCTAACGTCAGTAATAAATTATCTTTTCTTAAAAGATAATCCCAGTAAGTTATTTCATAAACATTAATCGGTTAAATAACCGAAATAAACAAATATTGCCTGTATTATTCATATTTATCCGGGTTAAAACACCCTAAATAAATGGGATTATAACTCAGGTTGTCAAAACAAATTGCATCTACTTTTAAAGCTGATAATTAACTCAAAAAACATCGTTAAATAAAGCTAATTAGATACTTAAACCATACTCACAATATCATGAAACAAACAACCAAACTAACCATTGTACTAAACCTGTTTATGGGGTTAAGTATGGCGGTAAATGCCCAAACCCCGGCAGCTACAGATCAACACCCTGAACTGAAATATCGCAGAAGCTCATTACACCTTATCCTGCTTGAATCGGAAGATTTTCCGAGAAAGGAAGTGGTAATGAAAGCTTACCATGAGGCTCCGTTCCCTGATAAGTACAATAACCACAGCATCTCTACTATATCTGTCGACCCATCAACCTATGTGCTTACAGATGCAGAAAAAGTAACTGCAGGGACAAAAAAGAGCGGCATGGGTAACCTTGGAGCCAGCATGTTATCGGGCGTAACGGCCGGTATTGTAGATAAAGATGCCTCAGATATGCCTTTTATAACAGGCAAAATTGTAAAAGATAAAAAGATAGCGAATCAGCTGGTAGCCAAATGGTTTAACAGGCAACCCGATGGAAGCTTTGATATGAAGCTGATTGGCGAACGCGGTTCGTACGATGCTACCGAAATGCAGGCCAATATTGCCAAAGGCAGTGCAAGGGGTACGGCGTCATTATCTGACGCTGGTGAAGAGCTGATCAAAAACACCTTTGTGGTTTTAACCAGGCTAAAGTTTGTAAGCAATGAGCCTATTGCCGCTGCAATTAGGGAAGTTGCCAAGCTTAAGGCTAATAACCTGCCGGCCTTGTTCCAGCCTGCTGCTTATAAGGTGCTTGATATTGCTTACAACAAAGCAAAAGAAGGTTATTCGGTATGGACAACTTCATACCTGTATCGCCTGAAATGGAACGACTCTACCGCGGCTGTTTTTTATAACGACCTGTGGATAGATAAAAGTGCCAAGATAGATAAGAAAAGGAAAGAAGCATTTGATAATAGCAACCTGTTTGAGCTGGAATATATAGGCAGCGAAAAATCAAGCAGCCTGGTTACTTTTTCGCTTAAAGAGACCCGTACCGAAGACCAGATAGTTGAACTGGCAACCGTGCGTAATGTTGAGCATGTTTTTGCTAAGCTGCAAAAAGCTTATGAAGTATTTAAACCAAAAACACCAATCTATTCTGGCGATCCCGTTACCGCTAAAATAGGTATGAAAGAAGGCCTGGAAGGCGGCGAGAAATTCGAGGTGCTTGAGCAAACCGTCGACCCAAAAACGGGGCTTACTGCTTATGTGAAAAAAGGTACCGTAACGGTTGATAAAAAACAGATATGGGATAACCGCTTTAACGCCGGCGAGGAAGTATCTGCAAATGATAAAGACGATAAAAAGAAAGATAAGGACAAAGATAAACCGGCAATTGACCGTACCTACTTTAAAGGCGGTGGTAAATTTTATGCAGGTATGCTGTTAAGGCAAGTAAAGTAAACATCAAACCAGATACACATAATGAAAAAACAGACTACAATTTGGGTAATGCTAATGTTGATAATGACAAGCATTTCATCGGTGGTTAGCGCGCAAACAAATAAAAAGGCAAATGAGGATACCGAAGCCTGGCGATATGAGCTGGAAGTAGCAGGCACGGGTGTGCAGGGTACTTACCTTTTAAAGGTGTGGTCGTACTCGAAAAAACCTAATGTGGCTATTGAGCAGGCTAAAAAGAACGCCGTGCATGGCATTATATTTAAAGGCTTTGCCGGCGATCAGGGTATTTTGGGTAAGCCACCGCTAACTACAAACTCAAATTTAGAGCAGGAGAAAGATGAATGGTTCAAAGAGTTTTTTGCCGACGGCGGCAAGTATATGAAGTTTGTTTCGCTGGCAAGCGATGGCGCAGTAGCAGCCGAAGACCGTATGAAGGTTGGCAAGCAATATAAAATAGGCGTGCTTGTGTCTGTTAACGTAGCCCTTCTGCGTAAAGATCTGGAAGATGCCGGGATCATTAAATCATTAAACGCGGGCTTTTAATATCAATCATCATGAAGAAAAATTTACTCTACATAAGTTTTGCTGCAGCACTTGTTATAAGCAGTTGCGCCGAGCAAAAGCAACTTAACAGCAGCTATACCTATAAAACAGAATGCCTGGGCGTTGAATTTGACGGCTCACAAAAAGTAGTTGCCTACTCTGGCAATCGTAACCGCGAGGACGCTATTGAAGAAGCCAAAAAGGTTGCCGTGCGCGAGGTTTTATTTAGTGGGTTACGTGAAGGCAAACCCGATTGTGATGTAAAACCGATATTGAATGAGGCTAATGCTTACACCAACCACGAAGAGTATTTTATCCGCTTCTTTAACTCCGAGTATAAAAAATACGCGCTTTATATAGAAGAACGTGCCGGGCAAAAGGCTAAACAACAGCAAAAGGTT
>NZ_JBAZRC010000144.1:0-12598 GCF_041663085.1 Mucilaginibacter sp.
TCGCCACCAATACCAATAGCAGTAGTGATACCTAAACCGGCTTTAACAACCTGGTCAACCGCCTCGTAAGTAAGCGTACCCGATTTTGAAACCACACCAACATTACCTTTTTTGAAGATAAAGCCCGGCATAATGCCAATTTTGCTTTCGTCTGCAGTGATAATACCCGGGCAGTTAGGGCCAATAAGGCGGCTATCTTTATCGGTTAAATATTCTTTTACCTGTATCATATCCTTTGTAGGGATACCTTCGGTAATACATACAATAACTTTAATACCAGCTTCGGCAGCTTCCATAATAGCATCAGCACCAAAAGCAGGGGGTACAAAAATAATAGATACATCGGCACCTGTTTTGTCAACCGCGTCTTTAACGGTATTAAAAACCGGCCTGTCTAAATGGCTTTGGCCACCTTTACCCGGTGTAACACCACCAACAAGTTGGGTACCGTACGCAATCATTTGCTCTGCATGATAAGTACCTTCTTTACCAGTGAAACCCTGTACTATAACTTTAGAATTTTTATTTACGAGAACGCTCATCGGCTTTTTAGTTTTTGTATGGCAAAGCTAAAAAAAAAATCGCCCCCTAACTGCTTAATGGGTTAATTTTTCAAAAATTACATTTTATGGATGATATGATTTGTTTAACCACAGAGTGCACTGAGGTTTTCACAGAGGGGGCACAGAGGATTATTACCACAAAGAGCACGAAGGCCTGTCAACTGTTTATTCAAAAAACTTTGTGTTCTCTGTGTTTTTCCCTCTGTGCCTCTCTGTGGTTAAACAACTATTAACCATTGTTAAAATGTGTTAAACGATAATGATCATCACATCACAGTTCCTATCTTTATATAACCTATGAAATACCTGTTACTGATACTATTAACGCTGTTATGCATTGATGCAAGCGCACAACTTGTTACCGGTATTGTTATTGATAAAAATACCCGCAAGCCTGTTGAATATATTCTTGTATCGGCATCAACCACCAACACCATGACCAGCGAGCTTGGCAGCTTTACACTTAAAATAACCAGGGTTACCGATACCCTCCGCATAAAAACCCTGGGTTATAAACCCTATACCCGATTGATAAGCCCGTGGAGTGGTCGTTTAAAAATGATAGAACTTGAACCGCAATCTATCAAGCTTAACGAGGTAGCCATTGTAGCCAAAAGAAACTACCTGCGCGATTCTGTAAACAACCGTAAACAGTTTGCCAAAGAGTTTGCTTTTAAAGGTCCGAAGCTTACCGATATCATGCGCCCTACGGCCACCAATGTACCTTTTGCATGGGTTTCTGTTGACGTGTTGTCGCTATTCAGGCTTATCGGCAAAAAGAAAAGCCCGCAATACCGGTTACAGCAAAACATGCTGCGTTACGAGCGCGAAGACCATACCAACCAACGCTTTACACGCAAGCTGGTAGCGGGAGTTACCGGCCTGCAGGGGGATACCCTAAACGACTTTATGAACGAATACCGGCCTACCCCGGCCCAGGTTGACGTTATGACCGATTACAACCTGGTATTTTATATTAAGGACAGTTTTAGAAAATTTAAGGCAAATCCCGCCAGGGCAAAGGCAACCAAGCCCGATTTTAAAGTGGATACCGTGAAAGTTGATTAGTTATTTATTTATGAATAATCATAAATTCGATAGCAGTTATGAAACCTATAAAAAGGAACGTAGCCAAAAGCAAATAACACCCTTTTTTGATTTTCTTTCGATCACCGTTTTTTATCCCTGCAATTAGTGTTATGACTATGTACGGCATAGCTATTATTATACCAAGCGCTTTTAATAATGTTAATACAACGTACATCTTTTAACCTTTTAACTCCGGGCTTACAAACTCCTTCTCGCTTTTCGCCACAACAATAGTAGCCACGCCATTACCAATCACATTTGTGATAGCGCGCGCTTCGCTCATAAACCTGTCTACCCCAAGCAAAATGGCCACGCCTTCTACCGGGATAACCTTAATAGCCGCCAGGGTTGATGTAAGCACTATAAAGCCGCTTCCCGTTACCCCTGCCGCTCCTTTCGAGGTGATCATGAGGATGCCGATAATAGTAAGTTGCTGCTCGATGGAAAGATCGATATGAAACACCTGCGCCAAAAAGATGGTTGACATGGATAGGTAAATGGTGGTACCATCCAGGTTAAAGGAGTACCCCGCCGGGATAACCAACCCCACTACCGATTTTGAGCAGCCGAATTTCTCCAGTTTCTCCATCATCCCCGGCAGGGCCGATTCTGACGAAGACGTCCCCAGTACGATCAATATCTCTTCCTTTATATGTTTAAGATACTGCCATAGGCTAAATTTAAACACGTAACAAATAATGTTAAGTACCACAAAAACAAACAGGAACATGGTGAGGTAAACCGAGCCCATCAGCAAGGCGAGCGGTTTCAATGTCGCCAGTCCGTAGGTACTGATGGTATAGGCCATCCCGCCGAAAGCGCCTATCGGGGCTACTTTCATCACAATCTTCATGATGTTGAAAAACACTTTAGAGAGCTTATCGAACAAACTAATAACCGATTGCCCTGCCTCTCCCATCCGGCTTAAGCCGAAACCAAACAATATGGCAAAGAATAAAATTTGAAGGATATCGCCCTCTGTAAAAGCTTTAAACACATTCCCCGGAATGATGTGTGTGATAAAATCACCCCATTTCATCTCTGCTGCCGCTTTTTCGTAACCGGCCAGTTTAGCGGCATCAACCTTAACGTGGTTATTAATAAAGTTGGCACCGGGTTTTATAATGTTAGCTACAGCTACTCCAATGATAAGCGCCAGGGTAGTAACCAGCTCAAAATACAAAAGGGCTTTACCACCAACACGGCCAACCTTTTTCATGTCGCTCATGTTTGCAATACCCAGCACTATGGTAAAAAAGATGATAAAAGGTATGAGTAATGTTATCAGTTTGATAAATATCTGGCTGATCAATTGCGCGGTTGGCGCAAATCCCTTAAAATATAGCCCGACCACCACGCCTAATATAATGGCGACGATGACCTGGAAGGTTAGGTTACTGATTAGGCGTTTCATTAATTTGCTACGCTTTTATCAGAGTTGTATTTATCAATGGCCTTGTAGTAGTCTTTCTTTTTAAAGGCTTTTAAAGCTTTTGGGCTTTTGGCGATGATAGGCGCTAGCGATGCTGAATCGAGCTTTTGCACAGGGCCGTTACCAAGCTGATATGCCCGCAGGTAAAAGCTATCTATATCCTCAGTTTCAGATAAAGGAGAAAAGGCATTTATCTTGCCCTCCAATACTTTAAAAAACCAGCAGCTATCGTTAGCCATACCCGTAATATTGTTATTATAATCCGTTCTGCTGATGCTAATAGTTTGGTTACTATAGATCCGCTGTTCGCGCAGCTTTTTATCTTTTATCGTTTTGTCATCGTAAGTGAGGTAGCTTTTATGTAAAGCGGTATCCATATTAATTTTTGATTTAACCATTTTCACCGTACTATCCTTCATTACAACTTTGAACTTATACTTCTGATTGACCATGTATCCATATCCCTTATAAAGGTTCATGTTCATCATTCTTTGCATGTTCATATTTGCAAAGTTTTGCGACATCATCCTGTTGTAGTCGCCTACGTAAGCTGCCGGCACCCCTCTTTGGGCAAAAGTTTTATGGGCGTATAAAAAGGTTAGCAGGCAAATAACAAATGCGTAAAATCTCTTCATTCTTTTAGATATGGTTTATCAGGTGTTCACCTAAACAATTATACAATAATTTACCTTATACCGAAAGTACCATTTAACTTAAAGCGTACCTTGCTTGTATCAATTATATCTTACCTATGGATACATCGTCAAATAATATGCAAAACAGCAAAGCCGAAACTTTTAAAGCCCTGCATGAGCGTACAGGCCTTTTTGTGATACCCAACCCATGGGACGCGGGCTCTGCCAAAATGCTGGCAGGTTTAGGTTTTGAAGCTTTGGCTACTACCAGCGCAGGGCTGGCATTTGCCCTGGGCAGGCCCGATGGCGATGGCAGCGTTAGTCGCGATGAAGCTTTGGAAAACGCCCGCGCAATTGTTGAAGCCACCAGCTTACCCGTTGCCGCCGATCTGGAAAATGGCTATGGAGATTCTCCGGAGGCCTGTGCCGAAACCTTACTGCTTGCCGCTAAGGTGGGGTTACCGGGCTGCTCTATTGAAGATGCTACAGGTAATGAACAGCATCCAATTTATGAATTTGAACACGCGGTAGAGCGGATTAAAGCCGCAGTAAAGGCCGCGCGTAGTTTAACTGATCCGTTTATGCTTACCGCAAGGGCGGAGAATTTATTGCATGGTCGTATAGACCTTAAAGACACCATCCGCAGATTAGAAGCCTACGCAGATGCCGGAGCCGATGTACTATATGCACCCGGCTTAAGCACCCTGGCCGATGTTGATGCCGTGGTTAAAGCCGTTTCACCAAAACCGGTAAACGTTTTATTAAGTGTAAACAAACCCGACTTTACATTGGATGCACTTGCTAAATTGGGCGTTAAAAGGGTAAGTGTTGGTTCTTTACTGGCGCGGGTAGCGTACGGCGCGTTTTATACAGCCGCACAGGAATTACAGCAAAAAGGTACATTCAACTTTGCTGACGATGCCATTGGGTATGATAAGCTAAATAAGATGTTTAAGTAAGACGTAAAATGCTTTCTTGATTCTTGACGCTAATATCTAGATTCTATATCTTCCCGTTCAATCCGTTATAGATCATCTGGCTGGCCAAAAAGGTAACCACTATGGCAAAAACCCAGCGCAACCAGCGCGACGATTTGGTATGAACCAAAATTTTAGATCCTGTCATCGCTCCAAAAAGCACCCCTATCACTACCGGCATAGCAATACCGGGGTCAATGTAACCACGTTGTAGGTAAACAACGGCACTTGCCGCAGCGGTAACCCCTATCATAAAGTTACTGGTAGTGGTAGATACCTTGAAGGGGATTTTCATGATGGTATCCATCGCGATAACCTTCAGTGCGCCCGAGCCTATGCCCAGCAAGCCTGATATTACACCCGCAAAAAGCATCATAAAAAAGCCACCGCCTACGTGTGTAACACCGTATTCTATTTGTTCGCCATTACCGTTGGGGTAGCTGCCGTATAGCTTTAATTTGGCTGCCAGGTATGTTGGTTTTGAGATAATGCTTTCCGCCTTTTTACGCAACGACATGATTGCCGAAAAGATCAATATCACCCCAAATAAAACAGCGATATATTGTACAGGGATATAAACAGCTATTAGTGCGCCTACCAAAGCGCCCATGGTTGTGGCTATTTCCAGGAACATGCCCAGCCGTATATTGGTAATACCCTCTTTTACATATGCCGCCGCCGAACCGGATGATGTAGCAATAACCGACACTAACGATGCGCCAATAGCGTAATGAATATCAACACCCAATAAAAGCGTAAGCAAGGGTATGATGACCACCCCGCCGCCAAGTCCTGTTAACGAACCCAGCAACCCCGCGAAATAAGCACCAATAAGTATAATTACTGTAAATACAATTACCGACATAAAGGCAATAAATGGTTTGAGCCGGTAAAAATAAGATAAGTTTTTTAGATTGATTTGAAAGAAGTAATTCTATAGGATAAGTTATTTTATCCCGTTTACCTGCTTTATTGCTTTTAGCTGCGCATCCAAAACCACCTCATTAAAACCATGGGCGGCTTTAGGCACCAATATAAATTGTTTTGCAGGTGCTTTAATTTTAGCGAAGTATGGTTTGGTTATCTCTGCCGGGGTTAAAATATCCTCTTCGCCCTGTACCAGGTAAACCGGGATCTTAAACTGCCAATGATCTTTAGCAAAGTTGATGGTCGCCATCATGGGTTTAACCCCCAGCTTACTATCACCTACATAGTTTACAAATGAATAATCGTCACCATCCTCGCGGTTTTGGTTATCTTTTGCGTTATCATACTCAGGGGCCAATTTCCACCATGCATCCGGTGAAGGCGTTGACGCCATACGCTCATATTTCTTGATGATCTTAAACAGCTTGCCGGCATCTCTGGCCGAAGCATAAGGTGGTTTTTCAATAGCATTTAATACATCCGCCGACTGCTGATCGTTAGCTTTTTTTACCAATGCTGATATTTTAGTATAATCAGCTATAAGGTTGGCTAATGGCTCTACCACCTGCGAGTGCCCAACATAGCCGTTAAAAAGGTCGGGGCGCTTTACAGCCATCTCAACCGCCGGTATCGAACCCCACGATGTGCCGAAAAGCGTTAGTTTTTGCTTGCCTAAATACTTAACCATGTATTCGGCTACTTTGATGCCGTCGTCAACTATCTGGTCAACCGTAAGCGGGTTGGCTTTTAAATAGGCGGGGCTTAATTCATCCGGTGCGGTGAGGCCGTAGGTTTTACCTGCACCGCGCTGGTCCCAGTGGATCAGTACAAAATCTTTCTCCCATTCCTTGTAAACATTATCAGCATAGGGCGACATGGTGCTGCCCGGCCCGCCATGCATAAACAGGATGGCAGGTTTTGTTTTATCGCCCGTGATAGTGATCCATTGTTCAATGCCGTTTATGGTAATAAAGCGCCTTTCGCGCAACTGGTTCCCCTGCGCCAAAGTAAAAAGCGGCAGTATCAATAATAAAAATAATGTATGCCCTTTACGAGCGATAAGGTTTTTCATAAGGATGAGAGGTTAATGCGTATAACAATTGGAGCGTTAAGCGTGCCAATTGTTACGATAGAAATCAATAGGGCTCTTTAATGCATCACCCCAAAGAAATACACCCAGGCAATAAAAAAGATCTGTAAGGGAATCCTGAACCAAAGGTAGTTTACCCCTGCGCCGCAAATATCAGGTTTCTCCAGGTTAACCTTATTTTGGGCGGCGTGGATGTTTGCAGGCAGCAGCAACACTAAAAAGAATATCACAAACCAGGCAACCGGTTCACGTACGGTTTTGACTAATAAGCCTATGGCTGCCAGCATTTCAATATACCCTGTAATGTATACCACAGCCCTTTTATAGGGGATATAGTTTGGCACCATCAGCACCATCCCGTTTGTAAATTTAAAATGAGCGGTAGCCGCAAAGATGAGCATCACCCCCATGGCAAGCCTTCCGCAGAAGTAATAATCTGCCGGGTGGCCGGCAATAAAACTTGCCAGGCAGCTTACCCCAAACACAGCCAGTAAAACTATAAGCGGTTTCATAGGCTAAATATCGTTAAAAACATTAAAATGTATAATATCTTTGGGCCTAAATGGGATATAATAGTTTACAGGCCTGCATAACCGATCTTGAAAAGAACGGCCACCTGATCCGTATTAAGGAAGAAGTTGACCCTTACCTGCAAATGGCAGCTATACACCTGCGTGTTTTTGAACACAACGGGCCTGCCATTTTATTTGAAAACGTAAAGGGCAGCAAGTTCCCTGCGGTATCAAATTTATTTGGTACGCTGGATAGGTCTCGCTTTATTTTCAGGGATACGCTGGATAAGATCAAGACTTTAGTCGATATAAAAAACGACCCGATAAAGGCCATCAAACACCCATTTAAGTATGCCAACACAGCCTTAACTGCACTATCGGCCCTGCCCATGAAGGTGCGTAAGGATGCACCTATCAGCTTCGGCAAAACATTGATAAGCGAACTGCCCCAGATAGTGAACTGGCCAAAAGATGGCGGCTCTTTTGTAACCATGCCACAGGTTTATACGGAAGATGCCGATATGCCCGGCATTATGAATGCCAACCTGGGTATGTACCGTATCCAACTGGGAGGGAATGATTACATACAGGATAAAGAAATTGGCCTGCACTACCAACTACACCGTGGGATAGGTGTACACCAAACCAAAGCCAATGCAAAAGGGCAGCCTTTAAAAGTAAGCATATTTGTAGGCGGCCCGCCCGCGCACCCTGTGGCTGCCGTGATGCCTTTACCCGAAGGCCTTTCTGAAATGACCTTTGGCGGTGCTTTAGGCAACCGCAGGTTTAGATATTTTTATGATGATGAAGGGTTCTGCATTTCTGCAGATGCCGATTTTGTGATAACCGGCACCGTTATGCCGATGGAGAATAAACCCGAAGGGCCGTTTGGCGATCATTTGGGTTATTACAGCTTAGCGCACCCCTTCCCGCTGATGAAAGTACATAACGTGTATCATAAAAAGGATGCGATCTGGTCGTTCACCGTAGTTGGCCGGCCGCCGCAAGAGGATACCAGCTTTGGCGCGCTCATCCATGAGATAACCGGCAACGCTATCCCAAAAGAAATACCAGGCCTGCATGCCGTTAACGCGGTTGATGCTGCGGGTGTACACCCGCTTTTGTTTGCTATTGGTAGCGAGCGCTACACGCCGTATGTTAAAGAGCGTTACCCGCAGGAGATCATTACCATTGCCAACCATATTTTGGGCAAGGGCCAACTGAGCCTGGCCAAGTACCTTTTCATTGCCGCTAAAGAAGATAACCCCAATTTGGATGTAAACGATATTGGAAGTTTCCTGAAACACATCCTGCAACGCATCGACCTTACCCGCGACCTGCATTTTCATACCCGTACCACCATTGATACGCTTGATTACAGCGGCGACGGCCTGAACAGTGGCAGCAAGGTGGCTATTACCGTAGCCGGCGATATTAAGCGTGAACTTTGGAACGAATTACCATCATCATTCGCGCTGCCGCAGCCTGTTAACCATTACAAAATGGTTATGCCGGGTGTGCTTGCGGTTGAAGTACCCAAAAACATCCGCGCCAGCGATATGGACCTGGTACTGGAAATACTACAGGAAACTTTAGGCGAAGCCGATACAAGCGGCCTGCCCCTGATTGTGCTTTGTGATGATGCTGCCTTTACCGCGCAAAACCTGAACAACTTTGTATGGGTAACCTTTACCCGCAGCAACCCGAGCCATGATATTTACGGCATCAATAGCTTTACCGAGCATAAACACTGGGGCTGCAACGGCCCGCTGATCATAGACGCCCGCATAAAACCACACCACGCGCCCGTATTAGAACGCGACCCGGCAGTTGAGAAACTGGTGGATAAAATGGGTGAAAAAGGTGGTGCATTATATGGGGTGATATAGCAAGGTCGCAAGGACGAGAACCTGCGTTATGCGTTAGATTTTGCCACGGTAAGTACGTCCTGAAACGCTCTAAAACGACTTAAAACGTCTTAAAACGACCTTAAAATCCTAAAGTGTTCACGTTCACTGCCGTGAACGCATGTGAATGGCCGTATCTATCTTATAACCAGGAATTTAGTGTTTTACACATTTTAAAAATATCACATCTATTTGATAATAAGCAACTTAACCACAGCTGCTCCGAGATACGCTGCGCTAATCCCGGGATGCGCATGTTGCAAGCTTTCTGCTTGCGTCAGCTGAAAGCTGACCTAATGCACAACACGAGCTGAAAGCTCGCGCCAGCGTTTGCGTAAAAATCTAATCACTAAACTCCAACCTCTAATCTCTAATTACTATCTTAGCAGCCTTATAATATATTTCACGCACATGAACAAATTTCACGGAACAGGAGTTGCGATGGTCACTCCTTTTCAGGCAGACGGACAGGTAGACTATGATGCTTTACAAAAGCTGATAGATCACCTGATTGATGGCGGGGTAGAATACCTGGTATCACTTGGTACAACCGGCGAAAGCGCCACATTAAGTAAGGAAGAGAAGAAGCAGGTCTTCGCCTTTACTGCCAAGGCCGTGAATAAGCGTGTGTTATTAGTTGCCGGTATTGCGGGAAACAACACCCTGGAAACTGCTGCGGAAATGAAAACATTTGACACTACGGGTTACGATGCTATACTATCGGCAAGCCCGCATTATAATAAACCAACACAGGAGGGTATTTATCAGCATTATAAGGTATTAGCCGAAGCTGCGACGCTTCCTATTATATTATACAACGTGCCAAGCCGCACCGGCAGCAGTGTTAGCGCCGAAACTACCGTAAGGCTGGCTACTGATTTTAAGAACATCATCGGTATAAAAGAGGCTTCGGGTAATTTTGAGCTGCTTAATCAACTGCTGCGCGATAAACCGGAGGATTTCCTGGTGATATCGGGCGATGACCCTATCAGCTTGCAAATGATAGCCATGGGTGGTGTAGGCGTAATATCTGTAGTAGGCAATGCTTTGCCGAGGCAGTTTTCTGACATGATCAGGAAATGCCTTAAAGGGGATTTTAAAGGCGCACAGCCAGCGCATTACAGTATGATAGAATTTACCCGCCTTATGTTTGCCGAAGGCAGCCCCGCCGGTGTAAAAGCCGCTTTAAAGCAACTGGGCGTTTGCGGCGACACCGTACGTTTACCATTGGTAAATGTAAGTGCCGATACTGTGGAGAAGATAAAGAATCAAATAGGGTTGATAGGGTAAAATCAAACAAGTTTGTCATGGTGAGCCTGTCGAACCATTTGCGGACTATTCCCTGCGCACATCCTTCGACAAGCTCAGGATGACCCAACTTTAAATAAAAAATCCGGATAGCCTTAGCTACCCGGATTTTTTATTTAAAGTAAAATAACCTTTCGACTATTTAATTACGCTTTGTTTTTCGACTCCTGAACTTCAAGACGGATTGACTGCGCTAAGTTTTTTAGGTCTTGCATACCTTTACGAACACGGGTACCAGCCGCGCTGTTACCTTTATTATAAAATTTGTCGGCATCAGCTTCAAGTGATGCAACCAGCTCTTTTACTTCAGTGAATTTTTTCATTGTGAATGCTCCTTTAATTTTTGAGGTTTATTGTTTTAATTAAAGCTAATCTAAAGTGTTTTTTTTTAATAAAAAACTTTTAGAACATAAAAATAGTGCCTTTAAATGGGTTTTTTTCCACATTTTACACCAATAAGGGTTTAAAACCATGTTACTTTTTTATCCTTTAAAGCACTTACAAAGCATCACAGTATTGTAATTTTTATCAATTTACTGCATAAGGGACAATATTTTTATTTTTCGTTTAAACAATTGCCACAATTGTTATTAAAAGCGTATTAATCAGCCCTTTCCTTAAAAATTAAAAAAGCCCTGCAGATATTCTGCAGGGCTTTAATATTATTAGCAAGTTAGGCTGATGTTAAGCTATAGCCATTTTGTTCACTTTGTACTGGCCATCATTAAGCCGGGCAGAAACCGCACTAAATGCATCCAGCGTGTGCTGTACATCATCAAGTGTGTGCAAAGCGGTTGGGATAAGGCGCAGCATAATCAATCCTTTAGGGATTACCGGATACACGACAATAGAGCAGAAGATGCCGTATTTCTCCCGCAGTTCCATAGTAAGGCTTGTAGCCTCGGTAAGGTCCCCTTTTAAAAACACCGGGGTAACCATGGTGTTGGTAACGCCAATATCAAACCCCTGTTCAACCAGGCCATTCTGCAGGGCACGGGCAATAACCCAAAGATTCTCGCGCAATTGCGGGTTTGTTTTTAGCAGCTCAAATCGTTTCTTCAACCCAATTACCATAGGCATAGGCAATGCTTTGGCAAATGTTTGCGAGCGCATATTATAACGCAGATAATTGATAATCTCGGTATCGGCAGCAATAAACGCCCCTATACCCGCCATTGATTTAGCAAAGGTGCCGAAATAAAGGTCAACGCCATCCACACAGTCCTGCGCCTCGTGCGTACCCGATCCTTTTAGCCCCATTGTACCAAAGCCATGCGCATCATCAACCAGCAGGCGGAATGTATATTTATCTTTCAGTTCTATAATTTCTTTTAGTTTGCCCTGCGCGCCCGACATACCAAAAACACCCTCGGTTATAACCAGTATGCCGCCACCTGTTTGCTCAACCATGCGCTGGGCACGTTCCAGTTGTTTTTCAAAGCTTTCTATATCGTTATGCTTATATACAAAACGTTTGCCCATATGCAGGCGTACGCCATCAACAATGCAAGCGTGCGATTCGGCATCGTAAATAATTACGTCGTTTCGGTCAACCAACGCATCAATGATAGATACCATGCCCTGGTAGCCGTAATTGAGCAGGAAAGCGGCCTCTTTGCCCACAAATACGGCAAGGTTGTTTTCCAGCTCCTCGTGCTGTTTGGTATTGCCCGACATCATCCTGGCACCCATTGGGTAGGCCATGCCATAATCGGCGGCGGCTTGCGCATCGGCCTCGCGTACTTCGGGGTGATTGGCTAGGCCAAGGTAATTATTAAGGCTCCAAACCAAATGGCTTTTACCTTTAAAAATCATGTGCGGGTGTATCTCGCCTTCCAGGTGCGGAAAGGAGAAATAGCCGTGCGACCACTTTTGGTGCTGCCCGATAGGGCCGCCCATATTTTTGTTTATCTTATCAAACAGATCCAAAATGTATATTCTTAGTATAAATGTTATGCAAATATAGCTCTTAGCAAAAGTGCGAACCTAAACTTTATCAATTATGATATAGCTATAACAAAAAAGCCCCTGCATTGTTGCGAGGGGCTTCGTATTTGGGTTCAGATCAATTAGTCAACATTGTCGTGTAGAAAAGAATTGTTGTTCCTGATCTCTGTTTTGCCTTCGCTATCTGGCAGTAAAGAGAATCGTGATACCT
>NZ_JBAZRC010000145.1:0-12576 GCF_041663085.1 Mucilaginibacter sp.
CTTTTATTTCCGCCCGTCATTGCGAGGTACGAAGCAATCTCAGAACTATTCATAGCCAATATGCCTATCGGGAGATTGCTTCGTACCTCGCAATGACGCGTGGGTCTTAGTTATTATTCATCCTCACACTCACTGCATTCCGGTGCGCGTGCAGGCCTTCCATTTCGGCCAGTATCTCTACCGATGGGCCTATATTTTGTATGCCTTCCTCTGTTAAATACTGGAAGGTAATCTTCTTCACAAACGAATCTACCGATACGCCCGAGTAAGCCCTTGCATAACTGCTGGTTGGCAGCGTATGGTTAGTGCCCGATGCGTAATCGCCCGCGCTTTCCGGTGTTAAATTCCCCAGGAAAACCGAACCTGCATTTATAATTTTAGCGGTTAGCTGCTGCCAGTTGGTAGTTGCCAAAATTAAGTGTTCAGGAGCGTATTGGTTGCTGAAATCCATCGCCTCATCCAAGTTTTGGGTAATAATTACATACGAATTATCTATCGCCTGCTTCGCTATCTCGGCACGTGGTAAAACAGCCAGCTGTTTTTCAACCTCGGCAAGTGTTTGCTGCGCGATGGTTTCTGATGTACATACCAGTATCGATTGACTATCTATCCCATGCTCGGCCTGTGCCAGCAGATCGGCGGCTACATAGGCTGGTTTAGCGGTATTATCTGCAATTACCAAAACTTCCGATGGTCCCGCAGGCATATCAATAGCAGTGGTGGTAGTACTTTGTATAATGGTTTTGGCCTTGGTTACAAACTGGTTGCCCGGGCCAAAGATCTTATCAACCCTGGTGATACTTTCGGTGCCGTAAGCCATGGCTGCTATAGCCTGCGAACCACCAACCAGGTAAACCTTCTCAATCCCCAGCATCAAGGCCACATAAGCTATAAAAGCGTTAACCTTACCGTTTTTTTGCGGAGGCGAGCATACTACAATTTCGTTACAGCCTGCAATACGCGCCGGGATGCCCAGCATTAAAAATGTGGATGGCAGCACGGCAGTACCCCCCGGAATGTAGAGGCCAACTTTTTCAATAGCCCTTAATTCGCGCCAGCAGGTTACACCGGGCATGGTTTCTACCTTATCTTCTTGTTTTAATTGCGCTTTATGGAATTTGTAGATATTGGCATAAGCCGTTTGTAATGCCTCCTGCTGGTCTTCAGATACCGCGGATGCCAGTTCTTCAAGTTCAGCTTTATTAAGGTAAAGCTTGCTTAGTTCAACTTTATCAAATTGTTCGGCATAGTTAAGCAAAGCGCTATCGCCGTTTAGTTTTACCTGCTCAATCACGTTCTCAACCAATGTGCGGATCTCGTTAGCAGGGTCAACATTACGTTGTACCAGGCGGGCGATATCGGTTTTGCTCAGGTCTGAATAATTGAATGTTTCCATTACCCCCCCAGACCCCTGAAGGGGGAGTTTTTGAAATGCATCTTTTTGATCGTTATCTTCCATTGTAAAATCTTTTATTCCCCTTCAGGGGGTTAGGGGGTTACAATATTATCTTTTCTATAGGCATTACTACAATGCCCTGTGCACCGGCTTGCTTTAGCTGGCTTATACGGTCCCAAAAATCACGCTCGGGGATTACGGTGTGTACCGCTACCCACTCACTTTCGGCCAATGGCACTACCGATGGGCTTTTAACGCCCGGTAGTAAAGCCAGTGTGGCGTCTAAGTTTTTACGTTCAACGTTTAATACCACGTATTTAGTTTCTTTAGCACGTAGTACAGACTGTACGCGCTGTATTAACTCCTGTACCAAAATATTACTTTCGCTGCCTTTGCTGCCAATTAGTACCGCTTCGCTGCTCATTACATCAGCAAAAGGAACCAATCCGTTGCTTTTTAAGGTGCCTCCGGTTGATACCAAGTCGCAGATGGCATCGCTCAGGCCCAAGCCCGGCGAGATCTCTACCGATCCCGAAATGGTACGGATATCAGATTGGATGCCTTTCTCCTTCAGGTATTTACCCAGTATAACCGGGTAGGTGGTAGCAATGGCTTTTCCGTTTAATTGATCAAGACTGGTGATGGTATTGTTATTGGGTACCGCAATTTTTAGCGAGCATTTGCCAAAACCAAGCTTTTGCAGGTAGCTTACTTCCACTTCGGTTTCCTGTATCACGTTTTCGCCTACGATACCCAGGTCGGCAATGCCATCTTGCACATACTCAGGGATATCGTCATCGCGCAGAAAAAGGATCTCTAACGGGAAATTTGATACAGGGGAGATGAGCGAGCTCTTATAATTTTCGAAATTAAGGCCGCAATTTTTTAATAATTCAACGGATTTTTCGTTGAGCCGACCCGATTTTTGGATCGCTATTTTTAATGTTTTCACAAATTGATTTTTAGGAAATGAATATAAACGGAGGACGATATTTCGCGTAGAAACATATATTATCTGATCACCACATGGTGGTGATGGTGCAGATGTAAATGATATGTGTTAAGTCCGTTCATTTTTATATGATTTGCTGTGGATAAGCGATGCAAATATATGCCCTATTTTATTAAATCAAAATTTTATGTGAAATTGATTATCAAAAATTTAATTTTTAGTATGGTTTTTTAGCAGATTGGCAATATGTATAAGTGCTTATGTAATTTTTACACCCATTTTATCTTAGAAATGTTTACCTCGGAATATGCGACTTTCTTTCGCCTTTTTTAGGCTTTCATTCGCCAAAAAACGCCCCCAGTTCGCCTTAATGCGTTGTTAAAGTGTCGCGTTTGGCCGCAGGTGTTTCGCCTTCATATTCATAGATAGCACCGCCTTCAAATTGCTTTATTACTTTCAGTTTTTTTACCTTTTGGATATCCTTAATGTTGATCAATTCCGGGTTCTCCAGGTTGTTGAACCAGATCAGGTAAAAGCGTTTGATCCGGTAGAATTTTTCGATATCCTTTTTAAAGAATTTATGCGGAACAAGATATGATGACATGCCAGAGAAAAAATACACGGCCTCGTGCGCATCAGAGTAAATACCCACTTTGGGTTTAAACATGCCTTTATCTATATGCCTCAGGTAATTGGCAAATTCCGATTCCTTCCAGTCGTTATCCGTATAACCGGGGTTACCGTATTCGTCTGCTATCTGGTCATTGTAACGTTGTTTATCTACCAAAAATATTTTGGTGATATAGCCCAGCATCAACAGTATAAATACAGCAGCCACTGCCATACGCACACGCTTTTCGGCAATGCGTTTAAGCGCCAGCATACCCCAGCTGGTGTATCCCCAAAGGGCGGGGATATACATAGGGGCTAATAAACGCGGGTTGATCCGCTCGTAGCGCGAAAAGGTGGATGATAACACAATAAACAACCCGTAAACCAGCGCGAATGTGATAGCCAGGTTCTCAAAGCTATCCAGCTTGCGGCGCATAAAATTATACACCAAAGCAGCAATAAAGCCTACCAGTATAACAACAGCCAGCGGCGTGGCAAAGGTGTCGTACAAAGTGGGGTTCATGCCCATCCACTCGCAAAATACCGAGCCGAAATAGAACAGGTTTTTACCGAATGAGGTGATAGACGGCTCGCGCGGGCCGGTAACCGTACCCGTATGCAGAGCGTTAAAGGTAAGGTTGGCTACCAGCAGCGAGATACATATAAAACCATATATAATAATGTGTACAAATTTCTTTTTGATGGGGAGCTTCCTGTCCAGCAGTAATAATAAACCGCCGGTGCCTACAATAGTTACCGCTGCATACCTTGTTATACAAGCCACAGCAGCTATAGCCGCCGCCGCAACCAGCCATTTACCGGCATGGGTGAGCAGGTATTGCCTGAAGGCAATGAAAAATAATAATACCTCCAGTATAAACAGCGTCTCAGACCACAGGTAGGAGTACACCTGCAGCAAGCCCGGGTTTAATACAATGGCAGCCAGTACCAGCCATTTGTATATATGCGATGCCGGCACAAAGCGCGACATGATCCACCCGCTGGCGTATATCAACGAGGCAAAAAGTACCATGTTCAGTACAGTGCCAAAGCCAACAGGATCGATACGGGTGATGAAGCTGATGATGCCCAGGAAGGTTGGATAAAATACAGGGAAATCAACAATGGGGATATGGTTAAAGGTAAGCAGTGTGCCATGTGCCGCAAAACTACGGGCAGCACTGGTGTACATAATGGAATCGGGCGAGATGCCGATCCCGCTGTAACTACAATAGATATAGATGGCAAAAGCCGCTATTGCCGAAAACAGCAGCGTATCATAGTTTTTTAGTTTGTCCAAAAATCCCATTGATGTTTTAAAGGATATAAAGCGGAAATTGTTTTAAAGGTAATATTGTTTTAACCACAGAGAGCACAAAGGGAAAAACACAGAGTACACTGAGCCTGGCAAAATTATAATTTTTTTACTAACCGCTAAGAGTATAAAGATATGCCTCTATGAACCCCGTGGTTCTATCACTGTGTTCTCTGTGGTTAAAATAAATCAACCTTAAGCTATTAAATTCAAAACCGTGCTTATCGGCTGGTCGCTGTCTATTAAAATACCTTTTACGCCTGCTGCTGTACCGGCTTCTACATCACGTTCGCGGTCGCCAATAAAATATGATTTTGATGAATCTATATTATATTTCTCAATCCCCTGGAATAATAAGCCCGGTTTTGGTTTGCGGCAATCGCAATCGCCGGTAAAGTTGGGGTGGTGGGGGCAGTAGAAGAAATCGGTTATTTCTACGCCATGCTCCTGGTAAACCTGTTTTAAATGAGCGTGCATTTTGCCAAGCTCTGTTTCGGTGTACCAGCCTTTAGCCAGGCCGCCCTGGTTGGTAGCCACTAAAAGCATGTACCCACGATTCTGCAGTTCTTTAAGCGCGTCAAAATTATCAAGCACATGGAAGTCTTCCAGGCGGCAAACGTAATCGCCCATTTCTTTGTTTAAAACGCCATCTCTGTCTAAAAATACTGCTTTAATTTTTTCGGCCATATATTATAAGGTATAAGTCAATTTCGGCAAAATTAGATTATTAAGCTTATTTACTATGTGTGCATATTAAATAAACGTTAAGAATTATTAAATTCATATATATAGGCGACAATTATTGTCGACTTTATAATTTATTTGTAATAAATGCACGTGGTTTTAATAAATTTGAAAAAATTAGTAGCGATTTTATAAAAATATCAAAATTTGGTAATTTCGTTATTACCCGCGTCATAAATATGCGGATAAAAATATGGATCAAACTGATTGTAACCAGCAGGGCCTATACAGGTCGGAATTTGAGCACGATTCCTGCGGAACAGGATTTATTACTAACATAAACGGTCATAAATCGCACAGTATTGTTAGCGATGCTTTAACGATGTTAGAGAACATGGAGCACCGTGGAGCTTGTGGCTGTGACCCCGAAAGCGGTGACGGCGCGGGTATCCTGATTCAACTTCCACATGAATTTTTGATGGAAGAATGCTCTGATTTGGAGATAAGCCTGCCTGAGCCGGGAAGCTACGGTGTGGGTATGATTTTCTTCCCTAAAGAGCCTGCCCTGAAGAAGGCAAGCCGTAAAATTATTGCCGCCGCGGTTGAAAAACTTGGCTTTGAATTACTTGGATACCGTAAAATTACGGTTGACTCATCTGTAATTGGCGAAACCGCACGCCAGGCCGAGCCTGATTGCGAGCAGCTTTTTGTTGGCCGCCCCCGCGCGGTTACCAATACCGACGACCTGGAACGCAAACTATATGTATTGCGCCGCTATATAAATAAAACCGTTACCGAAACTATCCCTGCGGCTGCAGAGCATTTTTACTTTACATCATTCTCTTGCCGCACTATTATTTATAAGGGGCAGGTAACCACTTACCAGCTGCGTAAGTACTTCCCTGATCTGGCCGATCCGCGTGTTACATCGGGCCTGGCTCTGATCCACTCGCGTTTCTCAACCAATACTTTCCCGTCATGGAAACTGGCGCAGCCATTCCGCTTAATTGCGCATAACGGTGAAATAAACACCCTTACCGGTAACCTTAACTGGTTCTACTCGGGCGTAAAATCTTTCGCATCGGCCTATTTCACCAACGAGGAAATGGAGATGCTTTTACCTGTTATTGATAACAACCAGTCGGATTCGGCCTGTTTGGATAACATCATCGAGATACTGCTTCACACCGGCCGTTCATTACCACACGTAATGATGATGCTGATACCTGAGGCATGGGATGGCAACGAGCAGATGGACCCTGTTAAAAAGGCGTTCTACGAGTACCACGCTACCTTAATGGAGCCATGGGATGGCCCGGCCGCTATCAGTTTTACCGATGGTAAACTGGTTGGTGCCCTGCTTGACCGTAACGGCCTGCGCCCGCTGCGCTTTGTGATCACCAATGATGGCCGCGTTATAGCAGCATCAGAGGCAGGTACCCTGAAAATTGACGAGAGCACCGTTATACGCAAAGGCCGCCTGCAGCCGGGTAAAATGTTATTGATAGATACCGAAAAAGGGAAGATCATAACAGACGAAGAAATTAAGAAAGAAATTAGTGGCCAACAGCCATACGGCACCTGGCTTGATAATTATAAGATTCGTTTAGGTGAACTGGCCGAGCCACGTTTATCATTCGCCAGCCTGAGCGGTGATGCGGTTTACCGCTACCAGCAGGTATTTGGCTATAGCCGCGAGGATATCGATACCATCATCAAACCTATGGCTTTGGATGGTAAAGAGCCTATCGGATCAATGGGTACGGATGTGCCTTTGGCTATCCTGTCTGATAAACCACAACACCTTTCAAGTTACTTTAAACAGTTTTTTGCCCAGGTTACCAACCCGCCGATAGACCCTATCCGCGAGCGTTTGGTAATGAGCTTGGCTACCTTCATCGGTAACAACGGCAACCTGCTTGATGAAGATAAAATGCACTGCCATTGCGTTGTGCTAAACCACCCTATACTAAAGAACCACCAGTTAGAGAAACTGCGGTCGATAGATACCGGGTTGTTCCATGCTAAAACCCTGCAAACCTATTATAATGCCGATGGTAACGCCGGCTCATTAGAAAAAGGTATTGCAAGGCTTTGCCGCTATGCCGAAGATGCTGTTGATGATGGCTTTGAGGTGTTGATACTAAGCGACCGTGCTATCGACTCAGAACACGCGCCTATCCCGATGCTGCTGGCAGTATCGGCTGTGCATCACCACCTGATCAAAAAAGGACGCCGTGGTGCGGTTGGTATTGTAGCAGAAACAGGCGACGTTTGGGAAGTACACCACTTTGCTACCTTATTAGCCTTTGGTGCAACTGCCATTAACCCATACCTGGCGCTGTCAACTATCGAAACTTTAAAGAACAACGGTCAGTTAGAAACCAGTCTGGATATCAAATCGCTTTACAAAAACTATGTGAAGTCGGTTAATGATGGCTTGCTGAAGATCTTCTCAAAAATGGGGATCTCCACACTGCAATCATACCATGGGTCGCAGGTGTTTGAAATATTGGGCTTGAACAAAGAAGTGGTTGACCATTACTTTACCGGCGCGGTTACACGTATTGAAGGTTTAGGCCTTGATGAAATTGCTAAAGAATCGCTTTGCAAACATAAAATAGGCTTTAACAGCCCTAAAACAGAAAATCATTTACTGCCCGAAGGTGGTATTTACCAGTGGAAACGCCGCGGCGAAGCCCACTTGTTTAACCCAACTACGGTACATTTGCTGCAGCATGCAACCCGCAGCAACAGCTACAGCGTATATAAAAACTATGCTAACGCAATAAACGAGCAAACCGAAAAGCATTTCACCATCCGTGGCCTGCTTGATTTTGCCCACCACCGCGAAGCTATCAGCATTGATGAGGTTGAACCGATAGAAAATATCATGACGCGCTTTGCAACCGGCGCTATGTCGTTCGGGTCTATCTCGCACGAGGCGCACAGCACTATGGCTATTGCCATGAACCGCATTGGCGGCAAAAGCAATACCGGCGAAGGCGGTGAGGACGAGATGCGTTATGAGAAAATGGCCAATGGTGATTCTATGCGTTCGGCTATTAAGCAGGTTGCGTCGGCACGTTTTGGGGTAACTTCAAACTACCTCACCAATGCAGACGAGTTACAGATAAAAATGGCACAAGGCGCAAAACCGGGCGAAGGCGGGCAACTGCCGGGCCACAAGGTTGACGACTGGATTGCCAAAACCCGCCACTCTACACCGGGTGTGGGTTTAATATCGCCGCCACCACACCACGATATTTACTCTATCGAGGATCTGGCGCAACTGATTTTCGATTTGAAAAACGCCAACCGTGCCGCACGTATCAACGTTAAGTTGGTATCAAAAGCAGGGGTAGGCACCATAGCAGCGGGTGTTGCCAAGGCACACGCCGATGTGATCCTGATTGCAGGATACGACGGCGGTACAGGCGCATCGCCAATAAGCTCTATCAAACACGCGGGCTTACCTTGGGAACTTGGTTTGGCCGAAGCACACCAAACACTGGTACGCAACAAATTGCGCAGCCGTGTAGTACTGCAAACGGATGGTCAGCTAAAAACAGGTCGTGATCTGGCTATTGCTACCCTGATGGGCGCTGAGGAGTGGGGTGTTGCAACTGCAGCCCTTGTTGCCGGTGGCTGTATCATGATGCGTAAATGCCACTTAAACACCTGCCCCGTAGGTGTTGCCACGCAGGACCCTGAGCTAAGGAAATTGTTTAGCGGCAGCCCCGATCACGTTGTGAACCTGTTCCGCTTTATGGCCGAGGAGATGCGCGAGATAATGGCCGAGCTTGGTTTCCGAACCATTAATGAAATGGTTGGCCGCGTACAGTTCCTGAAGGTTAAAGATAACCTGAAGAACTGGAAAGCTAAGAAGATTGACTTGAGCGGCATGCTGCACCCGGTAACCGTAAGCAAAGGCTCAACGCTTTACAACAGCGAGAAACAAGACCACGGCATGGACGAGATCATAGACTGGGAATTGCTGAAGAACGCGAAAGCTGCTTTAGAGGATAAAACCCCGGTATTTGCCACTTTTGATGTTATTAACGTTAACCGTACCATCGGTACACTGTTATCAAACGAGATCTCGAAAAGATATGGTTCAGCAGGTTTGCCTGATAATACCATCAACTATAAATTTAAAGGTTCTGCAGGTCAAAGTTTTGGTGCTTTCACTACAAAGGGTGTTTCTTTTGAGCTGGAAGGCGAAGCTAACGACTACGTAGGTAAAGGCTTATCTGGTGCGCAACTGGCCATTTATCCGGCGCCTAACGCTACTTTTAAACCGGAGGATAACATCATCATTGGTAACGTTGCCCTGTATGGTGCAACCAGCGGAGAGTTATTTGTAAGAGGTATGGCAGGCGAGCGTTTCGCGGTGCGTAACTCGGGCGCTACAACGGTTGTTGAAGGTATTGGCGACCACGGTTGCGAGTACATGACCGGCGGCCGTGCACTTATCCTGGGCGAAACCGGAAGGAACTTCGCGGCGGGCATGAGCGGTGGTATAGCCTGGATCTATAACCCTAACGGAACTTTTGCAGAAAACTGCAATACCGAAATGGTTGACCTTGACCCGCTATCGTTAAAAGACGAAGAGCAGATAACTGCCCTGTTAAAAAAGCATATTAACTTAACCGGTAGTAAGCTGGCGCAATCCATCTTAAAAAACTGGAATAAGGCTTCAACGCAGTTCGTAAAAGTATTCCCTAAGGAGTACAAAAAAGTATTGGAAAAATTAGAATATCAAACTGTATAGGTGTTGTAAAGTTAAATAACGCCCACACAAATTAACCACAGAGTGCACTGAGGTTTTACAGAGAACCACAAAGGCTTATATGATCAATAAAAAGTAGCGAACCACAGAGATAACACAGAAAAATCTCTGTTCTCTCTGTGAATATCTCTGCTAACTCTGTGGTTAAATAGACAACTATATAAGAATTTACAAAATGGGAAAAGTTACAGGATTTCAGGAATTTACAAGGGAACTCCCCGCAAAAACGCCTGTTGCCGAAAGGGTTAAAAACTATAATGAGTTTGTTGGTTTGTATTCTGATGAAAAACTGAACCAGCAATCGGCACGCTGCATGAACTGCGGGATCCCATTTTGCCATTCGGGTTGCCCGCTTGGTAATGTTATCCCCGAGTTTAATGATGCCGTGTACCGCAAAAACTGGGACGATGCATACCAGATACTATCATCTACCAATAACTTCCCGGAGTTTACCGGCCGTATTTGCCCTGCACCGTGCGAATCTGCATGCGTGTTAGGCATCAACAAACCGGCGGTAGCTATCGAGGAAATTGAAAAACATATCATCGAAATAGCCTACTCAAAAAACATGGTTAAACCTGTTGCACCGCTGATAAAAACGGGCAAAAAGGTGGCCGTGGTAGGCTCCGGTCCGGCGGGATTGGCTGCTGCCGCGCAACTAAGCAAGGCAGGCCACAGCGTTACCGTATTTGAGCGTGACGACCGCCCTGGTGGTTTATTGCGCTACGGTATCCCTGATTTTAAACTGGAAAAATGGGTGATTGACCGCCGCATCCAGATCATGGAAGAGGATGGCATTGTATTTAAATGCAATACCGAAGTAGGTAAAGATATCGCCGCCGACGAGATTGTTCGTGGGCACGATGCGGTGGTATTGGCGGGTGGTTCAACCATCCCCCGCGATCTGCCTATCCCCGGGAGGGAATTTAAAGGCGTACACTTCGCTATGGATTTCCTGAAACAACAAAACAAACGCGTTAGCAGCATTGCTGTTGAGGTGGAAGAGATAATAGCCACAGGCAAAGATGTGGTGGTAATAGGTGGCGGCGATACCGGCAGCGATTGCGTGGGTACATCAAACCGCCAGGGTGCCGCATCGGTTAAGCAATTTGAGGTGATGGTGCAACCGCCCGAGAAACGTACCGCGCATATGCCATGGCCAACTTACCCAATGGTGATGAAGACCACCAGCTCTCACGAGGAAGGCGTTGAACGCTCATGGGGTATCAATACCAAAGAGTTTTTAGGCGATGCTGATGGCAACCTGAGGGCGCTTAAAGTGACTGATGTAAGCTGGGAGATAGATGTAATGGGCCGCCCGATCAAGTTTAACGAGGTGGAAGGCAGCGAGCGCGAGATCCCTTGCCAGCGTGTTTTCCTGGCAATGGGTTTTGTGAACCCGCAGTTTGATGGCGCTTTACAGCAGTTAAATGTAGAGCTTGATGAGCGTAAGAACGTTAAAGCCAAAGAAGGTATTTACCGTACCAACGTAAGCAAGGTGTTTGCAGCAGGCGATATGCGCCGTGGCCAATCGTTAGTGGTATGGGCTATATCAGAAGGCCGCGAGGCTGCCCGCAAGGTTGACGAGTTTTTGATGGGTCATTCAAACCTGGAAAGCAAAGACGCCGTTAACCAATTTGAACAAGTGTTTTATTAGTTTTAGTTAATCAGTTATAGACCGAGCCCTTGCCAGTTAGTTCTGCAAGGGCTTTTTTATTAAGGCACATGCGGCACGCGTACGCCTTAATACGGTTTTTTCGGTTAATTAAAAAAGCCGTCATTGCGAGGTACGAAGCAATCTCAAAACTGTGATTATCGACCGTGCATAGTTTCGACCTTCTATCCGGAGATTGCTTCGTACCTCGCAATGACGCGCGGTGATAGATTGTATGCTATTTCTCCGACGGGTTTTTCTTGCCCACCAATAGCATCTCAATCATTTTAGCTATGCGGTTTGCCTTAGTTTGTTCCTGCTTGGCGGTCAGTATCCAAACCACGTACTCCTTACGGTGCGACCAGGCAAGTTTCTCGTAGGTGCCCATTGCGGCTGGCTCGGCAGCTAAAGCCTCCTGCAGGTAGGGTGGAAGGGTTATTTGTTTTTTATCAACGTCAATATAAGCGGAGTAGTCGTTTTGCTTTGAGATAGATTCTTTACTGGCATCAGAGTGTTTTACCAAATGCTCCGGGCGGAAACGCAGGGTGGTCCACACGTTATTAATTGCCGCAGATGCAACAGGCCTTACTCCGTAGGGTTTGGTTACTTCCCAACCACTCATCATTTCCAGGTCTGTTTCCATACCCGAGCTTTTTTTTGGGTAGATCACCCAAAATATGGTGTCGTCTTTTAAAATGGGCTTTAGCTGTGATAGGGCTGCAGTTAATCCGGCACTGTTCTGTACAAAAACCTGAATGCCGTTAAAATCGCCCTGCGGGGTAAAAGATAGCTTAACGTCATCCGGAAGCGGCTCAAGCGTTGCCAGGTAATCTTCGGGCGCGTTTAATATCAGCCAGTGCTGGCCGGGTTTTATAAGCAGTTTTTTGGCGAGAGGGCTCATGGTAGCGGGTGCTATTTCAAATTCAATTTAGCAAAGAAATCCCACAAAACAATGCCTGCCGATACTACAATATTAAAGGAATGCTTGGTGCCAAACTGCGGAATTTCGATACAGGCATCAATTTGCTGCATTACCTCATCGCTTACGCCGTTAACTTCGTTGCCAAAAATGAGGGCATATTTTTCATCAGTAGAAGGTGCGAAAGTATTCAGCATAATGCTGTTCTCGGCCTGTTCAATGGCTATTATCTTATACCCATCGGCGCGTAGT
>NZ_JBAZRC010000146.1:0-12411 GCF_041663085.1 Mucilaginibacter sp.
CCAGTTGGCTGCCGACTTATAGTTGGCGGTATGTTTTATCAGTTCTTCAAAATAAGCGGCAAATTCCTTATCGGCAATAATAACGCCCGCATCGTAGTCAGACAGGCCAAGCTTTTGGGTATATTTTTCAAAAAGTTGGTTTGGCAATGCCGGCATATTACTGCGGATAGCTGCCAGTTGTGCCTCCGTTATTTGTACGGGCATCAGGTCGGGCTCGGGGAAATAGCGGTAATCATTCGCCATTTCCTTAGAGCGCAATACGGATGTTTCGCCTGTATCAGCATTAAAGTTAAGCGTGTTCTGATCTATGCGGCCACCATTCTCAATAACCTCTACCTGGCGTGCAAATTCATGCTCGATAGCGCGCTGTACGTTCCGGATAGAGTTCAGGTTCTTCACCTCACATCGGTTGCCATACTGGGCCGCGCCCCTTAACCTAACAGAGATATTGGCATCGCAACGCATGCTGCCTTCTTCCATATTGCCATCGCAAATATCAAGGTAACGCAACAGGCGACGGATCTCGGTCAGGAACTGGCCGGCCTCTTCGGCACTGCGCAGGTCCGGCTCAGATACTATTTCTATTAACGGCACCCCTGCCCTGTTCAGGTCAATCAGCGAATAATGATCGTGCTGGTCGTGTGAGCTTTTGCCGGCATCGTCTTCCATGTGGATATGATGGATGGCAATAGTTTTTGAAGTACCATCGGCAAGTTTTACGGTAACACCACCGCCAAGGCATATAGGCTGCTGATCTTGCGTGGTTTGGTAGCCCTTTGGCAAATCGGCATAAAAGTAATTTTTACGGGCGAAGGTATTATTAAGATTAATGCTGCAATTACAGGCCAGGCCCATTTTTATCGCGTACTCAACCATTTTTTTATTAATACGCGGCAATGTGCCGGGATGCCCCAGCGATACCGGACTAACATGATGATTAGGCTCGGCGCCAAAGGCTGCCGAATCTGACGAAAATGCTTTACTTAAAGTAGATAATTGCGCGTGTACTTCTAATCCAACAACCAACTCGTACTTATCACTCACGCCGCTTTGTAGAACTGCCATATTGTATATTCAGCTGTTTTTCAGCATTGATCAAACATGCCAAATATAGCGTTATATGTTATTTTTTATAGCTATTTTTTGAAAAGCATGCAAAAACCTCCTTATTATATTTAGCCATGTGTAAATCTTTTTATTAAACCTTGCGTTAAGGTAATGGTCTGTTAAAATAAGGCATGCAATTTGCCTGTGCAGAAACATAATTAGAAGATACCATGAAAAAACTCATTTTAGGGATGCTTGCAAGTTGCTTTATACTGGCAGCATCTGTTACCCAAACAAAGGCCCAGGTAAGCGTAAACCTTAATGTTGGCACCTGGACCCCGCCTGCGGAATACGCGGATGCCAATTATTATTACCTGCCTGATGTAAACAGCTATTATTACGTACCAACGCACCAGTACATTTATTTAAGCGGCAATAACTGGGTTTGGCGTAACACCCTGCCTGTAAGATACAACTACTATAACATTAACGATGGTTATAAAGTAGCGGTTTACCGCCCAAGGCCTTACCGTTATTATAATTACGACAGAGTGCATTATGCACACTACCGCGGCGTAAAAAATGTAATTGTACGCGACCGTTACTATAGGCCCCGCGCCCGCGTAATTAACCGCACCCATTACGTAAACCGCCCTGCAAGGGTGGTAAACCGTACAAGGATTGTGAACAGGCCCACCAGGGTGGTTAACCGCCCCGCGCACTTTAACCACCCCGCACAAGGAAGACCACAAGGCCATGGAGGCGGCAACAGGGGCAACGGCGGTGGCAACAGAGGGCATGGCAAAGGCCATCATTAATTGATTTATATGAAAACATTAAAATAAGAAAGACCGCCCAATCTGGCGGTCTTTCTTATTTTAATAAAACACGTATTATACATTATCAACCAGGCATTTAAACATTTACAGCAATTATATGTCTATATGCTTACACTTACGATACACACTTAAATTTTATTTGAAGAAACATGAAAAAATTAATTTTAGGAACATTTGCAAGCCTTTTTATACTTGCAGCATCCGTTAACACAGCCAAAGCACAAATAAGTGTTAATTTAAATATTGGCAGTTGGACACCTCCCGCAGAATACTCAAATGTAGATTACTATTACCTACCCGATGTTGAGAGTTATTACTACGCACCTAAAAAGCAATTTGTTTATTTAGACGGCGGCCACTGGGTTTGGAGGAGCTCCCTGCCTGCAAGGTACAGCAGCTACAGGCTTGATAATGGTTATAAAGTTGCCGTGAACAGGCCAAGGGCATATACATATTTTGAAACCGACCGTGTGCGTTATGCCAAATACAAAGGCTCAAATAAAAAGGTTGTGATACGTGGCAACTCTTACAATGCCCATAACAAGGTAAAATATATTAAAGTTAAAGGCAATAACGGTAACGGAAAAGGGCATGGAAACGGCAACGGAAAAGGACATGGTAAACACTAAATAATCTTCATGTATAAATAAGAAAGGCCGTTTTTTAAACGGCCTTTCTTATTTATATGCTTGTCTATCATGCCTCAGCGTTCACGTTCACTGCCGTGAACGCAACTAAAATTCACAATCCACTAACAATCAACGTTTTTAAATATTGGGTACTGACAAAACAGTGCCACCATTTCGTTTAGAATAATGAGTAACTAATATTTAAGCTTTGACAACTTTTAAAAAGTTGTTAAAGCTAACCTATAAAAAGCTTTTGGCTTTTGCTAAAGCGTTATCAATACCGCTTACATCGCTGCCGCCGGCTGTAGCGAAGAATGGCTGACCGCCGCCCCCGCCTTTAACCTCTTTGGCCAGCTCTTTTACGATATTACCCGCATGCAGGCCTTTTTCTTTCACCAAGGCCTCGTCTATCATTACCGTGATACTTGGTTTGCCATTAATATTGGCTGCCAGCACCAAAAACAGGTTTGGAACGATATCTTTTAAATTATAAGCCAGGTTTTTAATAGCATCGGCATTGGGCAATTCAACCTTTTGGGCGATGAAATTGATGCCGTTGATTGCTTCGGCAGTTTTAGCCAGATCATCTTTTAAGCCGGATGCTTTCATCAATACCGCTTTCTCCAGTTCCTTTTTCATGCGGTTGTTATCCTCAATGAGGTTTTCAACGCTTTTGGCCAGGTCGGCTGGGTTTCTAAGCAGTTCTTTCAGATTTTTAACCAAACGGCCTTCTTCCTGGATATAATTTACGGAATGGTAGCTGGTGATAGCTTCGATACGGCGTACACCCGCTGCTACAGCGCTTTCGCCGGTTATTTTAAAGAAACCTATCTCGGCAGTGTTTTGTACGTGCGTACCACCGCAAAGCTCCTTGCTGAATTTATCGTCGAATGTAATTACGCGCACAAAGTCGCCATATTTTTCACCGAACAAAGCCGTAACGCCGCTTGCAATGGCATCACCGTAATATACATTGCGTTCTTCTTTCAGCGGGATGCCTGCACGTACCTTTTCGTTAACAATACGTTCCAGCACTTCTATCTCGTCGTCGGTAACTTTTTGGAAGTGCGAAAAATCGAAACGCAGCTGATCCGGGTTAACTAACGACCCCTTTTGGTTTACATGTTCGCCCAAAGTTTCTTTCAAAGCGGCATGCAGCAAGTGCGTGGCCGAGTGATTAGCGTTGGTCATGATGCGTTTGCCCATATCAACGTACGCCATAAAGCGGGTTGGCATTGGGTTTGGCAATGTCCATTCTGCAGGGCCATCCTGTGTGTAATAAGGCATCAGATTGGCATAATGAATAATTAGACCATTCTCTTTTTTGGTATCAGTTACCTCGAACGACAATGGGCCTTTCTGCTCATCATACCATTCGCTGGTTAACATGCCGGTATCACCCACCTGGCCACCACCTTCAGCGTAGAAAGGTGTACGGTTCAGTACTATCTGGTATTGCTCCTTACCCTGTGCCGTTACTTTACGATATTTTAAGATATCGCAGTCGGTCTGGATCTCATCATAACCCACAAAATTGGTGTTATCGCCACCGCGAAGCACCACCCAATCGCCTGCGCTAACGGCTGTAGCAGCACGGGAACGGAGTTTTTGGCCTTGAAGGGCTTGTTCAAAGCCTTCCAAATCAACAGATCCGCAAATTTCACGAGCCATTAACTCTGTTAAATCGATAGGGAAACCATAAGTATCTGATAATTCAAAAGCTGTGGCTCCAGAAATGATTTTATCACCTCCCGCTGTTACTTCTTTAAATTTCCTGATACCAGCAGATAATGTCCTTAAGAAAGAAACCTCTTCTTCCAAAATCACCTTCTGCACAAAATCTTTCTGAGCGTATAATTCATCAAACACACCTTTAAACTGCTCGGCCAGTAAAGGCACCAACTCATTAAAGAATGGTTCTTTAAAATCTAAAGTTTGATAGCTGTAACGTACTGCACGGCGTAATATCCTGCGGATAACATAACCTGCTTTATTACTTGCAGGCAGTTGCCCGTCGGCAATGGCGAAGCTTATAGCGCGGATATGGTCGGCCAGTACGCGCATAGCAACGGCATCATTCCAATCGGCATCACCGGGTTTAGCCGCGCTGTTATATTTTTTACCGCTTTTCTCTGCAATGAACTGGATCATCGGCTGGAAAACATCGCTGTCATAGTTCGAAGTCTTACCTTGCAGCACACGTACCAAACGCTCAAAGCCCATCCCGGTATCTACATGTTTGTTCGGCAATGGCTGTAATGAGCCATCTTTCAGCCTGTTAAACTGCATAAATACGTTATTCCAGATCTCTATCACCTGGTCGTGGTCCGCATTTACTAATGATGCACCGCTAACTTCAGCACGCTCATTATCCGGGCGACTATCAAAGTGGATCTCCGAACATGGGCCGCAGGGGCCGGTTTCGCCCATTTCCCAAAAGTTATCTTTTTTGTTGCCGGGCAATATGCGGTCTTCGGGCACATACTGTTTCCACAGATCGTAGGTTTCGGTATCTTTTTCAAGGCCTTCCTTCTCGTCGCCTTCAAAATAGGTTACGTACAGGCGGCTTTTATCAAGCTTGTAAACCTCTGTTAACAGTTCCCAGCTCCAGGCAATGGCTTCTTTTTTAAAGTAGTCGCCAAAGCTCCAGTTGCCCAACATCTCAAACATGGTGTGGTGATAGGTATCAATACCCACCTCTTCCAGATCGTTATGCTTGCCGCTAACACGCAGGCAGCGTTGCGTATCGGCTACGCGCGGTGCTTTTGCAGGTGCTTCGCCCAAAAACACATCTTTAAACTGGTTCATCCCTGCGTTGGTAAACATCAGGGTTGGGTCGTTTTTAACAATAATAGGTGCGCTCGGCACAATAATGTGGCCTTTAGAAGCGAAAAAATCAAGAAAAGCCTGGCGTATTTCTTTAGCGGTCATAGTAATAAATAGTTTGCAAAAATGTGAATTTTTTTCACATAATTTCACACTTTCATTAACAACCCGTCATTGCGAGGTACGAAGCAATCTCCCGATAGGTTAAGCGGCTATGCAAAGTTCTGAGATTGCTTCGTACCTCGCAATGACGCTCGGAGAAAAGCCGCGGGCAGCGCCATAAAATCCGAAACCGAAATTCCGAAATCTAAAATCAAAACTTTACATTTGCGTATGCCTTACAAAGACCGCGAGATCAGCAAAATGTACTACACCATGGGTGAGGTTTCGGCCATGTTTGGTGTTAACCAGTCGTTGCTACGTTTTTATGAGAAAGAATTTAGCGTACTACAGCCTAAAAAGAACAAAAAAGGAAACCGCTACTTTACCCCTGAAGACCTGGAGAATTTTAAGATCATCTTCCACCTGATAAACGATAAAGGCTACACCCTGCAAGGCGCAAAAGACCACCTGAAAAACAACATGGGCGATACCCGCGACAATCAACGCGTGATAGATTCGCTGGAAAACATGAAAAAATTCCTGCTGGAAGTACGCGACCAGTTGTAATTAGCCGCAGATATTCTAATTTTATTCCCGGTTGCCTTATCACCGCGAATAAAACACTATGATAGCTAAGCACAAAGGTGAGATACCTGTTGTTGTACTTCTACTCCCCTTTTTAGCTGGCATAAGCTGTGGATTTTTCTATCCGGGCGTTAATACCTCATTTACTTTAATTGCGCTTGTAGCAGTAAGCCTCTTATTTATCGGCCTTAATTTGTGGTACACGCCGCTTAAGGTTTACAAAATACGATGGTATGGCGGTGTGCTCATTTTCCCGATACTGTTTCTGCTGGGATTATTTATCACAGCCCGTAACAATGAGTTGAATAACGCCGATCATTTTTCGAAAGTCCCATCGCAACAACTTGTTGCCGTTATTACATCCGAACCAAAAGTAAAAGACGACCTGGTACGTTTTACCGCAGCTATAAGGCAACGCGTTAGCAACGGGCAGGCCACTAAAACCACCGGTAGCATCCTGATCACCATTAAAGATGAGCTGGCTAAAAACACGTTTTACGGTGAAGAATTGCTGATACCAGCCAAATACACGCCGGTAGACCCTCCCTTTAACCCCGGCGAGTTTAATTATAAAAAGTACCTGGCTAATAAAAACGTTTACTACCAGGCTTTTTTATACCCCGGTCAGTATAAAGTTATTACAGCCGGGCAAGCCAACCCCGTAATAGCATACGCACTGCGCACAAGGCAAAACCTTGTAGATAAGCTAAAACAAAACATGCAGGATACCACAGCCATAGCGGTTGCATCAACCCTGATTTTGGGTTACAAGGCCGATCTGAGCAACGAGGTTTTGCAGGCTTATTCAAAAACGGGCACAATCCATATCCTGTCGGTTTCGGGCGGGCATGTGGCCATTATTTATTTGCTGCTGGGCTGGGCACTGGGTTTCATGAATGGTTATAAACATGGTAAGCTATTAAAAGCCATACTCATCATCGCATTGATTTGGATTTATGCGCTACTCACCGGGTTTTCGCCTGCTGTGTGCAGGGCCGCGGTGATGATCAGTTTGGTTATCAGCGGTAAAACGTATAGCAGGTATATTAATAGTTTAAACCTGCTGGCAGCATCGGCATTCGCATTGTTGCTGTATGATCCTTTTTTGCTGATGGATGTGGGTTTCCAACTCTCCTATCTTGCAGTAGGCGGCCTGGTTGTTTTCCAACCGATGGTTTACCAATGGTTTAGCTTTAAGAATGGCGTAGCCGATAAGTTGTGGATGGCATGTTCGGTATCGATAGCCGCACAGGTTATTACTTTTCCGCTCAGTGCGTATTACTTTCACCAGTTCCCGGTTTACTTTTTGGTGAGCAACCTGCTTATCATTATCCCGGTAAGCATTATTATGTATAGCGGGCTGCTGCTTTTGGTACTGCCACAATTACCTTATGTGTCAAAAACATTAGGCTATGTTCTTGAACACACCATCCTGCTGACAAATAAGGTGCTGGCCATTATTGAGCATTCGCCCTACGCCAGCATTAACAAAATATGGCTCAGTAAACTGGAGTACCTGCTGTTGTATGCTATCATCATCCTGGCGTTTTACTTTTTATACAATAAAAGTAAATGGCTTATCACAGCGGCGCTTGGGTGCACCCTGGTATTCAGCGTAAGTATCGGCCTTAAAAAATTGAGTGCAGACAGCGCCCGGTCGGTAACTTTTTTAAGCCTCCGGAAACATACAGGTATCGTGTTTAAAAATGGCAACAGCGGAGTTGTTTTAAGCGATCTGCCAGAGAATGATAAGAATTTTCAGTATTCCGTACAACCATGTTTGGATAGCAGCCGCATTACCAATTATAAGGTGTACCCATTGAATGCAGATATCAAAACGCAGTATGTTTTAAAACGCGGCGGCTTAGTGGCCTTTCAAAATAAAAACCTGCTGCTTTTAAACGATGCGAGCAAAATACAGTCTATCCCGCAGCAATTAAAGATAGATTATTTGTATTTGAGTGATAATTACCCTGTTGATACCGGTTCTTTTAAAAATAAAGTGCTGATTATTGACGGAAGCTGCTCTGATAAATATATAAATAGCTTATTGAAAACGGCTAAAAATATAGATTTTAAATACCATGTATTGAAACGTAACAAATCGCTGAATATGCTATCTAATTGGTACAAATAACTAAAAATATCTTAAAAAACTTGCACACGAGTTAATTACACACTAAATTGTACTATTAAATTAAAACTATGAAGAACAAACTATTTACTGCTGCACTGGGCCTTGCTCTTACCGCAACAGCTATCAGCGCAAGCGCGCAAAAAGTTTATAAAGAAGGCGTTATGGTTGTTACTACAAGCATGCAAGGCCAAACAGTTGAACTTAAAAACTATTTCAGGGCAGATAGTGCCGCTGCAACTTTCTCTGCCGGCCCGGCAAATATTAAGGTTTTAACCGATGCAAAACACAGCTATATGGCTGTTTTGGTTGATGTAGCCGTTGCTTCTATTAAAAAAGCAGCTATCTATTCTCCGGCCGAGGTTGAAGAAGAAATGTCAAAAATGCCGGTTTTAACTTTTACACCAGGCACTGAAACAAAAGTTATCTCAGGTTTTAACTGCAAAAAAGTAGTAGCTAAAGATTCTAAATCGGGCAAAACCTTTGATGTATGGGTTACAAATGATGTTTCTGCACCATCAACAGCAGTTCAAAGCTATTATGCTAATGTTGGTGGTTTCCCGGTACAGTACACCACTTTCCGCGAGGGGCAATCTACTGAGGTTACTGTTAAAAGCTTAACAGATCAAAAAGTACCTGCAGGTACCTTTGGTATTCCGTCTGACTTTGACAAGATCACTTTAGATGACCTTAAAGCATTGAGCGGCGGCGGTAACTAAACCAATCTGTTTATAAATATGAAAGCCCGGTAGTTTTTAATTACCGGGCTTTATTTTTAGTTAAGCTCCGTACATAAGCTGTTTACCCATTGGTGAAACAAACGGGTTTCCATATCAACCGACTTTTGCGCATGGCTCTCCCACTCGGGCGAGAATTTTTGCAGTTGGTTTATCATTTCTTCCAGGTGCCCCTCTTCTTCTAATATGATAGATTTTACGTTCACCTTGCTACCAACAGCATCTAATGCATCCTGGTAAATCGGATAAAGTTCATCGGCGCGTACCTCAATAGCATAAGTTACCAGCAGGTATGCGGCAAAACGCAATTCGGCGCCGGTTAAATGCAATTCTTTTTTCAGGTAACGGCAAACATCAATATCCAGTTGGTTTAAATAATATTTACTGAATGCTGGCGCTATAAGATACTCTGCAGCATAGGTAGGCAGCGCTTTTCCTGTTTTTTCTATCTGTTTTTTCAGGTAAAAGGCATGGCGGTGTTCTTCGGCGGCATGCTTTAATATAATGTAGGTAACCGTAGCAGGGTCTTCACTTGCTGATATTTTGCGTGCACCGGTATTCTCCATTAACGACAGCGTATTTAACCAGCGGGCGTGTAAATGGTTATCGGCAATTATTTGAGGTAGTATTGTGTTTAGTTCCATATTTATCAGATCTCGTTAAGGGCTTGCTCAACGGTGGTGTAAATGTAATCGAGTTCGGTATCAGTTATGCAATATGGGGGTAAAATGTAAATAATGTTACCCAGGGGCCGTAGTATAATACCCTTATTTAAAAAGTAATGGTAAAGCTTATCGCGCAAACCGCTAAAGTACGAAGTGTTATTCCCTGTCTCCCACTCCATCGCTAAGATGGTGCCTGTTTGGCGCGTTGTTTTTAAAGACTTGTGACCCTTTATTTTATCAGCAAATACTGTGTGCCTTGCAACAATACGGTCAATGTTTTTTTGTGTTGATGCATCCACGAACAGATCAAGGCTGGCCAGTGCCGCGGCACAAGCTACCGGGTTTGCTGTATAAGAGTGCCCATGGAAAAGTGTCTTCATCTTATCGTCAGATAAAAAAGCGTTATACATGTCCTGCGTGCAAGTTGTAAGGCCGAAAGCCATTGTACCGCCTGTTAACCCTTTCGAGAAGCACATAATATCGGGTTGTGTTTGCAGATGGTTACATGCAAACGCCTTACCTGTGCGCCCAAAGCCAGTAAACACCTCATCCGCAATAAGCATTACCCCTTCCTTACGGCAGTGCGCCATCAATTCGTCGAGGTATTTTGCCTCATACATAACCATCCCTGCAGAGCCCTGAACCAATGGCTCGAAAATGAAGCATGATACATTGGTCTTGATACTTGATACTAAAGACTTGATACTTTCTATATTCTTTTCATCCGGCAGGTCAATAAACTCTACCTCAAACAAAAGGCTGTCAAAAGCCGCGGTAAAGGCGCTGCGGCCGCTAACCGACATAGCGCCGAACGTATCACCGTGATAGGCATTTTTAAAGGCAATGATTTTTGTGCGCTCCTGGCCCTTATTGTGCCAGTATTGCAGGCACATTTTTATAGCAACCTCTACAGCAGTTGAGCCATTATCCGAATAAAATGCTTTTGCCTGGTTTGATGGCAGGATGGCCAGCAGGCGCTCGGCCAGTTCAACCGCGCCGGGGTGTGTAAAACCTGCAAAGATGACATGCTCTAACTGCAGTAATTGTTCGGCTATTTTTTTAGCGATATAAGGGTGCGAATGCCCGTGAATGTTTACCCACCATGATGATATGGCATCAATGTATTTTGTACCGTCTTCGGTATATAAACAAGTGCCTTCGCCCCTAACAATGGGTATTGGCGGCTGCGCCGTTTGCATTTGTGTGTATGGGTGCCATATAACCTGCAGGTCGCGTTCAGCTAAATTCATATCGTTTTAATTAACAGGTCTGTCACGTATTGGTCTGTCGGGAAAGTAAAATCATCTACTGTAAGTTCGCTTAGCTTTACCCAGCGAAAGGCCTGCAATATGTCGCCTTCGCCGTCAAAATCAAACACTATGGTTTTGGTAGCAAAACGCAGATCAGAGACAGCCTTAACCAGGTAATAAACGCTGATGATCTGCGAATCGTTAAAGGCCGATTTTACAAAGAAATCAGTAGTATAGAAATGGCTGATCACTTCTACTTCAGTATTACATTCTTCAACAAATTCGCGTTTAAGGCCCTCTATCAGCCCCTCGCCATACTCTAACCCACCACCGGGGAATTTCGTAAAACGGATACCGTGCTCCTGCTCATCACTTATTAACACTTCGTTATCATCATTAATAAGTAAACCGTATACCCGTACGTTGAAAAACTTTTTACTCATAATGTTTTTTGTTACGCATTACCTTGTCCATCGTCCAGGGGATATCTTCCGTTTTTGCTTCGCTCCTTATTGGGCAATTAGGCATGCTGCAATAGTGGCAGCAATCCGGCAGGCACGGGTCTGTATGGATAAAAAATTCTGTTGTAATACCCGCGTTCTTATTCACCAGTTTTTCTACCAGTTTAACTTCCTCATGCACCCGGTTCAGGTCGAAATAATTGGGCAGGGTAAGGTGGCAATCAATATGTAGCTCGTTACCATACTTTTGCGCGCGCAGGTTATGTATATCTATCCACTCTTCGCGGCGCTGTTCGCCCAAAACCTTTACTACATCGCTTACAATAATAAAATCGGTCTCGTCCATTAACCCGGCTACCGATCTGCGGATAAGCTTATAACCCATATATAAAATATATGCACCAACAAGTATAGACAGCGCACTATCCAGCCATAGTATCTTTGTAAAATGTATCAACAACAGGCCAACAACCAGGCCGCTGCTGGTAACAGCATCTGTTAGCAGGTGATGCCCATCGGCTTCTATAGTGATAGAAGGCAGCGATTTCCCCTTACGTATCATGTAGTACCCCAGGCCGCCGTTTATAGCACCGGTAACACCTATTATGGTGGCACCCAATAACAGGTCATGAATAACCTCGGGATAAAAAATACTGTAAGTTGATTTGATGATGATGATAAGCCCTGCTATGCCAACCAGCGCGCCTTCTATAAATACCGAAAAATACTCCACCTTGCCATGGCCATAAGGATGGTTCTCGTCCCGCGGCTGCGATGCCAGATACAAAGTTGGAGTTTGTAAGAAAGTATGCGCCAAACTTCATTACCATGAGCACTGCACCGGTAATAAGCGATATCAGAATTATCCTTTTTTGTTCCTTCAAAACCAACCTTTTTAGAGAGGCCAAACTTACGGAAATTTAGGCTTGCAGATAAGTTAATATCAAAAAACAACTACTCAATACCGGCCTATTCTTCCGTACCGTATCAGCATATAACTATATGCTACCAATACAACCAACACCATAAGCATAGCAATAGCACCAAACACTAATAATATGGTTTGCAAAGGCGACAACCGCGTAAAAAAGTTAGGCTTTTTTATCCCCAGTTTTTCTTTTAAAAAAATTGCTGCC
>NZ_JBAZRC010000147.1:0-12272 GCF_041663085.1 Mucilaginibacter sp.
TTCAAAAGGCAGGTTATTCACCATCATGGGGTACTCAGTAGCATCAAGCCCTTCAAAAATTGTTTGGTGCGGATAAGGGAACGGAACGGCGGGTATTTTGTAACTGATCAGTTCCACCGTTTTACGGGCGTAACCAATAACTGGTTCAAAGGCTTTATGCTCGGGGTTATAAACAGCATCAACCCGGGTGCGCCGCCTTGTTTTTGGGTCGACAAGTACGCTTGACGCTTTCCAAACATAATGGTTGCTAATGGCGAATACAAAGTCAGTAACATTTTTAGCCTCAAACTTCCAGGTATTAGTTTGGCTGGCCCGGGTGATATTACCTTCTTTTACTTCTGCAGCGGTAATAATATTGGTAACCGAATCGCTGTTAGTGGCATCGGCTATCCGTTTGACAATTTTTGGCTGATATACCGAATCCGCATTGGTAAGATCGCCGGTTGCCCAGCACTGGTAATTCCCGGGGATGGTTAATTCCACTTTAAAATTACAGTAATCGTTATAAAATTCTTCTTTACCTACGTAAGGATATTCATTCCATCCGTCGGTATCATCATAAACCGCTATCCTTGGGAAAAAATAAGCTATCATAAAAGCACCGCTATCAACCTGCCCTGTCCTGATAAACGACCCTTTATTTAAAGTATAAGTGTAAGCCACATCAAAGCTAGCTTTACCACCGGGTGGTATTACAACCCCTCTGATATACATATTAGTACCTCTTATCACCCATTTCTTTGGCTCTACAGGTTTATCATCAAACTGCATTGCGGTGATATCTACCCCGGTTGTTAAATCTTCGGGCGATACCTGCGTATTACGCATTGCCTGTTGCTGGTATAAATTGGGGTAAAGCTTAAACACAACTTGCTTAAGGGTATCGGGGCTGTTGTTTTGATAGCTTATATTAACCTTACCGCTTAACACTCTTGTGTTTGGAGTAAAGCTTGCGTTGATCTGGTAGTCTGCACTATTTTGCCAGTAGGCCTTGCCGGGTGCACCGCTTAAACTGCGGGTATGCTGTGCATACGCTTTATTCAGGTTTGTAGCTATCGGCAACTGTGCCTGGGCATACGTTACACCGGAAAGTACTGTTAAACATAAAACCGCTAACCGGGCCAGTGTTTCTTTAGAAAGCATAACGTATAATTTGCCTGTAAATATAAAAGCTGCCAACCATTAAATGGCGGCAGCTTTTGTAATACGGTAATTAATGATAAATATTTTACTCTTTAATGAAAGCCAGCAAATCTCTGTTGATGGTTGCAGCTTCGGTAGTTGGCATACCGTGCGGAAAGCCCGGGTACGAGATTAATTTTCCGTTTTTCAGCAATTTCACAGCCTTTACCGCCGTAAGCGGGAATGGAACAATCTGGTCGTCTTCGCCGTGCAGAACAAGCACCGGCAAATCCACACTTTTAAGGTCTTCTGTAAAATCTGTTTCAGAAAAAGCTTTCACACAGTCAACATGTGCTTTAATCGCACCCATCATTCCCTGTCGCCACCAATTATCCCTAACGCCTTGTGATATTTTGGCCCCCTCGCGGTTATAACCATAAAACGGCATGGTAAAATCCTGGAAGTATTGCGGCCTTTTTGTAGCCGTACCTTCACGTATCTCATCAAATATGGATAACGGGATACCGTCGGGGTTACTCTCAGTTTTTGCCATAATCGGGGTGACCGCACTTATCAGTACCGCTTTGGCTACACGGCCTTTGCCATATTTGGCAACATAACGGATAACTTCGCCACCACCGGTAGAGTGGCCGATGTGTATTGCATCCTTTAGGTCAAGAGCTTGGGTAAGCTCTGCTACATCAGCTGCATAGGTATCCATATCGTGGCCTTCGGCAGTCTGGCTCGACCTGCCATGCCCCCGGCGGTCATGCGCAATAACCCTATACCCCTGTGCCAGGAAAAACATCATTTGCCCGTCCCAGTCATCGCCTGATAATGGCCAGCCGTGATGAAAGAAAAGTGGTTGCCCTGTTCCCCAGTCTTTGTAATAAATTTCTGTTCCGTCTTTTACTGTAATGGTACTCATCGTTTTTGATAATTAGATGTTAATAAAAAAATGGGAGATCTGATTTTAGTAAATTAAAATAATGATGGATGTAAAATGATCCTTTATTACCTTATTACAAGTGGTTTAGGATCTGCACTATCCGTTGATAACGCAGAATCATAAACGAAGCTGAATTGAAGACCTAAAATAATAAATAAAAGCTAATCTTTATGTTCAAAAGCCCTTAAAACTTATCAATAATTGTTAAGCGAACTCATTAGCCGTTAAACCCTCTTTAATCCTCTCTATTAGCTATAAGGTTATTAACAATATAGGAACCTATATCATTGTGTCAGGTTTTGAAGATCACCCCAAAAACATCAATAAGTAAAAAAGCGCCCCTTTCGGAAGCGCTTTTTGGATGTTATAATAGGTAGATGGTTGTTTGTTTACTTCTTAAAATACAGCTGCATAAAGGTTACAATGCTGCTGCTTTCGTACGATTGCATGATACCTCTCGGCGCAGCCAAAGCATAATTTCTCCAAGTAAGGTTACGGTCTTTATCGCGGTTGTTCCAGCCGGTGTTGATGTTTGTTTTAACCCAATCCAAATACTGGGTTTGCTTACCGTCGGTAATTAGCTGCATAATATATTGGGCAAAAATAGCTTTCAGCACGCCCTGCTCGTTAAAGTCGCCCTCGGCTGGTAAAATACCGTTGGCGCCCATTCTGGCTTTGGTATAATCGGCGGCTAACTTGGCGTCGTTTAGGTAAGCCTCGTCTTTGGTTTCGTTATACAAGGCCATAGCCGCGCCAATAGCTGTACCCTGGTTGTAGGTATAATCTTCATAGCCGGGCGCATTGTTGCCAATTTTATGGTCGGCTATACGGCCGGCGGCATCCATCAGGTTGGTTTTAGCCCATGCGTATATCGATTTTGCTTTTGTGAGATAACTTGCATCGCCGGTTAATTTATACAAACGCATGGCCGCTATAACCGTCGGGTAATTGATGCACGCGTTTTTACCGCTGTGCTGAAAATCCCAGAACATACCGCCGTTAACCGCATCGTATGATCCATTCCAAACGCGGTTAAACCCGGCAATTGCTTTTTGCAGGTACACCTGGTTGCCGGTCATCTGGTTAGCGCGTGCCAGTGCCATTACCCACCACATCATATCATCATAAATAAACCAGGTGGTGGTGTTATCCCAGTTATAGCCATCGTACTGGTCAAAACCACCCTGATAAATATCATTAACCAGGGTAAGCTGTGCCGGGTCGTTGGTACGTTCATAAACGTTCATGGCCATATCCCAGTAAATGGCCTGTGTCCATATAGCGCCAAGGCCATCCTGTTGTGTGGTGCTGTAATACAGCTTTTTTGCCGTGTTATAATAGTACCTGTTAAATGCAGTATAAGCGGTTGTTGCATCAGCCGCGGTAAATGTAGGGTCAGCTGTTGCTGGCGGGTCAACTGGTTTTACAGCAGGTGGTTTGTTCTCCGAGCCTTTACTGCAACCTATCACTGTAATAAACAAGCTGGCTAGCAGTATATAAAATATTTTTTTCATAGGTAGATGTGTGTTACTTATTTTTCGTTAGATAGTGAGTAGGGTACATCGGCAGCTTTAATCCCCTTATGTTTATTTGGCTGCGCCGACATGTTAAAATTAAGCGTAGCGCCTTTTAACAAAGCCGAGTGACTAAGCCAGTTAAACGAATATGGTTTGCCATTAACATTTAAGCTGTTTACATACTTGTTTTGCGCACTGTTGTTAGCCGCGTTAATATTGATGGTTTTGCCATTCTGCAACTTAACGGTTACTTTTTTAAACAGCGGCGCACCAAGCACGTATTGGTCGCTTGCAGGTGTTACCGGGTAAAAGCCCATTGCCGAAAACACATACCAGGCAGATGTTTGCCCGTTATCCTCATCGCCGCAATAACCATCGGGTGTTGGTTTATACATCTTATCCATTACATCGCGCACGTGCTTCTGCGTTTTCCAGGGCTGGCCGGCGTAATTGTACAGGTATATCATGTGCTGTATCGGTTGGTTACCGTGAGCATATTGACCCATGCCCGCAATCTGCATCTCCCGTATCTCGTGAATAACCGAATTATAGTAACTATCATCAAATACCGGCGGCAGGATAAACACCGAATCGAGCTTGTTTACAAACTTTTGGTTGCCGCCCATCAGGCCTATCAGGCCCTGCACATCATGGAAAACGCTCCATGTATAATGCCAACTGTTCCCCTCCGTAAAAGCATCACCCCATTTAAAAGGATTGAAAGGGGTTTGGAATTTGCCATCCTTATTTTTACCCCTCATTAACCCGGTTTGCGGATCGAACAGGTTTTTGTAGTTCAGGCTGCGCTTTTTGTAGATATCGGTTTCTGATGCCGGGCGTCCTAAAGCTTTACCCAACTTGTAAATAGCAAAATCATCATACGCATACTCCAGCGTACGGGCCGCATTCTCGTTTATTTTTACATCGTAAGGCACATAACCCAGGGTGTTATAATAATCTACCCCGCGCCTGCCTGCCGCGCCGGGGCCGGTGTTATTTGCCCCATGCAGCAATGCCTGGTAAAGGGTGTTGATATCGTATCCGCGGCCACCTTTTAAGTAAGCTTCAGAAACTACAGATGCAGAGTTATTACCTACCATTACATCAGCATAACCGGGGCTGCTCCACTCGGGCAACCAGCCGCCTTCTTTGTAATCATTCACCAAACCGGCCTGCATTTCCTTATTGATGGATGGATACACCAAATTCAGGAATGGATACAAGGCCCGGAAGGTATCCCAAAAGCCGGTGCCTCCAAACATATAACCAGGCAGTACTTTACCGTTATACGGACTATAGTGAACTATCTGATCTTTGGCATCCAGCTCATACAATTTATTGGGGAAGAAAAGCATGCGGTACAAGCAAGAGTAAAAGGTGCGGGTTTGGTCAATCGTTCCACCGTCAACTGTAAGCCGGCTTAAAGTATTGTTCCAGATGGCTTTGGCCTTTTGTTTGGTGGCCTCGAAGCTATCTTTACCAAGCTCGCGCTTTAAATTAAGTTCGGCCTGCTCTATGCTGATAAATGACGACGCCACACGCAGGTTAACGGCTTCGCCTTTTGTGGTTTTAAAACTGATGACAGCACCGGCGTGGTCGCCGGTATATTCCAGCTTGCCGTCTTCAATATCCTTATTATGCCATACAGAAGCATTCTTGAACGCCTTATCTATATAAATAACAAAGTAGTTTTTGAAATTTTGGGGCACCGCGCCGCTGTTGCGGGTGCTGTAGCCAACAATCTTATTCTCACCGGGGATGATCTTTACATACGATCCTTTATCAAAAGCATCGATCACAATGTGTGAGCTGTCACTTTTTGGGAAAGTAAATTTAAAACTGGCGGCACGTTCTGTCGGCGTAATTTCGGTTGTTACGTCGTAATCGGCCAGATAAACGCTGTAGTAATAAGGTTTGGCAATCTCTGCCTTGTGCGAGTACCAGCTGGCGCGTTCGCCTTCGTCAACCCGTATCTTTCCTGTTTCGGGGAAAATAGAGAACTGCCCGTAATCATTCATCCAGGGGGATGGCTGGTGCGTTTGTTTAAAGCCAACCAGTTTATCGGCATTATAAGTGTATTGCCAGCCGCTGCCCATTTTACCTGTTTGAGGCGTCCAAAAATTCATGCCCCATGGCAATGCTATCGCCGGGTATGTATTCCCGTTGGATAGGGATGGTTTGGAGTCGGTACCCATAAGCGGGTTAACCAGATCGACAAGGTTTGTTTTACTAACCTGTGCTGACGCAATAATCGGGAGGGCAAAAAGGGCAACTAATAATAATTTTTTCATTTAAATATCTTGATGTTCATAAACACGTGTTGTTATTCCAGTCACACTACGCATACACGGGCAAAACCCATGTATGGTAGCAGTAACTGGTTCTTAAACCAACCTCAATATTTACCAACTTAAACTAACTTTAATTCCTTCCGGGTCATTCGCGAAACCCAGGTACACGGTTTTTGAAGATGCATCCCATGATGTTTTTACATCGGCAACCTCCTGCCCTTTACTATCGGTAACCTTTGTGGTTTTAGGTTTTGCCGGTAGTAATACGCGCATACTATTCAGAGTTTTTACAGGGCTTTTCACTACGAATGAATAGCTTTTAGGCTGTATAACCTCGTTGTATGCCCTGGCAGCGGCAGCCAAAACCTGTGGTTTGGTTTTATTGGCCACGCGGTTAACGTTATATAATAATGATTGCTCCCCGGGGTTAATAACCTTCTCGGCCAGTACTGGCAGTTGCGGATCGAAAAGGTCGATAACAGGGCCTTTTATAGTGTATGGTTTGCTATCCGGGTTTTCGTCCATTACCGATACGACATCGTAAGGGCCGCGCTCTAAATAAAGACTGTTCTTAAACATAAGCTTGCCTGCTTTGGCATCGGTTTCATAACCTTGCTTTACTGCATCCACAAATTTGGTGTCGGCGTTAGCTTCCATTACATACTCTTTAGGATTTTGCCTTAAAATGTATACCGTGCCTTTGCCAATGCTGAACTTTTGCTTACCCGATGCCGCATCAATATTTAATAGTTTAAATAAGTGTTGCGATGGTACTGTAAACTTATTGCCCTTGGTGTTCCACCACTCCATTACCGATTGGTACGGATCGTCATCGCGGCCGGCATAGATCAGCACACCACCCTCTTTAACCCATTTGGCCAAAGCTGTATGAATTTCGGCTGATACAGGCTTCATGTTTGAATAGCTCACTACCAGCACCTTTATATTTTTTAAGGTAGCTGCGTAGGAAAGGTTTTCCATGTGTACGGTTTGTACCGGCACGCCGCGTTTTAGCAACGGCAAAGTTTGCCCGTAAAAGTTAGAAAACTGCGGATCCTCGAACCCGTTATGGGTTGGGAAACGCTGAAACATCAGTGAGTTACTCATTAAAACGCCAATACCATTTACGCCAGTTACCCTATTGGTTGATGCCGGCATGCTGTTCAAAGCATTTACCATTACCTGCATTTGGGTGGAATAGTATTGTGGTATCAGCACCTTTTCATTACTGTTAGCCACCTTGTACGGGTGGGTATAGATCCGCTCGGGCCATGGCATTACCTCGTAATCGGCTACGGTTGGATATAATAGCTTGGCGGTGAATGTTGCCTGGTAATTCTTTTTGTAATCGGCCCAGTCGCGTGGCCAGTCTTCTATAGGGTCAGTCAGGAAGAACATCTTACGGCCTGTTGGTGCTGTCATAGATACCATGGAACCGTACTCTAAAAACGCGTTCTCAAACACACGCTCTTTTTTCTGACCGTCAAAGTATGTCGGTTCTCGCGAGGTGCCCGTCCACACCTGTGCTATATAGCCATCAATACCGGGCAAGGATGCCAGGCTGGCTTCCGGACTAACAATTTGCCATGACGAGTAATTAACCAGTGAGTGCGTGGCAATAAACACCTTTATGTTTTTACCCTTGCTTTTGCCATAGGCTTTGGCGTAGTTAGATGTTTCTTTTATAGCCTCGTAATACAAGTGATATTTAAGCTTGCTGGACAGGTAGGTATTCTCTGCCGATGCATCCTGTGGTTTCCATGGGAAACCGTAATATTTTTGCCATTCTTCTTTAAACGGTGCGCTGTAACCCGCCCTTGCCCAAAACTCGGGCTCTTCTAAAAAGATATCGGTTATACCCGCATCTATCACCCTTTTGATGACGGCGGTTTTCATGTACTCGATAAATGATTTTACCGGCACAACATAAGGCATATCCCTACCATGAAATATGGTATCGCCTTTTTGCGTAACCTGGCCAACACCTAAATGGTTAATACCATCCCACTTACCTAAAAAATAATCTTTGTAATCGCCCCAGGCAATACCTGTCATAAACTGGGCCTGGTAACCATGGTCGCGCCAGGTTTTTACGCGCTGCTCAAACGTCATCCCGGGCCTGTCGTTTACACCGTAAACAATGGCTATGTCAGATCGTACATCGATTTCGGGCATCCACGGGCTGCTGGTTTGAAAAGCGGTTTTTTGCTTTAACGGAGCGGGATTTGTTACCTGGGCATGGGCGCTAACAGTTAGCGCTGCCAGGCAGCAGGAGAATAAAAGTTGTTTCATAGGATTTTGTTATTAACCTGCTTAAGCATAATTGCATACGCTTAAGCAGGTGTTATTAGCTGTTTTTATGGGGCGGTTACCGTTTTTACATCGGTATAGTTATAGTATTTAAGGCCGTAATTTGTGCGGGCACCAACCCTTATAAAGTACTGGCGCTGGCCCGGTAATACGCCTTTAGTAGTTAGCGTTAAAGTTTGACCCAGTTTGGCATTGCCATCTGTACCGCCATAGCTTGTAAGCGGCGAGTAACGGTCATCGAAATTATTGTTACCTACAAACTTGTTTGAATTTACATACAGGTTGATATCGCTAACATCCTGCTGAAAGTTTGGATCGTTAGTGCCACGGTTAATTTTAACCTGTACAGTTATGGTGCCATCTGCATTAAGCACAGGCTCGCCAACCCACTCTATCCTTAAAAAGGGTTCAACAGAAAAATTAACGGTTGTTGTTCCTTTTATATCAACCGTCTGGCTTTTATCTACAGTGGTTGCACCTGTATTATCTGTTTGCACCATTGGCACAAACGGCCCTTCGGCGCTTATCACGTTTTTGCCGGCAAACAGCTTGGTATAGTTAAAAGTACCATCCTGCATAGAGGCTATGTAAAACGGTGTTGGGTTATTGCTCCAGCTTATTTCAAGCAGTTTTATACGGGTGCCGCTCCCTTGTTCGGTTTGCACCGTTTTACCGGTACCTGCATCAACTACGCTACCATTTAGGGTTTCGGATGGTGCGGCGTAATCATCTAATTTGCTGCATGAACTGCCAACTAAGGCAACTGCGCATATAGCAAGTGTATATAATATCTTTTTCATGATTTCTTTTGTTATTAATAGCCTGGGTTTTGAATTAACTTCTGACTTTTCTGGATCTCGCCATTCGGGATCTGCTCGTAATACCAGCGTACATCAAATGTGTAGCGCGCGTTCCGCTCGTCCGTGCGTGAGTCAAAAAAGTATTTCTTGTCGTTGGCAGAGTAGAAAGGCATCAGGATCTTGTAAATGGTTGAGTTTTGCTCTTTATCGGCAATTCTCCATCTTCTCATATCCCACCAGGTTTTATTCTCAAAACCCAGCTCTTTTCTGCGCTCTTTGCGCACGATATCGATACTGTTCAGGTTGGCTGCGCTGGCTAACATATCAGCACCGGCACGCTCACGGATCTGGTTAATATCTGCAAAAGCATCCTGCAAGTAGTTTTTATCATTTTGGCCTGCTGTGTTTAATTCATAAGCGGCTTCGGCGCGGTTCAATAATACTTCGGCGTAACGCAGTTCAATCCAGGTTTGGTCTGAGCGGTTTTCTAAAACCTCTGATGTTGGTTTATCAGGTGCCAGCCATTTACGTACCGAGAACCCCGATATAGCACAGGTACCATCACCACTAAACACACCGCTTAAACCTGCCGGGTTAAGCGTACCACCACCAGGTAAATTGTATGGGGTTTGGGTAGCGTTTGATGACTGTACAATATTAGCCGTTGGGTAATTTGCTGTTGAACCAGCTGGCAAAAGCGGACTGATGCCACCTGCCGAGCTGCCAGTGTAAATACCACGGCGAATCTCGATGCTTTGGCCTTTAAATACGTCGCCGGGAAGGATAACGGTTGCCCTTAGCCTTGGTTCGGCATTAGCGAACAGATCCATGGTGTTGGTGTACAGGTCGTATTTACCGGCTGTCATGGTTTTGATGGTACCATCGGCGTTTTTAGGCAGACCATCAAACATCTCCACAAAATTGAGGGTTGGGTTAACTTCTGATGAGTAGCCGTTAGCGCCCATTAGCTGGCGTGGAACATTGTATGCATCATACCCGTGTACAGATTCGGGGTAATGATATTGCCTTACAAAAATATTCTCTGAGCTACCCTTATCAAAAAACATATCAACATAGTTTTGATACTGGGCTGCTTTATCACCGGCTTTCCAGCCATTTTTGTACAGCGTGTATTTGTTTTCTAATAACACGGCAGCATCATACGCTGCTTTAAAATAGCTTACCGCTTTTGTTGCAGGGATACCGCAAACCCGGTTACCGGCAGCATCAACAAGTGTTACCTGGTTGTACTTAGCAATAGAACCCGCGTAAAGCATGGCGCGCGATTTAAACCCTGCCGCTACATATTTATTAGCCCTGCCTAACTGGTTTGTTTCGCCCATGTTTGTGTAAGCATAATCAAGGTCGGCGGCTATATAATCATACACTGCTTCTTCAGATGAACGGGCAACGTTTAGGTCGTCAACATTTGCCGCGGGTACTTGCAATACCTTATCAATAATAGGCACGCCGCCATAACGTTTTGCCAATGCAAAATAAGTGGCCGCACGTATAAAACGGGCCTCACCTAACCAGGCGTTAACCTGCTCGGGGGTGTAAGTGGCCGCGTATTTTGGCATGTTCTCTAAAAAGTAATTAACATCCCTTATCAGTTTATAAGAATCGCCCCATGGCGATTCGTCAACGTTCTCCTGCATGGCGCCTGTCTGGTCGCGGCTCAGGGCCTCGCCCGTAACAGCGGGGAACGGGCTAATTATCCAGAAAAAATTTAAACCTCTTTGTGGTGAGTACCTAAAATCCTCAATTGGCAGCTGGCTATAAATGCGTGCCATGTAAGCCTGGATGCCACCGGTACTTGTAAAAACGTCCTTATCCTGTATGATGTTGATAGGGGGTACGTCCAGCTTTTTACATGCTGTGGTCCAGCAGATAAAAATGCATGCTATGATGAATGTATATTTTTTCATGATCGTAAGCTTTTTATAATTTAACATTTACGCCTAATGAGAATGTCTTGTTTAGTGGATACAGGTACCCGTAAGTGCTTGAAGGGTGTTCAGGATCGAGGTATTTTAAACCGGTGAAGGTTAAAATATTGTATCCGTTCACGAATATCCTTGCGCCTTTAATACCTATTTTTTTGGCAAAGCCAGGCGATAGGCTGTAACCCAGTTCGGCAGATTTTAGCCTTACGTATGAGGCATCCTGTATGTTAAACATTGAGTTTACATCGGCAGTGGTACCAGTTAAAGCATAGCGCCCCGGTATCCATACGGTGTTTGGATTGTAAGGATCGGCGTTAGGATCGGCAGGGTGCCACCTATCCATAAACTGGGTAAGTGCGCTGCCACCACCCCATAGCGGGATATTCAGCTGCTCCATATATGATACGGTAACATTTGCTGCTCCCTGCCATACAGTGTTAAAATCAAAACCTTTGTATGAACCGCCAAGTGTTAAGCCAAATGTGGTTAATGGTGCACTGTTATAAGCTATTGGGTGCACATCATCACCGGTTATCTGGCCATCGCCGTTCCAGTCCTGGTATTGATAATCGCCAACTACCGCGTTACGCGATACATACTGCGAACTGTTCAGGATGTCCGGGTAGCTTTGAAACTGGCCGGCGGCACCATATCCCCAGTAAATGTTGTTCCAGCGGTTGTTGTTGTTATTATGCCAGTTAAGCTGTGAGTTACCGGCACGCGCCTGTACCACTTCGCGATTTTTTGTGCGGCTAAAAGCCATGTTACCTTTTACAAAATAGGTGAACGCGCCAATATGGTTGCGGTGGCTAAGCTCTAACTCAAAACCCTGAGTACGGTCGCTGTTCAGGTTCTCCTGCGGAAGATCTGCACCTACAACACTTGGCAGGCTTAATGCCTGCGTGCCTAACAAACCTGTCCTGTCACGTCTGAAAACGTTAACTGTTGCGCCTAATAATCCATTCCAGGCTTCCAGGTCAAAACCTACGTTGTATGTTTCGGCATTAAACCAGGTTAGGTTAGGGTTAGCAATACCTAAATTTTGCACCCCGTTTACAAACGTGCCATCAAAAACAGAACCCGGAGGCAATTGGTTATTGTCGCCATTTGCAGGGTAGCGATAGCCGGTAAGAAACTGATAAGCTAAAGCTGAATCATCACCAACCTTACCGTATGATGCACGGAACTTTAAGTCGTTAATGAACGACAGGGCAGATGAATTTTTCCAGAAATCTTCCTGAGAGACCCTCCAGCCTATTGAACCGGCCGGGAAAAAGCCCCATTGCTTAGTTGGTGAAAACCTTGAAGATCCATCTTCCCTGAAGCTGAACTCGGCA
>NZ_JBAZRC010000148.1:0-12233 GCF_041663085.1 Mucilaginibacter sp.
GCTAATAAACTATTAAAACAAGCCTTTGCAATAGCTAAACAACAAACAAAATATCAGGAAAATTATTCAAATATTATTTGCTTTTAAACACAGTTCATTTCGAACGATAGAGAGAAATCTTGTTCATTATGCAAAGTTCGCCGCCTATCGGTTGAACAAGATTTCTCCTCGCTACGCTCGCTCGAAATGACATGGTGGAGATACTGTCAATTGATCTATATATTCTTTCCGTCCACTATCTTAAAGAATTCATCGCGGTAGGTATCCCCTACCGGGATAATCTTATCGGCAATGAAAATACGGCTGCGCTCAATACTATCAATCTTATTAATTGATACGATGTATGATTTATGCACGCGGATAAAATGCTTTGGCGGTAGTGCGTCTTCCATCTTCTTCATCCCCTGCAGGGTGATGATGCGCTCGGCGGGGGTAAATATGGATACGTAATCTTTAAGGCCTTCTATAAAAAGGATATCGTGCAGGTAAACCTTCTGAATTTTATGCTCGGTTTTCACAAATATAAAATCGCTCATAAAATCATCCTGCGCTACAGGCTCGGCCGGGGCAGCGGGTTTGGCTGCGGGTTGTATAACCCCCTGTGCCTTTTGTACCGATTTAAAAAATCTGTCGAACGCGATGGGTTTAAGCAGGTAATCTACTACATCAAGCTCGTAACCTTCCAGCGCGTACTGCGGGTAAGCGGTAGTTAATATCACCTTTGCTTTGCCATTGGCTATGCGTAAAAACTGTATCCCGGTAAGTTCGGGCATTTGCACATCTAAAAAAACCAGGTCAATACCGCCATCCTGCACCATCGTAAGCGCTTCAATAGGGTTTGTGGTAGCTTTTACCAATTGCAGGAATGGTATCTTGGAGATATAATCCTCCAGTATATTCAGGGCCAAAGGCTCATCATCAACAACAAGGCAACGGATCATGGCTATAAAACTAAGGATAATTGAACAGTGTAAGTATCCGCTTCGTCGCGAATTTCTAAATTATATTTACCGGGGTACAACAGATCCAACCGGCGGCGTACATTATTTAACCCTATCCCGCCAGACGAATCGCGGTTATGGGTGTGCTTTTTATTCTGGATAAAGAAGTACAGGTGCCCGTCCTCCAGGTTTATTTTTAGCTTGATGGGCGATGCCGCGTCGTTAGCAATACCATGTTTAAAGGCATTCTCAATAAACGATATCAGCAGCAGCGGTACAATATGCTGGTTGGTTACCTCGCCTTTTACTTCAAAATCAATAAAGGCCTTGTTACCAAAACGGATCTTTTGAAGGTCGATATAGTTTTGCAGGTACTGCAGTTCTTTGGTCAGCTCTACCTTATTATCATTACACTCGTACAGCATGTAGCGCATAATTTCGGATAACTTCAGGATAGCCTCGGGCGTGGTATCCGATTTTTGATAAGCCAGCGAATAGATGCTGTTTAAGGAGTTGAACAAAAAGTGCGGGTTGATCTGCGATTTAAGGAACGACAGCTCGGCGGTTAGGCGCTGGTTTTCCAAATCGCGCTGGATGCGTTCGTTCAGGAACCAGTCTATCGTAAACTTTAACACCGTGCTCAGGAAAACGAATATGATACTGGTAAATAAGGTACTGAACGTAAACTGCCAAAAGCCTATGGTTTTACCGGCGCGCTCTAAAGCAATAGGCTTAAACACTGCGGCCAGTCCATATTTAATAAGTGCAAACCCTATTAATGCGGCTATTATATATATAGTATACTGCTTATACTTTTTTGCATCTAAATACTTGGGTATAAGCAGTAAATAGTTCAGGTAAAATAAGCCGATATTAATTATACCAAAATATACAAATACCACCACCAGGGTTTTCATTGGCATTTTAGCTCCGCTATACCCTAAAAACATAAAAAAGGCGATCATGCAGATCCAGAAAGTAATATGCCAGAATATTTGCCAGCTTCTTTTCATCTATATTTAAAGTATAATAACAGCATCTAAAGTAATATTTTGCACCCAATGTAGCTGTGTAATTATATGTAGTTGTCCTTTTTTACGATGAACGGGCTTAAAAACCAGACGAACCGGTTAAACCGTGTTATTAACCGTTCATCTACAAATGCTGCCCGTTGGTCTAATTAGTTTTAGGGGGTTGTTTATTTAGTATTTCTTTGTTCTATCAAAACAATCACACACAATGAAAAAGCTAGTTTCAAACTCAAATCCATTTATTTTATTATTGGCCCCTGTAGTATTTGCCATCATTATGGGCGTAAGCTACCAGTTTGAACAAAAGAAACAATTTGCTAATAACTCGGCAGTGCAGGCTACATCATTATTTATTAAAGGTGTAACCGTTGTAAAAACAGTTTGCACAATTGCTACCGAGAACCTATGGTAATCCAAACACAGGGCCTATCATTTAGCTTTGGCAACCAGCAAGTTGTTAAATCACTTTCCCTGCAAGTACCGGCAGGGAGTATATACGGGTTTTTAGGGCCAAACGGCGCCGGTAAAACCACCACCATAAAAATGCTGCTTAACCTGTTACAAACAGGCGAAGGCAGCATTCATATTTTTGGGCAGGAGCTGCAAACAAATCGCATCAGTATATTATCGCAAATTGGCTCGCTTATAGAGCAGCCCGCCATATACCACCACCTTACCGGCAAGGAAAACCTGATGAACCGCGCCCTGCTTTTGCAGGTTAACGAGAAACGGGTTGATGAAATGCTGAAGCTGGTACAGCTAACCAGCGCGGCCAACAAAAAGGCCGGCCAATACTCGTTAGGGATGAAACAGCGCCTGGGTATTGCCCTTGCTTTATTGAACGACCCCAAACTTTTAATACTGGATGAACCCACCAACGGGCTTGATCCGAACGGCATCATCGAGATTCGCGAGCTACTGATGAAACTTGTGGGCACCGGCAAAACCGTATTTATATCCAGCCACCTTTTGGCCGAGATTGAGAAAATGGCTACACATGTCGGCATTATTAATAATGGCGAACTGATGTTCCAGGGTACCATTCACGATCTGCAGAACATCAGCCAGCCGCTTATCAATATAGAAACAGATAATACTGTCGACGCTGCAAACCTTTTAAAGCGCCATAATTTTACGGTAACCGATATAGACAACGACCGCCTTTTTGTGCCTTTTACCTCCAAACAACAGGTAGGCGAAATAAACACACTGCTTGTGCAGAACAATATTACGGTATACAGCATCAGCAAACAGCATAAGGACCTGGAAAAATTATTCTTAGATATCACCAAAAGCAACTAAACCACTATGAAGGGATTTGTACTATCATTCCGGTCCGAATTTTATAAGACCCGTAAAACCATAGGCTTTTGGGGCGCCATTTTGTTACCCCTGCTTATCAGCTTATTAGCCTTTGCCATATTCTTCACCAAAAGCGAAAAGTTTACAGCCATGCAACCTATGGGGTTGTGGGTGCAATTTTCCATGATTGGCCTGGGCATGATGGGTACCTTATTACTCCCTATGTATACTATATTTATAGCATACTCGGTAAATAACGTAGAGCATAAGGCCGATACCTGGAAAACCATTTTTAGCTTACCCATATCGCGCTGGTCGGTTTACGGGGCCAAGTTTGCTTATGCGGTGTTCCTAGTGTTTTTATGCCTGGCGCTATTTGCCTTATTTACTATAGGCTTTGGTAACTTATTAGGTGCTGTAAAACCCGAGTTAAAATTTAATGCTTATCATATGGAGGTACAGCTTATGCAGATCTATTTTAAGCTGTTCTTATCTTCATTAGGTATCCTTTCAATACAATTTCTGCTAAGCCTTTTATGGTCCGATTTTTTGAAACCAATGGGCCTTGGCTTTGTAGCTACTATTGCAGGTGTTACCGCAGCATCAAAAGAATGGGAATACGCCTACCTTTTCCCCTATGCGCACCCAATGGTAGCCATAACCACCATGATAAAACGCGACAATAAGGTACCAGGCCCGGTACGCGAAATACAGATAGACATGTTTACCAAGGATGTTTATGTGAGCCTTGCTATTGCTGTGGTAGTATTTATTGCCGGATATTTTATTGTACGAAAGAAGAGCGTTAAGTAGTAAGCCGGTTATTAACTCACCCGGTCTTTGCTTCGCTCGACCGCCCTCTCTTCGCTGCGTGGAAAGAGGCTTTGATTTCCTTACCCTCTTTGCGAAGCAGAGAGGGTCGACCAGCGAAGCGTAGTCGGTGTGAGTAAACTGCAAGACGCGATATTAAACCGCCTCGCATATTAATTCTTCACTACTTTCCACCTTCGCTTCCACCCGCTTTTTTGCCGCCCTTGTTGGTGTTGTCACCAACAAGCCGCCATGCATCCAAACCTTATAGTATAACCGTCCTAAAATGTTGTTGGTGACAACACCAACAACGGCGAAAAACGTGACGATTGCAATAGCGGGTACCGTTTGTTCTTATATGTTATCATTTTATTCCGTTTGATTGAAGATTTATATTGACAGCAAAAATAAAATTCAGTAACACAAACATTATTATTGTAACAACAACCCATCCACCCGCTCGATTTTTTCCTTTTGGCCATTTATCAAATTCATTAACATAGCCTTTCCACTTATTCTCTCTATCAAAAACAAACCATTTTATTATATATAAAATAATGGCAGGCGCCAAAATTGGTAAAAACGGTATGTGTAAATGAATATTAAAAATGCGTCCACAATAAATTCCAATGGAGAATAATAGCCATAACTCAGCTGGAAACATACATATTAAAGCTTTATTGCTTGTTTTAAACGGCCCGGTAGCACCAAATGCATTATCAACACTCAACCACGCTTTATATAAGGTGTAAAAATAATAACAGTAAAGTTGCTTTATGGTCATCTGTTTTTTTGTTAAAACATAAAAAGCCACTTGTTAGAGTGGCTTAAATGTATAAATAAGTCGTTATTATTTACTTTTTATAGTAGGATTAAATTATAAGGCTATCTGTAGTTTTGTAATAAACTCGTGCAAGATTAGCGGAGCTTATCTTGTGTGGAAAAAACATAACAAGCTTCCAGCTTGTGTCAGCTGAAAGCTGACCTCATTTTTAGTCACAAGCTGAAAGCTTGCGCCAGTTAATGTTTAATATAGATTATTAAACCGCCTCGCATATTAATTCTTCACTACTTTCCACCTTCGCTTCCACCCGCTTTTTTTCGTTTGCATACTTCCGGTATTTGGCAAGGTTAATAAGCAGTACACTCACCAATATAATTACCAGGCCACCTATCTGCAATAACGAGATATGCTCCTGTGCGAACATCACCCCTAATAACACCGCTATAACCGGGTTTACGTATGAGTGGGTACTTACTTGTGTGGCAGGCCTTACCTGCAACAGCCATACATAAGCCGTAAATGCCGCTATCGAACCAAAGAATATCAGGTATAAAACCGCCATCCATGCTTTGGCAGGCACCTGGGCAATATCAAAATTTGCAAACTCGTTATGCAGGGCACTTGCCGGTAAAAAAGCGATACCTGCTATGAGCATTTGCCATGCAGTGGTTACCCTTGCCGGGCTGCTGCTGCCTTTGTATTTAGAATATAAGGAACCCGCCGACCAGGCTATAGGCCCAAGCACCAACAAACCAACGCCCCATATCTTGGCATCATCGTGCGTACCGCCAAGGGCTTTTGCCACCTGCTCGCCAAACAGCAAAATAACACCTGCAAAACCTATTATTAAACCAACAACCGTAGCTGTACTGGTTAAATTCTCTTTCCAGTTCCGTTTGTCGAGCACTACAAACCAAATTGGGTTGGCCGATATCATGATAGCCACCATAGCGCTGGGCAAAGCCTGCTCTACCCATATTACTATGCCATTGCCTATAGCCAGTAACAACAAGCCGCTCACTGCCGAGTTTAGCACATCGCGCTTCACCCAAATCTTATCGCCTTTAAGCGCGCACCAGCCCAGCATCAGCAGGCCGGCAATTGTATAACGTATAGCCCCCATCAGCATAGCCGGGATACCCTGGATAGCCATCTGTATAAAAAAGTAGGTTGAACCCCATACAATGTAAACGATGGCAAAGGCTATGATAACCAATAGCGGCGATGCCTTTTGTTGTGTAGTACTCATCATGGCAATTATTTTTTAGAAATTAACGCGTCTATACTCCATTTATATGTTGGCAGCGTAGCCAGCAAAAAACTCGCGGCGCTTACCGTAAAAACAGAGTATCCTATGGGGGCATCTATGCCCCTTGATATGGTCATTGATACCGCGAACGCCAGCGTAAGCAAACCGCTGCCAATAGCCGCCCAACGGGTAAACAAACCTATAATCAGCAACAAGCCAAAAACACCTTCGCCAAGGCTGGCCAAAATGGCCAGTGGGGTTACCAGTGCACCGGGCAAAAATGACATGGTATCACGCGACAGCACCATAAAGTGTGCCCAGTCGCCCCAACTGATGTGCGGTTGCCCCGGGGCGCCTAACCAGCCCAGCCTGTCGGCCACTAACCATAAATAGCTTAAGCCGAGTGCTGCACGTAAGTAAATTGCCGGCAGATGGTAATGGGTTGACTGCATGTTTTTTTTGTTTGTTGATATAAAATTACACCGATAGTGGCCTATCTTTATAGTCCAGAAAAAACAACTCGGATAGGCCAGTATGCAATTTGTATCAGCTTTACTCAACATTGATAAAACCCTGCAGGTACCTGTTTACCAGCAAATAGCCAACGGCATAATTTGCCATATACGTCAGGGAACATTAAAGCCGGCATCTGCATTGCCCAGCAGCCGTACTTTGGCTACGGGTTTAAAGGTTCACCGCAATACCGTGGTTGCCGCTTACGATGAATTGTATGCGCAAAGCTGGGTAGATGTTTATCCGCAAAAGGGCATTTTTGTAGCTGCCAACCTGCCCGAAGTTGCACCAAGGCCGCTGGCCAAAAACCAGCAGGTTTTAACCTATCCCGAAAAAACACATTTTGATGTGCGTGATAAAAGGCTGGGCAATATTAACCTGTTTACCCCGGGCACCGGGCATACCATTGCTTTTAACGAGGGGTTCCCGGATACGCGCCTTGCCCCTGTTGAGCTGATGCTGCGCGAGTACCGCCGTTTTGCCAGCTACCAGTTTACATCGCAATATTTACTGTATGGCCCCGAGCAGGGTTCTGAAAACCTGCGGATAGAACTGGCGCGTTTCCTGGGCGAAACACGCGGCCTGAATGTAAAGCCCGAACATGTTTTAATTACCAAAGGCGCGCAGATGGCCATTTACCTGGCCGCGCAGTTGCTGCTTACCAAAGCTGATACCGTAATAGCTGCCGACCCGGGTTACTGCGGAGCCAACGAAGTTTTTACACAAACCGGCGCTAACCTTGAACTGGTACCCGTTGATGAGTTTGGTATTTGCCTTGATGCCGTTGAGGCCGTTTGTAAAAAGAAAAAGGTGAAAATTGTATATGTGATACCACATCACCACCAGCCCACAACGGTTACCCTGTGCTCTGAAAGGCGCATGCGTTTGCTTGAACTGGCGGCCAGGTACGGCTTTGCTATTATTGAAGATGATTACGATTATGATTTTCATTACACCAGCAGCCCTATACTCCCCCTGGCCAGTGCCGATTATTATGGCAGCGTTATCTACATCGGGTCCTTTTGTAAAACCATTGCGCCGGGTATCCGCATCGGGTTTATGGTGGCACCCTCAAACCTGATACAACAGGCAACCCGCCTGCGCCGCATTATTGACCGCCAGGGCGAACACCTGCTGGAGGAAGCCATGGCCAACCTGTTAAAAAATGGTGATATAACCCGTCACCTTAAAAAAGCCAACAAGCTTTACCACGAGCGCCGCGACCTGCTCTGCAGCCTGTTAACCCAGCAACTGGGCAATCATGTCTCCTTTAAGATACCCGATGGCGGGTTTGCTATATGGATGAAATACCTGAATGGTTTAAAACCTAAAGATGTAGCCGGGAAGGCGGCAACCATGGGTTTGGCAGTAAGCTCGGGCAAGGACTATTATTACGACCGCAGCCACGAACACCATCACATCAGGATAGGTTTTGCCTCCATGAATTTAAAAGAGATGGAACAGGCTACCGAAATACTGACAAGGGCGGTGAAAAAGCTCATTTAAGATATTAATCTTTCTTACCGTTCTCTACACGCTTAACTTCCTCGCGGCGGTCTTTCTGCAAGTCGAAGTCCTCAAAATCTTTGGTTTGGGGGATGTCTACCAAAAAACTATCCAGTTCATCAATTTCGATAGTAACGTCGCCGGTGGTTAATTCAATAATATGGCCGCCGCCTTTTTTGTCGTCACTCAAAAAATGGAAATGGTAACCGGTGATGTTCGGCCCGTCCATAAACGCCGGGATACGGTAGCCTACCAGGGTGCCCTTTATATTTTCGAAAGTGAAGAAATGTTGCAGGGGCAGCATGTCGGCCAGGGGTACATATGGTTTTTTAACCGGCGGGAATGCCCGGGTTTTGATGAAATTAAAGTTGCCGGTTATTTTGATCGCATAGATGCCATTTTTGTTCGATAATAAGCTATCCAGGTACGAAAAAAGGTCTTTTTTGGACAGTTTTTGGCGAACTGAGGCCGTTTTTTGGGCCTTAAAAAAGTTGACTACCGTAAAGGGCGTTAGCTCGGTTGGTTTCACCTCAAAGGTCTTCCCGGTTGATTGTGTCTGGTAGATCCTGCCATCCAATACCAGTACCTCGCCGTCCAGTTTATCGGGGGCGCCCAAACCAAAATTGCCATGTTTAAGCACTTTGGCATACGGATAAACGGCATCATACAACCCACCAATAAAAGCGCTGGCATGGCCTGCAGTATAAAGTGTATTGCTTTTTGTTTGTGCCGATGTATTGCTTGTAGCAAACAGGCATACAAGTGCCATTAAGCAGGTGTAGAAATTGCGACAGGTCATTTTTTTTAGTTAAGGTATATGGGTGCTAATATACTTAATCCCTGCCTGATAATGCTTTATCCTTTACTTAATTGGCAAAGAAGGATGTAGTGCAAATAAAATCGGCTATCAGCAGGCCCTTATCGCCATTTACTGTTTCAATAGTGTGGATATACTTATAGCTTTTTGTAAGCTGATCAAACCCCTGGTCAATAACTTTTATATTCAGATCGGCCATGGTAAACTTCTCGCTGTTTTGGATATGCAGGAAGGTTTGATCTTTGGCAGGTAAAAAATCGTCGGTATAGCCCTTGTCATGCAGGTCGATAACGCGCGACGTAATAACATGGTTCAGCTTTTTACATTTAATAGCTTTCATTTTTTGATGCCGTTTGTAACATATAAACGCAAGCATTTATCGGATTATTACAACTGATTATCAATAATTTATATACAGTTGTTGATATAAGCGGAATAGCCTTGTAAAAATTATAGTACGCACAAAATCCTACGGTATAAACCATAGGCTTTGGGTTGATCAATAGTTTGTTACAACTATTATTTGCCGTTACATCACAAATGAATTATCGCCATTTTTAAGCACATAGGTTTTTGCTTTCCAAACAAATATACCCGATGTGGTTTGTGGCAGGTTGATCTTTATTTGCCATTTATTTTTAACCAGCAGATAAGATACAGTAACCTTACCAGACGGATGCGGGATCTCGCCGCTTACATTGGTCAGGGTTCCCAAATGTGGCTCAATCTTTATTTTGCTGAAACCCGGCGCATAGCTATCAATGCCCAGCACTGTTCTGTAAAATTCAATATTAGGGCTGCTTCCCCATGCGTGGCAATCAGACCGGGACGTGTTAACATCCGAATACTCTGCCCAGGTAGTAAGGCCCATGGCCATATTTTCCCGGTAAATACCCAGCCAGCTTATATAATCGTTACCCAGGCCTGCTTTTACCAATGCCTGGTTCAGGTAATATTTAAAGTAAACCGAGCATTGCGTTAAGCTTTTATCGGTAAGCATCCCATTGGCTACAGCGGGCATATCTGTTTTGCTAACCATACCGGCAAGTATTGCAAGCGCATTAACGTGCTGCGAGTACCCGGTTTTTTCTTTGGTATCTGCATATAAATTTTTAGCCGGGTCCCAGTACTTACGCTGTATAGTAGCCTTTAACTGTGCCACTTTCTGTGTATAGATCTTAGCATAATCCTGTAAACCAATTTTGGCTTCCATTTCTGCAGCCCATTGGTAGGCTAACAATAATTGCAGGTCGTAAATAGCGGCACTGCCGTCTTTATCTTTTACCTCGCCCCATAAATTTCCGGCCCAGTCAACAAACGCCCAGTATGGGGTATCTTTTAATGAACCGTCGGCCTGCTGGTATTTGCTGAAAAAATCCAGCACGCCCCTTTCGCCAAGCAGCTTATTTTTGATAAACTCATCATCGCCACGATACATCCAGTAATCATGCAACATCCCAATGTACCATAACGAGAATGGTGATATCACCTGCGTACCACGTGATGGGTAACAACTTGCGGTTATACCTTCGGGTAGGCGCGAGTGGTCCATTTGTGTAAGCGCATTGCGCGCCAGCCGGTCATCCGTTGTATTGTAATAAGATACCATGGCCTGTATGCGGGTATCTCCAATATATTGCAGCTGCTCATAGTATGGGCAATCCATATAAGTTTCCCAGGCGTTAAGCCTTGCTGTGCGCCAGCCAATATCCAGCATTTGCTTTATTTCGGCATTATCAGTATTAAATGCCGCTGCCTGTTTAAAAGGATACCCTGTAAAAGTGCCATAAACGTCATCAATCACCAGCGGGTCGGCTTTTGTTTTTACAAATAACCTGATGTAACGATAAGTACGAAAGTTTAACGTTGTGAACGATTGCCCTTTGCTGCCATCGCCAATAAGGCTATCTATCCTCCCTACAAACTCTTTACCCTCTACATCATTACGGTTACCTTTAATAACACCTTTGCTGCCTTTCTGATAAAGCGATTCGGCGTAGCCAAGCGATATACCCGCATCTTTACCGCCGCTAAAATTTAATGTGACGTAGGCGTTTGTTTCAAAGGTTTGATCGAGCAATAAAGAAACGGTGGTATTTGCCGGGATGGTTATCAAAGTCTTTTTCTCCGGGAATGTTGGCGGCACGCTTATGCCTACCGCGCTGCGCAATATAGGGATGCGCTGATAAGTCATTTCCCTTGCAGGCAGCGATGATGGCACCAGTGCCCAGTCTACCCCCCAGGCGGTACCCTTAAGTTTACCTTCCGACAGGTTAACTGTGCCCGACCAGGCGCTGTCATTAAAGGTCGCTGTCGTCCAATCGCGTTTAACAGCGTGGCTCATATCAACCAATTCGCCCTTGCTGGCAGCAAAAAAATAACCTGGTATAGGTTGGTGCCCCGCATCGCGGAAGCATTTCCAGGTAGTATTAGTATTTAAGATCTCTTCTTTTTTAGAATTACCCTGTAAAATAAAACCGGTACGAACAGTGATCTGAGCTGCCGGGCTAAATTGTGCTTCGTTCCAAACAAGCGCGGCAATTACATTTTTTCCTGCCACTAGATACGGTGCAAGATCAACCGTTTCATAGTTCCAGTAATAAGTATCGCCACGTGCAGGCCCAAGTGAAACCAACGTGCCGTTCACATATAATTTATAGCGGTTATCGGCCGATACATGCACTTTAAATGTGGATGGTTTAGTAGCAAGATCAATACTTTTACGGTAATAATAAACCCCATAATCTTTACCAAAATCGTAAGGTGCACCTATCCAATAAGAGTTCCATGGCCTGTTACTGCTTATATCCACCCCACTGCCTGATTGGGCAACGCTTGTTTTGAATAAAAAAGCACTAAGCACAAATAATGTTAAAATAAAAAGGTATCTCATTTAAAGGTATCGTTGGTTTACGCTAAAGCCTGAAGCTATATCATACTCGTGATCATGCATAAGGCTAATATTGGTTGTGGCTAATTTAGCTAAATTGTTTTAGCCAACTATGCCTTACTATACCTTTTTATTTTTTAAATAAATGCGTCTGTAGAATTGTTGCTGTTATGTAAAGATAAATCTTTACCTTATAAATGACCGAACGGTCATTTATATTTGCGCATCAATTCTATTATGTCAAAAGGAGAAAGCACTAAACAAATTATCATTGAACGGGCCACTCCCATTTTTAATAAGAAGGGGATCTTCGGCACATCAATGAGCGATATTATGGAAGCTGCAAAGTTATCTAAAGGTAGCCTGTATGTACACTTTGAGGACAAAGAT
>NZ_JBAZRC010000149.1:0-12052 GCF_041663085.1 Mucilaginibacter sp.
TTGTAAGGCGCACACGTGCAACTTTACGCATTGCTGAGTTTGGTTTTTTAGGGGTAGTGGTGTACACACGGGTGCACACGCCTCTTCGCTGTGGACAGCTGTCCAACGCTGGTGACTTACTCTTGTCGACCATAGCTACTCTACCTTTTCTAACTAATTGCTGAATAGTAGGCATTTTTGCTTATTTGTATTTACAGTTTTATCCTTATTTTAAGGACTGCAAAGGTAGGTACTATTTTTTGATTTTCAAGGGCTTGCAAGAAAAAGTTTTTTGTAAAGGATTGATTAGGTGGAGAGAGTGTGTTCAGGTGATACCCTTTCGCCTACCATCCTGTCATTCTGAGCGATAGCGAAGAATCTAAAACCACGCGATAGGTTACCTTTTTTATAATAGTTGTATTAACGCGTATGCAGGCATTAGTATCAAGAACTTTCGCTTTTTATAAAAGTTATAAAGCAACTATAATAGCGTATTTGTTCTATTTATTATTCTGGTGGTGCAGCTTAAGTACGCAATTAAGGTATAAAGCCGCAATTGATCATATAAATGCGGGAGAAAGATTAGCCTGGGATGAGGGTGTGATGTATTGGTATTTACTAACTTTTGCAGTTAGTATAGGGGCAACAATTGTAATGCTTTTAAACGTAGCACTAAATAAAGAAGCCCGCGACTTCTACTTCGTAATGAGCATATTTACTATTATGCCTTTAATGATTTATCTTTCTATATACGATTATAAACTTTAAAAAGCACTACTGTCTTAGCCGATCCCGCTTTTGATATGATCTTGGTTTCTGTATAAGTAATTATATGAAATAAAATGGTGGCGATATTTTGTCAGTAGCTGGATTTTAAAATAACTGATTATCAACCATTTATTAACGTTCACAGGTGTTCACGGTAGTGAACGTGAACACTTTTGAGTTACCGGGGCCGTTTAAGGACGTTTTAAGGCGTTTTCAGGACGGTTTTTGGTACAACTTTTAAAAATTGTTAAATCTAAAATCAACTATTTAAAAATATTTTTTTGCTAATTAAACTAAAATTATACTTTTGCCACCCCAACGCGAAAGTAGCTCAGTTGGTAGAGCACGACCTTGCCAAGGTCGGGGTCGCGAGTTCGAATCTCGTCTTTCGCTCAAAATCCCTCCCATAAACCGGAGGGATTTTTTGTTTTGCGTTTTTTTGTACGCCGCCTAATCTCCCAATCAGTATAAAATTATTATTTTCACCCCTGCATAACCTTATATATGAAACTATTATACCCGCGTTTTTTTATTGCTTTTACAATTATATTATTTGCTGTAACAGGCTGTAAAAAAGATAAGCCGGCTACCAATACTATTCCAAACGTAAGTTTAATCAGGCAGTCGGTATTGCCATCAGGCGATGAAAACTCATTATTTACATTTACATATGATGGCAACCAAAACCTTGTATCTGTTAAGCACCTCAACCCCACATTTAGTAGCAATCAAAACGAGATTATTACTTACGAATATGCAAACGGGCGTATAATCGCAGCAACAACCAAAACAGCTGATAAAACCTCAACAAAAAAATATGTTTACAACGCGGCAGGCCGTCTAACTACTATACAGGTAATCCCTTTACAATATCATCAAATAGCCGATGGCACCTTTGTACCTTACAATCAAATAAAAGATCAGTACAATTTTAGCTATGATAGCGGTGGCAGAATCACCCGTATTGAACTTGTAAATGTATTAGGAATATACAATGATCGGGAGAAACGCTATTATTACGATTATGAATACAATAGTAATAACGAATTGACCAAGCTTACCTGGCAGGAAAAAGGTGATTACCCCGGCGGCAATACCTGGGTATTTGAAGGATGGACAGAAGAAGTTGGTTTTAACCCCGAGGTTATTCGCTCTTTTGATTACGGGGATTTGAATCCAATGGTTCTTTCCTTAATCAAAAAAATGCCAAAGTCTATGAAGATGTACTTTAACACCGATTTGAATGGCAAAGTTTACGATGAACACAAATTTGAATATAAGATAACCAACAAAAAACTGGAAAGTTTAACCACTACCAAAGTATACCACTCCTGGGATACAGATACCATTCTTTTCACCCTTATTTACAAATACGACTTTAGCTATTAAACTACTATTTAATAAGCTTTACCAGCCTTTGCTGTACCACAATGGTATCTTTTGAAAACAATTCTTTGGTAAGATCGGGGTTTAAAAGGTCGTAGGTGTATGAATTGCCATAAACATATGAAGTTCCGTTTTGGTAATGATAATAATATGCCAGTTCTGACAAATATAGCTCCCCCCCTTTTATTGCCAGCCTTAATTGAGGCAGGCTTATTGTAAAGCCACCAAATGGCGCGGGATAAAGCATAACGCTAGTTATTGGCTGTGTTTTACCTATCCCCCCTCCAACAGGATTATACGTCGAAGGGATAGTATCAGGTTTATTACCCTTTATCAATAGCTCAGATGATGATTGTTCGGCAATAAATCCATTAATATCCTTATAGGCATTAATAAACCCCTTAATATATACCCGGCCTGTTACTTTTGAGGCTGCATCTATATTGATATTCAACAGATCGGCCTGTACCGTTTGGGTGACAGGCGTAAAAAGTTCTGTTATTTTTTTGCGGCTTAAATAGTTATTAATAATTGAGGGATCGGTTATTATACCTGCCTGTGTGTACATAACGGGAGCACCAAAATCTGCAATGGTTGATGAGTGGTAGCTACCCTGCAGGTTTGCCAACTTTTCTTCTGGCTTTTTCGATTCCTTTTTGCAGCCTATTGCAGCTAATCCTAATAATATAATTAGTAGTTGTTTCTTCATACAGATATTCAAATCGTCCCGAAAATAGGCAAATACTAATACATTTTATAAAAATGAACAAGCAGAATTTAGTCTAAACCAGTATCTTCAAACCACAAATCAATAAACACATGAAAACAGACCTGTACACCAAAATTATCCTAACCGTTATTGCAGTTGCCTTAACCGTAAACCTGTTTAAAAGCAGCATTACCCCCGCCATGGCTGATACCAAAAAATATGTTACACTGCCAGCCAACCCTGATGGCAGTATCAACGTTAATATTAATAAGACGAACGAAACGATGGATGTAAACATTAAAAGTGTTGACAGAGGGGCTTTTTATTACGTAACGCCAATACCCGTAAAGGTTACCCAATAAAGCGCTAACTATCAGCCAATTGTTTATCTACTGTAATTTTGAATAAACTATCGCATTTGATTTATAGGATAATAATTAAATTAAAAAGATAATTTATTATATTTGTACTAACTAACAGATTAATCAACTGTCGGTTATTAGTTAATTAAAAATTTATGAAAGCAGGTATAGCGCAAGGCCAAGCCTGCTTTTTTGTTTGGTAGAAAATTTAAAAGTTATTGTTAAGTAGTGTTTGGGTACTATTGCCCAGCTTTACGCTCCTTATCTCACCCGCCCCTTCAAAGCCAATAGACAGCCCTACAATATCCCCTATGGTTTGGGTAATAGGCGTGGTAAATATTTGCTTGCCATTTAGGCTAACCTCCAGTTTCATATTCTTTACGGTGCATTTAAACTGCTGAAAAGTATTAAAATCACACCCAAACGCGCTGAGGTCCCTGTTTTTACCATTTATCCATTCGGATGATGTGTACATGCTTAAGGCCGAGATACACCCCTTATCTGCCAGTGGAATAATTATGGTGTTTTGCTTACCCAATATATATATAATTACCCTGCGGCACGATGATTCATCGGGTTTAGAGGTGTTACGTAAGGTGGTTTCCAGCGTAAAATCGCCGCCGTTCAATCCTTTAAACTCCCGCACGTTGCTAAAGCTCACCAACTGGTCGTTAAACACTGTCGATCCGATTTTTTGCGCAAGTGTTATGCTGTTAACACCCAAGGCACCCGGTAAATGTATATCGGCAGCATTTAAATAAGTTGGGGTTGGCTGCTTTTCTATTATCCCTATCCATCCTTTTGTTTTGATGAATACCGGGCTCTCTTTTAAGACCTTCCCGTTCGCAATTAATTTGGCGTTAAAATATCCGGGATAATAATAAATGGAGGTATGCTCTTTTAGCTTCGCTGATATCTTTTCGTTCCGGGATGCATCCCATGATTGCTGCAGCGTAATACTATCAACACCCAGGCCCGATGCATCATAATTAAATACTACTGAGTTTGGCAGGTTATCGGTTACTTTCCTACCCTCGAATTTAACGGGGGCGTTAGTTGCTACTTTTACAACCTGCTTATCCGGTTTATATGCCCATGCTATCACTATGCCTGCTGCTATCGCAACAAGGACCAGTTTCCCTATCAGCGCAAAATGCTTTTTATGCTGAGGCTTAGCAACCTCCTCCGTTTGTTGCGGTTTATGCAGGCTATTCTTAAATGTGCGCCAGTTATCAAAATCAACAAATTTGGCCAGGGCATCTAAAGTAACAGCATTAGGCGAACTATCATACCTTACCCTCCCCCATACCCTTTTCAGCGTGGTAACGCTAAACATGGTACCGGTTTTATCAAAAACAATCCCGGCGAGTTTTTCAAAGTCGCTGTCTGTCCATTCAGCGCTGTTACCCCAATCCAGTTTATCCTCGGCCAGTTTGCGCCATTGGCTAAGGTAAATGTCTTTCTCCTGAATGGTCATGCGGTTGTGAATGGATTTGAATGTACTTGAATATGGCTTTTTAAGGGTATCGCTACACCTTTATCGAAAACAAACATAAAGATGAAAAATAAATATTACTACCAAAAACTTAAACAGTTAACCCTGTTGTTGCTGGCGTTACTAAGCCCCGCCTTAATTTACGCCCAAACAAAACCCGCAAAGCCAATTATTATTCCTTTTGAAGCTTCCCGGTTTGATACTACTATGCAAAAGGCCGAGTTTACAACCTATAAAGGTGTAAAAGCTATGAAGATTCTGTCCGGCAACAAACAGGTAGTTATTAAAGGCCTTACTTTTACCAATGGCACCATCGAGTTTGATACCCAACCGGTTGATGTTAGCCGCGGAGCATTTTTAAGCGTTTACTTCAGGTACCAAAACCCAAACGAAAGCGAGCTGGTTTACTTGCGCTGCAAACCCGACGAAACAGAGCAACGTAACGATGCTATACAATACGCCCCCATTATACATGGCGTAAATCTTTGGGACATTATGGGCCACTTCCAGGCACCGGCACCTATCCGTAATACCGACTGGAACCACATCAAATTGGTTATATCAGGCTTGCAAATGCGCGTCTATGTAAATGATATGGCCAAAGCAACCCTGTCTGTACCAAGGCTGGAAGCCGGCACAACCACAGGTGCCATCGCGTTTGATGGGCAGGCCTATTTTGCTAACCTGGTTATTAAACCAAACGATACAGAATGGTTATCGCCAACCGAAGGCCCCGACCTTACCGATCACGATATCAATTACATCCGTCGATGGGATGTATCAGCTTCGCAATTTTTAGAAAAAGGCCGCGAACTTATTGTTGACGACCAGCCTAAAGACACCACCCAATGGCAGCCCATACTTGCCGAACGCCACGGCCTGATCAATCTTACCCGCAAATTTGGCGGAATGGAAAACCGGGGCGGAGGCGTTCAAAACAAAAACCGCTACGTATGGCTTAAAACCACTATTAAATCAACAAAAGAGCAGGTGGCCAAAATACAGCTTGGCTTTAGCGACGAGGTATATGTATTTATTAACGGAGGCTTGCTTTATGTAGATAAAAACCAATACCCCCAACCTATCCGCAAATACCCTGATGGCAGGCTGGATATTGCCAATTCCACATTTGATATCCCCCTAAAAGCCGGCGATAACCAACTGGTAATAGGCGTATCTAATTATTTTTACGGCTGGGGTATTGTTGCCCGCCTGATGGATCTGAACGGCATCACTATTTTGCAGAAATAGATCATGATAAAGCAGGCGGCCATTCAACACGCCTGCTTTATTTTTCTTTTATCCAGGCAGCGTTTGTTGCCACAAAAGCTTTACTGATATTACCGGCCCCGTCTTTTTCAAACCTTAGTTTAAACCGGGTATCGGTATTATAAAACTCCAGGTCGCCTATCCTGAAAAACTCCAGTTTGTTACCATCCCATGATTGGGTGAGAATGATCCTATTCCCCTTGGCTTCCAACTTTAGAAATATGTCGGCTTTATCTACATTGGTAAACTTACCGGTAAAAGATTTAAGCTTATCCGCAGTAAAAGCGGGATTCTCTAACCCTTTGATATGATAAGCGGCGGCTACATTTGCGGTATCTAATTCCAACGAGCGTTTATAGCTGTTAATAGCCAATTGCTTATCGCCTAAATTTTCGCTGGCTTCGGCAAAACTATCGTAAGCGTTAGCGCTTTGCGGGTACATGATTATCTGCTGCTTAAATATGGCAAAAGCCTGCTTATATCGCATCTTTTTCATTAGCACATATCCATAAGCATTAATATCCCTTTCAGAGAATTGATACCCTTTGCTTTTAAGGTTATTAAACACCACCGGCACATTATTAAAGCCTTGTTGGCGTAAAGCATTATAAAGCCGCGGCATGGTTTCGGGATGGTCATACCCTAATCCCAGCCAGCGCATTGCCCAGGTTGTTTGCTTGCCCATAAAAATATCAACCAGTTGGTCGGTAATTTTTAAGGCTGATGTGCCACGCGTAAAGAAAACCATGCTTTTTTTAGTAACAGGGTTAGCTATAAAAAACGAGTAAAAATCGCCGGTGCTGCCCCAGTGCCACAGCATGTTGCCTTTTTGGTTTTGCTGCAAGCCAAGCCCAAGTCCCCAATTGACATAATCATCTGCTTTGTCGGTAGGGCGGCCAAACCATTGCGCATTGCTTTGTTTACTAAACATCAGCTTTTGCGTAGCTGGTTTTAATCCTTTGCCCCTTAATATGGCCTGTAGAAACAGATTATAATCGTGCGCGTTGGTAAGCAGTGTGAATGCCGCGTTAGGCATCATCGCGGCAAGGTCTTTATTCTCCGGGCCAATTACACTGATATCCATGCCCTGGTTTTGCACATAGGTACTGCTTTGCATCTGCAATGGCTTAAATACTTCTTCCTGCATCACCTGCTCAAGCGGTTTGTTGGTTAGCTTTTCTACCACATTTTGCAAAAACCAGTAGCCCTCGCCCGAATATGAGAAGGAACTGCCGGGTGCAAACAGCAGCTTTACAGGCTCACCAGCATCAAATTCCTGAAACTCCGCCAGGCCAGAGGCATGACTTAAAACCATTCGCGCGGTTATCATACTATATCGCGGGTCTTTAGCGTCGAACCTTTTGTATGCACTTATATAGCGCAGCAATGGCGCATCTAACGAGAGTACGCCCCTGTCATAAAGGCGCAAAACTGCATAAGCAAATACACATTTACCTAATGAACCAGCCCTGAATATGGTGTTTGAGTTTATCTTTTTTGTCAAGCCCTCTTTACCAACACCGGCATTATAAGCCGTTGTTTTACTATTGGTTGTATACACCAATTGAATGCCCGGCAGATTGGCATCTGCCAGTACCTGTTGTAGTATTTGCTGCTTGTTTTTTTGTGCATATAATTCGATACATGGGAAGAGTAACGAAAGTAAAAAGGCAATTCGTTTCATTTTTACGGCTGTGACGATTTAACATTTCAAACATATTGAATTACTCACAAAAACAGAATTATATTTTAAATAATAATATTAAACAAAACTATATTATGAAAATAAACCATATCAGGCATCAATACTATGCAGATATTTTGAATTTACTAAAAATAAAAAAGCCTGCAGTGGTTAGCTGCAGGCTGTACTTAGGTGTATAATTGATCAGTATAGTTTCTTTATTTTAGCACTTCCCGGCTGATAACAATTTTCTGTATCTCGGAAGTCCCTTCGCCTATGGTGCAAAGCTTGGCATCGCGGTAAAACTTCTCTACCGGGAAATCTTTGGTATACCCATATCCGCCGAAGATCTGTACCGCTTCATTAGCGCAGCGCACTGCTACTTCAGATGCATAGTACTTGGCCATAGCCGATTGCTTGGTAACCGGCAAATGGCGGTTCTTCAAATCTGCAGCCTGCATAATTAATAGTTCGGCAGCTTCTATTTCGGTAGCCATATCGGCTAGTTTAAATGCAATCCCCTGAAAGTTGCTTATCGGCTGGCCAAATTGGTGGCGTTCTTTAGAGTAAGCAACGGCAGCCTCAAAAGCGCCTTTAGCGATACCTAATGATAACGCCGCGATAGAGATACGGCCACCATCCAACACTTTCATAGCTTGTTTAAAGCCCTCGCCTTCGGCACCTAATAAGTTCTCTTTAGGTACGCGGCAATTATCAAATATCATTTCGGTGGTTTCTGATGCACGCATACCCAGCTTATTCTCTTTTTTACCTGAGCTAAAGCCCGGTGTGCCCCGCTCAATCACTAAGGCAGAGATACCTTTGCTATCGCCTTTTTCGCCGGTGCGTACCATAACTACAGCAACATCACCGCTTTTACCGTGTGTTATCCAGTTTTTTGAACCATTTACAATATAGTGGTCGCCATCCAATACAGCGGTTGTTGCCATACGCATCGCGTCGCTGCCGGTGTTAGCTTCAGTTAATCCCCAGGCACCAAGCCATTCGGCAGTAGCCAGTTTGGGTAACCAGCGGTGTTTTTGTTCTTCATTGGCAAATGCCAAAATATGACCGGTACATAATGAGTTGTGCGCAGCAACCGACAGGCCAATCGACCCGCAAACCTTAGCAATCTCTACAATGGTAGTTACATATTCGGCATAGCCAAAACCCGAGCCGCCGTACTCTTCAGGTACCAATACGCCCATCATACCTTGTTCGCCTAATTGCTTAAACAACTCTAATGGGAAATGCTGCTCCTCATCCCAGGTCATTACGTTTGGGCGGATATGTTTTTCGGCAAAATCTTTGGCCATCTGGCCTATCATTTTTTGGTTATCGCTTATTGAAAAGTCCATACCCACAGGGGCATCGGTTAGTAAATGATCCATTTTAAAAAGTAGATTTATAATTGGTTGCCGGTAAAACTAATGATTAATTTATGTACTTAAGAAACCCCAAAAGCGGCTCAAATCAACACCAAAACGGTATACGGTACAAATATTAGCTTTAAACACTGCAAGATAAATTTATTATGCATGCATAGCAAATAATATTTTTTCAATTATTTTTTATGATGATAGTTTACTCACCCTATACCCCCTTCTCTGCTTCGCAAAGAGGGGCTTTTATTAACCCTCTTTGCGAAGCAGAGAGGGTCGCGCACGAAGTGTCGCGGGGTGAGTAAATTACAAACAATATATTTTTTCAACTATTTTTCTCCTGCTGACATAGGGCTGTCATACCCTGGTTGTTTCTTTGAATCATAAACCAAAAACAACAACGTTATGTCATTTATCGATTTTTTCCTGAAACAGTTAAACGAAGAAGCTTTAACTACCCGCAACATGTTATCACGCATCCCCGATGACCAATACGATTACAAGCCGCACGAAAAAAGCATGGTGTTGCGCAACCTGGCTACACACATTGCCGAAATCCCAACCTGGGTTACCATGGCGCTGACCACAGACGAACTTGATTTTGAAAACAACGCCTGGGCGCAGAAAAATGTAAACGATACCGCAGCTTTAATGGAGGTTTTTGAAGCATCATTAATTGACGGCCGCAGCCAGCTGATTGCCGAGAACGAAAGCAGATTAAATGAAATTTGGACCTTACGCAGCGGGGATACTATTATTAGTAAAAGAACCCGATTGGAAGTCCTTAGGATGGCGCTTTCACAGATCATTCATCACCGTGCGCAACTGGGCGTTTATTTGCGATTGCTTAATATCCCTATCCCGGGCAGCTATGGCCCTAGTGCCGATGAGCAAAGTTTTACCCCCGAAGAAGCCGTTGCCTAATTAATAAGCCCAAACTGCCTTAAATGATGCTCCAAATGTTTGCCATGCCATATAAGCCACTCGTTGTAATCCATAGGGCCATACGCCCCGTGGTTTACAACGGTACCGGCTTGCTCAAAATAGCGGTCAAAATCTTCCAGTTCCAGCATCAGTTGCTCTATCGCGGCATGCAGATCGGGATATTCATATGCAGCGGGCAATGGCCCTAAAATTAGGTTTGGTGGTATTTGCGCGTTGGTATAGATCCACTTCTGTTTGGCTTGCTTTGCCTGCTCTTCGGGCACATCAAAAACAAAGGTGAATTTTTCGTAGCTATACCTTACCTGCTCAATCATGTGCTCAACCATCTGCTGTGCTGTCATTTTACCCCAAACAGGTATAGCATCCGGCTGCAATTTTAAGAGTAATTGATGCAATGCGTCCCTGTTAACCGGGTATGCCAGTTGGTTCATTATTAATTAACAGATAGTTTCACAATAGTATCTACTGGGTCTAACGTAAGGCCATAGGTATAAATAAACACCCCTTCTTGCTGCTGCTTAAATTTAACTATGTTGCCATTACTCAGCAATACCGCCTTGCTTACCTTCTCTTTTACCTTCGGGATAAAAATATACCCTTCGCCCTGCGGGGTGGTAATATGCACATACATGGTTTTTGCTTTAGTAGTGATAACACCCCATGGCTGCGGTGGTACATAGCTGCCGCGGGTACCGTAAATACTTTCGCCGTTCTTTTGCACCCAGGCGCCAACAATAGCCAGCGTATCAGTAAATTCCGACTGGATCTTACCATTCGGCATTGGGCCTATGTTTAGCAGGAAGTTTGCATTGCGCCCGGCATCATTTACCAGGTAATGTATAATTTGTTTAGATGATTTAAAGCTCCTGTCGTTAATGTTAAAGCCCCAGCTGTTGTTGATGGTTTCGCAGGTTTCCAATGGCAGTTTACCAACAGTTTGGTCGGGCGCGAAGCCGGTGGTGTTGCCGCCCGGCAGGTCTTTTTCAAACATCTGGAAATCCTCGCCATCCTTTGGCGCTACGTGGTGGTTATTGCCTACCAGTATGGCAGGGTTAAGTTTATGGATTAACCCATAAATTTCATCGTAATGCCAGTTAACTTTTGTGCGCTCCCAGTCGCCATCAAACCAAATACCTTTTACACCCGGATATTTAGTGATCAGTTCGGTTAGCTGGTCTTTCATGAATTTAATATAGCTGTCCCAATCGCCTTTAACGGGTTTGCCATCTACTATATCGCTACCAAAAGCATAATCGGGCCTGCCCCAGTCAAGCAACGAATAGTAAAAATGTAGTTCTATACCTTCTTTTTCGCATTCTTTAGCCAGTTCCATCAACGGGTCTTTACGATACGGCGTGGCATCCACAATGTTATACGGCGACATTTTAGTACCAAACATGCTAAAACCATCATGGTGGCGCGATGTAATGGTGATATATTTCATACCCGCCTTTTTGGCGAAGGCCACCCATTCTTTAGCATTAAATTCCTGCGGGTTAAAAAAACCTGCCAGGCGTTTATAACTATCATAAGGGATCTTCTTATTATGCATCACCCATTCGCCATCGCCCAAAATGCTATAGATACCCCAGTGGATGAACAGCCCAAATTTCATATCCTGGAATTTTTGCCGGGCGGCCAGGTTGTCGGCAGTAGGCACGTATGGCCCCTGCGCGTTTGAGCGGCCTGCAATAACAGCAAATAATAAACAAAGCAGTAATAGTTTCCTTCTCATATTGGTAGTATATTTATAGTTGGAATATTTTATCCATCAGAACCCATTTCTCGCCGGCAAGCGCACCTTTTATAGGCTGCTGATATTTCCACATCAGGTTTTCCCATTGCTGTACTTTGGCGTTACCTGCATCCATAGCGGCTTTTTTTGAAAAATTGAAACTTTCATCGGCCTCTATGATCATAAACAAGCGGGTACCTAATCGATAAATCTCCATATTGGTGATACCTGCTTTAGTAATGCTATCCCTTATTTCGGGCCAGATGGCTTTGTGCTGCTCTTCGTATTGGGCAATCAGGTCGGCATCGTCTTTCAGGTCGAGGGTGAGGCAGTATTTT
>NZ_JBAZRC010000150.1:0-11994 GCF_041663085.1 Mucilaginibacter sp.
TACCGAAACGCAGCGTAAAGGTATTAAGATTGATGTGGTTGCAAAACCAACCATTGCCGGTATAAAAGCCGGTAAAGATGAGTTGTTAGATAAGGCGAAAGAGATTATTTTGGAGAAAAAATAAATGACAAAAAAGTAAATATTTCTCGCAAAGACGCAATTAAAATTCAACCTTTTGCGTCTCTGCGTCTTTGCGTGAAATAAATTCCCTAAACCAACGTCTTTTTCCATTTGCCTTTCTTAAACAGAATATAAGCGGCTATAGTTAAACCGATCTCGGCAACGGGGATAGAGATAAAAACGCCGGTTGGACCCATTTCAAAATATTTGGCTAATAAATAAGCAAGGGGGATCTGGAATAGCCAGAATGTAAAGAAATTTATTTTGGTAGGTGTCCAGGTATCCCCGGCACCATTAAAGGCACTGGTGAAGATCATCCCCATTCCAAAAATGATAAAGCCCCCGCTTAAAATTTGTAACGAGCGGGTAGCTACTTTTTTCACCCCATCATCATCGGTAAAGAATGATGCGAACAGATGGCCACAGGTTAAAAACAATATGCTCACTACTCCTAAAAAAACAACCGTATACTTTATGGTTTGATATACCGATTGCTCAGCCCTGTCAACCCGGCCTGCGCCAAGGTTTTGGCCAACCAGTGTGGCGGCGGCGTTACTCAAGCCCCAGGCAGGTAACAAAAAGAACATCATTAATCGTAACGAGGTTTGATACCCTGCCGAACCTTGGTCGCCCCCTGTAGTTGCAACCAGTTGCGCCAAAAAGATCCAGCTGCAACTGGCTATTACAAATTGCAGGATGCCCGGTGCCGCCACCTTGATGATGGCTTTGATCTGTTTCCAGTCGGGTATAAAATAGCTTAAGCGCACTATTAAAGCATTTTTGTTATTAAACAGGTTGTATACCTGGTATGATACGCCTAAACCGCGGCCAATGGTTGTGGCTATGGCTGCACCTGTTAAACCAAATGCGGGGATAGGGCCGAGGCCCCTGATAAAGATAGGGCATAAAATAATGTTGGCTATATTGGCTATCCATAGGCTACGCATGGCGATGGCGGCATTCCCTGCCCCTCTGAAAATTCCGTTTATTAAAAACAATAATACGATGATCACACTCCCGCCCATCATGATACGGACGAATGGTGTGCCATGGTCTGCCGTTTCTGTAGAAGCACCCATGAGCAGCAGCAGGTCGCGGGCGTGTAGCAACCCGAATATGCTGATGATTATGTTTACAATCACGGCAATTACAATAGTTTGCATGCCTGCTTTTGATGCTGCTTCGGGATTTTTTTCGCCAATGCGGCGGGCAACAACAGCTGTTGCCGCCATACTTAAACCAATGGCTAAAGAGTATATTACGGTAAGTACAGATTCGGTTAAACCTACTGTTTGTATGGCGTGGCTGCTGTTTTCTAAGTGACCAACAAAATACAAGTCGACCAATGCGAAAACGGATTCCATAGCCATCTCCAGCATCATGGGGATAGCTAATAAAACAATGGCTCTTTTTATGCTGATGGCAGTGAGGTCCACATGTTCGCCTTTTAGCGATTGCTTTAAAACGCTGAAAAATGAATATGCTTTGCCCCTTGGGGTAATGGTTTGTGACATGGAAGGTTTATTTAAACAGGTGCTTATTAATATATTAGACTTTACGGAATAAGGTAACAAAATGTAACTATGCAAAAGTATGTTTAAAGCTTTTATCTCACACTGTGTAATAATGACATATATGCGGGCTAATTGCGACATATTGTTGAATATTAGCATAACAACTAACACATCCCTAACCCTTCTCAGGAGGGGGACCTAAAGCCACTCATCATTTACCCCAATCAACCATTAATTAATCACCCAAAAATCATTTTTACTTTTGAATTTAAAGCTTATCTTTGCACCCAATTAATAGAATTATTTACGCTTTAATATTATTCAGGTAATGTATTTAAGTAAAGAAGCAAAGGCAGAGATCTTTGCAAAACATGGTAAAGCAGCTACAGACACAGGTTCAACTGAAGGTCAGGTTGCGTTATTCACAACTCGTATTGCACATTTAACCGGTCACTTGAAAAAGAACAAACATGATTTTTCAACCCAGTTATCACTGCAAAAATTAGTAGGTAAACGCCGCGGTTTGTTGGCTTACCTGTACAAAAAAGACATTGAAAGATATCGTGCTATTATCAAAGCGTTAGCGCTTAGGGATATCATCAAATAACTTTTACAAGTTTTTAATAAAAAGCCGTCCGTTTATTTTTGGATGGCTTTTTTACTTTTGAAACAAATATACACACACATAAAAAAACGATGCGCTCCGAAAGATGAAAAGCGTGTCACAAAACAAACAAGATGAGTTTAAACGTAATTAAAAAGGTTATTGATTTAGGTGACGGCCGCACCATTGAGATCGAAACCGGTAAATTGGCCAAACAAGCCGATGGGTCTGTAGTAATTAAAATGGGTGATACCATGTTATTGGCTACTGTAGTATCATCGCAGGAAGCAAAAGAGGGTATCGATTTTTTACCTCTTTCTGTTGATTATCAAGAAAAATACGCTGCCACCGGTCGTATCCCGGGTGGTTTTTTACGCCGCGAGGCACGTTTATCAGACTATGAGGTTTTGATCTCTCGTTTGGTTGACCGCGCATTGCGCCCAATGTTCCCGGATGATTATCACGCTGATACACAAGTGATGATCTCTTTAATATCTGCCGATAAAGATATTATGCCTGATTGCCTTGCCGGTTTGGCAGCATCTGCAGCTTTATCTGTTTCTGATATCCCTTTTAACGGCCCAATATCTGAAGTACGTGTTGCTAAAGTTGACGGTCAGTTAATTATCAACCCAACCTTAAGCCAGTTACAAAATGCAACTTTAGAGTTTATAGTTGCCGGTAGCGAGCACGATATCAACATGGTTGAAGGTGAGAGCGCCGAAATTCAGGAAGCTGAATTGGTTGAAGCTATTAAATTTGCACATACCGCTATTAAAATACAATGTTTAGCTCAAAAAGAGCTTACTGTTGAAGTTGGTAAAACCGAAAAACGCGTTTACAACCATGAGCACAGCAACGAAGACCTGAAAAAAGCCATCTACGCTGCTACTTATGATCAGGTTTACGCTATTGCCGGTGCTGCTTCTGCTAAAGAAGAGCGTTCTGCAAGCTTTAAAGCAGTACGTGATGCATATATCGAAACGCTTGGCGAGATTGATGACATCACTAAATCATTGGCTAAAAAATACTACCATGATGTAGAGTACGATGCTATCCGTAACCTTGTATTAGACGAGGGCAAACGTTTAGACGGCCGTACTACTACCCAGATACGCCCTATATGGAGCGAAGTTGGTTATTTACCATCTGCGCACGGTTCGGCAGTATTTACCCGTGGCGAAACACAATCATTAACCACTGTTACCTTAGGTGCTAAGGATGATGAGCAAATGATTGATGGCGCGTTCATCAACGGATACCAAAAATTCTTGTTACACTACAATTTCCCAGGTTTCTCAACCGGTGAGGTTCGCCCTAACAGGGGTGCAGGCCGTCGCGAGATCGGTCACGGTAACCTGGCAATGCGTTCATTAAAACGCGTTTTACCTGCTGAGGATCAAAACCCTTACACTATCCGTATCGTTTCAGATATCCTTGAATCAAATGGTTCATCATCAATGGCTACGGTTTGTGCCGGTACATTGGCTTTGATGGATGCCGGTATCAAGATTTCTAACCCGGTATCTGGTATAGCGATGGGATTGATCACTAATGAAATGGGTACAAAATATGCTATCCTTTCTGATATCCTTGGCGATGAAGATCACTTAGGTGATATGGACTTTAAAGTAACCGGTACCAAAAACGGCATTGTTGCTGTACAAATGGACTTGAAGATAAACGGCCTTTCATACGAAGTTTTAACCAACGCGTTAAACCAGGCTAAAGATGGTCGTTTACACATCCTTGGCGAAATGGCCAAAACCATGACCGCTCCACGTGAGGATTACAAACCACACGCTCCGCGTATCGTAATGATCAAGATCGATAAAGAATTTATCGGTGCGGTTATCGGGCCCGGTGGCAAGATCATCCAGGAAATGCAGCGCGAAACAGGCGCTACCATCTCTATCGAAGAAAAAGATAACCAGGGCTTTGTACAGGTATTTGCCGATAACAAAGCAGCTATCGATGCAGCTTTAAGCCGTATTCGCGCTATTGCTTCTAAACCGGAAGTTGGCGAGATTTACGAAGGTAAAGTGAAATCAATTATGCCGTTTGGTGCATTTGTTGAGATTATGCCGGGTAAAGATGGTTTATTACACATATCTGAAATTGATCACCGCAGAATTGAGACCATGGATGGTATCTTTAACGTAGGTGATGAAGTACGTGTAAAACTGCTTGATGTTGATAAGCAAGGTAAACTAAAGCTTTCACGTAAAGCGTTGTTGCCTCGCCCTGAGCAAAGCAAACCCGCTGATAACAACTAATCAGCTTTAATTTATAGTGCAAAACCCTCTTTTTAGAGGGTTTTGCTATTTAGTCTAAAAAAAAATAAAAAATTGAAACAAAACCTAAACCTTTTTGGTTTGGTTTAGTTAAGGATAATAAAAGACAAACAATATCAAGCCGGCACTAATTTGCTAATGACATCTACTACCAATGATCCTTTAGATTTTCTCAATAACTCTCAAGGGATACAGACCGGTGCACAAACGGATCTGATCCAGAAGCTATTGTATGAAATTATCAGGGTTAAAGAGCTTATTACCTATTATGATTCCATTCCAAATGGGGCAGGGCAGCTTGGCTCCTCTATTTTGAACGAACTTGTTACCGAGGCCTACAATTCCCTTGTAAACTACGATACCGTTTTAATGAAAAAGTACTACGATCTGTTGCTTAACTGCGATTGATACTTAACAGGGTTTAACTCAAAACCTTCTCGCGTAACTCTTTCGAAATTTCGTCTGTTATCTTGATGATATCGGCCGCTTCCTGTGTGTTGTTGATGACAATCTTGTCTGCCACTTCGCGGTAGGGTAGCAAATACTCTTTATAAGCCGGTACAACGTGGTTTACCCATTTATAGTATGCATCTTCGTTAGAGTAGCCACGTTCTTCCAGGTCGCGCTTTAGGCGGCGATGCAGGGCTATGTGTTCGTCGGCCTCAATAAATATGGTCATATCAAGTACGTCCTTAATTTTGCCGAAGTGCATGATAAAAAGGCCTTCCACAATAATAATAGGTGCGGGCTTTATCTCCAGCATTTTTGGGATAGCATTTTGGTTATTAAAGGTATACTCCTGCTTCATGAACGATTCGTTGTTCAGTAGCCTAAAAATATCGTTCTCAAAGTGCTCATGATCGATGGTAGAGGGGAGATCAAAGTTATACAGCTTATTTTCCTCCTTGGTCATGGTGTGGCCAACCGGGAAATAATAATCGTCCTGCGATACCAGGCACACTTCGTTATCGCTAAAGTGTTCAAGGAAGGATTTTAAAAAGAAGGTTTTACCAGATCCGCTGCCGCCGGCAACGCCAATTACATAAGGTTTATTCATTAGGAGTACCGTAGCTGATATTTACTTGAAAGCGTTTGTCGAGCGCGCCTAAGGCATCCGCTACATTTTTGGTCATTACAATTATTGCGTCGCGGGTACTTTGGCTGTCGGTAAAGCGGCCTACCACTTTGGCAAATGTAGTGCGGTTATTCATGGGGTTGGTTATACGCATTACGGTGCCTATAGGGGCTGTACGGTGCAATATAAGCTTTTTGTTAGGGTCAAGGCTGGCGTCGTCAATCCAGGTGGCTACACCTTTTTCATTTTTTTCGAACAGGCCATATTTATTTGTGCCCGGTTTGTGGTTTTCCAAACTATCAACCACGGCAACATAGGTAGAATCGCGCTTAACAGTATCAACATGCGCCGGCGCTACTGCTGTAGTAGCTTGTGCGGGCTGTTCTGCCGGTGTGCCATTGGGCACCAATAATACCTGCCCGGCGGTAAGGTTTGTAGATTTTAAATTATTTAATGCAGTAATGGCTTCAACCGTGGTATTAAAGCGTTTGGCTATAGCGTAAAGCGTTTCATGTGCCGATACTTTATACTGTTGTGAGGTGGCTATTGCTGCAGGCGCCTGTGCTGTTTTTTGCTCGGTTTGGGCAGGTGGCTGCGTAACGGCAGCTTGCGTTTTTACCGGCGCTTGCTCAACAGGCTTTGGTTGTGGTTTAGCGGGTGCCTGTTCTGCAGTTTTTGTTGGGGCTTGTACAGGCGGTTGCCCGGCGGGTGTAGGTTTAACCGTTTCCATTATCGACCGCTCGGTAGGTACTTTAATAATATGGCCAATTTGCAGGCTGGCATTGTTGTTAAATTGCTGTATCACCTTTGGGCTAACGCCGTATTTGCGCCCTATAGAGTAGTAGTTATCCTTTGGGTCGAGTTTATGGAGGATCACTTTTTTGCCGTTCAGGTTCTCAACACCTACAGAATCAACCGGGGCCGATGCAAAAAGGGTGGAGGTGAGGCCAAGCAAAATAGTGGATAATAATAGTATTTTAAATTTCATAATAAATTCTTATTCAGTAATTTATATTTCTAAAACCTTTATTTCGGCCTTGTTTTTTATATAAATGAAGCTGTTTTTATGTAATACAAACGCCTCGGGTTGTAATTTTTGTATATGCTGGTTCAATAAATCGTAATAAACCACTTCGGTATCTTTTAAAATATAAAGAAGCTGTTGCAGTTCCCCATTTTTTAAAGTGTGCAAAGATACAATTCTGTAACTATTATGGTTTAGATAATGCACCATATTTCCATAAGGTTCTGCAGGCAGGCTGCCAGGAACCAATTGGCTGGCAGGCATCATATTGGGTATGACTATCTCCGTTTCAAAAGGTTTATCCTGTATTGCATCATACGGCCTAAGGATTTTACCGCTAAGTACATCAATCAATAATAATTTTTTTGGCTGGATATTAGTGTTGTATACTATAGGGCCATTAACAGACAGGTGATCAAACGCCAGGTTATAGTTGCTCCAAACCTCGGCAGCTGTTTTAGCATCAATGGCAATAATGGTTTTATGTTCGGGCCCGCTCTCATGTTTATAATAATGCAATAACATTATACCATTGTAAACAGCTTCGATACCGGTTAGCCAGCGTTCGGGCATAACCAGGCTATCGAAATAAACCTGCCCCGTAGTTAAATTAAGCGATACAAAACTGGTTTGTTTATCCTGTTCGTTGCGTAATTCAACCGCCATTATACATTTTTGCCCGTCAATTTGCAGGCGCCATACTGTGCCGTTAAAAGTTTGGGAGATGAATGGTTGTAGCATTGTCATTTAAGTTTGCAAATATGTGCATTAATATTAAAACGCTTAAATTTGATAAACAAAGGCCGCAAAGGGCTGTTATCACAACAAACTAAAATCACATACATCATGGACGCTGAAAAAATAAGCTTAGAAGAAAAAAAAGTAAAACCGGTTGTTGATCATCTGAACGATCTGCTGGCAAATTATCATATCCATTATCAAAAGCTACGTGGCTGCCACTGGAATGTTAAAGGCTCAAACTTTTTTACCTTACACGTTAAGTTTGAAGAACTATATACCGCAGCTTTAACTACAATTGATGAACTTGCCGAAAGGATCCTTACTTTAGGTAAGCCACCGTACAGCACTTTTAAAGATTATATAACCACATCTACCATTAAAGAAATAAATACCATCGGCTTAAAAGATAAAGCCATGGTGAAGGCAATAATTGATGATATGGCCGCCCTGATTGAAATGGAGCGCGAGATATTGGATATTACAGCCGATGCCGGTGATGACGGTACCAACGATATGGTGAACCGCTTTATGCAATTCAAAGAAAAGAACACCTGGATGTTACGTTCATTTGTGAACGAAGATTAAGATTTAGAGATCAGTGATTAGTTAATCAGAGCTGATTTACCCCAACAAAAAAAGCGATGAGTAGTACTCATCGCTTTTTTTGTTGGGCAAGATTCTGTTTCAACCTTACATCAATATCTCAAATTTGTATTAGAAACGGTATCCTAAAGTTAAGTAAGCATTATTGTTGCTGTTTTTTAACATGGCTGCCGGGCTTGCGTTACCCAGGTCGTAAGGGAAAATAGTTTGCGTGCCGGTTGAGTGTGCGTAGGTAGCATCAACGTAGTAAGCACCAAAACGCAGGCCTATACCACCGCTGGTAGTTTTAATATCGCTGCCATTGTCTTTACGGGCATCACCTTGTATACCGTAACCGCCGCGTAGTAAAAAGAAACTGTTTATGCGTGCCTCGGCGCCCACATGCGCGTTAATGGCCGATTTGTATAAGCCTTTAATGTCTGGGTTATCAACTCTGTCGGCATTATAATCGGGGTTGCTGCTCAAATGTGCAGTGCTGTAATCAACATACTCAACATCACCGGTTATAAAACCAAAGTTTTTGATGAACACTGCTGCGCCGCCTGCTAATTTTAAAGGTGTACGCAAGTTATAATTAAGCGTGTAATTGCCCGAGTTTTGTGATGTTACAGCTTCCTTATTGATGCTTGTGGCAACACCTTCGTTGTAAGTATCATCAATATTATAGAAAGTTGGCGAGGTAAAGGTTGCGCCTAAACGTACCGCCTCTACAGGTTTGTAAATAACACCTACTTTGGCGCTAAAACCTGTTCCCCTTGTTGACTGGTTTTGAGAGTAAGACGACGAGTAATCGCGTGTTGTGGCCAGCGGGGGAGTACCTTCAAGCCTTGATAAAGAGCCATCTTCATAAAAAGTACTGAATGAGTCATAGTTAATATCCGTAAAGCTTAAGCTAAAACCCAGGTACAGCTTATTGCTGTAGTTTGCACCAAGAGAAAAATCGACTGCAGATTGACCGCCGCGACGGTTAATAAAGGCTTCCTGTGCAACAGGCGAACCTGAAATGTTATTGCTCCTGTATTCAAAATCCGATGGGTTAGGGCCGGTAGAATATTTGTCTATCAGGTTTTGCTGATAAGCCCCATCTATTAAACTGCCTTCGGGGCCTAAACCAAACTGATTTGCCTGGCTGGCATAATAATCATTTATAGAATTAACGTTATTTGTGCCACCATAATGAATGTTCTGGTCGAAATTATTAGTACGGCTAAAAGCAACACCATAATTTACGCTAAGCCATCCTTTATTTTTATCGGCACCGCGCGGCTTGGTAAGCTGGTTATAAATTACAAGCGCAGCATTATTTAAATTAACAGTGTTACGTGTTGCCGAATAGGAACCGGCTTTTGTTTTTGAATTATCGTACCCGGGCGTTATGCTAACTTCTGACCGGGTGAAGAAACCCAGGCCGGCAGGGTTACCACTAACGTTACTCAGATCGCCGCCAACTGCAGTACCTGCGTTACCAACAGCCTTAATTCGGGATGTTGACCCATTTACGGTTTGCGAGAACCTGATAGCATCCTGTGAATATTGGGCAAAAGTATTTTGGGTAAATGCTACTATAGCAATTACACTTAGTATATATTTTATTTTCATAAATGTTTAAAGGTTGAAGTAATAATTAGTTCCTTACCGGCCTGCCACCGCCACCGCCGCCACTGCTTGAGCCGCCACCGCCGCCTCTTGAACCACCGCCGTAGCTTGATGGTGCAGAACGCTCAACACTTGGTTGGTAAGTTGGCCTGGTATCTGTACGTACGCCACGTGTAGCACGGGTATCACCATAAGCAGGCCTGCCATTTGAGCCGTTACCTGTACTAACTCCACGTGTACCCCTGTATGGAATATAGCCTATGCCGCTGTTATTGCCGCCATAAGAAGTACGCGAGCGATTGCCAAATACCGGGCTGCCGGGGCTGCCATTACCCCTGTAAGGGCGTGCATTGTTATAATATGCGGAAGAGCCCCAGAAACCTGAACCGTAATAGCCGCCGCCAATACCCCAGTATGGAGAATAATAGCCACCGTAACCATAACCACCCCATGGGTAGCCAAAACCGCCGTAGCCAAAACCACCACCATAATACCACGGAGAGCCATAGCCAAAGCCGCCGTAACCAAAACCACCGCCGTAGCCATAGCCAAAACCTAAACCAATGCTTAAGCCGTAGCCACCATAGCCGTAACCATAGGGTGAGTAAAAGTTATCGTAATAACCAAATGGCGAATAATAACTGAAACGGTTTATACGTGATGAGTAATCATCATAGTAGAAATAATCGTCTTCATCGCTATCCTGGTCGTCGGCTTCCTGGTTGTATTCATTATTTCTGGTAATATAAACCGGTTCTTCGGCCGCTGTCGCGCGCGAGAAATACACGTCATCGTCGTTTTTCGAGATAGATGCGGTTTTGTTAATGGAGCAGGAACTCAGTGCTATAGCACTGATCAAAATCATTCCTTTAATAAGGTTCCTATTCATTTTTGTAAGGATGTAAAGTTCTAAGGCCAAATAAACGTATAAATTTATAAATTTGAGCCCTGCTAAATGTTAAATATCAGATCAATTATAATCCAAATATCACAAAATGAGCAAAGGTGTCATAAGTAAAGACGAAGATTACTCGCAATGGTTTAACGACTTAATAATTAAATCTGACATGGCCGAATATTCGCCCGTGAGAGGATGTATGATCATTAAGCCGTATGGCTATTCTATATGGGAAAAAATACAGGCTGTGCTCGATAAAATGTTCAAGGAAACAGGGCACCAAAATGCTTATTTCCCGCTGCTCATCCCAAAATCTTTTTTCTCAAAAGAGGCCAGCCACGTAGAGGGCTTCGCTAAAGAATGTGCCGTTGTGACACACTATCGCCTGAAAAACGATGGGGAAGGTAATATTATTGTAGACGAGGATGCAAAATTGGAGGAAGAATTAATTATTCGCCCAACATCCGAAACCATCATCTGGAATACCTACCGTGGCTGGATCCAAAGCTACCGCGATCTGCCTATCCTGGTTAACCAGTGGGCCAACGTTATGCGCTGGGAAATGCGCACACGTTTATTCCTGCGTACCAGCGAATTTTTATGGCAGGAAGGCCACACCGCGCACGCAACATCAGACGAAGCGATAGCAGAAACCGAGCAAATGCTGGATGTTTACGCTGATTTTGCCGAAAACTGGATGGCATTACCGGTTGTAAAAGGCCGTAAAACACCAAACGAAAGGTTTGCCGGCGCGCTGGATACCTATTGCATTGAAGCTTTAATGCAGGATGGTAAAGCACTGCAGGCGGGTACATCACACTTTTTGGGGCAAAATTTTGCTAAAGCGTTTGATGTGAAATTCACCAATAAAGAAAACGTACAGGATTTTGTTTGGGCAACCTCATGGGGTGTATCAACCCGTTTAATTGGCGCGTTGATCATGGCCCACTCTGACGATGCCGGTTTGGTATTACCACCAAAATTGGCGCCTATACAGGTTGTTGTTGTGCCTATTTACAAGCACGATGAAGAGCTGGAGAACATTACCACTTTCGTGAATGCTTTAACAAAAGAGCTGCGTGCAAAAGATATCAGCATAAAATTTGATAAACGTGACACCCATCGCCCCGGCGCTAAATTTGCCGAGTATGAATTGAAAGGTGTTCCGCTGCGCGTTGCCATTGGCAGCCGCGATATGCAGAATGGTACAGTTGAGCTGGCTCGCCGCGATAACAAAACAAAAGAAACTGTAAACCAGGAAGGCCTTGCAGCGCATATTGAGGCGTTGCTGGAAGAGATACAGGCTAACATTTACAAAAAAGCTTCGGATTTCCGTACGGAGAATACTACGGAGGTTGATACCTACGATGAGTTTAAACGGATGCTTGATGAGCAGCCGGGCTTTATATCGGCCCATTGGGATGGCACCGCCGAAACCGAACAAAAGATAAAAGATGAAACTAAGGCTACAATCCGTTGTATACCTTTGAACAATAAACAGGAAGAAGGCAAATGCATCCTGACG
>NZ_JBAZRC010000151.1:0-11963 GCF_041663085.1 Mucilaginibacter sp.
TGAACAGAACACCAGTGTAGAGCCATCATCAGGTTGGAGTTTGATCAGCATCATGGGCAGCAATATGATACCGCCCGCTATCAGGAATGATTTTGGATCGGTAACCTTTACGTTGGTAGCGCTAAGGTATCGCGCCAGCAAAAGGCAGGTAGCAAATTTGGCAAACTCTGATGGTTGCAGCCTAAACCCGCCCCCCATATCTATCCAGGCCTGGTTACCGCCCACATTGTGCCCGGCTACAAGCACCAGTATCAATAAAAGTACCGTTACAATATAAAACACAGGCGCCAGTGCCGAAAGGAACCGGCTCTCCAGCAAAAGTATAACGGTGCCAATTACCAACGCCGAAACAATGAAGATGAACTGTTTACCGTACTCGGTGTCCATATCCAATATGCTGGGGTGGTTCTCATCAAATACCGCGGCGTGGATATTGAACCAGCCAATAACACATAACGACAGGTAGATAAGCACCGTTACCCAATCCACATTTAAAAAGAAACTACGCTGATTATTCATTGTCTTTTCGTTTTGGCAGCATGGCGGTTAATACATTACCCGCATTTTTAGCAGGTTTATTTTGTGCCGATTTAAGGCTAATTTGTTTTACAGAATCGGCTTTACGTTTTTTAAGCGAATCGGCTGTTACCTTTTTAAGGCTGTCGGCTTTTATTTTTGCCTTATCGGCAGGTTTTACAACAATATCAGGCAACAGGTTTTTATTAATATAGTATTCAGGGTAAATGCCCGAAGCGCGTTTAGATATGCTGCCCCGTAAATACTGCTCCACTATAAAGCTGGCAATTGGCGCTGCCCAGGTAGCCCCCTGGCCTGAGTTTTCAACTACAACCGCTATAGCTATCTTTGGGTTATCGCGCGGTGCAAAAGCTACAAATACGGAGTTATCACCCTTGTTCTTCACCTCGGCAGTACCTGTTTTTCCGCACATGATAATGCCCGGTATTTTTGAGCTGCTGGCCGTACCGTATTCCACTACGTTTTGCATGCCGTTTATAACGGGTTCAAAATACTGCGAATCAACTCCTACATAATTGCGCAGGGTATATTCTTTACGTATTACCTGCTTATCTCCAATAGCCTTAATTAAATGCGGTTTATAATAGTAACCGTGATTGGCAATGGTAGCTTCAATATTGGCCAGTTGCAACGGTGTGGCCAGTAACTCCCCTTGGCCTATGCCTAATGATATAACGGTACTTGAGCGCCATCCGCCTTTTCCATAAACTTTATCGTAGTATGCAGCCTTGGGCAAGTTGCCCCTGTTTTCATTAGGCATATCAAGCCCTAACTTCGAGCCAAGGCCAAACTTACCCACATTATTGCGCCAGTAGTTAAATGCCGTATCGGTATTGCGGGCGCCCTGGCGGTTAATCAGTTTTTCGAAAACCATATCAAAATAGCCGTTGCATGAATGGGCTACGGCGCTGGCCAGGTTTACATCGCCATGCACCTCGCCATGAAAACATTTAATGCGGCGGTTACCAGACTGGTAGTACCCGGCGCAATGATATATAGTTTGCGGCGTTATCACCCCCTCCTGCATTGCTATAAGTGCGCTTAGCGGTTTAAAAGACGAGCCCGGGGGGTAGTAGGCTTGTACAGGGCGGGTAAAAAATGGCTTGTATGGGTCTTTATACAATTTGGCAGCATTGTTACCACGCTCGCGGCCAACCAGCAGATTGGGATCGTAAGTAGGGCTGCTTACATAGCAAAGTATTTCGCCGGTTGATGGTTCAATGGCAACTATACTACCCACTTTATTCTGCATCAGTTTTTCGCCCAGTTTTTGGATCTTCATATCCAGTGACGATATCAGGCGTTCGCCGGCAACAGCAGCAGTATCATAAGCACCATTGGCATAACTACCTTTTGGTGTGTTATGCGAGTCGTATATTAAATTGCGCACCCCTCGCTGCCCGCGTAATATGCTTTCGTATGATTTTTCAACACCGCTTATGCCCACATAATCGCCCGGGCTGTAATATCCACCCGAACGTTTGATGATAGCGTCTGTAACCTCACCTATATAACCCAAAAACTGCGATGCGGCGGAGTCGGGATATGATCGCAGGGACCTTTTCTGGGTATCAAACCCGGGGAACTCAGACAGGCGTTCCTGGAATGATGCGTATTGTTGTGCCGACACCTGTTTTTCGAAAATTGATGTACGATAGGGCGAGTAAACCCTGGCCTTGGCCATACGTTTATCAAAACCTTCGCGATCAATACCCAGCAGTTTGCAAAACTCAACCGTATCAAAAGCTTTTACCTGTTTTGGTACTACGGTAATATCATAAACAGGTTCGTTCTCTACCATTATTTTGCCATAACGGTCAAGTATAGGCCCGCGGGCAGGATACTGAATATTGCGGCGCATTACGTTATTCTGCGCGTATAAAAAATAGCGGTCATCAACCACCTGTATGTAAAACAGCCGGCCTAATAATACCAATATCAGGGCTATAAATATCCCCGCTATTACATATCTCCGCTCAAAAAAATTATTCATTTATTATTTAGCAATATTTTGTAGATAATTATTTAACCACAGAGTTAGCAGAGGTTTTCGCGGAGTTTACAGAGTTTCATTTATAGGCGATAACGAGCCATTTATTATTCGCTTAATTCCGTCTTTTAACATGATAACATTAAAATTTATTAGCAAGCCTAATTTATAATTGCCAAGTTTCATGTACGTAAGCATTTGGGCCATGTGTACATCATTTAAACTCTCCACGCATTTTAATTCTATAACAATCCTATTCTCTACCAACAGGTCTATCCTATAACCACAATCTAACTTTATTTCTTCAAAAATAAGCGGCATGGGTTTTTCCTTTTCCGTAAACAAACCCAATTTAACCAATTTATAAAACAGGCATTCTTTGTAAGCGCTCTCTAACAAACCCGGCCCAAGTGTTTTATGCACCTCAATTGCTGCACCAATAATTTGACCGGTTAGTTTATTTTCAATCATCTTACCTCTGTGTTTCTCCGTACAAACCTCTGTTAACTCTGTGGTTATTTGCTAACTCTTTAATTAAATAGTAAAGCTAAAGGTTTATTTACGCTCTTTTTTTCTGAAAAACAACAAGCCCGAAACCAGCATCAAAAATACTGTAAATACTGAACTCAATAAAAAGCGGCTTAGTGTGTACCCTATCTCGCTAAACCTAAAAACTTCCAGGTTAAACAAAAAGAAATGGTGAAAAAGCGTAAGGACAAGCGCGTAAGTAAAAAACCACCTGAAACCCATAATACTCAGGGTGGGTTCGGGTTCGTTATCAAAGCCATCTTTTTGTACGGTAATGCTGATGAACAGCACCCTTACAAGGGCCAGCAGCGTACAGGCCGCGGCATGCAGCCCCGGTGTATCATAAAATGCATCAATGGTTAAGCCCAATATAAACGCCAGTGCAAAAAGCAGCAGGTTTGGTGTTTCGAACGGTAGCAGCAGTATAAACAGGATATACAGGTACGGGGTTGACAGGTTGTAAAGCGTGATATTCTTTAACAGAAAAACCTGCAGCAACACCAGCACTATAAAGCGAACCAGGTTTATTAAGATTATCCTACTCATCGGCTTTTTTCTCCTGTGCTTCTAAGGTAGTTTGCTCGATAGCAAACTTGTTTATAACCACGTAAACATACTCCAGTTTACTAAAATCAACCGCCAGGGCAACTTCCATGTTGAGGAAAAAGCCCCCCCCCTTGGTTGTAAGTTTACTTACCTTACCCAAAGGGATGCCTGCCGGAAAAAGCGAAAGGTCTGATGTTACCACCATTTCGCCAATTTTTGGTTGGGCGTTGTTTGATACATCAACCAGTAAGCCGCTGTGCGGGTTAAGGTCTTCTCCCCATTGCAAATAGCCAATTTCTTTACTACCGGCCAGCATGGCGCTAAAGCGCGAATCTTTATGCAGCAGGGATTGTACTATTGATAAATGCTCACCTACAAAAACAACCTTACCCACAACACCCTGCCCATTTATTACCCCCATGCCTTTTACAATACCATCATGACTGCCCCGGCTTATGGTTAAATAATTGTTGCGTTTGTTGATAGAGTTGCTAATAACCTGCGCCTCAATGTAGCTGTACTGCTGCTTATAAATAGTATCGGTTACGCTATGTTTTGCAACCGTATCCACATATTTTGATGAGCGCAACTGGTTACGCAGTTCGGCATTCTCTTTTGCCAATTTATCGTTAACCTCTTTTAAGCTCAAATAGCCTTTAAATTCATCCGCTTTAGCGTATAAATTACCGGTAACCTTGTTAGTGCTGTTTATAAAAGACGCCTTTTGAAAAGAGTTGTATTTGATATAGATAAGCAACGAGCTTATCATGAAAATAAGGAACAGGAAGAATGCGTTGTACTTGGTGATAAATATCAGGAGGTTACGCATGCCTGGAGAATTTGCTATTGGAATTAAGAGTCAAGAACCAAGAGCCAAGACTTTTTCTTGAATCTTGACTCTTGGTTCTTGCTTCTAAATTATTGCATTAAAAACTTAAAGTTACCTATATTTTTAAGGGCTGTGCCTGTACCACGTACTACAGCGCGAAGCGGATCTTCGGCAACGTGTACCGGCAGTTTGGTTTTGGCAGCCACGCGTTTATCAAGCCCGCGCAGCAAAGCACCACCGCCTGTTAAGTAAATACCTGTCTGGTAAATATCCGCAGAAAGCTCGGGCGGGGTTATCTCCAGCGCTTTCAAAATCGCTTCCTCAATTTTCGAGATCGATTTATCAAGGCAATGCGCAATTTCAGTGTACGATACGGTGATCTGTTTAGGAACACCTGTCATCAGGTCACGGCCTTGCACCGCAAAATCCGCAGGTGGCTCGCTAAGCTCGGGCAATGCCGCGCCTACTTCAATCTTTATTTTCTCGGCAGTACGGTCACCAATCATAATGTTGTGCTGACGGCGGATGTACTGAACAATATCAGAGTCGAAGTTATCGCCCGCAACACGGATAGACTGGTCGCACACGATACCTGAAAGGGCAATAACCGCAATTTCGGTAGTACCACCACCAATATCAATGATCATGTTACCCATAGGTTCTTCCACATCAATACCGATACCCACGGCAGCAGCCATTGGCTCATATATCAGGTACACCTCTTTGGCACCTGCAATTTCGGCGCTATCGCGTACCGCACGTTTCTCAACCTCGGTAATACCCGATGGGATACAGATAACCATACGTAACGATGGGAAGAACCATCCTTTACCCTGGTTAATCATTTTTATCATACCGCGTATCATTAACTCGGCAGCGTTAAAGTCGGCAATTACACCATCTTTTAGCGGGCGCACAGTGCGGATGTTATCGTGGGTTTTACCCTCCATCTGCATAGCCTGGCGGCCTATAGCAATTACTTTGTTTGTTGTACGGTCAAAGGCCACGATGGATGGCTCATCAACAACAACTTTATCATTATGTATGATGAGGGTATTTGCGGTACCCAAATCAATGGCTATCTCTTGAGTGAAAAAATTAAATAAACCCATTTGGCGTTATTTCAAATTAGCGGCAACGTTAATATTCTGGACAGTTTCGGCGCCAAATAACACGGGCGCCGTAATCGTGTAAATTAGTAATTAATAACTCTATTTTTTAATAATTCGTATCTGCTTGTTTTAGTTAATAGTGATTTGTTATCAGTTATCAGTAGCTTCTGCCAAACCTAATCACCAATCACTAACCTCTAATCACTAATGTTTAAAATGGCGAACACCTGTGGTAACCATGGCAATGCCCTTTTGGTTACACATGTTGATAGAGTCCTGGTCTTTTATAGATCCACCCGGTTGTAAAACCGCTGTGATACCTGCATCGGCAGCTATCTCTACGCAATCAGGGAAAGGGAAGAAAGCATCAGAAGCCATTACTGCGCCTTTCAGATCAAACCCAAAACTTTCTGCCTTGATGATAGCCTGTTTCAAAGAATCGACCCTTGAGGTTTGGCCAACACCGCTTGCCATTAACTGGTTATTTTTAGCAAAAACAATGGTATTTGATTTGGTATGCTTAACCACTTTGTTGGCAAAGTGCAAGTCGCGCAGTTCATGCTCGGTCGCTTTTTTATCAGTAACCGAATTCATTTGTGCCGGGCCTTCAACGGTCAGGTCTTTATCTTGTTCTATAACGCCGTTCAGCAAAGTTTTAAATTGCTTAAGCGGCAGCTCAACCGGCTGGCGAACCAATACGATACGGTTCTTTTTCGCCGATAGGATTTGTACTGCTTCGTCAGTATAAGCTGGGGCAATTAATACTTCGTAAAATATCTTGTCAATCTCAGTAGCGGTAGCAGCGTCGATCTCGTCATTAGCAATGATAACACCACCAAAGGCCGAAACCGGGTCGCAAGCCAAAGCATCGATCCAGGCTTCTTTTATAAATGAACGCGAAGCTATACCGCAGGCGTTTGTATGTTTTAATATAGCAATGGTAGGCTCGGTAAACTCATCAATCAGGGCAACGGCCGCGTCAACATCAACCAGGTTGTTGTATGATAGTTCCTTACCGTTAAGTTTGTTGAACATGGCATCAAGGTTACCGTAAAAGGTTCCTTTTTGATGCGGGTTTTCGCCATAACGTAAAACCTGGCTGCTTTGGATGCTTTGTTTAAAAACAGGCATCGGCTCGGTTTGGTCAAAGTACTGGAAAATGTGGGTATCGTAGTTTGATGAGATATTGAATGCTTTTTGGGCAAAACGGCGGCGCTGATCAATAGTGGTAGCCCCATTTTGTGTTTTCAGGATCTCTTCCAGTTCGCTATAGTCATTCTTTGATGCAAGGATAACAACATCCTTAAAGTTTTTGGCTGCCGCGCGGATAAGCGAGATACCGCCAATGTCAATCTTCTCGATAATATCCTCCTGGCCGGCACCCGAGTTTACGGTTTCTTCAAACGGATAAAGGTCAACAATTACCAGGTCAATTTCCGGGATCTCATACTGGGCCAGTTGCTGCTCATCACTGTCAAAACTTCTGCGGGCAAGGATACCGCCAAACACCTTTGGGTGCAGGGTTTTTACACGGCCGCCAAGGATTGACGGGTACGAGGTAAGGTCCTCAACAGCAATTACATCAACCCCCAGGTCGCGTATAAAAGTTTCGGTACCACCGGTAGAATAGATCTTTACACCAAGGCGGTTCAACTCATGAATTATAGGCTCAAGATTGTCTTTGTAATAAACAGAAATCAGCGCGTTTTTTATTTGAACAGAATGACTCATTACGACAGGGAATTTTTGAGCCGCAAAGGTACGTATTAGTGATTAGTTTTTTTAGGTTAATTAATGTAATTTTTAATTAGTTATGATAAATATTACAAAATGCTCAATAGCTTTGTGCAACAGAATAAATTTTGCTAAATTAGAGTATGACAACGGTTATCATCAAATCGGATTCTGATAAAAAAACGCTGCTTCTTATGCAATTGGCTGAGGAACTTGGGCTACCCGCCGAAGCACAAAACATCGAAGAATTAGATGTAATGGCTATGGTAAAAGGTATTGGCAGAAAAGCGACTGATGAAGAATTAATTAGTTACCTTGAAAAAGATACTGATGCTGAACCTATTGACATAGGTATTGCTTTCGCGAAGTATTCTGATAAGAAGTAATCCGTGAAAGTAAGAATCACTCCAAAGGCGTTAGAGGTTATTGATGCTATCGCCGCTTTTGTAGAGTCCAAAAATACAAAAGGTAGCGGTGCCAGGTATGCATTAAAGTTTAAAGCGGCTATTATTAAACTGGCAATTCCAAATACTCAATATTCTATCTGCGACCATCCTGTCTTAGCAGCATACAAATATTCATGCAGCCACTTTAACGACTGGGTTATTGCTTTTAGGATTAACAATAATGAATTAATTGTTTACGAGATAATTCACGGCTCATTACTTGCGTAATCTCCCCCCTCACTAAGATCTCATCTTCTTCAACAGGTTCTCAATTACTTTCGGGAAATGCTGGTGCTCTAACTGCTGGCCTTTAAATTTCACCATTTCCAGGTTATCGCCGGGTTCTATCTTAAAACGCGACTGGTGGATGATCTCGCCTTCGTCAAACTGGGTATTCACAAAGTGGATGGTAATGCCCGATTCTTCTTCGCCGGCTTCAAGCACAGCTTTGTGCACGTTATCGCCATACATACCTTTACCGCCAAATTTTGGCAATAGCGCAGGATGCAGGTTAATGATCTTATTAGGGAACGCGTTTAGCAAACTTGGCGGCACCAGCCATAAAAAACCGGCAAGCACTATAATATCTACCTGCAGGTTTTTTAACAGACTGATAACATCGTCGGTATCATAAAACTCGTGGCGGGTAAATATATGTGATGGGATCTCGAAGTTATCGGCACGCTGCAAAACGTAGGCCTGCGGGTTGTTGGTGAGTATCAACACAACTTCGGCATCGGCATTACGCTTAAAATGCTCCATTATTTTTTGAGCATTTGACCCGGACCCTGAAGCAAAAATGGCAATTCTCTTTTTCAAAATAGCTTGGTAGATTTTTGTTTTACCGCAAAATATAAATTTTTATCAAATTATTGCGTACCCACGGGCTTAATCCTCACAAAACCGTAGGTTCTTATGGTTCTTTTGTCGGTTGGGTTATAATATGTTTGTATATCGCCTGCTTCCATAACTAATGAAAACTCCCCTATATTAACAATACGGCAATTTATAAAAGGCTGTTTGGTACCTGCAGAGGTAACTACCGGATAAGTAATATTCGCATACAAAAAAAGCTGTGTATCCGATAGCGACCACGTACCACTTACGGTGCCTGCTTTATCATCAAAATTGGTATAAGAGCAGGTCATATCCTTATTAAAAGCAAATATCTGTGTAGAAGTGGAAGGAATGGTATCCAGTGTAAGCCTTGATCCGCCCAGGTATTTGGCCTCTTGTATAGATCCTAATTGCCACACACCTGTTGCGAACAAGCTTGGAATACTGGTTTGCTTTTCCTTTTTACACGAATTAAAAAAGAAGATTGCTACAAGTAACCCGGCCAGTAAAAGGTATTTCTTTTTGTTGTTCATTTAAGCTGCAAAGATAGTTTACTTACGCAATTTCAAAAGCTGCTTTATAATAACTATTTATCCCGCTAAATATTACAGGCCAATATAACGATGTAACGTTATGCTACAATACATAAGCTGTTATATTTGCGTTATGCGGATACCTTACCAACAATTAAAAGCCGAATTTAAACGTGTATTGATTAGCCTGGATGTTAAAGATACTATTGCCGAAGCCTGTGCCGCCATTTTTGCCGATAACAGCCGAGATGGCGTATACAGCCACGGCCTAAACCGTTTCCCGGTTTTTGTAGAGTATATAAAAGAACATCTCATAGATATGGATGCCGCACCCACCTCGGTAAGTGCCTTTGGCGCTATTGAACAATGGGATGGCAATATTGGCCCGGGTATGCTAAACGCCCAATTTTGTATGGACAGGGCCATTAACCTTGCCAAAGATATCGGCATAGGCTGCGTTGCTATTAAAAACACCAACCACTGGATGCGCGGCGGTACTTACGGCCTGCAAGCTGCCGAGGCCGGTTATATAGGCTTGTGTTTTACCAATACCATTGCCAATCTGCCGCCATGGGGTGGCACCGAGCCACGCCTGGGTAACAACCCGCTTATTATTGCAATTCCTCAAAAACAGGGGCATATTGTACTGGATATGGCCATCAGCCAGTTTTCGTTCGGTAAGCTTTGGCAGTACCAGGCGCAGGGCAAGCAGTTACCTGTACCGGGCGGCTATGATAGTGAAGGCAATTTAACAACTGATACCACCGCTATAATGGAAAGCAAACGTGCCCTGCCTATCGGTTTCTGGAAAGGATCTGGTCTGTCATTAGTGCTTGATCTGCTGGCTACTGTGTTAAGCGGCGGTGATTCTACCGCAGTGATCACCCAATCGGGCCGTAAGGAAACCGGGGTATCGCAGGTTTTTATCTGCATCAAAACTGATAACGAGAGAAATGCTTCACTGATAGAAGAGATCATCAGCTACACCAAAAGTAACGAGGATGGTAACGAGATACTTTTCCCCGGCGAAAACATGTTGCGCACACGCGAGCAAAGTTTAAAAGAAGGAGTTTTGGTTGATGAAAAGGCCTGGGAGGTGGTGAAAGGGTTATAATGTTATAGTCCTCTCCAACACGTCAGTGCTGTAGAAGCTAGATAAAAACCGGATAAATTGACAAGCGAGGCGACAATAAACGTACCAGCCTGACGACACCAAAAATGCGGCATAGCGTAACGCACGGGTAGCACCACAACTGATAAAGCACTAACTTACACAGGGCGGGACCAAGCCGCGACTTTTCTTTTTGGTTCTTTTTATTTTGAGAGAAAAGAAAAAGAACATCCACTGACGTTTCATATTATTCACTGGCTTTCCTAACGAAGAACTAATTCGCTACTTTTCTATCGAAGATTGCCACGCTACGCTCGCAATGAAGCGTGGGGATTAAATCGCAGAATCACCTACGCTATTAACCCCTCAAACTTTTCCCAAAAACCATCTTTAGGCAAAGGCGCTACAATCAGTATCGGTTCGTTTTTTACGGGATGAATAAATTGCAGGCGGCGGGCATGCAGGCAAATACTTTTACGTAGGCTGCCACGTGGGTAGCCATATTTATTATCGCCAACAATAGGGCACCCTAAGGTTGATAACTGCACCCTTATCTGGTGCGGGCGGCCGGTTATCGGGTCTACTTCTATTACGTAGTAACCATCCCGCTCCCCTACCAGTTTGTAATTTAGTTCAGACCGCTGGCTGCCGGCCACTTCTTTATCATGGGCCTTGGTAACGTTTTTCTGCGGGTTTTTGATGAGGTAATGCACCAGGTTACCGGCCTCGGGGTATGGGCGTTTACGTACAATGGCATAATAGGTTTTATGCATTTCGCGCCCTTTAAACATTTTGTTAATACGCTCTAAAGCCTTGCTGGTTTTAGCGAACAGGATAACCCCGCTTACGGGCCTGTCTAACCTATGCACCACACCAAGGAATGCGCCGTTGGGTTTGTTGTATTTTTGGGCTATATACCTTTTAACCTTCTCGTCCAACGATTCATCGCCCGTATCATCCACCTGTACAATATCGCCCGCGCGCTTGTTTACTGCTATCAGGTGGTTATCCTCATACAGTATATCAGCATCGGTAATATCTTTACTTATATAGTTAAATTCTGGTCGTGCCATTGGTTAGTTCATGGGTCATGGTTAATAGTTTATGGTGTAATTGTGGTTTAAACTATTCACCATCAACTATGAACCACAAACCCGCATAGCGGTTAATACTCTTCCTTCTCGTTAGGGAAGCTTTTTGCTTTTACGTCGCCAACGTAGTTGCTGATGGCATCGTTCATCACATCAAACAAATTGGCGTACTGGCGTAAAAAGCGGGGTTTAAACCCTTTGTTTATACCCAGCATATCATGTATCACCAAAACCTGCCCGTCGCAATGCTGGCCTGCGCCAATGCCGATGGTGGGTATACTGAGCGATTTGCTTACCTCGGCAGCTAATTTGGCCGGGATCTTTTCGAGTACTATCCCAAAACAACCAAGCTCCTGTAACTTCAGTGCATCTTCTTTCAGTTTGGCAGCTTCGGCTTCTTCTTTGGCACGTACGGTATAGGTACCAAATTTGTAGATGGATTGCGGGGTTAAACCCAGGTGGCCCATTACCGGGATGCCTGCGGTTAGTATCCTGCTCACAGATTCTGCAATTTCTACACCGCCCTCCATTTTAACACCGTGTGCGCCTGCTTCTTTCATAATGCGGATAGCAGATGCCAGCGCTTCTTTGGAGTTACCCTGGTATGAACCAAAGGGCAGATCAACAATTACCAGCGCCCGCTTTGCCGCGCGTACTACCGATGATGCG
>NZ_JBAZRC010000152.1:0-11915 GCF_041663085.1 Mucilaginibacter sp.
TAAGCGGCGGTGGAAAAACTACTATCGCAAAGTTCAAAAAAAAGAGATGCCTATTACGGTGTAAAATTATATTTGTAGCTCAATTAATCAATATATAAAACCGTCAACTTATTTCAGGACGAGACAATTTGTTCCACTTTTTGAAAAACGAGACAAAAATGCCCGGGGCAAAAAACGCTTTTTTTAGCCTTTTTTCGCCCTCAGTTCGGCCTTTTTGCTCATAAAGTCAACCATAAACGGAAATGAGCGATTATTTACAACTCATTGATTTATAATAGTTTACAAATCAATACCTGTCCCATTTGTTACGTAAACGGAACAAAATGGGACAGGCACTTTTGGGTAAATCTGGCCTTTAATTACGGTACAAATATCATAAATAACAAAGAAAGCGGGCGTGCTATAACTAATTACAGGTATCAAAAACTAAAAATCATATTTAACAGAAAATAGATAGTATATTGTTTTGGGTTTACAACCATTAACATATTCTATTAAATGCCCTTGAAGTACAGATTCAGAATCAGAAAAATGCGGAAGTTTTTCGGCCTCTTAGGTCCGGGGCTAACCACCGGCGCTGCCGACGACGATCCGTCAGGAATTGCAACCTATTCGCAAACCGGCGCACAGTTTGGGTACGGGCAGTTGTGGACAGCATTATACATGCTTCCATTTATGATAGCAGTACAGGAAGCCTGCGCCAGGATAGGGCTTGTAACCGGCAAGGGCATTGCAGCAGTTGTTAAAGAACATTATAGCCGTAAAGTGCTTTACGCCGTTGTAGGCCTTGTAGTTGTGGCTAATACTATCAATATCGGCGCGGATATTGGGGCTATGGCTGAGGCAGCGCAACTGCTGGTGCCTGTTAATTTTGTTGTGCTTACCTTACTTTTCACCACTGGAATATTGATACTGGAGATCTTCACGAATTACAGGGTTTATTCTAAAATTTTAAAATGGCTGGCGCTGGCACTACTGGCCTACCCTATTACCGTTTTTATTGTTGACCAGCCCTGGCCAACCGTTTTAAAGGCAACAGTAATCCCTCATTTTGAATTCTCGTTTGCGTTCCTATTTATTATAACCGGTGTATTTGGCACCACTATTACCCCTTATATGTTTTTCTGGCAGGCATCGCAGGAAGTTGAGGAAGAAAAAGCTAAGGGATTGGTAAGGCATGGAAAACCAAGAATTGGCTGGCCGCATATCCACGCCATGCGTAAAGATAATAACATAGGTATGGTTATCTCTGAATTTACAACCTGGTGCATACTTTTAGTTGGCGCAACAGTTTTGCATAACAGCGGCGTTACCGATATAAAAAATGCAGCCGACGCCGCAAAAGCGCTGGAGCCCTTAGTGCATTCCTTCCCAAATTCGGGCTACCTGGCTAAACTCATCTTTTCTGTAGGTATTATAGGGCTTGGGCTACTGGCCGTCCCTGTACTTTCAGGCTCAGCAGCCTACGCCGTGGCCGAAGCCTTTAACTGGAACGCCAGCCTAAACCTTAAACTAAAAAAAGCGCATGGTTTTTATGGCGTAATTACCATTGCTACACTTATTGGCCTAACCATCAACTTTGTGGGTATCGACCCGGTAAAAGCATTAATCTACACTGCTGTAATAAATGGTGTAGCAGCAGTTCCATTATTATTTCTGATCATTAAAATTGCTACGAGTGATAGCATAATGGGCGAATTTAAAAGCGGGTGGTTATCAAAAGCTTTATTGTGGACTACCTTCTTTATTATGGGTGCTGCTGCTGTAGCCTTATTCTTTACTATATAAAAGCTTAATCCTAATTGTACCAGTCAACCACTGCTTATCCTAAGGCTACCGCAAGCGTCCCGCTTGTGGGTTTAGGAGTAATGAACAAACCTCTTTAAGTAACTATTACTTTTACCAAACCCGGAATTTCGCAATAATCTAAGGCTACCGCAAGCGTCTCGCTTGTGGGTTTAGGACGGTAATGAACAAACCCCTTTAAGTAACTATTACTTTTACCAAACCCGGAATTTCGCAATAATCCTTGGCGCTGCTGTGTAAATATTCAAAGTCTTGTTCTACCAAGCCCGCTTCAACAGGGTTATTATGCACGTAATCAATTTTCTGTTGTATTACATCGGCACTCCATAATTCGATTGGATGATTATGCTGTTGCCAAAATTGATTATTAGTATTATTAGTATTTACAGCAGCTGCTTTTTTAAAAGAATTTAAAAGCCAATCCCGCCTGCTTTCCTGAATATTACCCCTCTATTAGTTTTATTAACTCCTTCGATGTAAAAGATTTAAAATCTCTAATTATTTCTTCAGGTTTTTGAATATTTGATCTGTAAACCAAATGAACATGGCTTGGCATAATACACCACGCATATATTTCCATGCCTTTATTTTGTACGCAAAAGTTCAAATTGTTAACAATACAATCAAAATAAAGCCTTCTTACAAAAACATCAATCCAGTAAACAGTAGCAAAGCTCACAAAATACAGCCCTTCGGGATTATGAAACTTATAATTACGACTCATTTATTAAATATAACAACAAGACTTAAATATGCAAAACCCGATCGCTATCGTGATCGTCCCGCTTTTGGGTTTAGGGTTAACAAACAGGCTAGCTCTATATATGATGCAGGGCGTGTACTTAGCATACGGCCACAAGCGGGACGCTTGCGGTAGCAACGGGACGTAAACTAAAAGCCTACTAAGTTTAGCTTGATTTTAGGTACGCGAATTGAATCTAAAGGAAACAATTTCATGACATTTCTGTTACAATATAATATTAAACGAAATTTAATTACTTTAAAAGAATTAATCATGCGTAAAAGATATTTAACCGCGATACTATTAGTTTGCATAGCATCAGCATGTACCAAAGCACCCGAAAGCGAGATGGGAACAACGCAGGACAGTACCGGAACAGTTGCCGCAACCACAGACGCCGAGATATTGGCATCCACTGCAACCGACGAGCAAAATGAAACTGATTTTGCCACAGATGCATCTTTATTAAAAGTTTGTGTAGACAAGCCAACAGATAGCCAGCCTATTATATTAGATGAGGAAGATGACGAAGTTAGCCAAAGGGGGGTTTTTGTAAAAGGCACTAAGTGGGCAAAAGGTAAAACGCTGAAGGTGTATTTTATAAATGGCAGCGAGTTTTTGCGCAATAAGGTAATCTTTTACGCGCGCAAATGGGCCGACCATACCAGCCTGCATTTTGCCGTTACCACTAAAAAATCAGAATCGAACATTCGTGTTGGGTTTAAGGTTAACAAGGATCATGGTTCGTGGTCGTTATTGGGTACCGACGCTGAAAAGTACAAAGCCTACCAAACCATGAATTTTGGCTGGTTTAATAAAAACACAGAGGATAAAGAATTCAGCCGGACAGTGGTACATGAGTTTGGCCATGCCATTGGCCTGGGCCACGAACAATTAAGCCCTGTTGCCAACATCCCATGGAACAAACCCGCGGTTTATGATTACTACATGGGCCCACCAAACAACTGGACAAGAAAACAGGTAAACTTTAACATTTTTGATAAGTACAATAAACATGATGTACGAAACACCAAGTTCGACCCTACCTCGATCATGCAGTACCCTGTTCCAAAAGAGTTTACTACCGATGGGTCATCGATTGGATATAATTATTACTTAAGCGATAAGGACAAAAAATTTATAGCAAGAGTTTATCCTGATTAAGTGTAATAACAAAGGCCGGTTGATCCGGCCTTTGTTGTTTACCAACCGTTTAAGGCGTTGATTTCGAATGCTACCGCAAGCGCGCCGCTTTTGGCTTTAGGACGGTAACCAACTCCGCTACCGCAAGCGTCCCGCTTGTGGATTGAAGACGGTAACGAACAGGCTAGCTCTATATATGATGCAGAGCGTGTACTTAGCATGCGGCCACAAGCGGGACGCTTGCGGTAGCGACGGTACTTAGCATGCGGCCACAAGCGGACGCTTGCGGTAGCAACAGGGTAACCCCTTATCCATCAACCCCACGTCACAATATTATTATAACCTATAGCAGATTGGTACATCCAAGGCAAAACCCCTATCTTTGCGGCACTAAATTAAACACCTATGTTAAAAGGATTTTTTAACGTTCCTGTCCCTGTAAACGAGCCCGTATTAAACTACGGCCCGCGCAGTGTAGAACGTGCAGCACTTAAAGCCGCTTTAGACGAAGCCCGCTCAAAACAAATAGATATTCCGATGTACATCGGTGGCCAGGAAGTTCGGACAGGTAAACTGATGGAACTGCGCCCGCCGCATGATCATAAACACCTTTTAGGCACTTTCCACTATGGCGATAAAAGCCATGTGACTGCTGCTATTGATGCCGCCCTGGCTGCAAAAGCCGATTGGGAAAACCTGCCATGGGAACAGCGTGCTGCTATATTCTTAAAAGCTGCCGACCTGGTTGCAGGCCCGTACCGCTATAAAATAAACGCGGCTACCATGCTTGGCCAAAGCAAAAACGCTTACCAGGCCGAAATTGATGCCGCCTGCGAATTCATCGACTTTTTGCGCTTTAACGTGCAATACATGACGGAGATTTATCAGCAACAACCGCCGGTATCAGGTAAAGGTGTTTGGAACCGTTTAGAGCAACGCCCGCTGGAAGGTTTTGTGTTCGCGCTTACGCCGTTCAACTTTACAGCTATTGCGGGTAACCTGCCTGCCTCAGCAGCCATGATGGGTAACGTGGTGGTTTGGAAACCTGCCGATACGCAGGTGTACGCCGCCAATGTTATTATGCAGATATTTAAAGAAGCCGGTTTACCTGACGGTGTTATCAACCTGATCTACGCTGATGGCCCCGAGGTTGGCAACGTGGTGTTCAGTCACCCTGATTTTGCAGGCATCCACTTTACCGGTTCAACAAAAGTTTTCCAGCATATCTGGGGCGAAATTGGCGCCAACATCCCTAAATACAAAACTTACCCGCGCATTGTGGGCGAAACCGGTGGCAAAGACTTTGTGCTTGCCCACCCAAGTGCCAATGCCGATGCGGTTGCCGTAGCCTTGTTACGCGGCGCGTTTGAATACCAGGGGCAAAAATGCTCGGCTGCTTCACGTGCATACATCCCTGCAAGCCTTTGGCCAGCGGTTAAGGAGCACATGGTACGCGAAATGGCCACCTTTAAAATGGGCCCTACCGAAGATTTTGGCAACTTTATTAATGCCGTTATCAGCGAGGTATCGTTTGATAAACTGGCTAAGTATATTGATGCCGCTAAAGCAGATAAAGGCGTTGAGCTTGTTGCCGGTGGTAATTATGATAAAAGCCAGGGCTGGTTTGTTGAGCCAACCGTTTTACGTGTAGACGACCCTTACTATGTAACCATGTGCGAGGAGCTGTTTGGCCCGGTATTAACCATTTATGTTTATGATGACAAGGAATGGGATAAGATACTTGACGTTGTAGATAAAACATCCATCTACGCGTTAACAGGTGCTATACTGTCGCAAGACCGTTATGCTATTGCCGAGGCTACCCAACGCCTGCGCAACGCTGCCGGTAACTTCTACATCAACGATAAGCCAACCGGAGCGGTTGTAGGCCAGCAGCCGTTTGGCGGCGCCCGCGGATCGGGCACTAATGACAAAGCCGGGTCAATGATCAACCTGCTGCGCTGGGTATCTCCACGCACCATCAAAGAAACCTTTGATTCGCCAAAAGATTACAGGTACCCGTTTTTAGAGAAAGAAAGCTAATTTTTAGATTCAAGAGATAAGAATCAAGACAGGAGAAATATCTGTATAAGCAAAGAGCCGGAATAAATATTCCGGCTCTTTTTATTTTCGTTTCATCGTCGCAGGGTCTCACATCGTGGCTCCTGCGTTGCCTCGTATGCGGCAGGGTCTCGTTCCGAAGCCCCTGCGAGAACGTGAGTTATGATTTCTGTCTTGGTTCTTGACTCTTACCTCTTAATTCTCTACTCTTATCTCCTGATTCTATTTCGCAAACCTAAACACCTCAGCCATTTTAGAGTTGTTGCTGGTGCTTACCTTCATATCGGTAATAACGCCCGTGGCAAGGCTGTACACCCAACCATGTACGTTAAGTTCCTGGCCGTTTGCCCAGGCATTTTGCACAATGGATGTTTTGCAAAGGTTGCTTACGTTCTCTATCACGTTCAGTTCCACCAGGCGGTCGCCGCGTTTGCTTTCGTCAGCAATGGCATCAAGTTCTTTGGCATGTACGCGGTAAACATCTTTAATATGGCGCAGCCAGTTATCAATCAGTCCAAATTGTTTATTGGTCATGCTTGCCAGTACGCCACCGCAGCCATAATGGCCTGTAACTATTACATGCTTTACCTGCAATACGTTTACAGCATAATCCAAAACCGAAAGCATGTTCATATCGGTATGGATCACCATATTGGCAATATTACGGTGTACAAATATCTCGCCCGGGTTGGTGTTGGTTATCTGGTTGGCAGGCACACGGCTATCGGCACAGCCAATCCATAAAACAGGTGGTTTTTGGCCATTGGCCAGTTTTTCAAAATACTGAGGGTCTTCTTTCAGTGTATCCTCAACAAACTGGCGGTTGCCATCCAGCAAACTCTCGTAAGAGATATGGCTGGTATCGTGAATTAACTTAGTAGCGCACATAGATAGGTATGTTTAGTTTTTAATATTTTTTGTTTTAACAGGATAAATTACCTGGAATATTTTGTGGAAAAACAGGGGTAACATATCATAATACAATATAGTAAGTAGTATAACAGGCACAAAATAAAACACTTTAAATTCGTACAGGTTAAAAAAATAGCCGCCCATCAATCCGCCAAAAATAAAAAAAGTAAGGATAGTTAGCCGCACGTATATTTTGTTCTTCACTTCTTCACTTTCCTTAGTTTTGGGGTGCATCCAGTCGGCCAGTTCGCTGCCCAGGTCTGTAAATAAACCGGTAAGATGGGTTGATTTGATCAACCCGCCTGATATATTTGAAACCAGCCCGTTTTGTAAACCCATAGCAAACAGCAACGAGCCTATAACAACCTTACGCTCGAATTCCGTTTCCTTGTAAAACTTATGCCCATAAATGGCAACAAACAGTAGTACTACTATTTCCAGTATTATTGGTACCGAGTGCGCCCTGTAATAGCTTTTGTGTTTTAGAGATTGCACAATGAAGTTAGACACGAACGAACCTACCATAAACATCAGCAACCATATTGCAAATATGATAATATCATTAAAATCCTGCTGAAGGATATTTTTTGCGAGGTTTGCCACATGCCCCGTAACATTTGATGTAAAGGCTAAAAAAGCCAGCAGCCCCACTACATCTGTTATGCCCGCCACAAATGCCGACGATGATGCCAGCATCAGGTTATGCTTAAGGGTACGTTTCTCTTTGAGTTGGCGCAGCATATAGTGTTATTTACAGCTTAAACATATATAAATTTATCCTGTTTTAATGTAGCAAAAAAAACCCGGCTGTATAACAACCGGGTAATTATATATAGATAGAAAATAGGGCTTATTAATGCGCAGCTACAGTTTCATTATCAAACTCGTATACATAACCCAGGTTGTGCGGGTTACTGGCGCTTACGCCAAGGTCCTTAATGAGGCCCGAGCTTAAGTCAATTACCCAGCCGTGTACTTCCAGATCGGTACGGTTCATCCACGCGTTTTGTATAATAGATGTTTTGCAAAGATTGTACACCTGCTCGGTAACGTTAAGCTCAACCAGGCGGTTAACCTTAGCCTTTTCATCCGTAATACGATCAAGCTCGTTGGCATGCAGGCGGTAAACATCCTTAATATGGCGCAACCAGTTATCAATAATACCAAACTGCTTGCTGGTTAAAGCTGCTGCAACCCCGCCGCAGCCATAGTGCCCGGCAACAATTACATGTTTTACTTTTAATACGTTAACAGCATAATCAAGCACGCTTAGCATGTTCATGTCCGAGTGCACACACACGTTAGCAATATTGCGGTGTACAAACACTTCGCCTGGCTTGGTACCGGTAACTTCGTTTGCAGGCACGCGGCTGTCAGAGCACCCAATCCACAATACCTCGGGGCTTTGGCCTTGTGCCAGTTTCGTAAAAAACTCAGGGTCTTCCTGTACCCTTTTCGCAGCCCAATCGCTATTATTTTGTTTTAGTTTATTATAGCTGGCGCTTTGTGCCAGTGATATACTTTTGGTATCTATACCGTTTTTTCCGTTTTTATTTTCTGTAATGCTCATGGTAGTATTAATTTATTAAGGTTTATAAACCAGGTCTTTCAATGGCGGTATTTCATACCGCTCTTTTATATCTTGTAATTGTACAATAATGCCTTTGGTGTAAGCATTGTGCTTGTAATTGTTGATGATCTCCAGCACATCCGGGTCTATATAGCGCGAGTTTGAGCCGTCGATAACCACATCGCTGCCTTTTGGCAAACTGGTTAAGGTTATTTGTATAGCGGCTTTATTCAGGAACGATACCTCCTCGGCCAGTTTTATACGGATGGTATTTTTCTCGCCATTGGGCGAAATGGTGTAGAAGTAAGGGTTACGCAGGTTAGTACGCAGTATATAGAACACCCCTACCAGCATACCAATACCTACACCAATCAGCAGGTCGGTAAACACAACGGCCACAATAGTTATTACGAACGGAACAAACTGATCCAGCCCTTTATGCCACATGTGCTTAAACAAGCCTATCCTTGCCAGTTTGTAACCTACTGTTAACAGTATAGCCGCCAGGCACGATAGCGGGATCTTGTTCAGCAAGGATGGGATAGCCAGCAAGCATACCAGTAATAAAATACCGTGGAAAATAGCGCTCATTTTGGTACGCGCGCCTGCATTTACGTTGGCTGATGAACGTACGATAACGGCCGTCATGGGTAAACCGCCCAACATACCGCTCACCAAATTACCCGCACCCTGGGCAACCAGCTCGCGGTTTGTAGGCGATATCCGTTTAATAGGGTCAATTTTATCAACCGCCTCAAGGCTCAGCAAAGTTTCTAAACTGGCTACAATGGCAATAGTAGCCGCGGTTATCCAAACCGCCTTATTGCCTATCCCACTAAAATTGGGCGATTTAAACAGGCCGAAGAACTCGCCCGTGCTGTTCACTAATGGTATTTGTACATACTGTTTATCTAACAAAGCCAGGCCCGTGCCCGAAAACACCGTGGCCAGCACCACACCGGCAACAACAACCATTAAAGGTGCGGGTACAATAGCCAGCTTTTTAAATTTTGGCCAGTATATCATCAGCAATAAAGAAACAGCGGCAATAATAACCGCACCGTAATTTATTTTAGCCAGGGCCCTGAGTATGCCCGAAAAGGTGTTGTTTGAATCGGTTTGACTAAACCCTTCGTCGCCCTCAAAATCCGAATCGAAGCCCACCGCGTGCGGGAACTGTTTCATGATGAGGATGATACCGATTGCAGCCAGCATCCCCTCAATAACCGATGATGGAAAGTAGTTGGCAATGGTGCCCGCTTTAACTAAACCAAAAACGATCTGGAGGGCACCGGCCAGCACCAGGGCTAATAAAAACGCATCGAACGAGCCGAGGCTGGCTATTGAATTTAACACAATAACGGTTAAACCCGCTGCTGGCCCGGCTACGCTTAATTGCGAACCGCTCAGGGTGCCTATTACAATACCGCCAATAATACCCGATAATATCCCGGAGAATAACGGCGCACCCGATGCCAGGGCTATACCCAAACATAAGGGTAGCGCCACCAGGAATACAACCAACCCGGCGGGCAGATCTTTCTTTAAATTTTTAGCCAGAAAATATTTCTTCAGGTTAAGGTCGCCGGCGGAAACGCCGCCTTGCTTGATTTGCATAACAATAATTTTATAATGAAAACTTAAATAAACAGCATGTTAAGCAACACAGATAGCAGTAAGTTAAAAGTCTTCCGTCATAAGTCTTAAGTTTCGTCGTATAATGACTTAAGACTTTCGACCTATTACTTTTGACTTAGCGTTAGCGGGTTGAAAACAGCACATGGTTTTTCGGCCTGTGTTAAAAAAACAGGGTGTGTAGTGGCTCACCGGATATGAAAATATCCGGCCATCATTGTTATGCGTTGGGAGGCGGCGTGGGCACCACAGGATGATACACCTGCTTGTAAAGAGATTTTTCTAAGTTATGCAGTATGTTGTTTTCAACAACAAGTGGCCTGTAAACGGTAAGGTGGTTTAGATTTTCATCAAAAAACTTCTTGTCTTTAAAAATTTCCTTGTCAGGATCTTCTTTTTCATTTTTTGATTCATGCTCAAGCTGCATGATAACCGCACGAACGGTTTTGTTATCCATACATAAAAAAACAGGCGCAATTGATATAACCATCTTTATTAAAAAGATGCCCATAAACAATGCTGCTATTGAATTTTTGAAAATTCTTTTTTTCATGCGTCACAAAGATAACGTTTTTTAGAAACGTAAAGTATCATTGTGGCGTTTAAAGCTAATCTTACAATATAATTACTAATTTTATCGCTTTACCAATAAACCGCATAGTGAATAAAAAGCTGGAGATTTTACAAAAAAAGCGCGATCAGGCGCTTGAGGGTGGTGGCGCTGTACGCATTGAAAGTCAGCACAAAAAGGGAAAATTAACTGCACGCGAAAGGCTGCATTTTTTATTGGATGATGGGTCGTTCCAGGAGATAGGGATGCTGGTTTCGCACCGCAGTACCGATTTTGGGATGGAGAAAGAAAAATACCCCGGCGATGGTGTGGTTACCGGTTATGGTACAGTAAACGGCCGTTTGGTGTACGTTTTTTCGCAGGACTTTACCGTTTTCGGTGGTTCGCTTTCAGAAACCCACGCCGAAAAGATCTGCAAAATAATGGACCTGGCCATGAAGAATGGCGCGCCCGTTGTAGGCCTGAATGATTCGGGCGGTGCGCGTATCCAGGAAGGTGTGGTATCACTTGGTGGCTACGCCGATATATTTTACCGTAATACCATGGCCAGCGGCGTAGTGCCGCAAATTTCGGCCATTATGGGCCCATGCGCGGGTGGCGCGGTGTACTCGCCCGCCATTACCGATTTTATTTTGATGGTAGAGCATACCAGCTATATGTTTGTAACAGGCCCCAACGTGGTAAAAACGGTAACGCACGAGCAGGTAACGTCTGAAGAACTTGGTGGTGCCAACACCCACGCAACAAAAAGCGGCGTTACCCATTTTGCCTGCGCTAACGAGATAGAGGCTATCAACAACGTAAAAAAACTTTTAAGCTATATGCCTCAAAATTGCGAGGATCGTGCCCCTGCCCTGCCTTACGAGGTAAAGAACGAGGACCGCCCCGCATTAACAGATATACTACCCGAGAATGTTTCCCAGCCCTATGATATCCGCGACGTGATTGAGCAGGTGATTGATGACGGCTCGTTCCTGGAAGTCCATAAAGATTTTGCCGAAAATATTGTGGTAGGCTTTGCCCGTTTGGCAGGCCGCAGCATTGGTATTGTAGCTAATCAGCCTGCATTTTTAGCGGGGGTGCTTGATATCAACTCATCAACCAAAGGCGCGCGCTTTGTGCGTTTTTGCGATAGCTTTAATATTCCACTATTGGTGTTTGAAGATGTGCCGGGGTTTTTACCGGGCACCGACCAGGAGTGGAACGCCATTATCACCAACGGCGCTAAACTACTTTACGCCTTCTGTGAGGCAACCGTACCACGCATTACGGTAATTACCCGCAAGGCCTATGGTGGCGCGTATGATGTAATGAACTCCAAACACATTGGCGCCGATATGAACTACGCCTGGCCAAGTGCAGAGATAGCCGTAATGGGTGCCAAAGGCGCTGCCGAGATCATCTTTAAACGAGAGATAACCGCCGCCGAAGACCCGGAAGCCAAATGGCGCGAAAAGGAAGAGCAATACGCCACT
>NZ_JBAZRC010000153.1:0-11675 GCF_041663085.1 Mucilaginibacter sp.
TACTTTATGCTTGCCAGATAATATCAGTTCTAATACAGCTTCAAATCCTACGCCGCTGCTGGCGCCTGTTATAATGATGTTCATAGTACCCCTCTATAGATGTGTTACTGCAAATTTAGTATTGTTGGTTAAACTATCAACTTCTCCTCTACAGGGTGTTTAATGAGGTACAGCCCATCGCTTATCAGTTTTTTATATTCGGGCTCATTAATGGCTTTCTGCTCCAGGAACTGCCTTATCTCGGCGGCCAAAGCGGGTTCAGCTTCTTCGTGATCTAATAATTCCAGTATTTCAAGGGCGCATAACCAGTCATCATGATGGAACTTTTGCAGCATCATCCACACATTGCCTAAAAAGCCCAGATCGCCGCCGGCATGGCGGCGGTTGCGTACCTGCTGGTATAACTTATGCAGCTCTTTGGTATTATGATCATAATCAGCATGGTGGGTGCCCGTGTTCGATTTGTAGGCTATCTCTAAAAAGGCATCTTTATCTGCCGCGCCGCAAAATACCGAGGTTATTTTTTCACCAACCGCCATATCATAAACACCCCATGAAGGGTCGAATAAGACACGCCCTTTTTCGTCCGAAACCGTACATTTTTCGACCTTAAAAAGGATAATTTTGCCATTTTCTATAATAATTTCATCCAATTTGCCCAAAACTGTAACTCCGCTCTCCAAAGTCAGGGAAATTTCGTTACCCGTTTCTATCCCGGCAATTTTCAGATCATCGGAAGTAAAATCCTCCAATGGTTTTTCATAACCTTTAAGCTTACCAACCGGCGAGCTAAACCCATCCTTATGGTAACTTTTACTATGGCCTTTAAGTTGTTTGTTGCCAATGGCCAGCGCGGTCTCCCCGGTAGTTTTTATAAAGGTTGGCTCACCATTCTCACCTGCCTTATACTCCGTAAACGTCCCCGACACCTGCAAGCCTGAGCTATAAACCGCAGTACAGGTATTTTTACTGTCGATAGCTTTTTGAAGGCCATAAGCCCCGCCACGGCGGAACGACATGGTATCGGCAAATTGCTCCAGCACATCTATCAGGTTTTGGAAGGTTGGCGTTACAAAAAGCTGCGGCTGCGTTTTGGTGATATCATAACTGTATTTAACGGCATCAATGGTGTATGGTAGTTTTTTAACCTCATCCATCATACAGCTGGCACTTTCGCCAATTGATGATAACAGACCGGCGCCATAGATCTTGGGATTATCAAGCGTACCTATCAAACCGTACTCCACCGTCCACCAGTGCAGGCGGCTTAACAGGGCCATTTCAGATGGCTCGCCCATGTTGTCCTGGTGCCAGGTAACCAGTTCATCAGCTTTCTTTATTTCTTCGGGATCGGCATCCGGCATTTCCTTTAATATGGATAAGGCACGGATGGCCTCATATAGTTCAAAATCCTGTGCGCTAAACATAGCCTTAGCCCCTATCGAACCAAAATAACTCAGGTATTCGTGGTAATCCTTATCGGCAATAATAGGCGCATGCCCGGCCGATTCATGGATGATATCCGGCGCGGGGGTATACTCAATATGTTTTAACTGGCGGATATCGGCAGCGATAACCAGCACCCGGTATGCCTGGTATTCCATAAACGCGGCGGGCGGGATAAAGCCATCAACCGTTACGGCACCCCAGCCAATTTTGGCCAGCGCGTTGTTCATATCCTGCAGGTCGGGGATCTTCTCGATGGTGAGCCCCGCTTTTTGCAGTCCTGGGATATACGGGTAGTAAGCTACATCTTTTAAATAGCTATAGTTTTGGCGCATTACGTAACGCCACACGGCATGATCTACCGGGGTGTAATGCTCATAGTGCTGACTAACAATAAATTGCTTTAAATGGCGGGGTAATGCCGCAACCTGCGGGTTATTAAAATCATTAAAATCGCTCATTCCGTATCTTTCAGGTTTATAATAGTAGAAACGCGAAATTAGGAATTATGGTTTAGGAAAATAAAGATTGTATCAGCAAAATTGCAGAATTATTACCTTTTATTGGGGTTCGAAAAATACCGAAAGAATTAAATATTATAAATTTATTTAATTTCCAAATTATCTTCTGTTTTAGGCAAACCCTCTTCCAGCCGGCTTGGGCGAAGCACATAATAAACGCCCGACAAAGCCACAATGATAGAGATAAGGTAAAAAGAGATGGGCAGGAAAACTGCCAGATCAATATCCATAGGAAAAACCCTTGATAACTGCTGAAAAACAGTTTCGCGAATGCCCGCGCCACCCACACTGATAGGGATAATAGTTGCCAATGCCGAAATAAGGAACGACAACAAATAAGGTGAGAACTTGCCGGTAAAATCCTGGCCGAACAGGATAAATACAATAGCAGTTACCTGTAAAGCTTGTACTGCTACTGCCTTTAAATGCGCCTGCCAAAAATAGTGGGTGTAATCTCTGAAAAATTTGTAAGCCACAAAATAGTAGATGGCTGATGCGGTTACAAAAATACCCAGTGGGATACCGATATGCACATCTATCTGCGGGATCAAAAATATCAGCATAACGGTGATAAGCCCGATAGCCCAAAGTCCGCTCAGCCTATCAAACATAATAGCCCAGAACACTTTTTTGGCGGGTAGCTTATACGTTTTGTTCAACAGATATATCTTATAACCATCGCCCCCGATACCACCCGGAAGCAGGAAATTATAGAATAAGCCCAACAGGTATAAACGAAAGTTAAAACGTGGGTCGAGCTTTAGTTTGATAGATTTAAAGAAACTTGATAAACGCCACGACGACATTACAATAGAAGCGAAAAAGCAAACTAACGCAGCAAACATCCACCAGTAATTGGCATGCATCAGCCTTAATTTTACCTTTTGCAAAGGCACTTTGCTAAATACATAGTACAACAATGCTGATGTAACCGCGAATTTAAGTACCACCTTTGTAATACTCCATAAACGTTGTTTCCAGGTTTTAGGGGCAACCAGTTCCTGCGCTTCGTCTTCCTCGGCTTGTGCTAAGTCTTTCATTCGGGTGCAAAGGTAATAAATTAGTGATTAGTTGATTTGTAGGTGTTATTTAGTTAACAAATCTTAACAGTAGTGTTACAAAGCTTGTTTAATTATAGGCTAAAAAAGTTTACAATTAGATGAGTGGCCAAACTTAACTAACGTCCAATCTCTATTCTGTAATCTCTAAAAAAAGGGTAAATTTGCGCAAAATTTGTATCAAATGGGTAAGGTAAATGTTGGTATAGTGCAAATGACCTGCACAGCAAATAAACAGGAAAACCTGGATAAAGCTATTGTTAAAGTACGCGAAGCTGCCGCCAAAGGCGCGCAGATAGTTTGCTTACAGGAACTTTTTACATCGTTGTACTTTTGCGATGTAGAGGATTACGATAACTTTAAACTGGCCGAAGCTATCCCCGGCCCATCAACCGATGCTTTGCAAAAAGTAGCCGGCGAACTGGGCGTGGTTATCATAGCATCGTTATTTGAGAAACGCGCGCAAGGCGTTTACCACAATACCACCGCGGTTTTAGACGCAGATGGTAGCTACCTGGGCAAATATCGTAAAATGCACATCCCGGATGATCCGGGCTTTTACGAGAAATTTTACTTCACCCCCGGCGATTTGGGTTACAAGGTTTTCAAAACCAAATTTGCTACTATAGGTGTGCTGATCTGCTGGGACCAATGGTACCCGGAGGCAGCTCGTATCACCGCTTTGATGGGTGCCGAAATCTTATTCTACCCAACTGCCATAGGCTGGGCAACCACGCAGGACGAAGCCACCAACGTTAAACAATACAACGCATGGCAAACCATACAGCGCAGCCATGCTGTTGCCAACGGCGTGCACGTGGTAAGCGTTAACCGCGTTGGCGAAGAGGCCGGCGTTAAATTCTGGGGAGGCTCGTTCTTTGCAGATCCGTTTGGCGAGGTATTACACCAAACCACTGTTGAGCAGGAAGAAGTGATTGTAAAAGAGCTTGATCTGGATCAGTCTGATTACTACCGCAGTCACTGGCCGTTTTTACGCGATCGCCGTATAGACTCATATCAACCAATAACTAAGCGTTTAATAGATAACGATTAATAACCGCCCCCCACGCGTCATTGCGAGATACGAAGCAATCTCTAAACTATGCCTAAACAGCATGCCTATCTGGAGATTGCTTCGTACCTCGCAATGACGGTTTGAAATATATAATTATGAGCCAATCATCAACCCAAAACTTCCCAAACTTAAAAGGATTCCACTTCCCTGCTGAATGGGCCAAGCACACCGCCACCTGGCTAAGCTGGCCGCATAAGGAGGCTTCGTGGCCGGGTAAACTGGGCATGATATACGGCAAGTACGCCGAGTTCATCAAGGTGCTTACTGAGGGCGAGATCGTGCGGATCAATGTGGTTGATGAGCAGATGACGGCTTTTGCCAAACAGCAGCTACAAGCTGTTGGTGCCGACCTGAGCAAGGTTGAGTTTTTTGAATTTGGTACAAATGATGCCTGGTGCCGCGATCATGGTCCGGCGTTTTTGGTGAATTATGAAACCAAAGAAAAAGTAATTGTAGACTGGGGCTATAACGCATGGGGCGACAAATACCCTCCGTACGACCTGGATGATATCATCCCTACAAAAATTGGCCAGCAGTTTAACCTGCCCGTGTATCATCCCGGTATTGTAATGGAAGGCGGATCGGTTGATTTTAACGGCGCGGGTACCTTGTTAACCACTACTGCTTGTTTATTAAACAAAAACCGCAACCCGCATTTAAACCAGCAGCAAATAGAGAGTTACCTGCAAAACTACTATGGTGTGGAGCAGATATTGTGGCTGGGCGATGGCATTGTTGGCGATGATACCGACGGCCATATTGATGATATTACCCGTTTTGTAAATACCGATACCGTAGTTACCGTGGTTGAGCACAACAAAAACGACGAGAACTACCACCTACTGCAGGAAAACCTGCAAACCCTAAAAACCATGCGCCTGCTAAACGGCAAGCAACTCAATATTGTTGAACTGCCCATGCCCGAACCGGTGATATACGACGATCAGCGCTTGCCTGCCTCATACGCTAACTTTTACATTGGTAACGCGGCGGTGGTGGTTCCTACTTTCCGCTCGCATCATGATGATAAGGCGCTGGATATTATACAAGGCTGCTTCCCCGACAGAAAGGTTGTAGGTATCGATTCAACAGATATTATCTGGGGGCTTGGTAGCTTCCATTGTTTGAGCCAGCAGGAACCGGCGGTGTAGAAACACTGTAGAGACGCGATACTTCGCGTCTCCCTTAGGACGGTGCCGAACCATTCATTACAATATGCAATCGCAGAGACGCGACACTTCGCGTTTCCCTTAGTACAGTGCCGAACCATTCATTACAATATGTAATCGTAGAGACGCGATACTTCGCGCCTCCCTTATGACGGTAATAAACAATGCATTAAAGCATATTCATTAAAGACGCGAAGTATCGCGTCTCGACAGCAAAAAAATGCATTATATTGCGTCCATATCGTAAAATGGAAGACAAATACAAAGATAAGTACCGGGTACCACCAGCCAGGCTAAAGGGCTGGGACTACGGTTCTCATGCTTTATATTTTGTAACCATATGTACAAAAGATCGCGTCACATATTTTGGAGAAATTGAAACAGATCTGCAAGGCATCACATCATTACAAAAGACACATATTGCCGATATAGCTTACGCTAATTGGTTGAAAATCCCTGAATTTCATCCATATGTAGAATTAGATGAATTTATAATTATGCCCGATCATATCCATGGGATATTATTCATCAATAAGCCAGATAAAATAACCTGGGAAGTAAATAAGGCCGGGTCTCAATCAAAAAATTTAGCTTCTATAATCAGAGGGTACAAATCGTCGGTAAAACAATATGCGATGCTTAATAATATTGATTTTACCTGGCAACCCCGTTATTACGATAGGGTTATCAGAGATCACAAAGAATATTTAAATATACAAGAGTATATCTATAATAACCCCGATAAATGGGAACGGGATGGCAGAAGCTTTGAAAACTTTTACAAACCATAGAGACGCGATACTTCGCGTCTTAATAAACATTGCAGGCAGATAGCGTATGCATTACCGTCCTCATGGAGACGCGAAGTATCGCGTCTCTACAAATGCTACATTCCCCCAACCTAATTTTTCACCGACAATTTACACCCCCTTACCGACTTGTTTAATGCTATTGCCAATAATACATTTGCAGTTTTGTAATCTTACGTTAGTTTTGGTTAAGATTTAAATAGAAGAATACCATGTCTAATCATATAAACGATATAAACCGCACCCCAAAAAACAAGGTTTTAGCCGGGGTAATCCTATTGGCAGTAGGCGGTGTGCTGCTCCTTAAACAATTCAACCTGTTCTTTTTCCCACACTGGTTGTTTAGCTGGCCAATATTGCTCATCATTTGGGGCATGTATTATGGCGCCAAACATAATTTCCGTAAGCCATTCTGGTTTATCCTGGTCATCATAGGTTTAGGCAATTTACTTGACGATGCCATCCCCAATTTTGACGTTAGCGACATCATTTGGCCGGTAATGCTTATTGCCTTTGGTGTATGGATCATTATGCGGAAAAGAAATGAACCCGCTGTACAAAACGCCGATTACTGGGATAAAAAATACAAGGCTAACCCCTACAGCGGCGAAAAGCCATTAGCAAATTTTGATACCGAAGGCACCGAAACAAATACAACTGAGCCTATAGGCAGCATGCCTCCCCCACCATCACAAGATGATTACCTGAACGCCACTGCCGTATTTGGCGGGGTTAATAAAACCATCCTGTCAAAAAATTTCCAGGGGGGAGATATCACCAACGTATTTGGGGGCACCGAGCTTGATTTTACACAGGCCGACATACACGGGCGTGTGGTTATAGATATTACCCAGATGTTTGGCGGCACTAAACTTATTGTACCTGCCAACTGGCACGTAATACCCGATCTGGCTGCCGTATTTGCCGGGGTTGACGATAAACGTATAAAAACCACACTGGCAAATACTACCGATAAGGTACTGGTACTAAAAGGTGTATCGATGTTTGCGGGGGTTGATATCCGCAGCTATTAATAACAACATCCATTTCAATTACTATCAATATAATTTAAAAGGAGAGACACGTTATGAACTGGTACGTAGCAAAATTAGTGTTCAGGGTAATAAGCGGCAGCGGCGACCACAACGCGCAGTTTGATGAGCAGTTGCGCCTTATACACGCCGAAACCGAAATACAGGCTTATGAAAAAGCAAGCACCATTGGCCATGCCAACCAGGATAGCTTTTTAAACGTACAAAAGCAAACCGTTAAATGGCAGTTTATTGATGTTGCCGAACTTAACGTTTTAAGCGGCCTGGCCGATGGCACCGAATTATATTACAATATACATGAAGCTGAGAACCCGGATCTTTACATAGCCTGGGCACATCATAAAAGCGCCCTGCTGGGTGCAAAAAACTAAACATCACCTTAAATAAAAAGCTTTGGCTGCATCACAATTATCACATTCAAAATTAATTGGGGCTTTCCTGGTCTGCGGGCTGGTTTGGGCCTGCCTGCAAGCCTATATCATACATAGTTTTGGCTTTGTATGGTCTACGGCTGTTACAGACAGCGCAATGAGCGCCGTACTGCTATCGGGCGCATGCTGGCTCATTAACAATAACCTGCGCTATTACCAACCCGATAAAGAGAGCTACGTTTACCTGCTGATATGGTGCGCCGCGCTTGCCGCCGCCTGTATTGCCGGTTGCCGGTATATATTACCATTGTTTAATATGGGGCAAGTGTATTTTAACTTCCTGCAGCAATCATTGGTTATCCGCTTTTTCACCTTGTTCCTGGCCATTGGCTGGATGGCCATGATCAGTGCTTTATGGTATACTCAACTGGATCATAAACGTACCGAGGAACGCAAAACAGAAGCCGAGAAACTGGCCCGCGATGCCGAACTTTACAACCTGCGCCAGCAGTTGCAACCTCACTTTTTGTTCAACAGCTTAAACTCAATAAACGCACTGATAGGCTTTAAGCCCGATGAAGCCAGGAGGATGATCCACCAGTTATCCGACTTTTTACGCGGCACCTTAAAAAAGGACGACCAGCTTTTAGTGCCCTTAACCGATGAGCTTACACACCTTAATTTATACCTGGATATAGAAAAAGTACGTTTTGGCCACCGCCTGCAAACCGAAATTAGCTGTGACGACAAATGCGGCGAATCTATGCTGCCATCGCTTTTATTACAACCCCTGGTAGAGAACGCCATTAAGTTTGGTTTATACGATACTACCGAGGATGTTACCATAAGCGTGCGTGCCGAAACTGAGGACCAGTACCTTGTTATTATGATACAAAACCCTTACGACCCAAAAACCAGCCGCCGCAGCAAAGGTACCGGTTTTGGCTTAAGCGGGGTACAACGCAGGCTTTATTTGATATTTGCACGTAATGATTTGATGGAAACTCACGCAAATGATAATATATTTACAACCATAATAAAAATACCGCAGTTATGATCAGCGCTTTAATTATTGACGACGAGCCTTTGGCCCGTATGGTTGTACAAGAATATTTGCAGGCTTTCCCCCTGATAGAGGTTTTGCAGGAATGTGGCGACGGTTTTGAAGGCCTTAAAGCCATACAAACGCACCAGCCCGACCTGATATTCCTTGACGTGCAAATGCCAAAAATAAATGGCTTTGAAATGCTGGAACTGGTTGATAATCCACCCGCGGTAATATTTGCTACCGCGTTTGATGAGTACGCCATTAAAGCATTTGAAGCCCACGCGGTTGATTACCTTTTAAAACCCTTCAGTAAAGAACGATTTAATAAAGCCATAGAAAAACTACTGGCCCAGGCACCTGCCGGCCCTACCCCGGTTACCAAAACTAACCCATTGCTTGAGGCTGCCGCGCAATCGCCGGCACAAAATGAACGGATTGTGGTTAAAACAGGCACCAAAGTAAAAATTATTGCCGTGCAGGATGTTGAATACCTGCAAGCCGATGATGATTACGTAAGCGTAATTACCGCCGAGGGCGCTTTCCTGAAAAATAAAACGATGGCCTTCTTCGAGAAAACGCTCGATCCAAGGTATTTTGTGCGCGTGCACCGCTCATACATTATAGCCATACAGCAAATAACCCGTTTAGACCCATACGAGAAAGACAGCCACCTGGCCATCCTGAAATCGGGGGCCAAGATTCCGGTAAGTAAAACAGGTTATGTAAAGCTGAAACAGGTATTAGGGATATAATTAATTCTATGTAGAGACGCAATACTTTGCGTCTCCCCTCCGACATTTAAACCTATCTAAAGGAGACGCGAAGTATCGCGTCTCTACAATATTTTATTAATTGTTTTTTCAAACTAATTTTTTAGGTATATTTATCTCACTAATTTTTAGATAGATGCCTAAGTTGTTTTTCATACTGCTGCTATCCTTACTGGCAACAATAAACACTATTGATCTGCCTGACAGCAAACGCGCGAGCGATGCCCGTATGGCTATCTGGCCAAAGCTGCAGAAAGAACTAACTGAGCAAAAATTCGACAGTAAATACCGAATATATATCCGCATCATCAAACAGCTTGACCTGATGGAAGTGTGGGCCAAAAAGGGCAATACCTACAAGCTATTTAAGCGATACAGCATCTGCTACTACTCGGGTGGCTTAGGCACTAAAATAAGCCGGGGTGATGGCAAAAGCCCCGAAGGGTTTTATAACGTTGGCGCCAAACAGCTAAACCCGGTAAGTAATTATCACCTGGCTATAAATATTGGCTACCCAAATAAACTCGAAAGGTTAAAGAACTATACCGGCGATGCCATCATGATCCACGGCAACTGCGCGTCCATCGGCTGCTACGCCATGACGAACCCCACCATTGAAGAAATATACACGCTTGCATACAAAGCGCTTGAGGCAGGCCAATCCAATATCAATGTAGATATTTTCCCGTTCAGGATGACGGCTGAACACATGAAAGAGTTTGAAAAATCGCCTTACATAGCGTTCTGGAAAACCATGAAGCCCGGGTACGATCTGTTTGAAAAGAGCCACCTACCGCCGGTGGTCAGCGTTGTAAATAAACAGTATGCGTTTGGGAAGTGATTCGTGTCAGTCTGAGCCTGTCGAAGACCTAAACATCTGCTTCGACAGGCTCAGCATGACATATTTTAAATTACTCTGCCAGCAACACCATCCAGGCCTCTTCCACCCTGCCTTCATCAAGCAATTGTTTGGCTTTTAAATGCAGCTGCAGTTCGCGGGTTTGGCTGTCGCCGATGGTAGCATCGAAGATCTCTTTTAACTCGTCGCTTTTCGTATAGGCTTCAATGGCCTCATCGGCAGGTAACTCTTCAACATTACCCAGTTGCCCCAGGTTATTCCCGGTAAGAACTTTTGAATTACGGATAGCATGAGGGATAGAGTCAACCCCGATACCAATGGTACGTACCGGTTTTGCTACCTTAAACAGGTTATCGGCAGTAACGCGGCAGTACCAGTCGCCGCCAAGACGGCCCACCTGGTCGGTTTTAAACTGATCAATAGCGCCGTCTTCATCTAAAATATCCTCGCTGATATGAATAACCTTTATTTCGGCTATCACCAAATTACCGGCGCCGGGTGTATCTCCCAGGCTGATGATCTCTTTCACCACGCATTCCAATTGTATAGGCGATTCGGCCACACGGGGTGGTTTCACCAGCGTAGACGGCAGTTCTGTCAGCCCCGCTTTGATAAATTCGTTTATGCCCGCAGGGTATTCCACACTTGAAAGTGACACCTGCTGCACCATATCATAATTCACAATATTGATCACACACTCGGGCACCTGCTGCAGGTTTTCCAGCGTGTGCTTGGTGGTATTATCCCTCACCCTGCGCGATGGCGAGAACACGCACACCGGCGGATTAACGCTAAACAGGTTAAAAAAACTAAACGGACTAAGGTTAACATTACCCCCCGCATCTACAGTTGAGGCCAGGCAAATAGGCCTTGGCGCTACCGCATGGTTCAGGTAGGCCTGGATCTGTAAGGGTGTAAGGTTTTTTGTTTCGTGGGATAGCATGGTTGTGTAGTATACAAACCATGTCATTGCGAACGATAGCGCGGCAATCTCATAGGGCATTCGGATATGCTGAGGTTGCCACGTCGCTACGCTCCTCGCAATGACATGGTTTTCATGACGGTTCTTTATTTATTTCTTCAATCCTAAAATTGAAAAATCATCATTGCTCTTTTTAATAATATTACCCAGCATACCTAAGCCGGTTATTTCCATTTCAACCAAATCGTTTGGTTGCAGCCATTGGGGCTGATAGTTGGGGTCGTTAAGCAACCCTGTGCCGTTTAGTTCTAAAAAGCAGCCGGTGCCTACTGTACCCGAACCTATCACATCACCAGGAAGCACATCGCAGCCATAGGCACAGCGTTCTATGATCTCGGCGAAGGTCCAGTCCATATCAGCCATATTGCCGCTGCTAACTTGCTTGCCATTTACCACGCATTTCATTTCCAGGTTATAGGTAACGCCAACATGCCCTTCTTTTGGCGTGGTTTTATATTGCTCCAATTCATCGGGTGTAACCAGCCATGGGCCAATCACGGTCGAAAAATCTTTGC
>NZ_JBAZRC010000154.1:0-2004 GCF_041663085.1 Mucilaginibacter sp.
CTCGGCGCGCTCTTAGCCCGGAACCGAACTGTTGATCGAAATCCGGGTGAAGGCATTGTTCCCGGTAATTTCCGCCTGTAATTGCAATCATTTGCCGATACAATAAATCGCAACCTGGCAGTCACCTCCAGTTTTCGATAATACCTTGGCCATAAAATTAAACCCATCATTCATACAACTAATGAGTTTGGCGGGGTCTGATACCAAGATTGCGCCTGCAACGTCACCGTCGGTAGTAACTGCGGTTATTGGCCCAGCAGGACCGTCCAGACTTACCGTGAGGACTTCACCTGTTACCAGATCATCAATCACTTCAGGCACCGGGGATGCTAAGTTAATTTTGATATTTAATTTCTCACAATTTGGCTCAGGTGAGAATCCCCCACCAAATGAACCGCCTGAACTTCCTGACATGAAAAGGTTTATTGAAAAAGGTTTAAGTAATTGAAGCTAAAATATTTAACGCTAATTTATTATTTTTTTTCATATAGTGCCAAATAATCGCATCCATATCTGATGGCCTGACTTCCAGCTGCAGACAAAAATTCAGAAAACGCTGTTCAAGATTCAAGTATTCGGTATTCAGGTTATAATCCGGGTGAAAAAAACCAGTAATCACTCCTGCGCGGAGTAAGTGTATATCCAGGATAGCCACCTGTTCGCTCCGGAGCCAGTTGCGTGTGATCCAGGAAGCCGTTTTATAACCAATGCCTTTTACAGACATCAGCCACTCGCGTAAAGACAGGTCGTTCGTTGCAGGAATATCGTTAATGTCTGAACGATTTAAAAAAGCATAAATGTATTCAGCCTTCTGGCGAGCGAAACGATACCTCACTTTTTTTTCATTTCCTAATTCAAATGGCCGGCTTAACGCCTCCATTAATACTTCCAGCTTAATAAATGGTTGGATCAAGCACTCCGATTTAAGACGATCAAAAGCAATGATTCCCATTTCGGATGGAATGCCATAGCCGCCCAGCATACACATGACAATCTCATCCCTTACTGAGCCCGCGAGACGGTGTGTTTCGGTGTCAGCCGGGAAGCTATTCGTGAGGTACTGGTATTTCCAAAAAGCAGGTGTATAGAGCTGAAAGACCGAACCCCACTTCAGGCCTGGCATCAGTTCTTGCTGCTCGTTAGGCAGATGCTGCAATACCTCCTTTGCCTGGTGCCACAGAAATGTTTCATCGGTACCGTGTTCGTTAAAATCTACTTTAAGTTGCATTTTCATATTACCTTGTTAGCTGTTGATTTAATTTATAAAGCAGATCATATATCCAAGCGGGTGCCAGTTGGAGATCTGCCATAACATTTTTTTCGTCTTCTTTTTTTAATTGTGCCGAAACCTGGTTTTTAAGCTGGTCATTCAGTGCATCTTTTCCCAGCTCTTCTAATCCTTGAATAAGCAAACCACTGATCCCATTTGATAGGCGCAATTTCTTAGGCGTTGTAGATTTCAAAATAAGACGCTTACTGCCTATCAGGATATTACGGGGTTCGCCATCGGTGATATAGATAAGGTCATCAGGAAGATTGGCTGTCATTCCAAGCTTATGCAATGCAAACTCGCCTGACGGTTTGATCTTGATTTTCTCTTTTTTTGCAATCGCTAAAGCAATTTGCTCCATAGTCGGTTTGGCAGTCTTGCCCTTAGCCTTTACTTTCAAATACACGCCTTGTCCAAGCCGTTCCACCAGACCGTTTCTCGCATGCCTGCTCAAACTCATTTTGATTGCATCTTCAGAACCTAAACCCCTAAAATCACAGGGAAAGAGGATGCTGCCTATAGCATAGCCTTTTATCCGTGTTGCAATATTTTGATGAATTGAATTCAATTGTGTTACAAATATATCTAAAAAGGTAACAAAATAAATTATAAATATTTAATTTAATGTATCTTATTTATGCTATAGCTGGTCTTTTAATAACGGAAATATTCCGTATTTTTGCTGGAACAATTAGAGTTATTCGCCCATTGCGTGATTCGTAGAGTTCGAAAAA
>NZ_JBAZRC010000154.1:2014-11634 GCF_041663085.1 Mucilaginibacter sp.
TACCTTTGCAATCCTTAATAAAAACGGAGAGGTGTCTGAGTGGTCGAAAGAGCACGCCTGGAAAGTGTGTATACGCCAAAAGTGTATCGAGGGTTCGAATCCCTCCCTCTCCGCCAACTATATCTTAAATAATTCAAAAACGCCTTAAATGCATCATTTAAGGCGTTTTTTTTAGACCGAATCAAAATATTCAATAAATCGCATTGTTCTGGTGACCTGATAGGCGGCCGACGCAATAGGTCACCCCAAATATTACAAATTGCTACTAATAAACGAATTAAACAGATGAACATCTTGATTTAAGCAGTAATAAACGAGGCCACCTAAGTCAGGGAGCCTCGTTTATTTATAGTATTTATCAGATAACTAAAAAATAATCTCCGTTAGAACCGGGAAGTGATCTGAAGGAAACTTACCACGATAAGTATCGGTTAAAATACCCCAACGTTTTACATTAACCTTACCAGTAGTAAAGACGTGATCAATAATGCCATCTTTATCCAGTGCTTTACCAAACGAGTTAAAAGAAGCATTAAATATATACGGTTTTACCGCTAAAGTGTAAGTATCAACCAAATAATCTGAGGCAGCCAGGCGCTTATACCAGGTGCTGTTATGGTCGCCGTTAAGGTCGCCTGTAAATAATGCTTTTTCGTTGCCTGCTATTTCTTTTATTTTTTTAAGAATTAGTTTGGCGCTTTCCTCACGGGCAATTTTTCCCTGGTGGTCAAAATGGGCGTTAAAGAAATAAAATTTCTTTTTGCTTTGTTTATCCATCAGGTAAACCCATGAGCAAATACGATTACAGCAAGTTGCATCCCAACCCAAGCCTGGTTTATCAGGCGTTTCTGACAGCCAGAAATCACCTTTTTTTAATACTTCAAACCTGTCCTTTTTAAAGAAAATGGCTGAGTGTTCACCACCATCTTTACCATCATCCCGGCCATGCCCATAACGCTGATACTCCGGTAATGCTTTGCTAAGATCTTCCAATTGGTTGCTCAAGCCTTCCTGCGTACCAACAATATCAAACTCGTGAAAGCGGATCAGGGCAGCGGCTACAGGTGCGCGGTTAATCCAAAGGTTACCGGTATCTTTAGGGTTATCAAACCTCAAATTAAAAGTGCCAACTATTAAATGTTGTGCCTGGCTGCATAAGCCGGTTAATATTAATAATGCTGTAAATAGCAGTTGTTTTATTTTCATAATGCTTGTTGTTATAAGTGATAATTATTACCAACCCGGGTTTTGGCCAAGTTTAGGATTTTGCAACCTGTCGGTTTCGGGGATAGGATACAAATAATACTTGTCGTCCCATTTGCGCTGTACGGTGGTCAACCAGGTAAGCTCGTTTGCATTGTTTAACCTTTGCGGGTTAACGGTACCGTTTGATAAATTATCGGCAACGCTTACGTAGGTAACCCCGGCAACCTGGGTAGCAGGCAGGGTAGTGTAAAAGCATACATCTAATACGCCGTCTTCATTTAAATCAATTGGTACGTTCAATGCCGGTACGTAAAACCCATTCCAGGTCTGGTCCATTAGTTCGCCGCGTTTCCATCTGATGATATCACTAAACCTAAAGCCTTCAAAAGCCAGCTCTATACCGCGCTCACGCCTTATTTCTAATAAAGACGCATCAGATATAGCCGGGAAATAGTTTGTTTTAAGGTATTGATCTGCAACGGCCGGTTTGGTTGCAGTATTACCGGTAATGCCGGCTCTTCTGCGCAGGGCACCAATGGTTATGTTCCAGTCTGCATCTGTTAAAGTGTTTAACTCTGCTTTTGCTTCTGCATAGTTTAACAATACCTCGGCGTAGCGCATGATAGGGATAGAGTTGGTATTGCGGCTACCACCATCCATTGATGCATCATCCTGTGTTAGTTTAATTGGTTGATAGCCTGTATAGGTGTAAGAGAACACCGGTGGTGCAGCCTGCTGAGTAGCCCCATTTAAACGTGTATAATTACCCATGCGGATAGTTTGTTGCAAACGCTTATCACGGCCCTTTACCTCTTGTGCAAATGGCAAAGTTCTGTAGCCGGCATTGTCTGTAAATGGCGTACCATCAATATTAAGGTAAGTGTTTACAAAGGTGCGTATAAAGCTAAGCCTGTCGCCATAAGTGGCGCTTGTCCAATACCAGTTGGCATCATTAAAGATACCTAATGTAGGGTCAACAACAGCGGCCAATATTACCTCTGTTGCAACCGGGGTTTGGCTTGTGAAAAGTTGCCTGTAGGCCTTATCTGTACCGCCGGCATTGTTTAAGCTAAAACCACCATTAGTCATTACTTGTTGTGCCGCTTCGGCAGCCTGGGTAAGTAAAGCCTCTGCAGTTGATTGCAGACTATACTCGGTATGGTATCTTCTAAAAGTACCTTCAAATAAACAAACCCTTGATTTAAATGCATAGGCAGTGTACTTGGTAATAAGGCTACGGGTGTTATCTGTAGTGGTGATATTTTTGCTGGCAAAATCTAAGTCGGCAAGTATAGAATCTACCACTAATGTCCTGCTATCTCTCCCTTTATAAAGATCAGGGTCATCAATCTTCATGGTTTTGTTTATCCATGGTACATCACCAAAACGTTTCAGTTTATCAAAGTAAAACCACGCCCTAAAAAAGCGCGCCAGGCCCATAAAATGCTGGCGTTTAGCTAACTGTACTTTTGGGCTAACGTTGTTTTCTATAAAGTAATTGATATTACGCAGAGCTGTCCAGTCCCAGCCGGTACTTTGCCTGGAGCTGTATGCACCGGGCCTTAAAAAGTCTGGCACAGATGTTCTGGCCGCATAATCAGACATGGCATCGGCACGTACTACCGCACCGGCATCTGGCAGGTTATCATAAAAAGAGTTGGCATATAACTGCAAACCATCCACACTACCAAATACGGCGGGATTTAGTGCCGTGTCTTGCGGCACCTGGTCTAATTTTTTACAGCTAACTATAACTAAGCTTAAAAGCAGCAGTATTACAGATTGCCTTATGAAGGTTGATTTTAGGGAAAACATATTTAAGCTATTTAAATTGTTTGTGCTAATAATGATTAAAATGTGGCTGTTAAACCTAATGTTACGCTCTTAAGGATAGGGTAATTGTTTCCGTTACCACTGCTTCCATCAGTTAAGATCCTGTCAGATCCGTTGATACTTTCCGGGTCAATATCCTTGGTGATCTTGTAAAGTGGCGACCAGGTTAACAGGTTTTCGCCAGATACAAATACACGCAGGTTGGTCAACTTGATTTTCTGGATCAGGTGCAACGGCAGGTTATAGGCTACCTGTACGTTTTTCATACGCAGGTAAGCAGCGTTCTGCAAATACTTGGTTTGCGCCTGTGTCAACTCGCCCTGGCCATTTTGTGCAACATAACCACGATATCTTGGGAAATAAGCATCGGGGTTGCTTTCTGACCAGATCTTGTCCAGCTGTGATACCGGTATTTTATTGTAAGGCCTGTTGTATTGCCCCCAGAAAACACTTGCTTCCGAGCCCGGGTACCAATCTCGTTTGGCCACACCCTGGAAGAATGCCGAGAATGAGAAGTTATTCCAGTCGGCATCTACACCTATACCATAAGTATATCTTGGGGTAGAGTTACCGATGATCTTCCTGTCGCCAGGTTTATCCACGGTTTTATCGCCATCATTTATAACACCATCACCGTTCAGATCGGCAAATTTAATATCGCCCGGTAAAAGCTGGCCGGTGTTAGATGCTTTGATAAGTGTTTGTTTAGGTGAGTTGGCAATATCCTGCGCAGATGTAAAATAACCCGCAGTTTGGTATCCCCAAATTTCGCCTACGGTTTGGCCTGCGTAATAGTCACTTAACCTTTTATCAGGATTGTTGTATTTAGTGATCTTGGCGGTGTAGTCGGCAACGGTTGCCCTAATACCGTAATTTAATGGTTTACCACCAACATTAAATCGGTCTCTCCATGCTACCGATACTTCCCACCCTGTGGTTTTTAAGTCGGCATAGTTACCTTTAGGTACATCTGTACCAAATACAGCAGGTAAGGTCATACCCACAGTAAACATATCTTTTGTTCTGCGGATGTATGCATCACCCGTAATGGTTAAACGGTTTGATAACATGCCAAGGTCTAAACCTAAGTTTTGGGTATTTGATGTTTCCCAGGTTAAACCGTCGGGCAAAACGCCGGGCTGGCTTGTTTTCTGTGGTAAAACACCATTTAAGATCCTGCCCGATTTAGAAATATTGAACTTTTCCTGGAAAGCGTAAGAGGCGATACTTCCGTTACCTAATGAACCATAAGACCCTCTGATCTTCAGGTCAGAGATGAGATCTTTTGATACTTTCCAGAAAGGCTCGTTTGTAATCTTCCAACCGGCAGATACTGATGGAAAGAAGGCATATCGCTGATTAGAAGGGAATTTGGATGAACCATCGTAACGGCCGTTTGCCTCTACCAGGTAACGGTCATTATAAGAATAGTTTAAGCGGTAAAAGCCACCCAATATATCCCATCTGTCCCATCCACCTTTTGTGGTGATACCCTGGCCCAAAGCAAGATTAATATCGGTAGCATCTTCAGAAATTAAGCCGTTACGTAAAACGCTTATACTGTTTAATGTTGATTGCTCAAAGTTAAAGCCACCCAATGCCTTAAAATAATGGCCGCCTTTTAACTTAGGCTCGTATTCGCCATAAATATTGGTAGCCATGTACTGTGTGCTCTGGTTTACATTCTGATAATCGTTATAATTTGTACCTACGTACTCAATTACGCCCGGTTTGCGGCTGTATGGTACAGGCACACGCTTTTGTTTTTGATTGTTATCGGTATTCTGGAAAGTGAAATCACCTTTTACACGAAATACATTCTCAAAAAATTGGGCAACAAAACCGGTGGTATTTCTAAACACCCGGTTATTAAAATCAATACCGTTTTTACCGTAATAATAATCACCAACAGAATAAGCAGCAGAGTAGGTTAGGGTACCATCGGGGTTAAACATAGGCACCATAGTATGGCCCTCATCTGCAATGTTCCGCCAGATGCTGCCACCTTCGCCCACATTTAAGGGGTTATGGTATTTCATGTTAGAGTAATCGGCATTGTTATATAAGGTTAACCAAGGGTAAACCTGCAACGAGCCTTTTGCCCTTAAGTTATAGATATTATAATCATCAGAGTTATAACGGAACAAACCATCTTGAGAGTAGTAACGACCGGTGATCAGGAAATCGGCTTTCCCGCTGTTGCCAGATACTGCAAGGTTATGTTCGCGGGCGCTGTTATGATCTTTGTATAACTGGCCATACCAATCTGTATTGCCATAGTACTCATATTCGCCGGCCGCGTTTACAATAGTTTGTGGCAAAGATGGGTCATTAGCATGCCTTTCTAACTCTTGCAAATAAGCTTGAGAGAATTTTACCGTTTTGTTGATGTTTTGCGGCGTTTGCGAATAATCGTTCCACGCGCTCCATCCTTCGTTAAACATTTTGGCAAAGGTGTAGCCATTGGTCACAAAGTTTGGTACAGTGGTAGGGCTTTTTATCGACTGGTTAAACGAGTAGGTAATACTTGTTTTCTCTTTCGATGGATTTTTGGTAGTGATCAATATAACACCAAATGCACCCCTTGCACCATAAATAGAAGCAGAAGCAGCATCTTTAAGTACCGATACACTGGCCACGTCATTAGGGTTAACGCGGCTTGGATCGCCCTCTACCCCATCCACCAGTACCAGTGCGTTACCACCCTGGCCAATAGAAGTAGTACCCCTGATGTTAAACGATGGTGATTGCACCGGTTTACCATCTAAAGGAGTAAGGTTTAAGTTAGGTATTACACCCTGCAAGCCTTGTGCAAGGTTAGGCAACGAGCGGTTCTCTAAAACTTTAGACGTAACCTGGTCTACCGCACCTGTAAGATTTTGTTTCTTTTGTGTGCCATAACCAACCACCAACACCTCGTTTAACGTCCCCGACTGGGCAACCAGCGTTATGCTATTAACTTTAGTTTCTTCGCCAGACTTTATTTTAACACCCGGTACGCGTTTAGATTCAAACGAGATAAAGCTTACCACCATGGTGTAGGTACCTTCGTCTGCAGTGATGCTGAACGCACCATTGATATCGGCTTGTGCACCTTTACCGGCCTCAACCAGCATAATGGTAGCGCCGGTAAGCGGTTCGCCTTTTTCGTCAACAACCTTTCCTGATATTTTACCCGGGGCTGCCTTTGAAGGTAGCTCTTTTTTATAAAGGGTAACAGTACCTTCTACTTCTTCTTTAAACCCGATTTGGGTATTGGCAAAAAGCTTTTTAAGTACCGTAGCTAAGCGCTCGTCGTTAAACGTGCCCCCTTTGATCTTAACCTCGGTAAGGTTTACCAGTTCAGGGTCATAGGCAAAATCGATATGACCTGCCTGCTCAATCTTTTTGACAGAACTGGAAAGGGTTTCGTTCTTGAAAGAAACGCTTACGCGTTTTTCAAAGATCTGGCCTGTGGTTGGGGCGGCTATGAGTACACCTGCGCCCGCAATAACTATGGTGTAAATAAGAAACGTGATACGCATGGCTTTAGTTAAGCAACGTAAATTTTTTTTCATACTTTTGAATTCTTAGTGAATTTTAACAGAGAAACTAAGGGTATAAGCTAATAAGGCTCAATTTATTAGCTTTGCAAACTATGGCCGGATCTGCTACAGACCGGCTTTTTTTATTAATAAATAATTACTTCATTATTTTTCCTCCTGAAACTGTTTTGATGAATAGAACATACAATTTTCAGCGTTTCGTCAACAGTGCGCAGCGGGCTGATAATTATATTGTATTGATAGGTATGTGTTAATTTGTTTTTGCTGATAAGCTTTATGCCGTAAATGTTATGAATGGCAAGGGCCAATTCGTTAAATGATACATGGTTTAGCACGGTTTTGCCCTCCGCCCATGTTCTGCTGTTTTCGGCATTGTAGGTGCTTACATAACCGGTGTGCTCTTTTGTAGAATAGGTTATTTTTTGGTTAGGTAACAGTACAGCCAGTTTTTTTTGCTTATCGTTTACCTGCACACGGCCGGTTCTAACAGTTACTGTGGCACTATTTAATTGCCTGTATGCTTTAACATTAAATGATGTACCCAAAACGCGGGTAGTAATACTTTTGGTAATTACCAAGAAGGGGCGGGCCGGGTTCTTCCTTACTTCAAAAAATGCCTCGCCTTCGTCTAAATAAATATTACGGTTGGTATGGTTCTCAAAATTTTTGCTTACGCGGATACTTGTTTGGGCATTCAGCCAAATTTTTGACCCATCCGGCAGATCCAGCTTTTTAATCTGCCCTGTACCTGTGCTAATGGTTGTAAATGTTTCGTTGGCCTGGCGCTCAGGGGCTTTTTTACGACTAAACAAAGCAGCGCTAACCAATAATATGGCAGCAGCCGCGGCAGCATATCTTCTGTTAATACTTATGCGGCGTATTTTGGCCGGTGCAGGGTGTAAACGCTTTTGCACATAGCCATATATCTCTTCACTTAGCTGTGTTTCTTTCTCAGCAGATAATGAATGGTTGCTGCTTTCGTAAGATTGGTACCAGTTGTCAACCAGTTTGCGCTCTTGCTCGGTTACATTATTTTTAAGGTAGCGGTCAATTAAATCTTTTAGTTCAGATGGGGTCATTCAGTTTTGTGCTGTTTTACTGATATGTTGCACAAAACGCCCTTTACTACTTCTATTTTAAATCAACTTTATGTTAACTTTTTGTAAATAACGCCATGATTACAATAAAACAGTTTATGTAACGGTCGGGGTATTCAACCTTAAGGCGTCGCTTTAATCGTTTTAAAGCTTCGGTAATGTTGTTAGATACGGTTTGCTCGGCAAGGTTCAGGTTTTCGGCAATTTCTTTAACCGAATAGCTGTCGCTTCTTAGTAAAAATGACCGCTTCATGTTAACAGGCATAACTTCTACCTCAGCGCTGACAATTTTTTCAAGATCAAGATAACCATGTAGGGCATCTGTTGTGTAAAAATGGTCATTCATGCGTTCCAACGCTTTTTCTATCGCACTCTGTTTCACATCTTCCGACCTAAAATGCTGAAGCACTTTAAGTTTAATAGCACCAAATAAATACTGGCTAAGCGTAGTACTAATTTGCAGGCCAATTCGTTTTTGCCAGATCTCGATCAGGAGATTTTGAACTATATCTTTCGCGGCGCCCTCATCGCCCAGCCTGGAGAAAGCAGCGCTAAAAAGCGATTTCCAATAACGCTTATATAACTCATCAAAAGCATTGGTATCGCCTTGTTTAAGCAATTCCAACAACTCATCGTCGGTAGGTGGATTGTCAAATTTCAGCATGCTCCAAAATTAGTTAACCAACGTAAAGTAATTGTTAAATTTAAGGGTAAAGAAAAAGAGTTTGAAAATTATTGCCAGGCCTATAAAGCAGAAAAGCCGATTTATTGTGCGCAGGCGTCGTTAAATAAAGTCGCTCCTCGAAAACAACAAACCTATAACTACTGATGCAATTAAATCTACCCTGACCGGCAATACTAAAAAAAAAGAAAAGTGTTGACCAAGAAAATGTTTTTTTTGCAAAACGACAAAAAACTAACTAATTCGCGGCCAATCCGGCATAACATTTTTTAACATGTTAATATAAAGCGGTTCGAGTCCTGCTCCGTCTAATATATCTTAAATAATTTAAACGCCTTAAATGCATCATTTAAGGCGTTTTTGCTTTCCAAAAAACAAATTTTATTAAACAATTATTTTATTACCGTTTTTATAGCATCGCCAACATCGTGCCCTGCATTAGCCTTAAAATCAAACCCAAGCAATTGTGCCATAGTTTGTGCAAGTTGTTTATGATAAGTAACAGTTGGCGTTTTAACTTCGCCCTTGGGGGCTGTATCGGGTCCAACTACTGCAAACCAGGTGTTCTCCGAACCGTTCACATCAGCTCCATGATCGCGCCATTTCTCTATCGGCACATCGCCACGTCCATGGTCGCAGGTTATCAGTAATGTGGTATTGTTTTTATAGAAGGGGTCGGCCTGGATCATATTCCACAACTCTTTAATATAGCCATCCTCTTGTTTTGCCCTGTCAAGGTAAAACTTATAGTTGCCAGCATGCGCCATATCGTCCGTTTCGTCAAAAGCCATATACAATACACGCGGCTTATATTGTTTGATATATTCCTTGCCATACTCATAAGTAATAAAATCTAAACGGGTCGAATCGCCCAGGTAAGGCGGTACATTATGCTGCAGTTCGTTAAGGTATTTTAACCGCGTATTTGCATCTGTATTTTTCAGATCAGTATAGCCCGAATAAACCGGAAGGCCCGAACGGCTTACATTCAGTATCTGCGGGAACCTTTCCCACGAAGAGAACGCTATAACCTTCCCTTCAAAGCCTTTTTGCTTGTTGATATACTCCAGCACATTCATGTTTGGGTTTGTGACAGGATCATTGGTATTCATCCTTACATCCGGAAAACCGGTAAATATCTCATTATAGCCCGGGTACGAAAAACGGTACTGATTAGCAAGTTCATCTCTATTGCCTGCATCGCGGTTACCATACAGCTGCCCTTGCCCGCTTACTACCGACCATAAGAACGGGAAC
>NZ_JBAZRC010000155.1:0-11620 GCF_041663085.1 Mucilaginibacter sp.
AGCGAGAACCGTAAACTGGCCGAGTTTGAACTGAAAGGCATCCCGGCTATGCCCGCAGGTTTCCCCAAGGTGGATATCAACTTTATACTGAATGCTGATGGTATTTTAAAGATACAGGCTATTGAACTGCGCAGCGGTGTTAAACAGGAGGTTGAAGTAAAACCGGCTTACGGCATTACCGATGATTTGGTTGAACAAATGCTGATGGACAGCATTACCCACGCTAAAGATGATGTGAGTGCCCGTATGCTTATTGAGGCCAAAACCGAAGCCGAGCAAATGGTTTACACGGTGGAAACTTTCCTTAAAAAGAACGGCCAGCTATTGAACGCCGACGAAATAAGCGAAACCAATATACAATTAGAAGCCCTTAAAGCTGCATTAAGTACAGGTGATAAAGATCTTATTCACACCAAAATTGATGACCTGAACAACTTTACCCGCCCCTTTGCTGAGCGTGTAATGGATGTAGCCATTGCTACCGCCATGAAGGGGAAGAGTATAGAGTAAGACAATCATCATTGCGTCTTCCCCGCCACGTCATTGCGAGGTACGAAGCAATCTCCGAACTATGCATAAACGCCTTGCATGCACCATTGCCTATCGGGAGATTGCTTCGTACCTCGCAATGACGGGTTGGTAAAATATACTGTAGATTATCAAAACACATAAACATAAAATGTGTTATTTGTAGCAATCTAACTAATAGCACTTGAAAAACATTCTCCGCATTGCAGCTTTGCTTGCCTTTACCGCATCATCAATCACTTCATCAGCCCAGGCCATTCAACAGGACAGTACGCTTAAACCTGTTTCGCTTGATAGCGCCCGTTACGATTCATTGATTACCCGTTTAGCCAATGGCGATAAAACCGGGAAATGGCCTGTTAAAAAAGCACCATATCCGCAGGCAGGGGCAATATTGCCCTTTTATCGTGTTGTAGCTTATTACGGCAATATGTATTCTAAAAATATGGGGGTGCTTGGCGAGTATGAACCATCGGTTATGCGCGCAAAACTACTGGCCGAAGTAAAGAACTGGGAAGCCGCCGACCCGCAAACGCCTGTTAAACCCGCGCTGCACTATATATGCGTTACCGCGCAAGCCGACGCCGGCCGAAATGGCTTACACAACCTGCGTATGCCCTTTAGCCAGATAGATAAGGCCATAGAGATGGCAAAACCTATTAACGCGTTGGTGTTTCTGGATATACAGGTTGGCTTTAGCACAGTAGAAACTGAACTACCCAAATTGGAAAAATACCTGAAGATGCCGAACGTGCATTTTGGAATAGACCCGGAGTTTTCTATGAAAGAGGGTAGTGTGCCCGGTAAACGTATAGGCACTTTTGATGCTAAAGACATTAACTATGTAACTAATTACCTGAGCAGCCTTTGCAAAAAATACAACCTGCCGCCAAAAATATTTGTGGTGCACCGTTTCACCAAGCGAATGGTTACCAACTATAAGGATATTAAACTGGATAAGAATGTCCAGTTTGTGATGGATATGGATGGCTGGGGCCCTCCCGAACTTAAAAAAGGTACCTACAAATACTTTGTATCAGGCGAACCAGTACAATTTACCGGATTTAAGTTGTTTTATAAGAACGATATTAAAAATGGGCCAAAACGCATGATGACACCTAAAGAAGTGCTGAGTTTAAAACCAGCCCCAATTTATATCCAATACCAGTAGGGTATTCGCGGCAACATATTTTTATATTTGGCTTATGCCCGCAAACCCATACCAGCATTTAAGGCAATTTATTAGCACTCATATGCAGATAGATGAGGCCGGGCTGGATGTATTCTGCAAGAAATTTAGGCATAAAACTACCAAACGTAACGAGGTGTTGCTGCATGCAGGTGAGATAAACCCATACATCTACTTTGTAAATTCCGGATGCCTGCGGGTTTTTATGCTGGATGTTAACGGTAAAGAATCAACCCGTTTCCTGGTGACCGAACGCAGGTTTGGTACTGCCTTCCCAAGCTTTAATTTGCAGGAGCCCTCCCTGGCTGCTATCCAAAGTATCGAGCCAGGTGAGATATTGTATATCAATCACCACGATTTTAATGACCTGCTGGATACCTTCCCCGGGTGGGAGCATTTGTACCGTGTAAGCCTGGAAAAAGATTATATCGCCTCCATTAAACGAATTGAAAGCCTCATCACCATGGATGCCAGGCAGCGGTACCAGTTATTGATGCAAACCAATCCCACCCTGATACAGAGGTTGCCATCCAAAATAATAGCCGACTACCTTGGCATCTCGCAGGAAACATTGAGCAGGCTGAAATCTAAAAAGTAATTTATTGACATTTATCAATAATCGGCTGGTTTTAAATGCCTTGGTTTGTATATTAAATCAAACCCATGAAACTGAAATATATCCTTATCCTATTATTCCTGTCACCGGTAACTGTATTTGCACAAACCCATATTGGTGAGCAAACCTTTCGTTATAACGATACTTTGCGCAAAAGGCCATTAACTACCGAAGTTTGGTACCCAACAACTGATAAAAAAACGCCATCGCTTAAGGATAATTTTCCGTTTATAGTAGAGCCATCAGTAAGAAATGCCATATGGCCAGGCCAAAAACATCCGCTCATTATGATCTCGCACGGTACAGGAGGTGGCCGTTTAACCATGGAATGGCTGGCAGATATACTGGTGAAGCAAGGTTTTATTGTTGCTGCTGTAGATCATTGGGGTAATACCTACGATAATAAGATAGCCATTGATTTTGTGACGCCATGGCAGCGCGCGCAGGATATCAGCTTTGTGCTTACGCAATTGCTAAACAACCCCGAACTGGATAAAATAATAGACAGGCAACGCATCGGCGCGGCAGGTTTTTCTATAGGCGGGTTTACGGTTATAGCTTTAGCAGGTGCCAAACTGGATTTGAATGCTATCAACAAGTTTACCGATACGCCGGAAGGCCTCAAGGAAATCACCATACCCGAGTTCCCTGACCTGGTAAATACGCTGGATGAAAAAGAGATTGAAACATCGTTTAAAAACAGTCCGCCGTTAAAAGATAAACGTATCAAGGCAGTATTTACGATTTGCCCGGCAGTGGGGCAGGGGTTTATCAGTAAAAAACAGTTTAAGGATGTAGATATCCCCATGTTTATTGTGGGCGCGCAAAGTGATAGCATAGCTCCGGTTAAAACCAACGCTGCGCATTATCATCAGTTAATGCCAAAATCGAAACTCTTTATAGTGCCGGGTAAAACAGCCCACTATGTTTTTTTAAACGAAGCAATACTGGAGGTTAAAAAAACTGGTGGCGTAATATTTAATGATGACCCATCCGTTGATAGGCATGCTGTGCATGAACAAGTTGGCAATATGGCTGTGAGGTTTTTTAAGGCGGGTTTAAGATGATAATCTCCGGCTGAACAAAAAAAGCCCCAATTGGGGCTTTTTTTGTTATCTAAACATGCTATTATAGCTTGCTTATTTCTTCCTGTTCTTTTAATGCCGAGATGTTGTTTTTGTTGCTGTACTCATCGGTTTGGCTTGCAAAGTCTTCCAATATGCTGGCGATGGTATCAAGGTTATCTGCTACACGCTGGTGCATATCGGGCAGATCTTTTTCTAACCTTTTATTGCCAAGGTCAATGTTGTCTACTTCAATTTTAGCAATCTTTTGTATCAACGCCTGGTTACTGTTTTTTAAATCTTCTAATTCATGGACAATTTTTTCCATCAATTCAAATTTCCTTATCTTATCCATAGGTATCTTGTTTTTATAGGTTATGTATAGCCATAACAGTGCCAAAGTGTATAAAATTTGGAATTATCATTTATAACTAATAATTTAGTTATATGAAATCACTCCTCATTTGTACCGCTGTTTGTTTGCTATCATTCACAGGTTTTGCACAGCAAACCAATAAAGTTGATGATGCCTTATTGCTTGAGTATTACCAAACACAACGTTTTGGCGAAGCTGCCGATTATTTAAAGAAAAGCTATGCTGAACCAATTACCAATGCGAAAGCCCTGGGCCAACTTGCTTACACTTGTAATATGGCAGGTCGCCTGGCAGAAGCGGAGGGGTATTACCAACGCATTTACGTTTTAGATTCAACTAATACCTCTGTATTGTATAGTTTGGGCAGCCTTAACCTGCGCAGGGGCAACACCACAAAAGCTGAGGGTTATTATAAGCGGATCACTGCACGCGATACCACAAACTTTATGGTTTATAAGCAGCTGGCACAAATAAGCCATGATAAAAGTGATATCCCATCTTTTATTGGCTACCTGCAAAGGGCCAATAAACTTAACCCTGCCGAACCGGATGTAGCATCTGATCTGAGCGATATGTATGTGTCTATAAAATTCAATGACCAGGCCGAGAAGGTGCTTAGCCTGGCCATTGCTGCCGACCCGGAAAATATTGTGCTGCTTAAAAGCCTGATGAAACTGCAATACGCGCAAAAGAAATGGCCCGAAACCATCAACACCTGCCTCAAATTAATTGATAACGGCGACATGTCAAGCTTTGTGCTAAATAAGCTTGGGGTGGCGTATTACAACACCAAAAGCTACGAGTGTAGTATATCTGCTCTTTTAAATATAGGCGCCAATGAGCAAGGCGAAAACAGCTATTATTATACAGCTTTAGCATATAAAGAACTTAAAGACCAGCCTATGGCGATAAGTTACTTATCTAAAACCATCGAAGCGGGTATCTCACCCAATACAGCTTCATATTATGGTGAAATGGCTGATAGCAATGAAAAACTATTTAAGTATAAAAAGGCCGCGGCTGCGTACCAAAAAAGCCTGCAGTTTGATGAAAAGCCTATGATATATTATTTACTTGCCAACTTGTACGATAGTAATTTAAAGGACAAGAATAGCGCCGTGAAGTATTACAAAAAGTACCTTGCCTTAAAGCCGCCTGTTAATAAGCAGAAAAAATATATTGATTATTCGAAGAGCAGGGTACTTGCGTTAGCCAAGTAATAATTTTTAACAAACTATGTCATTTCGAACGAGGAACGAGGAGAAATCCTGTTCGGAATGCAAAGTTAGCCGCCTGTCATTCGAACAAGATTTCTCTCTTCGTTCGAAATGACAGGCGGCTATAATGAAAACCCTTATCTGTTCATTAATCTTGCAACATACTTGCCAATGATATCAAACTCCAGGTTCACTACAGATCCTTCGCGCACGTTATGCAGGTTGGTATGCTCGTAGGTGTAGGGTATAATAGCCACCGAGAAATGATCAGGGCCTGAGTTAACTACCGTTAGGCTGATGCCGTTTACACAGATAGAGCCTTTCTCAACAGTAACATTACCTGCGGATGTATCATACTGAAAAGTATATTCCCAACTGCCGTCAAGCTCGGTAAATTTGGTACAGGTGGCAGTTTGATCAACATGCCCCTGAACGATATGCCCATCAAGCCGGGCGTTCATTTGCATGCAGCGTTCCAGGTTTACAGGTTCCCCAACTTTTAGGTGGCCAATGCTGGTTTTGTTGAGGGTTTCTTCAATAGCCGTAACAGTATGCGTACCATCGCCTAAAGCTACAACGGTTAAACATACGCCATTATGCGCTACCGATTGATCTATCTTTAATTCTTGTGTAATGGTAGATTCAACAGTAATATGCAGGTTGCCGTTCTCTTTACGTAAGTCGGCCACCTTTCCCAAGGTTTCTATAATTCCTGTAAACATGCAGCAAAAGTACAGATTTTTAGGTGTGCGATGTGTTACCGTAACATCATAAAAAAAGCGGATAGTTTTTGGCCATCCGCTTTTTTACGATGTAATATCAATATTATAATATTTCTATATCGAATGATTTACCATCGAAAGATACTTTTGCTTTATGGTTACCTAAAAATTCGATGGTGCCTGCAAAATTAAAATCTTTGCCTGCATTGGTACCTTTTGATACAAAGGTTGCAGTACCTGCAGTAATATCAAACGGCCTGCTTGCTGCATCAATTATAATACCTTTTAACGCATAAGTATTGGTTTGAACCATGTACTCGTTATCTTTTTTGGTAGTGAATTTATAAACAGAACTTTGGGTACCATTAACTTCCATTTTGGCATACTCAGGCAATAATGCTTTAAGCGTGTATTGTTCATCAACGCTGTTGTCATAAGTCGAGTATGGGCTAAAACCTGTATTAACGTAATGGCCTGTGTAGGCATAACCATTAGGCTGGCTGTTTGCATCGCAGCTAACAACAAATTTATTTGCACCGGTCATTACATCTTTTACAGAGTCGCCTTTGGTATAAATGTTATTAAATGGTTGATCGATGGTTTCGCCGCAGGTAAGGTCATTAACTTTTATGCCGTTGCGCACACTGTTAATGATTGGTAAACCCGTAACTGTATTTTTACTTGCAATAGTATTGCCAACTGAATTGTAAAAGTTAACTGCAATTGATTTCGCAATAGCAGCGTCATCGTTGGTTTTAACTGTTGTAGAATCTTTTTTACAAGCCGAATAAATTACCACTGTTAAAGCTACAAGCGATAATAGAGTTGCGAACCTAAATTTTGAGATCATAATATGAATAATGATATTGTTTAGTTTTACACAAAAGTACTTCATCCATAATCATTTACACAAAATATTTTCACTTTACTGAAACAAAATTTCTATTTAAGAAAAGAGAAAACATTGCCTAAAACATTGCCTTTGGCTTAAAAAATTTCTTTTGATGTAAATATATCCGGGTGGCGGATCGGATTGGCATGGGCTATTACTTTTCCTTATTGCCGATAAAGGGTTATTTTTTCTTTTCCGCGGCAAATTTATCAGCATTAAAGGCTGTAGATTGCCCTTTTGGGATGGTTAATGATGCCCAATTATCGCCCAAAATTAGTTTTGCAACAAAAACCATTTGGCCAATATGGTATGGCAGGTGTGCCAGCTGCCTGTTAATAGCTTCGGTTACTGTATGCGCCTCGTTACGGATGTAAATAACACTCAACAGATCATTATCTGTAAGTGGGTTTATGGCGTTAAAAAGGCAGTCCCAGCCTTTATTCCACAGACCTGTTAATTCCTGTTTTGTTGCGGACAAGTCCTCAAACTCATTGTCCCGGTTTCGCCCTTGCTTCTCGCCATCGGTGGTCAAAAAGTCCGTCCACCGCGATATGGAATTACCGGCAATATGCTTTATGATTACTGCAACGCTGTTTGATGCTTCGTTGTATTGCCAATGCAGCTGTTCATCATCCAAACGCGCTATTACAGCATCGCCTAATGACTTATAGTATGCAAATAATTTCCTGGTGCTTGCCAGGTAGTTGTCGCCTGCGCTTTCCATTAGTTGTATTATTTAAAGCAACTTGTTAATTCCACTCTTTTGTTCCTAAGGTCTTTACCGCCCTCCATAACCGATTTTAGGTTGGCCAGGTAAAATGTCCAGCTTGCCTGGCATTGTACCAGCAGGTTTTTGGTAGGGTCGCTTTCCTGCGGGATATCGGTTTGTTCAAGCTCAATAATAGTAAGGCCGTTACGGGTACTGAAATTTACACTTACAATGCTATTGCCCGTAAAGCTGAATTTTAAAAAATCATGCCCGTTGGCTTCCAGTATGCGCCCATGCTGTACCACATCGTTATGATAACCGTGCCAGTACCATGTGTAGGTGTCTTCTTTTGATATTTGCTCATTTGCGGTACGCAGGCGCTGCGGAACTGTAAAAAAATCAGCCTTGCGTAAAAACCATTTCTCTAACCCGGCAGAGGTACTCCATGCCAGGTAAAGGCTGCGCATATCAACCTGATAATCGCCACATAGCTTAAATTTTTTCCAGCGGGTATCTTCCATATCAAATAAGGGTATTACATAAATGTATTTGTATAAAATTAACCATAATACTTTGTGTTTTGCTAATTTGCCAACAAAACAATTTTATGCCAAAACAAAGCGCGGGGGTATTATTATATAAGCTAACGGATGGTTTGCTGCATCTGTTTTTAGTGCATCCGGGCGGCCCGTTCTTCCGCAAAAAGGATGATGGCGCATGGTCTATTCCAAAGGGCGAATTTGACGATGGTGAAGAACCCCTTGCCGCGGCACAGCGCGAGTTTGAAGAAGAGGTAGGCAAGCCTGTAAGTGGCAACTTTATAAAACTACAGCCCATTAAACAAAAAAGCGGCAAAGTAGTTCATGCCTGGGCCGTAGAAGGCGATATAGATCACGAACAGATAACAAGCAACCAGTTTGAAATGGAGTGGCCGCCAAAGTCGGGCAAGGTGACAAGCTTCCCCGAAATTGACCGCGCCGGTTGGTTTATTATTGATGTTGCCAGGCAAAAAATAATTCCGGGGCAAATAGCGTTGATAGATGAGCTTGAAACGTTAGTTTAAACGGGTAGAAGTTCTCCATCATGATGCTAATTTGTTAAGCTAAAATTTTCCTACTTTCATCCCCGTATGTTTAAACGCCTGCTGTTACCTGTATTTATGCTTATTGCAACCCATGCCGGGGCGCAAACATTTGGCGGTAACCCGCCATCTATAAAATGGCAGCAGGTAAATACCCCAACGGCACGCGTTATATTCTCGCAGGGGATGGATTCTGTAGCCCTGCGCGTGGCCCAAACCATAGCGCGCATGAACCGAATGATACAGCCAACCATTGGTTTTAAGCAACGGCAGGTAAACATTGTACTGCAAAACCAAACCACTATATCAAATGCTTATGTTGGCCTGGCTCCATTCCGCAGCGAATTTTATTTAACAGCCGGGCAAAATAATTTTGATGTGGGCAGCTTGCCATGGCCCGAGCAGTTGGCCATACACGAGTTTAGGCACGTGCAGCAATATAATAATTTCAATGTAGGCTTGTCGCGTGGGGTGAGCATCATCTTTGGCGAGGGCGGCCAGGCGCTGGCAAACGCGCTATCGGTGCCCGACTGGTTTTTTGAAGGCGATGCCGTGTATAACGAAACCCTGGTAAGCAAGCAGGGCAGGGGCCGTTTGCCTTTCTTTTTTAACGGTTACAGGGGGCTTTGGGCTGCCGGTAAGGATTACAGCTTTATGAAGCTGCGCAATGGCTCGTACCTGGATTATACGCCAAACCATTACCCTTTGGGCTACATGATGGTGGCTTACGGCCGCGAAAAGTATGGTAACGCTTTTTGGAAGGCTGTTACCGATGATGCCGCCGCTTTTAGTCCGTTTTTTTACCCTTTGCAGGGCGCTATAAAAAAGCATGCGGGTGTTAATTATCCTGAATTTAGAAACGCCGCTTTAACTCATTTTAAAACAGCGTTTAAAGCAGATGCGAAAGACGATCGTCCAAATGCAAAGAATCAGCATTTTATAGCCGACCAGGAATACCCTGCGTATGTAAATGATAGCACACTCATCTACCTGAAAAATACGTATAACCATATCCCGCAATTCATCATCAAAACCGGCAGCGGGGAGCGGACAATAGCCGTACAGGGCATTACTACCGACAACTATTTTAGCTACAACAATGGTAAAGTGATTTATGCCGGTTATAGGCCGGACCTGCGCTGGGGATACCGTAACTATAATGAACTGATAGTACTTAACATAAATACAGGCAAAGAACACCGTATTACCCGCAAAACCAAGTATTTTTCGCCGGCGTTTAGTGCCGATGGTAAACGGATAGCGGTAGTGCAGGTTGCAGCAAACGGTAAAAGCGAGTTGCACGTGTTAAGTGAAGACGGAAAACTGTTATCAATAGTGCCCAACAATGCGGGACTGTTTTATACCTACCCCAAGTTTTATGGCGATGACAAGCTGCTTTCGGCGGTGCGTAATTTTACGGGGGAAATGTCGCTGGCGCTGATCGATATTAAAACAGGCGCTGCCAAATACCTGCTGCCATTTAGTTTCGAGCCAATTGCTTTTCCGCAGTTGCAGGGCGATGTGGTTTACTTCTCCAAAACATCTGGTTTAAATGACGGGCTCTTTGCTTTTGATATCAGCACAAATAAACTGTTCGAAGTGAAGGGCATACCGCCAAATGCCATTGGGTATTACCAGCCTGCCATAAGCCAAAGCAAGCTGGCATGGACAAGCTTTACAGCGTTGGGTTACCGCCTGAGTGAAGTTAACCGGGCGGATGTTCAGTTAACTGATGCTAACAATGCACAAGCATTTTCGGCTTTGCCTGATATGAATATCAGCACCCTGCGGAAGGATAGCGCGGCCAACATACTTGCTTCTGTACAGCCCGATTCATTGCCTGTAACCAAATACAGCAAATTGCACGGACTGTTCAATTTCCATAGCATTTTTCCATCGTTGGATGACCCTAACTACTCACTGCAGTTGGTGGGTAATAACGTGCTAAACACTTTTCAATCGCAGCTTACCTTTAACTATAACCGCGATGAAGGCTATAAACAAATAGGCTATGATGCCGCTTACGGGGCATTCTTTCCATACCTTATTGCCGGTGCCGATTACGCCTTTGACCGCCGCGGGTTTTATAAAGGGAACAGCATTTATTACAACGAGACATCCATACACGGCGGTTTGCAGTTACCTTTCAATCTGTCTGCAAGTAAACATTCAACGGCATTATCGGTAAGCAGCAGCTTGTATTACAGCGCCAATAATTTTCAGCAGCCGTTCCGTGCTATGTTTAAGGATAGCCACTATACTTACCTAAGCAGTACCATCAGCTTTAGTAACCAGGGCCAACAGGCACGGCAAAATATTAACCCGCATTTTGCGCAGAGTATTTCTGTTAATTATAAATCGTCCATTTCAAGTGTGAGCGCCACGCAGTTACTTACTACGGGCACATTCTATTTCCCGGGTTTATCTGCCAACCATAGTTTTGTGGTTGGCGGTGCATACCAACATAAGGGCGAGAACAGGGGGATAGGCTATTCTAACGATTTCCCATTCTCGCATGGCTACACCGCCGAAAGCCTGGATAACATGAACAAGTTAGCAGCAAGCTACCATTTCCCAATAGCTTACCCCGACGCAGGCTTTGGCAACCTGTTATACCTAATGCGCCTGCGCGGCAATTTCTTTTACGACCAAACACATGCCACGGCAGCCAACTTTTTTACAGACGGATCTTCATTAAAGGCAAACTTCAGAACGGCGGGGGCAGCACTGTTTTTTGATACCAAATGGTTTAACCAGGCATCCATATCTTTCGGCGTACGTTACAGCTATTTGTTAGACCGCGACATATTTGGTGGCAGTGGCCGCAACAGGTTTGAGTTGGTGTTACCGGTGGCGATATTTTAGCAAAGCTATGTGTGGGGTATCTGAAACTTATGGGTAGGGAACTGGTTTTTTGAAAAATCGGGCAAAAACAGTGTTCCATTTTGTTCCATTTTGAAAATAACGAGACAGGTTGTAATTTTCAATTCACTAATAATCAATAGTTTAATTAATATGGATATTCGTCTTTTTAACTGCATTAAACGTTTAAAAAGGCCGTACTGAGGCCGAAAAAGGGCGAATTAAATGCGCCATTTTACCGCAATTTTGTTTGTGATTTTTTGACTTGTCCTGAAATAGGTTGACAAAAAAGTACCAAATGAAAAAGACAATTAATAAGTCATCGATCATCCGGGAGTATTTTAAAGGAGGGTCTGGTTTTCGT
>NZ_JBAZRC010000156.1:0-11413 GCF_041663085.1 Mucilaginibacter sp.
CTAACAAACTATTAAAACAAGCCTTTGCAATAGCTAAACAACAAACAAAATATCAGGAAAATTATTCAAATATTATTTGCTTTTAAACACAGTTCATTTCGAACGAGCAAGTGGGGGCTTAAGCACTGGAGCGAGGAGAAATCTTATACGCCATGCATCAAGAACAATTATTATGTGGAACCATAACTATTACGTTTATATAGCGACCAACGCGGGCAAAACCGTATTATATGTTGGCGTTACAAATGATGTAAGAATCCGCATCGATCAGCATAAAGAAAACAAGGGGAGTAACAGATCTTTTACCGGCAAATATTATTGCCATTATCTTATTTATTATGAGCATTTCATCAGTACTAATGAAGCAATAGCACGGGAGAAAGAATAAAAAAGTGGCGGCTTGAAAAAAAGATTGCTCTTATAGAATAGGCAAACCCTTTATGGCGGTTTCTAAATGATGAAGTATGCTGAATGCAAGGCGTATAAGATTTCTCCTCGCGCCGGCACACTTGCCGGCCCAAGCTCGTTCGAAATGACATCGTGGAGATTACGCCATCCCCGGGAATTTGATTCCGGCGGCTTTGATATCGTTAATTATCTTTTCCTGCAGTGCCATTTTGGTAGCTAAAAAATGAGCGGGATCTACCCATACACGCACGGTAAAACGCATGCCGTCTGCTTCTAAAAGAAGCACTCCAACTTTGGTAGCAGGTTCGCCCAAAACATTAGGTACACCTTTTATGGCGTCAACCAAAATGCCTTTTACCTGATCAATATCCACCCCATAATTAAGCTTAAAATCAATATCTAAACGGCGTTTGCCCTGGCGGCCAATATTTGTTATCACTTCATTAAAAAGTTTACCATTTGGGATGATAACCGTTTTATTATCGGCGGTGAGGATCTCCGTGTAAAAAAGCTGGATAGACTGCACACGGCCATCCTGGCCCTGCGCTATGATGTGGTCTTCAATCTCAAAAGGTTTAAGTAACAATATCAAAACTCCGCCTGCAAAGTTTTGCAGCGTACCAGATAGTGCTAAACCGGCTGCCACACCCAAAGCACCAACAACCGTACTAATAAATGTAAGCTGGAAACCTATAACATTAAATACAGTAATAATGAGAATAGCGTATAACGCCGTTATTGAAAGGCTAAGAAAAAAAGGTTGTAACGAAGAGTGTATCTCGCGTTTGCTCATCCTATGTGTTAACCGCGCTTTAATGAACGCAATAACCCAAAGGCCTACAAAAAATAAGATGATGCCGAATAAGAATTTGGGCCCATAAGTTACAAGCCAAATATGCAGGGTATTATAGACGTCTTTTAGCTCCATAGATAGGGGCCAAAATTAAGATTTTTTTTTAACTGTACAGGGTTACAAACAGCTCGGGGCCTTTAAACAGCACCCATTCTACAATGCGGCTATGTATATGCTTCCTTTTATTTACTATTTGTTTCATACCGGCTATTATTCAAATGCCATGCCTAACCGGGCAAATAGCTATTATGTTACATAAAAATAACACAATGCGTTATTTTGGGGGATAAACCGTTTAGTCGAAGGGTATAAAAACGCCTAAACCATACAGAATGACTGTATAAAACAAAACCCCTTGTCTGCAAAAACAGACAAGGGGTTTGTTAAGTGTATAGTCTTGAGTTATAAGTCTTAAGTCAAAGGACTTCGGACTTATAACTCAAGCCTGAGGGCTTATCACGATTACATCATGCCGCCCATGCCGCCGCCACCCATTGGTGGCATGCCACCTTTGTCATCATCAGGCTCGTCTGCCAACACACACTCGGTGGTTAACAACATAGCCGCGATAGAAGCTGCGTTCTCTAATGCTACACGGCCTACTTTAGTAGGGTCGATAACACCTGCGCCAATTAAGTTTTCGTATTTATCGGTACGTGCGTTGTAACCAAAATCAGCAGTACCTTCTTTTACCTTTTGTACTACGATAGAACCTTCGATACCTGCGTTATCGCAGATCTGACGTAATGGTTCCTCAATAGCACGACGGATGATCTGGATACCGGTGTTCTCATCTTCGTTAGCACCTTTAAGGTCAGCTAAAGCAGCTACCGCACGGATGAAGGCAACGCCACCACCAGCAACAATACCTTCTTCAACAGCCGCACGGGTTGCATGTAAAGCATCGTCAACACGGTCTTTCTTCTCTTTCATCTCAACTTCAGATGCAGCACCTATGTAAAGTACAGCAACACCGCCAGATAATTTGGCTAAACGCTCCTGTAATTTTTCTTTATCGTAATCAGAAGTAGTAGTTTCGATCTGCGCACGGATCTCGCCAACACGGCCTTTGATCAATTCAGCATCACCGGCACCGTTAACCAGTGTAGTGTTGTCTTTATCGATAGTGATCTTTTCTGCCTGGCCTAACATTGAAAGGTCAGCGCTCTCTAATTTATAACCACGCTCTTCAGATATTACAGTACCGCCAGTTAACACAGCGATATCCTCTAACATTGCTTTACGACGGTCGCCAAAGCCTGGTGCTTTAACAGCAGCAACTTTCAGTGAACCACGGATCTTGTTAACTACCAAAGTAGCTAAAGCTTCGCCATCAAGGTCTTCAGCAATGATCAATAAAGGTTTGCCTGTTTGTACTTGTTTCTCCAGGATAGGAAGTAATTCCTTCATTGAAGAGATCTTTTTATCGTAGATCAAGATGTAAGGGTTTTCTAATTCCACTTCCATTTTGTCTGAATTGGTTACGAAGTACGGAGAAAGGTAACCACGGTCAAACTGCATACCTTCAACAGTTTTAACTTCAGTTTCGGTACCTTTTGCTTCTTCAACAGTGATAACACCTGAAGTACCAACTTTAGCCATAGCTTCGGCTATTAATGAGCCAATAACTTCATCGTTATTAGCAGATATAGAAGCTACCTGTTTAATTTTGTTGTTGTCTTCGCCAACGGTTTGTGACTGTGCTTTTAAGTTTTTAACAACTTCGGCAACAGCTTTATCAATACCGCGTTTCAAATCCATTGGGTTTGCACCTGCAGCAACGTTTTTAATACCTGCTGTAACAATAGCCTGCGCTAAAACGGTAGCAGTAGTAGTACCATCACCTGCAATATCAGCAGTTTTTGATGCAACTTCTTTAACCATTTGGGCACCCATGTTTTCAATAGGGTCTTTCAGTTCAATTTCTTTAGCTACAGTTACACCATCTTTAGTAACCGCCGGTGAACCAAACTTTTTATCGATAATTACGTGACGGCCTTTAGGACCTAATGTAACTTTAACCGCATTAGCTAAAATATCAACACCACGCTTTAAAGCGTCACGTGCTTCAACATTATATTTAACTTGTTTTGCCATTATATATACTTTGAATTTTTGAGTTAATGATTTTCTTGAATTATAATACTGCGTAAATGTCAGATTCGCGCATGATCAGGTATTCTTTACCATCGATATTGATCTCGGTACCTGCATATTTTCCGTACAATATAGCATCACCAATTTTGGTGGTCATTGGAATAAGGGTGCCGGATACATCAGCATACTTGCCCGGGCCAACAGCCACTATAGTTCCTTTTTGTGGTTTTTCCTGTGCAGTTTCAGGAATGTAAATACCAGAAGCGGTTTTGGTTTCTGCAGCAGCGGCTTCAACAACCACTCTATCCGCAAGGGGTTTAATGTTTAATGACATAGTAATACTATTTGAATTTTAAAATTTTAAGTTTTCGTTTATGGTTTTCACATCAATTATGCCAAGCACAGCAAATTTTCTGTATTGGCATAATTACTGTTCAATTGTCACCTTTTAGGGCAAGGTTACAACCTATTGGTTTTTATTTTATCGGGGCAAGTGCCATCATGGCAGTTAACCCAATTTCAGCAAAAAAGGCTTTGGAGGATAGTCCAAAGCCTTTCGTGTATGCTTAAAATACTTATTACTTTTTAGGCGTGTTCTGCGCCGGTGCAGGTGTTGTAGCAGGCACGTTTAATGGTGCTGCTGCAGGTGCTGCAGATGGTTTAGATGCTTTTTTGATTAACTCCATCTGCGCTGGGTCGTCGCTTTTTTGCGCACCGCCTTTAACAGATACATTGATGATAAGCGATAATACCATAATGCTGATAGCCAGCACCCAGGTACCTTTTTCTAAAAAGTCGCCGGTTTTTTGTACGCCCATTAATTGTGACGAACCTGAAAAATTTGAAGCTAAACCGCCACCTTTAGGGTTTTGGATTAATACGATAAGCCCTAAAAGGACACATAAAATTATCGTGATGACGATCAATACTAAATACATTTCTTTATTATATCAATTGGTTTTCTTTTCTAACTGTTCAATCTGGGCTGCAAAGTAAAGCTTTTTTTCCGGATATTTCAATATCAATTTTTTATAAGTGGCTATCGCCTTATGATATAGCATCTGGTCGGTATAAATGCGAGCAAGTGTTTCAGTAACAAAATCGTTCAGGTCTTCCGAACTTTTTTTGGCCTTGTTCTCATTATCCAGTTTATCTGCCGAAAGTGGTTTTATTTGTGGCTCGGTATGAATAAAGCGCTCGATGATCACATCCTCTTTTTTGTTATGATCAAAAGCTACCGCTGCCGGGTCGGTTTCCCGGTCTACCCCGCTTACTGATGTAAGGCTGAATATATTCTCGTAATACTGCTGTTGCAATTCATCGGCGCTACCTGCTTTTTGGCGTTTCCCGGTTTGTGTGCCTTGTTTTACAGCCGTGTTGCCAGTTGCATACGGTTGTAGGTTTTCGGCGTGTTCTTTGCGGGTTTTGTTAAGCCACCACAGAAAAGTATATGGCATTTTATCATCATCGTAGCGCGATACCCCCTGCGTTTCTGCCGCAGGCTCTGTTTGTTGCGACTGTTGTTGCGGCTCTGTTACCTTTACAGGTTCTGCAGCTGTGTTACTACGCAGTTCATCGAGCTTTTTATCAAACCTCAGGTAGTCGGTATTTACAATACCACCCAATATCAGGCGATCTTCCTGCTCTATTGTTTTTTTATGATCTGTAACAGGTTCTGCAATCCCGTCCGGCTGATGGAAAAGCACAGCAGATGCTTCCTCTTCCTCGGGGCCGCTCTCTACCGTAGGGTCGCTAAACCGGGCTTCAGTTAAAGGCTCGGCGGTCTGTTCACTTGCTATAGCCTCAAAACCAATATCCTCAATACTTACAATTTCATCATACACATCATCGTCAATATCCTGCTGCTGTTGCGGGTATTCAGGCTCTGGTATTGTAATGCTGTTGGGAACCTCCCTCTTCGGGAACCTTGAACCGCGGGTATAGGTTTCGCCCGTTATATTTTCAACGGGCTCTTCTGTTGCTTGCGGTTCCGGCATTGAAACCGGTTCTTGCCCGATCTGTATATCCTGTTGTGCTACAGGCCCATCATCTACTGCTTCCGTTTTAACTTCTTCCTGTTCTATAACGAACGGAGCATAGCTATTATCAATTTCATTTTCTGTTGCCGGCTCATCTGTAATTTCTGCTATCGGCTCGGCAATTGCCTCTTCAATGTTATCACCATCTATGGTAATAACCGCTTCCTGTGCCGTATCAATTGCCTGCACTTCTTCAATTTCCTCATCAACAATAACTGTATCTGTATATGTTTTAGAATAGGCTAAAGGTTCAATCACACTCTCTGAAGAGTAGTTAATATCTCTTTTATCAACTAACGGCAGGTCTGCGGGGTGGTTAGCCAGCTTATACAAGGTACGCGGATTATAATAAACCGATGCTTTATTTAACAGTTGTTTATCGCCGGTGCGTGCAAATAATACCTGTAGCAATCCGCTTTGGGGGTGCTCCTGCACCAGGCGCTCCAGGCTTTGTGTATATGCCGCGCCATTATTAGCCGGGTTGGCTAATATGTCCCATAAAATCTCTTTCTGCCTGTTATCTACGTATTGATCCACGCTGGTTTAAAAAATATCCTATCAATTCCAATTGGCGAAGGCTCTGTTAAAAATATCGTCTGTTAATTGTTTAACAATCTCCGGTATCAAAGTTTGTTCCTGCGATGCACTATCGCCGGTAAAATCTTTAGATTTTGTGAACGATTCTTCAAAACTAAGCTTTTTATCGGCATCGTAAACATATTTTACCTGAACTGTTATAGTTAAACGGCTTGCACCGGCAATTGGCGCGGTGTTGCTGTTTGTTGCCTGTATAGAAACCGGTGCAATGCTGTAACCCGTAATAGCCCCGCTCATGGTAGCATTGGCTTCGCCCCTTATAATACTAATATTTGTTTGTGTACGGATACGGTTTTTTAATGCTTCGGTAAAAGTTTGGCTCAGTGTAGGCACTACCAATTGTGAGTTATTCTCAAAAAACTGGATATCGATGGTCTTCAGATCTGGCGGGATAGAAGCGCCGTTAAGCGATAACTTATAGGCACACGAGTTAAACAACATAACTACGGTACCCAACACCAATAAACTTAAAAATAGCCTCTTCCTCATTTGTTCCCTATAAATCTAATTCTTTTATTTTACGATATAAAGTTCTTTCTGATATCCCCAGCTCATTAGCCGCCAGTTTGCGCTTACCTTTATGCTTTTTTAACGCTTTACGGATCAGGTCAGACTCTTTCTCTATCAGCGATAACGATTCCTCCACCTCTTCAGCATCGTGTGTGATGTTGTAATCTGCACTATTACTGCTGCTAACGCTATTGTTAACGGGTTGCTGCAGTGTAAATTGTGTTTCGTGGTTATTAACCGGTGGCAATTCAATATCGCGGTACAATTGTGTTAAAGCTGTAGAATTGTTCTGGAAATTTGTGCTTACCCCGCCATGCTCAATAATTTCGGCCACCAATTTTTTCAGCTCAACCATATCCCTTTTCATATCAAACAGCACCTTATACAGGATATCCCTTTCAGAGAAATCTTCTTTTGGCTGATTGTCTAACCGCATTGGCAGATTGCTTCTACCGGCTTCATGCGGGATGTAGGTGAGCAGCGTAGCCGCGGTTATTACCCTGTCGCGCTCTAAAACGGCCAGTTGCTCGGCCATATTCTTTAATTGCCTTACGTTACCCGGCCACGAGTAATTAATAAGTACCTGCTGCGCCTCTTCATCTAACTGGATGGGCGGGGTCCGGTATTTATCGGTAAAGTCTGATGTGAATTTGCGGAACAGCAGGAACACATCTTCCTTTCTTTCGCGCAATGGCGGGATCTTCAATGGCACCGTGTTTAACCTGTAGTAAAGATCCTCCCGAAATTTACCGGCTTTTACCGCATCGTACACATCCACATTGGTTGCCGCTATAACACGCACATTAGTTTTCTCAACCTTTGATGAACCCACCCTGATGTACTGGCCCGACTCTAATACCCTAAGTAAACGCGCCTGTGTGCCCAAAGGCATTTCGGCAATTTCATCCAGAAAGATAGTCCCGCCGTTAACGGTTTCAAAATAACCTTTACGTTCGCCAACGGCACCGGTATAGGCGCCTTTTTCGTGTCCGAATAGTTCTGAATCGATCGTCCCCTCGGGGATAGCCCCGCAGTTAACCGCTATGAACGGCCCATGCTTACGCGGACTCATCTGATGGATGATGTGCGAAAAAACCTCTTTACCACTCCCGCTCTCACCGGTAATTAATACCGAGATATCAGTAGGTGCAACCTGGTTCGCAATATTTATAGCCCTGTTTAGTAACGGCGAGTTGCCGATGATACCAAAGCGTTGTTTAATTTCTTGTACTTCCATAAAGAGATTCAAGAATCAGGATATCAAGACCTAAGACGAGCTTCGGCATTGACCCCCAATTCAAATTTAATCGTCACTTTTCATTATATACTCTCTGAAATTGAATATCATCTTCTGAATTTCAGCAACTAATTCTAAGCACTCCTTTAACTTATCAGGAGAGCCGTATGCTCTCCTTTCACATATTAACAACTGTGTTTCCACTTCGAACGAAGATGTCAACGATGTTGTTAAAAATTCCGCAAAGTGAATTTTCGTTCTTTTCCCTGATCCTTCCGCAATATTTGACGGTATAGAGCAGGAGCTTCGGTTAAGTTGATCAATCAGATTAAAGCGTTCCTGAATTGGTAATTCTTTACAATATTCAAAAGTTAAATCGGTTAAGTCCATTGACCTTTGCCAGATTTTCAAACTTTTAAAATTGTGCTTCATCTTATCTTCTTCTTGTCTCCTGATTCCTGACCTCTTGCTTCCAAAAGTTAAACAATAGTTCCTATCAGCGTCGCCGACGTCGTTCTCTCTACCAATACGTTTACATACTGGCCTGGTTTATAATTTTCACTTACCGGGAATATCACCATCGCGTTTTGATCGCTGCGGCCGCAATAGTCCTTGTCAGATTTTTTGGAGAAGCCTTCTATCAGCACTTTCTCAACTTTACCGATCCGCGCCTGCATGCGGTAAAATGAATACTCCTGCTGCTTGGCTACTATTTGCGCCAGGCGTTTTTGCTTTATTTCCTCCGGGATATCATCCGCGTAGCGTTTAGCGGCTAAAGTGCCCGGCCTTTCGCTATATTTAAACATGTAGGCAAAATCGTATTTTACGTAATCCATCATGGTTACGGTATCGTTATGCTCCTCATCCGTTTCGGTACAGAAACCGGTGATCACATCTGTTGATACCGCACAATCAGGTATTATCCTGCGGATGGCATCGATACGGTTCATGTACCACTCACGATCGTAAGTACGGTTCATAATATCCAGTATACGGCTGTTACCGCTTTGTACCGGCAGGTGTATATAATTGCAAATATTCTCGTATTTGGCAATGGTGTGTAAAACCTCGTCGGTAATATCTTTGGGGTGCGATGTTGAAAAGCGCACGCGCAGCTCCGGACTAACCAGTGCAACCATCTCTAACAGGTTGGCAAAATTTACAACAGTAATTTCATCGCCAACGGCTAAAGGCCCGGCGCCTTCGGCTAACTGTCCGCTCCATTTGTATGAATCTACGTTCTGGCCTAACAAAGTAACCTCGCGGTAGCCTTTATCAAACAAGTCCTTGCACTCAGCTACAACAGAGTGTGCATCGCGGCTGCGTTCGCGGCCACGGGTAAACGGCACTACACAAAAGCTACACATGTTATCGCAGCCACGCATAATAGATACAAAGGCGTTAATACCATTGCTGTTTAAACGCACCGGGCTAATATCCGCATAGGTTTCCTCGCGGCTAAGCAATACGTTAACCGCACGCTGGCCACCATCAACCTGTTCTATTAAGTTTGGCAGGTCGCGGTAAGCATCGGGGCCTACAACAACATCAACCAGTTTTTCTTCTTCTAAAAATTTAGCCTTTAAACGTTCGGCCATGCAACCCAGCACACCAACCACCATACCGGGGTTCCTGAATTTAGCGCCTGCAAATTCTTTCAGGCGGTTACGCACACGTACTTCGGCATTCTCACGTATGGAGCAGGTGTTGATGAAAATAACATCAGCATTATTAAAATCCGAGGTGGTCTCAAAGCCCTTTTCGGCCAATATCGAAGCTACTATCTCACTATCAGAGAAGTTCATGGCGCAGCCATAGCTTTCTATATAAAGCTTGCGGCCATTTGTTTTACCAACAGGCTCTAAAATTAAAGCCTCGCCCTGCCTTGTCTCATCGTGCACTTTATCCGGTATAAGCAAATCCATTGTTATGTAAAAAATTGAACCGCAAAAATACACAATTTTTATATAATGATGTGACAGTTTGTCAGCGTTTAACAATTTTCGGTTTCTGTTGTTATATATCTGCAACAAGCCGCCATTAAGGTCGCTGGGAACATAAGTAAAGCGAACAAAATATGGCAACTACCTTTTTTAAACACCGCTGGCAAAAAATACTGCTGATAGTAATCGGCGCTTTAGTACTGCTTACTATAATGGCGGTATTATTTATCAATAGTTTTTTAGCCCCAAAACTTTCGGCCAAACTAAAAGAAGCCGTTTTAAAAGGTACCGACAGCCTATACACCATAAACTACAGCGACCTTGACCTGAACGTACTGCAAGGCAAAGCCGTACTTTACGATATCACCTTTAAACCAGATACTGCAGTTTATCACCAAATGAAAAAGCAAGGCGCAGCACCCGGTAGCTTGTACGAACTGCATGTAAAACGGCTGGTGATCTCAAACGCCCACCCTTTTGAATTCTACTTTAAAAAGAAACTGAATGTTGGCCGCATTACCTTAAACGAGCCCGGGATACAAATAAGCAAATATGCTGATAAGGACGGCGATACCGCCAAAAAGGACAAGCGCACGCTGTACCAAAAAATTGCCAAAAGCTTTAAACTGGTACACATAGGCGAGATCCTTTTTACCAATATAAATTACAAACAAAAAAACTATACGGGGCCAAAACTGGCGGTATCTGAATTAAAAGAAATGGACGTTAAGGCTACCGACCTGCTAATAGATTCGGCAACGCAAACAGATACCACGCGCTTTTTATATTGTAAAGATGTTACTACCGAATTAAAAAACTACAGCAGTAAAGCTGCCAGTGGCTTATATACCTTTAAAGTTAAATCGGTAAAGCTATCTACCCAAACAAAAAACCTTGCCATTACCGGGATTGATCTTAAACCAATAGACCGTGCCGCGTTTTTTGAAAAAAGTAAAAAGGACCGCTTTACCCTGCACATTGATTCGGTACAATTGAAAAATTTTGACTACATCACTTATCAAAAATCGCAAAGTATTGATATTAAAAAACTTGTAATTGATAAAGGATATTTTGAAGTCTTCAGTAACTATAATGGGTCCTTGCAAACTACCGACAGGCTGGTAACGTTCCCCCATTGGGCCATTCGCCATGCTATTAAAGCAACGCTTAACATTGATACGCTGGATATGAAGCATATGAATGTGGTGTATTCGCAGCTTAATAAAACCTCAAAAAAGTTTGGGCACTTAAAGTTTAACAACATTTCCGGCCGGTTCCTCAACCTTACCAACCGTGCGGATAAGCTAAAAAAGAATAATATCGCTACAGCCAACCTTACCAGCTATTTTATGGGAAAGGCCAAACTCGATCTGCACTTTGTGTTTAACCTTAACGATGCTACTTATAACTACGCTTACAAGGGGCACCTTGCGCCCATGAACATGAGCGATGTTAACCCGGTGCTGATGCCCCTCTCAATGGTTAAAATAACCGAGGGCAGGTTAGCCAGCTTTGATTTTGATATACATAGCACGCAAAAGCTATCAAAAGGAACGGTATCTTTTTTATATAAAGACCTGAAGGTTGATGTACTACGCCCTGATTACACCAGGAAAGCCCTAATCAGCACCCTTGCTAACGCCGTAATTATAAAACACGACAACCCTGATGATGGCAATAATAAACCCCGCCTGGCTAATGTGGTTTACATCCGCCCGGCTAATTTTCC